>JAFAZW010000092.1 GCA_019239415.1 Alphaproteobacteria bacterium
AACGAATATATCCGCGCCGACAGCCTGGCCTTCCTGTCGATCGACGGCCTCTACCGCGCCCTCGGCGAGGACGTGCGCGACGAGGCGCAGCCGCAATATTGCGACGCCTGCTTCTCCGGCGCCTACCCGACCCGCCTCACCGACCACGAGGAGCAGGACCATCCCGACCAGCTCGCCATGCTGGCGGAGCGCTACGGGTAAGCAGCCGGAAAAAAGGAAAGGGCTTCGACAAGCTCAGCCCGAACGGTTTAGGGGGTGGCGCATGTCATTTCCCTCCGTTCGGGCTGAGCCTGTCGAAGCCCTCCCTTCTTGCTGGGTTCTCCTATGACCGGACCATTTCTGGCCGGCCGCATCGCGCTAGTGACGGGCGCAAGCCGCGGCATCGGCGCCGCCGTTGCGGAGGCGCTTGCCGCCGCCGGGGCGCATGTCGTGCTGACCGCGCGAACCGCCGCCGATCTCGAGGCGGTCGAGGAGCGGATTCACGAGGCCGGCGGCAGCGCCACGATCGCGCCGCTCGATCTCACCGAGAGCGACAGCATCGCCCGTCTCGCGGCGGCCGCGGCCGAGCGGTGGAAGCGCCTCGACATCCTCGTCCTCAATGCCGCGATGCTCGGCGCGCTGACGCCGGTCGCCCAGATCGACGGCAAGGAATTCAACCGACTCCTCACTTTGAATGTCCTCGCCAACCAGGCGCTGATCGCCAATTTCGACCCGCTGCTGCGCCGGAGCGACGCGGGACGGCTGATCGCGGTGACCTCGAGCGTCGGCCGCAAGCCGCGGGCCTATTGGGGCGCGTACGGCGCGTCGAAGGCGGCGCTGGAGACGCTCGCTCTGTCCTATGCCGAGGAGGTCAGGAACCTCGCGGCGGTGAAGGTGGCGATCGTCGACCCCGGCGCGACGGCGACCCGGATGCGCGCCAACGCCTATCCCGGCGAGGACGCGGCAACCCTCAAGCCGCCACGCGCGGTCGCCGATGCCCTCGTCGCGCTGCTGCGGGAGGATTTCGAGACGGGGCATCGGCTGGAGCTGGGGCGCTAACCGTCATGCCAGCGAAGGCTGGCATCCCAGCGGGGGAACAACTCGGCGCCTTTCACCCGCTGGGGCCCCAGCCTGCGCGGGGGCGACGGTCATTCCTTCACCAACGTCACCTGGGCCACGTCGATGCCGCCGCCGCGGAAGCCGCCCTCGCAATACATGAGGTAATAGCGCCACAGGCGGTGGAACCGCGCGTCGAAGCCCGCGGGCAGGCGCGCCTCCGCGACCGCGGCGTCGAAGCGCTCGCGCCACCGCTTCAGCGTCTCGGCATAATGGAGGCCGTAGCCTTGCCGGTCCTGCCATAGCAGTCCCGCCTGCTTCGCGAGCGCGGCGAACCGCGCCTCGCTGACCAGCATGCCGCCGGGGAAGATGTAGGTCTGGATGAAGTCGGCGCTGGCGGCATAGCGCTCGAACAGCGGCTCGCGGATCGAGATGAGCTGGAGCGCCGCCCGCCCCCCGGGCTTCAGCGCGCGCGCGATGGCGGCGAGGTAGGCAGGCCAGTAGTCCTCGCCGACCGCTTCGGCCATTTCGACGCTCGCGACCGCGTCGAACCTGTCGTCGACCTCGCGATAGTCCTGGAGCCGGATGTCGACTTTCGCGCCCAGCGCGGCGGCCGCCATGCGCGCCTTGGCGAACGCCTGCTGCTCTGCCGACAGGGTGATGCCGACGACGGCGACACCGTAATCGCGCGCGGCGATCTCGGCCAGCGAACCCCAGCCGCAGCCGATCTCCAGCAGCCGGTCCCCGGGCCTGAGGTCGAGCCGGTCGAGCAGCAGCCGGATCTTGCGCGCCTGGGCCCGCTCCAGGGGTTCGTCGCCGGCCGGATCGGCGAAGACGGCGCTCGAATAGGTCATCGAGGGGTCGAGCCAGGCCCGGTAGAAATCGTTGCCGAGGTCGTAATGGTGGGCGATGTTGTCACGCGCGCGGCGGCGGTCGTTGCCGCGCAGCCGGTGGGCGACGCGGTTGACGGCGCGGAACAGGCCCTTGGCGCGGGCGGTGTCCCCGAGCGTCTCGCCGTTCAGCATGAACAAGGCGAACAGGGGCACGGGATCGGGGCTCGACCATTCCCCGTTCTCCCACGCCTTGTACCAGCCCACCGAACCGGAGGTGATCAGCCGCACGAGGCTGTTCCAGCTGTGGAGGCGGACGACGGCCTCCGGCCCCGGCGCCCGCCCGCCGAGGAGCCGGCCGCGGCCGTCGGGAAGCGTCGCGTGGATCGCTCCCCGGGCGAGCCCGGCGTCGATCCGGTCGAGAACGTGCCGGAAGCTGCCGCCGAGCAGGCGGCCGGGCAGCCCTGCGCCGGTTGCGAAGGCGCGGTCTGCGAGAACGAGATGGCGGCCGCGGTCGGTCACGACCCGCTCAATATCGGCTCGGCGGCCGCTGACAAGCGCGGCTCAGCCGAGGATGCGCGCGAGACCTCGCG
Source organism: Alphaproteobacteria bacterium (assembly GCA_019239415.1). GTDB lineage: Bacteria > Pseudomonadota > Alphaproteobacteria > Sphingomonadales > Sphingomonadaceae > Allosphingosinicella. The sequence goes on from JAFAZW010000092.1 coordinate 2,459, forward strand.
ACAGCTGGACGGCGCCGTTGATCCGGCTTTCGGCATCGGGCCAGGCGCGCTGGATGACGAGCTTCGAATCGGGGCGGAGCTTGGCCGTGCCCTTCAGGCGCTGCACGTAGGCGAGCAGCCCCGGCAGGTCCGGGAAGCTGTCGTTGTGGAAGTGGACGAGCGCGCCCTTGGGGCCGACGTCGAGCTTCACCGCCTGCGCGGCGCGGCAGTTCATCTTCACTTCGATGATCTTCAGGAGGTTGTCGGTCTCCGCCGGCAGCTTGCCGAAGCGGTCGATCAGCTCGGCGGCGAACGGCTCGATCTCCGCCGGCGTGTCGAGCTCGTTCATCCTCCGGTAGAGGCCCATGCGAAGATCGAGATCGGGGACGTATTCGTCCGGAATCATGATCGGCGCGTCCACGGTGATCTGCGGCGAGAAATCTTCCGCGCGCGTCGCGAGGCCGCCGGATTTCGCCTCGAGGATCGCCTCCTCGAGCATCGACTGGTAGAGCTCGAAGCCGACCTCCTTGATGTGCCCCGACTGCTCGTCGCCGTGCAGGTTGCCGGCGCCGCGAATGTCGAGGTCGTGACTGGCGAGCTGGAAGCCGGCCCCGAGCGATTCGAGATTGGCGAGCACCTGCAGCCGCTTGTCGGCGGCCTCGGTGACGGTGCGCGTCTCGGGCGTCGTGAAATAGGCGTAGGCGCGGGTCTTCGAGCGGCCGACGCGGCCGCGCAGCTGGTAGAGCTGGGCGAGGCCGAACCGATCGGCGCGGTGGATGATCAAGGTGTTGGCGGAGGGGATGTCGAGGCCCGATTCGACGATCGTCGTCGACAGCAGCACGTCGTACCGGCGGTCGTAGAAGGCCGACATCTTCTCCTCGACCTCGGTCGCGCCCATCTGGCCGTGGGCGGTGACGAAGCGGACCTCGGGCACTTCGTCGCGCAGGAACTGCTCGAGATCGGGCAGGTCGGCGACGCGCGGGGCGACGAAATAGGTCTGGCCGCCGCGATAATGCTCCCTGAGCAGCGCCTCGCGCACGACGACCGGGTCCCAAGGCATGACGTAGGTACGCACCGCCAGCCGGTCGACCGGCGGCGTCTGGATGACGCTGAGCTCCCTGAGGCCCGACATCGCCATCTGCAGCGTGCGCGGGATCGGCGTCGCGGTGAGGGTGAGGAAGTGGACGTCCGCGCGCAGCCCCTTCAGCCGCTCCTTGTGGGTGACGCCGAAGCGCTGCTCCTCGTCGACGATGACGAGGCCGAGCTTCTTGAACTCGACCCCTTTGGCAAGGACCGCATGGGTGCCGACGACGATGTCGACCTTCCCCTCCTTCAGCCCCTCCTTGGTCGCCTTCGCCTCCTTCGGCGGGACGAGCCGCGAAAGGCGGCCGATCTCGATCGGGAAACCCCGGAACCGCTCGCAGAAGGTGTTGTAATGCTGGCGCGCGAGCAGCGTCGTGGGACAGACAAGGGCCACCTGATACCCGGCCATCGCCGCCGCGAAGGCGGCGCGGAGCGCCACCTCGGTCTTGCCGAAGCCGACGTCGCCGCAGACCAGCCGGTCCATCGGCTTGCCCGCTTCGAGGTCGGCAAAGACGTCGGCGATGGCCCGGTCCTGGTCCTCGGTCTCCTCATAGGGGAACCGGTCGGCGAAGGCGGCGTAGCTGGTGTCCGGCTCGATCACCGCGCCGGGGCGGAGCGCGCGCTCGGCGGCGGTCTTGATCAGCTCGCCGGCGATCTCGCGGATCCGCTCCTTCATCCGCGACTTGCGACGCTGCCACGCCTCGCCGCCCAGCTTGTCGAGCGAAACGCCCTCCTCGCCGCTGCCGTAGCGGGAGAGGACGTCGATATTCTCGACCGGCACGTAGAGCTTGTCGCCGCCGGCATATTCGAGGGCCACGCAATCGTGCGGGCTCGACTGGACCGGGATCCGGGTCAGCCCCTCGTAGCGGCCGATCCCGTGGTCGGCGTGGACGACGAGGTCGCCGGGGGTGAGGGTGGCGAGCTCGGAGAGGAACGCGTCGGTCGACTTCTTGCGCCGCCGCCGGCGCACGAGCCGGTCGCCGAGCATGTCCTGCTCGGTAAGCACCGCCACGTCCGGCGTCGTGAAGCCGTGGTCGAGCGGCAGAACGGCAAGCGCTACGGAGCCCGCGCCCTCGCGCGCACCCGTGCCCTGCGCCTCCTGCCAGGTCTCCACCTCGACCGCCTTCTTGAGGCCGTGGTCGGCGAGCAGGCCTTTCAGGCGTTCGCGAGCGCCGCGCGAGTAGCTGGCGAGAACCACCTTCTTCTTCGCCCGTCGCAGGTCGGCGACATGGGCGACGACCGCTTCGTAGACATTGGCGTTCTGCGACCGCTCCGGCGCGAAGTCGCGCGCGGCGTCGATGCCGAAGTCGATCACGCCGGCGCTCTCGGGCTCGTGGAACTGCGTCGTGAGGTGGAGCGGCCGCGTCTCGATCAGTGCGCGCCAGTCACCGCGGGAGAGATAGAGCGCCTCCGGCTCGAGCGGGCGGTAGCTGCCCGCCTCGCCGGTCTGGGCACGCTTCCGATTGTCGTAATAGTCGGCGATCGCTTCGAACCGCGCGTCGGCCGCGCCGGCGTCATGGGTATCGCGCACCACCAGGTCGTCCGCGCCGAGATGGTCGAACAGAGTCCCCAGCCGCTCCTCGAACAGCGGGAGCCAGTGGTCCACGCCGGCGAGGCGGCGGCCTTCCGAGACTGCCTGATAGAGAGGATCGCCGGTCGCCGTCGCGCCGAACCTCTCGCGGTAACGCGAGCGGAAGCGCTTGATGCTCTCCTCGTCGAGCAGGGTCTCGGAGGCTGGCAGCAAGGTGAAGCCGCCCTCGGCGGTGCCGGTGGTGCGCTGGGTCGACGGATCGAAGCGCCGCACGCTCTCGATCTCGTCGCCGAAGAAATCGAGGCGCAGCCCCTCGGTCTCGCCCGCCGGAAACAGGTCGACGAGGCCGCCGCGGACCGCGAACTCCCCGGCGTCGGCGACGGCATCGGTGCGGACATAGCCGTTTGCCTGGAGCAAAGCCGTGAGCCGGTCGAGGTCGATCCGCTCGCCGGGCACCAGCCGCGCGACAAGCTGGCGGATCCGAAACGGCGTCAGCGTACGCTGAGTCGCCGCGTTGACCGTCGTGACGAGGAGCTGCGGCCTGTCCGCCTTGCGCTGCAGCGCGTGCAGGGTGGCGAGCCGCTCCGAGGTCGAGCGGAGCGAGGGCGAGCTGCGGTCGTAAGGGAGGCAATCCCAGGCCGGGAAGCTCAGCACTTCGAGCTCCGGCGCGAAATAGGTAGCCGCGTCGGCGAGCGCGCGCATCGCCGCCTCGTCGGGGGCGATGAACACGGCCCTCCCCTTCGCCGCGCGCGCGAGGTCGGCGGCGAGCCACGGCAGGAAGCCGGCAGGGGCGCCGGCCAGCGTCATCGGCCGATCGGCCTTCAGGATGCGTTGGATGTCAGTCACTTATTGCGGATGCTTGATATAGTTCACACGCTTGAGCTGCCGCATCAGTTCCCCCGTGAATGCGTCCGGCGCCGCCGCCGTTCCGAGCGCCCACGCCATGATGTCGACGTCCTGCTCCTCGAGCAGCCGCTCGAACCAGGCAATCTCCGCCTCGTTCCAGCCCGTGGCATGGGCATCGAAAAAGCCGCCGATGAGCAGGTCGGCTTCCTTCGTGCCGCGGTGCCAGGCGCGAAAGCGCAGGCGCTTCAGGCGGGCGTCGCGGTGCAAGTGTCGCTCCCAAGCAGGAAAGGCCGCGCTGCGGAATTGCAGGCGGCGTCACCGGCCCATCTAGTGCGCCGGGCGCGCGGTTTGAAGCGGGGTTCGTCTCAGCGCGACGCCGGTGCTGCCGGTGCTGTTGGAGCGGAAGGCGCGGCTGGCGCGGCAGGCGCCGGTATCGCCGGGACGGCGGCCGGCGCCGCCGGCGTGGGCAGGGAGGGCAAAGTGGGCGCCTGGCGGGCGATATGTTCGCCCATCTTGTGGACATTGTAGCACTGGCCGCCGCCGCACGCGATCATCGCCCCGCTGCGCGTGTCGATCCGCACCAACTCCGCTCCGGCGCTGAACGCCTGGTAGCGCGGCGGCCCCGGGCGGGCGTAGATCGCGACCGCGATGAAGGCGGCGCCGACGACCAGCGCCGTTCCGATCTGACGGCCGGCTTTCTCCACCACCTCGAGCAGCGTCGGCTCCGGCTCGGGTCCTTCGGCGGGCGGTTCCTTCTCGAAGGCCATGCGCTCCTCCCCTTGGTGCGAGGATAGCGGCTCTTTCCCGGCCTGTCGCGGCGGGATTGTTGCGCCGCCGCTCCGGCCCTACCAATCGGCCATGCGCCCCGACGTCCTCAATCCCCTGTTCGCGGAAGTGGAGGTGCTGAAGGGCGTCGGGCCGGCGCTGGCGAAGCCGCTGAAGCGCCTGGGGCTGGAGCGGGTGGTCGACCTGCTCTTCCATCTGCCCACCGGGTGGATCGAGCGCAAGCGGGTGGAAACGGTGGATGAGGCGGACGCCGGGAACGTGGTGACGGTGCTGGTGACGCCCGTCGACTACCGGCAGGGCGGCGCGCGCAGCCCGTTTCGGGTCCACGCCACCGACCGCGGGGGCAATTACCTCACCCTCACCTATTTCCATAATCCCGGCTGGGCGAAGAAGCAGCTGCCGCTCGCCGAGCCGCGCGTCGTCTCCGGAAGGATGGAGCGGTACGGGCAGGAGCTGCAAATCGTCCATCCGGACTATGTGCTGCCGCCGGACGAGGCGCTCGACCTGCCGGAGCGCGAGGCGGTGTATGCGCTCTCCGAGGGGCTGACGAGCCGCCGCCTCGGCGATCTTGCCGCTCAAGCGCTGGCGCGCGCCCCTGACCTTGGCGAGTGGATCGAACCGAGCCTGCTCGCCGCCCGCTCATGGCCCGGCTGGCGTGAGGCACTCGCCGACGCGCATCGGGGTCGCGGCGCCGCCGCGGCGCGGCAGCGCCTCGCTTATGACGAGGTGTTCGCCAACCAGCTGGCGCTGATGCTGGTGCGGGCGAGCGCGCGGCGGCGCCGTGGCATGCCGCTTACCGGCGACGGACGCCTCCGGGCACAGCTACGCCTCCCTTACTCTCCCACCGGCGCGCAGCGCCGTGCGATGACCGAGATCGAGGGCGATATGGCGCAGGCCCAGCCGATGCTCCGCCTGCTCCAGGGCGACGTCGGCTCCGGCAAGACCTTGGTCGCGCTGGAGGCGATGCTCGTCGCCGTCGAGGCGGGAACCCAGGCGGCGATGCTCGCGCCGACGGAGATCCTCGCCCGCCAGCATTTCGAGACGCTGCAGCGCATGCTGGCGGGCGTCGAGGCCAATGTCGCCATCCTCACCGGGCGCGAAAAGGGGCGCGTCCGCGAGGCGACGCTGATGGGGCTCGCCGACGGTTCGATCGACATCCTGGTCGGGACGCACGCCATCTTCCAGGAGGCGGTGGGCTACAAGCGGCTCGGTCTCGCCGTGGTGGACGAACAGCACCGCTTCGGCGTCGAGCAGCGCATGATGCTCGCGAACAAGGCCGAGCGGCCGCCGCACTTCCTGGTGATGACCGCGACCCCGATTCCGCGCACCCTCACCCTGACCCAGTTCGGCGAGATGGACGTGTCGCGCCTCGACGAGATGCCGCCGGGCCGCCAGCCGGTCGAGACGCGGGTGCTGAGCCTGGAGCGGCTGCCGGAAGTGGTCGACGGCCTCTCCCGCCACGTCGCGCGCGGCGGCCAGGCTTACTGGGTCTGCCCGCTGGTCGAGGAGAGCGAAGCGTCCGACCAGGCCGC
>JAFAZW010000035.1 GCA_019239415.1 Alphaproteobacteria bacterium
TGATCAAGGGCAATGACGATGGCAGCGTATCGCTTCTCGCGCCGGACGGCAAAGTCGCCCGCACGGTCGCAAAGGGCGGCTTCGAGGCCGGCGGCGACCGCTCCATTTTCTTCACATTGCTGCTGCTGGTCGGCCTGTCGGCGGTGACCGTCGGCAACGGCTTCTTCAAGCCGAACATCTCGACCATCGTCGGCTCGCTCTACGATCAAGGCGACCGGCGGCGCGATGCCGGCTTCACGATCTTCTACATGGGGATCAACCTCGGCTCGCTCTTCTCGCAGCTCCTTTGCCCGTTCCTCGCCGACAATGTCGGCTGGTGGGCGGGCTTCGGCCTCGCGGCGCTCGGCATGCTCTTCTCGTGGAGCCTCATCCAGTTCGACGGCGGCAGGCTCGCGGGGTACGGCGAGCCGCCGGTGCGGGACGGGCCGGACCGGTCGCTGCTCATCTACGTCTGCGCCGCGGTGGCGGTGCCGGTGGTGCTGTTCCTCTTCTGGAACCTGATGGGTACGCAGAAGCCCCCGCCGGGCGCCGGCATCGTCGGCTACATCCTGTCGCTCTCGATCATGGGCAAGGTGCTGTTCGGGACGTTCCTCGTCAGCGTCCCCGCCATCCTCGTCTGGTCGTACAAGGCGGGCGACAGCCGCGAGTTCCAGATGATGGTCGCGGCCATGGTGCTGATCGTCTTCAACGTGGTGTTCTGGACCTTGTTCGAGCAGGCGGGCTCGTCCCTCACGCTGTTCGCGGACCGCAATACCGACCTCTCGATCTTCGGCCTGTTCAGCATCTCCGCCGGCCAGACGCAGTTCTTCAACGCCTTCTTCATCGTCGCGCTCGCGCCGCTGTTCAGCATGATGTGGAACGGCATGGCGCGGGCCGGAATCGAGCCGACCATCCCGATCAAGTTCGCGGTGGCGCTGATGGGCGTCGGCGCGGGCTTCCTGTTCCTCGTCTGGGGCACGAAGTTCGCGGGCGCCGATTTCAAGGTCGGGATCTGGTGGCTCGCCGGCCTCTACCTCATCCACTCCGCCGCGGAGCTGTGCATCTCGCCGGTGGGCCTGTCGATGATCACCAAGCTGTCGATCGCGCGGATCGTCGGGCTGATGATGGGCGTCTGGTTCCTGTCGATCTCGGTCGCGCAATATGTCGCGGGCGTCGTCGCGCAGGTCGCCAGCGTCGAGACGGTCGGCGGCCAGGTGACCAACCTCAAGGTCAGCCTCGACACCTATGCCGGCGTGTTCTGGAAGATCGGCATCTACGCGATCGGGATCGGCGTGATCCTGTTCGTCCTGTCCCCGCTGCTCAAGAAGTGGATGCACGGTGTCAAATAAATCCTGGCTGTTCGTTCCCGCGATCGCCGTGCTGGTCGGCTGCGCGAGCGCCGCGCCGCCGCCGCCGCGCGAGGCCGCCGCGCCGGCCGCCCCGCCCAAGACCTATTCGCGCGATCCCTATCCCTCGACCTACCGCGCTTATCCCGGGGTGCTGACGGCGATCGTCGGGGGGACGGTGTTCGACGGCGAGGGCCGGCGCATCGACAACGGCATCGTCATCCTCGCCGACGGCGTCGTGCGCGCGGTCGGCGGGGCCGACACGCCGATCCCGGACGGCGCGACGCGGATCGACGCGCGCGGCAAGTGGGTGACGCCGGGGGTGATCGACATCCACTCGCACCTCGGCGACTATCCCTCGCCGGCCGTCGAGGCGCACCAGGACGGCAACGAGGTGACGGGCCCCGTCCATCCCGACGTCTGGGCCGAGCACAGCGTTTGGCCGCAGGACCCCGGCTTCACCCGCGCGCTGATGAACGGGGGCGTCACCAGCCTCGAGATCCTGCCCGGCTCGGCGAACCTGTTCGGCGGCCGCTCGGTGGTGCTCAAGAACGTGCCGGCGCGCACCGTCCAGCAGATGAAGTTCCCGGGCGCGCCCTACGGCCTCAAGATGGCCTGCGGCGAGAATCCGAAGCGCGTCTACGGCAGCCGCAACCAGATGCCGGGCAGCCGCATGGGCAATATCGCCCTCGACCGCGCCACCTGGGCGCGGGCGGTCGAGTACAAAAGACGGTGGGACAAATATGAGCGCGACGGCGGCGAGCCGCCGGCGCGCGACATCGGCATGGACACGCTGCGCGGCGTGCTCGCCGGCGAGATCCTCGTCCAAAACCATTGCTACCGCGCCGACGAGATGGCCAACGTCATCGATATGGCCAAGGAGTTCGGCTACAAGGTCGCCGCCTTCCACCACGCGGTCGAGGCCTACAAGATCGCCGACCTGCTGCGCGACAATCATATCTGCGCGGCGATGTGGGCCGACTGGTACGGCTTCAAGATGGAAGCCTATGACGGGATCGAGGAGAATATCCCGCTCGTCCACAAGGCCGGCGGCTGCGCGATCGTCCATTCCGACGATCCGAACGGCATCCAGCGCCTCTACCAGGAAGCGGCCAAGGCGCAGGCGGCGGGGCGGCGGATCGGCATCGATGTGCCGGACGAGGTCGTCTGGACCTGGCTCAGCTCCAATCCGGCCCGCGCGCTCGGCATCGACGCCAGGACCGGGAGCCTCAGGCCGGGCAAGATGGCGGACGTGGTGCTGTGGAACGGCAATCCGCTGAGCGTCTACACGCGGCCCGAGCGGGTGTGGGTGGACGGCGCGCTGATGTACGACGCCAACGACCCGAGGCGGCGGCCGGTCACCGATTTCGAGCTAGGCCAGCCGGGCGAAGGGGATGTGAAGTGATGGGCGCGCGGAAAGCACATGGCCTCGTTCCGCAGGCACCCGTTCGGGCTGAGCCTGTCGAAGCCCTGTCCTTCACTTCTTCCATCAAGAGAAGGACAGCCCTTCGACAAGCTCAGGGCGAACGGTGGTTCTTGCGGTCTCTCCTTGCCCTCCTTGCTGGCGGGGCCGCTCTCGCCGCGGCGCCCGCCGCCGCGCAGACGGTGGCGATCGCGGGCGGCACCGTCGCGCTCGGTGACGGGTCCGAGCCGATCCAGGGCGGCATCGTCGTCATCCGCGACGGGCGCATCGTCGCCGCGGGCCGCGGCGTGGCGGTGCCGGCGGGGGCGCAGGTGGTCGACGCGACCGGCAAATGGGTGACGCCGGGGATCGTCGCCGGCTTCTCGCGGGTCGGGCTGGTCGAGGTCGACGCGGTCGACGCGGCGAACGACGTGTCGGCGCGCAACTCGCCGTTCAGCGCGGCGATCGACGTCGCGCCGGCGATCAATCCCAAGGCGCAGCCGATCGCCGTCAACCGCGCCGGCGGCGTCACCCGCGCCATCGTCGCCCCGGGGACGGCGAAGAGCATCTTCGCGGGCCAGGGGGCGGTGATCGACCTCGGCGCCGACATGAACCCGATCACCCGGGCGCGGGCCTTCCAGTTCGTCGAGTTCGGCGAGGACGGCACGCAGGATGCCGGCGGCAGCCGCGCGGCCGCGCACGTCCTGTTCCGCAATGCGCTGAGGGAAGCGGCCGATCTGGGGCGGCGGACCGGCGTCTCCTCCTCCGGCGCGGCGCGGGCGGCGACGGCGAACGACCAGCGCACCCTGCCGCTCGAGGACCAGCCGGACAACAGCCTGCTCGCCGCGGGGCGGACGCGGCCGCAGGACGTGCTCCTGACCCGCTTCGACGCGGCGGCTCTGGTGCCGGTCCTGCAGGGGCGGCAGTTGCTGATGGTCCATGTCGAGCGGGCCAGCGACATCCTGCAGACGCTGGCGCTGAGGAAGGAATTCCCCAACCTGCGGCTCGTCCTGGTCGGCGCGGCGGAAGGTTGGACGGTGGCGAAGGACATCGCCGCCGCCGGCGTGCCGGTGATCGCCTCGGCGCTCGACGACCTGCCCAACAGCTTCGAGGAGCTCGCCTCGACCCAGTCGAACATCGGCCGGATGCGGGCCGCCGGCGTCCACGTCTCGATCGGCATGATCGGCGACAATGAGGCGCGGCAGGTGCGTCAGGCGCGGCAATATGCCGGCAACCTCGTCGCGATCGCGCGGCTGCCCGGCGCCACCGGCCTCACCTGGGGCCAGGCGCTCGAGACGATCACCTCGGCGCCGGCCGAGGCGGTGGGGCTGGGCGGCGAGATCGGCTCGCTGCGGCCCGGCCGGCGCGCCGATGTGGTGGTGTGGGACAAGGATCCGCTCGAGAACGGCGCGGCGGCGCAGCTGGTGCTGATCGACGGCGTCCAGCAGCCGCTTTCCAACCACCAGACGAAGCTCAGGGACCGCTACCGGACGCTGCCGGAAGGAGCGCTGCCGAAAGCATACGACCGTTGACGTCGACGGTCGGCCTCGCGCTCGCGATGCTGGCCTTCGTCGGCAGCCACTTCCTCCTGTCGCACCCGTACCGACGGACCCTGGTCGGCCATTTCGGCGAGGCGGGATTCGCCGGGGTCTATGCCATCGTCGCGGTGCTGACCTTGCTGTGGGTGATCGTCGCCTGGAACACTGCGAGCGATTCGCTGCCGGTATGGATCGCGCCGGGCTGGTGGTGGCCGGCGGCGAGCGGGCTGATGCTCGTCGCCTCGATCCTGCTGGTCGGGTCGTTCGTCCGCAATCCCGCCTTTCCGCATCCCGGGGCGCAGAAGCTGGCGGCCCGGCCGGCGACCGGGGTGTTCGCGATCACGCGGCACCCGATGAACATGGCCTTCGCGCTGTGGGCGCTGGTCCACCTGTCGCTGTGGTGGTCCGCGCGCAACCTCATCGTCGCGGCCGGCATCCTCGTCCTCGCCGTCGGCGGCTCGATCGGCCAGGACTTGAAGAAGCGCGCCGTGCAGGGGCGCAGCTGGGGCGAGTGGGAGCGGCGAACGTCGCTGGTGCCGTTCGCGGCTCTCATCCGCGGCCGGGCCAAGTGGAAGGACGCGGCGCCCGGGTGGATCGCCCTGGTCGGCGGGCTCCTGTTCTGGCTCCTCGTCACCGCCTTCCACGCGACGACGGTGTCCCCGCTGGCGTGGATCTACCAGAATAGCTGAACCTCCACGTCCGCCGGCGCGGCGGAGTGACTGTCACTCCCGCTATGGCGGTGCCGGTCAGAACCAGGTGGCGACGAGGCAGAAGGTGGCGGCGAAGGTGATGGCGGTCGTCGCCCAGCCGAGGAGGTTGGTGGCGCGGTTGTTGCGGCGCGAGCCCATCACCTGCTTGCGGTTGGTGAGCAGCATCATCACGACGAGCAGAGGCGGGACGGAGAAGCCCTGGACGATGCCGGACCAGACGAGGGCGCGCATCGGGTTGAAGCCCAGGAAGTTGAGCCCGACCGCGAGCGCCGTCACCAGGAAGATGATCAGATAGAAGAGCCGGTTGTCGCGCGGATGGTCGTGGAGGCTCGCCTCCCGGCCGAGGCCCTGGACGACGTCGTAGGCGGCACCGGTGGTCATCACCGGGACGGCGAGGAAGCCGACGCCGACGATGCCGGCGACGAACAGCCAGGTCGCGCCGGCGCCGGCCAGCGGCGTGAGCGCGGCGGCGGCCTGGGCGGCGGTCTCGACCTCGGTCTGACCGGCGGCGTGGAGCGTGACGCCCGTCGCCATGAGGATGAAGTAGAGGATCAAATTGCAGAAGATCATGCCGATCAGCACGTCGCGCTGGGTGCGCTGCAGCTCGCGCTTGCTGGTGCCCTTGCGCTCGAACACGCGGCGGCGGCCCATGGCGATCTGCTCCTCCACCTCCTGGTTCGACTGCCAGGTGTAGACATAGGCGGAGAGCGACGTGCCGATGCAGGCGACGACGATGCCGAAGAAATCGGCGTCGAAGCGGATGCTGGGAATGACGGTGCTGCGCAGCACCGACAGGGGATCGGGCTTCGCCAGGATCGCGGCGGCGACGTAGGCGAAGAGGATCAAGGCCAGCCAGCGGAAGATGCCGCGGATGAGGCTGTAGGAGCCGAAATACTGGATCGCGTAGATGATGGCGGCCGTCGCCAGGACGAGGATCGGGATGGGAAGCGGGATGAGGAGGTTCATCGCCGAGCCGATGCCGCCGAGGTCGGCCGCCGCCTCGATGATGTTGCCGAGAAAGGCGAGGCTGACGAGCGGCATCAGCACCCAGCCCGGAAACTGGTCGCGGATGCAGGCGAACAAGCCCTTGCCGTAGACCTGGCCGATCTTCGCCGACAGGTAGACGACGATGTACATCATCGGCAGCAGGACCGGCGCGATCCACAGCATGCCGAGGCCGAATTTGGCGCCGGCACTGGAATAGGTGCCGATCGCGGAGGGGTCGTCGTCGGCGGCGCCGGTGATGACGCCGGAGCCGATCACCTTGAACAGGCTCGGCCGCCCGGCGATCGCCTCGGCATCGTAGCGCGAGTCGAGGGGTTCGCGGACGCTATCGGGCATCCGCCGACAACCGCCGGGGCGGCCGGCGGTTCATTCAGGCCTGATTATTGTCCTCGTTCAGGAGCCGGTCCTGATCTGTGTTAGATTCCAAGGAGATATCGCCGCGCCGCGCGACGGTTGCGGCGACGGCCACGTCCATCGTCACATTGCCGACGGTGCGGAACAGGTCCGGGATGGTCTCGACGGCGATGAGCAAGGCGAGCGGCTCGAGGGGGACGCCCATGGCGAGCGCGATCGGCGCGGTGTTGGTGACGAAGCTGACCTGGCCCGGCAGGCTGATCGCGCTGAAGGTGGTGATCGCCGCGACGACCACGCCCATGGCGATGACGGCAGGCGAGAGGCTCATCCCGTACCAATGGGCGACGTAGAGGACGACGCCCATGTTCATGCCGGGGCCGGTCGCGCGGAACAGGGCGACGGCGAGGGGGAGGGTGACGCCGGACGCGGCGACGGGGACGCCGAGCTTCTCCGCCGAGCGCAGCATCGCGGGAAGCGTGGCGAGCGAGGATTGGGTGCTGAAGCCGACCGCCTGGGCGGGCGCGACCTCGCGGGCGAAGCGGGCGAGCGGCAGGCGGGCGCCGAGCGCGGCGACGAGGTAGGCAAGGGCGAGGACGACGATCCCGACCGACGAGACGATCGCAATGTAGTGGAGAAGCGCGCCGAAGGCACCGCCGCCGGCGCGGACGCCGACCGTGTAGGCGAGGGCGAAGACGCCGATCGGGCCGATCCACAACAGCCAGTTGACGACGACGATCATCGCCTCGGCGACGGCACGGAACAGCGAAACCACCTGCGCGCGGCCTTCGGCGGAGATGCGCGTCAAGGCGAAGGCGAAGGCGGTGGCGAAGACGACGAGCGGCAGGATCTGGTCGTTCGCCGCGGCGGAGACGACATTGGCCGGGACGATCGAGCGCAGGAAATCCGCGAAACCGGGGACGGTGTCGATGGGCTTGGCGGTGCTGAGCGCGGACTTGAGGGCCTGCGCCGCGTCGCCGGGCATCGGGAACAGGCCGAGCAGGAGCGGCACGAGGACGGCGCCGAGAATCGCGGAGAGCCACAGGAGGCCGACCATCCAGGCGAAGGAACGCCCGGCGACACGACTGCCCCGCGCCGCCTCCGCGCCTTCGGCGATCGCGGTGACGAGGAGGCCGACGACGAGGGGGACGATGGTCATGCGGAGGCCGTTCAGCCACAGCTGCCCGACCGGCTCGACGAGATCGGCGGCGCGCGGCCCCCAGGCGGCGTGCGCGGTGGCGATGCCGAGCAGGAGCCCGGCGGCGAGCGCGGCGAGGATGCGGGCGGCTTGGCTCATGGCACGGGGTGTAGCGGCGGGTGGTGCTCCGGGGAAGGCAGGTCACGCGCGCCGTTCACGCCGTCCGATCGACGAGTCGCGTTGCGATTCCGTCGAGGGAGGATGCCGATCCATATCGGGTCAATTGGACCGTCGACGAGCGAGATTCTCATCATCTTGCGGCCGCTTTTATTGCGTTTCGGAGGGAAGCTATAAGAAACTGCTCGGAAATGGATTAGCACTATGGACATTCCAGACGACCAAGGCTCCATTTGTCACAGTCTCTTATACCAGAGGAGCATGAGATGGGCTGGAGCGATTGGCTAAGCATTGCCGGAGACACGGTTGATCTCATCTCTCGCATAAGCAAGCAATTTGGAGATGCTAGGAACACCCCTGGCACCCCCGTGAACTTGACGACTTTGTCATGGACTCAAAACTCAGATGGCACGATTGTCGCAAGAAATAATGATATTAATAACGCTGTAGCGGTATCATACAATATGATCTTCGAGGGAGGGGGGGGCTCACTACCCAACCTCTATTGCGCGTCGTCCAGCCCAACGCGTCCTATGATGCCACAACCGATCTGCAGACATATGCGAGTGGCACGATAACCCTGACTGCAGTGAATCCACAGACCGCGCGAACGGGTAACACTCCGATTCAACAGGCAGTGGGCACTCTCATCCGGCGGATGACGGCGTCGACAACCGTCAATCTCGGTTTCGCGACCGCGACCTTCGCCGTCGGCTCGGGGCTATCCTACCTCCTGGTGAGCGGTGCGACCGTCAATGGTGGCAGCGTTTCGATCAGCGGACCGGGGGGCTTTGCTTTCAACGGAACTCTCAACGCCCCGCCCCCGCCTTCGCCTCCTCCTCCTCCTCCTCCGCCTCCCCCTCCTTCAAAGGCTTCGCACGCGAGCTCGCTCAAGTCTCGCGAAGCGGCCGATGCGAACGCCTGGTGGGTGGACATCCCGCCGGGAATCGAGATGTCCGGCGAGCTGAGAGATGTGAGCCTGTCACTTCTCGTCGACCAGACCACGATCGACGAAGCGGCGGCCGCGGGCAGCGCGAAGCAGCACGGCAAGCGAGGCCGACGCTAAGCCAAGGTCCCGCCCTGCCAGCCCGTCGAAGGCGACGCTCGCTTCTCGGACAGGAAGCCGCTATCCGGGGCCGCGCCTCCGCCAGCGGAAGGCGAGCAGGACCGCAGGTAGAATGAATCGCAAATTCTTCGGGACCGACGGGATACGCGGCCGCACCAACCGGGCGCCGATGACGGCGCAGATGGCGCAGAGGGTCGGGCAGGCGGCGGGGGCCTATTTCCTGCGCGGCGACCATCGCCACCGCGTCGTGATCGGCAAGGATACGCGGCTGTCGGGCTACATGATGGAGACGGCGCTGATCTCCGGCTTCACCAGCGTCGGCATGGACGTGGTGATGGTCGGGCCGGTGCCGACGCCGGCGGTGGCGATGCTGACCCGGTCGATGCGCGCCGACCTCGGCGTGATGATCTCGGCCAGCCACAACCCCTATGTCGACAACGGCATCAAGCTGTTCGGGCCCGACGGCTACAAGCTCTCGGACGAGGCTGAGGCCGAGATCGAGCGGCTGATCGAGGGCGAGCCGGAGCTGGTGGACGCCGCCTTGATCGGCCGGTCACGGAAGATTGAGGACGCGCGCGGCCGCTACATCCATTTCGCCAAGTCGACCTTCCCCGAGGAGCTGCGGCTCGACGGGCTGAAGGTGGTGGTCGATTGCGCCAACGGCGCCGCCTACCACGTTGCGCCGGACGCGTTGTGGGAGCTCGGGGCGGAGGTTGTGTCGATCGGGGTCAGCCCGAACGGCCTCAACATCAACGACGGCTGCGGCTCGACCGCGCCGGCGCTGCTGCAGGCGCGGGTGGTCGAGGAGCAGGCCCATATCGGCATCGCGCTCGACGGCGACGCCGACCGGGTGATCATCGTCGACGAGAAGGGCCAGATCGTCGACGGCGACCAGCTGATGGCGCTGATCGCCCTGTTCCGGGCGAAGCGCGGGCTGCTCGAGGGCGACGGGGTGGTGGCGACGGTGATGTCGAACCTCGGCCTCGAGCGCTTCCTCATCCAGAACGGGCTCGAACTCGTCCGCACCAAGGTCGGGGACCGTCACGTGCTCGAGGCGATGCGGAGCGGCGGCTACAATGTCGGCGGCGAGCAATCGGGGCACATCATCCTGTCCGATTATTCGACGACGGGGGACGGGCTCATCGCGGCGCTGCAGGTCCTCGCCTGCCTGGTCGAGGAGGGGCGGCCGGCGAGCGAGGTGCTCCACCAGTTCGACCCGCTGCCGCAGCTCTTGAGGAACGTGCGCTTCCAGGGCGGGCAGCCGCTGGATGCGGAGGCGGTGAAGTCGGCGATCGCCGCGGCCGAGCGGCGGCTCGACGGCAGCGGCCGGCTGGTCATCCGCAAGTCCGGCACCGAGCCGCTGATTCGGGTCATGGCCGAGGGCGAGGACGAGCGGGTGGTCGAGGAGGTGGTCGAGAGCATCTGCGAGGCGGTGAAGGCGGCGTGATGTCGCCCGCAAAGCGTCACCCCGGACTTGATGCGGGGTCCGCCTTTCCCTTTCGTGCGCCGGAACGAGGTGGACCCCGGGCCAAGTCCGGGGTGACGGCTCTTGCCGTGAAGGCTGGGCGATGCTGGAGCTGAGGCCGGATTGCGAGCGCTGCGGGCGCGACCTGCCGCCGGACAGCGCGGAGGCGCGGATCTGCAGGTTCGAATGCACCTTCTGCGCGGCGTGCGTGGACGGGCCGCTCGCCGGGACCTGCCCCAATTGCGGCGGCAATTTCGAGCGGCGGCCGATCCGGCCGGCGGAGAAGCTGGCGCGCTACCCGGCCTCGACGCAGCGCAAGGGGCCGCGGTGATCGAGGAAAGGCGGCCCCCGCCGCGCGTCCTCGTCGTCGCCGGCTCGGACAGCGGCGGCGGCGCCGGTATCCAGGCGGACATCAAGACGATCACGATGCTGGGCGGCTTCGCGACGACCGCGATCACCGCCGTCACCGCGCAAAATACGCTCGGCGTCTCCGCGGTGATGCCGGTGCCCGCCGAGATGGTGCTCGCGCAGATCGACGCGGTGCTCTCCGACATCGGCGCGGACGCGGTGAAGATCGGGATGATCGGCTCGGCCGCGACCGCGGAGGCGGTGGCAGAGCGGCTGGCACGCGTGTCGGTACCGATCGTGTTCGACCCCGTGATGGTGGCGACGAGCGGCTCGGAACTGGCCGACGCCGCGACGATCGCGGCGTTCGGAAGGCTGATGCGGATCGCCTCCGTGGTGACCCCCAACCTTCCCGAGCTCGCGGCGCTGGGCGGCGAGGAAGCGGTGCTCGCCCATGGCTGCCACCTGCTCGCCAAGGGTGGGCACGGCGAGGGTTGGGAAATCGTCGATGCGATCGTCTCGCCGGACGGGGCCCGCTGGGAGCTGCGCGGGAAGCGCTTCGACACCGAGGACACCCACGGGACCGGCTGCACGATGGCCAGCGCGCTGGCCTGCGGCCTCGGTGCGGGGCTGTCGATCCAGCAGGCGTTCGAGCAGGCCGTGCGGTTCGTGCGGACCGCCATCCTCGAGGCGCCCGGCTTCGGCGGCGGCTGCGGCCCGATCGGCCACCAGGGCGTCACCGACTTTCGCTGGAACGATCTCGACTAATCCACAACTACTTGCGCCGCACCCTCTATCCCGCACGCCGGGGGCCTCCTACACCATGCGGCCATGGCCCGCCCCTGCTTCAAGCTCGAGAAGATCCATCCGGAGCCGCTCGCCGGGGTGGACGAGGCGGGGTGCGCGCCGCTCGCCGGGCCGGTGGTGGCGGCGGCGGTGGTGCTCGACCGCACCCGCTTCCCGCGCGGCATCGACGATTCGAAGGTCGTCCCGGCGAAGGAGCGCGAGGCGATCTGCGCCCGGCTGTACAAGGTGGCGCGGGTCGGCGTCGGCATGGCTTCGGTCGAGGAGATCGACCGGCTCAACATCTACTGGGCGCGGATGCTGGCGATGAGCCGCGCGGTCGATGCGCTCGGGTTCGAGCCGGCGATGGTGCTGGTCGACGGGAATCGCTGCCCGAAATGGCAGCGCCCGTCGCTGGCGATCGTCGACGGCGACGCCAAGTGCCGCTCGATCGCCGCCGCCTCGATCGTCGCCAAGGTGACCCGCGACCGCATCATGGCCGAGCATGCCCGCGACTGGCCGGGTTATGGCTGGGAGCGCAACAAGGGCTATGGCACGCCCGAGCATCATGAGGGGTTGGCGAAGCACGGCCTGACCCCGCTCCACCGCCGCAGCTTCGCGCCGGTGCGGGCGCTGATGGCGAGTGCGGGCGGCCCGGCGGCGATGCCGCAGCAGTTGCTGGACCTCTGAGTCCTTTCGGCCACACCACTCGATATTGAGTCTTTCGGGCCGCCGGAGTCGCTAGGGGTTGCGGAGGACTCATTCCGTTCCCGTGCTATTAACCGTTTTCTGAAGGCCCTGCGCTAAACGCCTGTTCTTGACCGGCGAGTCCGCCGCAGGCGAGGCTGCGTGTCCAACAACCGGGGGCGGTACCACGATGACTCTTTTGACGCCGGTCGGGCCGGCCAAGCGACGCGCGAACGCCGTGCCGCCCGCGGCCGACCTGCCGCTGGGCACGATCCTCGAGCAGGATTGCGTGGCGGCGATGGCGGCGCTCCCCGACGCATCGATCGACATGGTCTTCGCCGACCCGCCCTACAATCTCCAGCTCGGCGGCGACCTGTTCCGGCCCGAAGGCGGCCGCGTCGACGCCGTCGACGACGACTGGGACAAGTTCGAGACCTTCGCCGCCTACGACGCCTTCACCCGCGCCTGGCTGAAGGAAGCGCGGCGGATCCTGAAGCCGAACGGCACCTTGTGGGTGATCGGCTCCTACCACAACATCTTCCGCGTCGGCGCCGCCCTCCAGGACGAAGGCTTCTGGATCCTGAACGACATCGTCTGGCGCAAGGCCAACCCGATGCCCAATTTCCGCGGCACCCGCTTCACCAATGCCCATGAGACCTTGATCTGGGCGAGCCGGTCCGAGGACAGCCGCTACACGTTCAACTACCGGGCGATGAAGGCGCTCAACGACGAGCTGCAGATGCGGTCCGACTGGCTCTTCCCGATCTGCTCCGGCGGCGAGCGGGTGAAGGGCGAGGGCGGCAGCAAGGCGCATCCGACGCAGAAGCCGGAAGCCTTGCTCTACCGGGTGCTGCTCGCCTGCACGCAGCCCGGGGACGTCGTGCTCGACCCCTTCTTCGGCACCGGCACGACCGGCGCGGTGGCGCGTCGGCTCGGGCGGCACTGGATCGGCATCGAGCGCGAGAAACGCTATGTGAAGGTGGCGCGCGAGCGGATCGCCTCGACCCTGCCGCTCGATGAAAGCGCGATGCGGACGGTGCCGTCGAAGCGGGCGCAGCCCAAGGTGCCGTTCGGCACCCTCGTCGAGACCGGAATGCTGCCGGCGGGCACGATGCTCACCGACGCCAAGCGGCGCTGGCAGGCGCGGGTCGGCGCCGACGGGTCGATCGCGAGCGGAGCCGACCAGGGCTCGATCCACCGCGTCGGCGCCGCCGTCCAGGGCGCACCCGCCTGCAACGGCTGGACTTTCTGGCATTATGAGGAGGCGGACGCCCTGCTCCCGATCGACGCGCTCCGCCAGCGCTACCTGCTGCTGCTCGACTGAGCTCGGCCCGGCGCAATCGTTAAGCCGCCAAAATGGACGAGAGTTGCGTTTAGCCACTCGACAGAATCGCCAAAGCGTAGCAGATTGGCCTCGGCGATCGTCCCTTCACGCCTAACGCCTGCGCGCCTTTGACCACGGGAGACGTGTGGGAGCCCCTTTAGGCGTCGAAGGGCCCGGCCATATGCCATGCCCCACATGGCGGTTCGGGCCATCGGAGACACTCAGTTACCCTGCTGACCTTCGAAAAGAGGCGGTCGCCACCTCTTTCCCTCGCGCTCTCTCTGCGGAACGCCCGCCTGCGGGCTTGATCTGCGCCTTCACCGCGGCGAACAGCGGGTACGGGAAAAGCGGAGGCGCGGGTGTCGGAACGTCATTATCTGCGGCCGGTGGGCTTCGTCGACGCGCCGTTCGGGCTCGACGGCCAGGTCGCGCGGCTCGCCGGCGGGCTCGGCTGGTTCTCGGCGGTCGAGATCGCCGCGGTCGCCGGCGGCCGGATCGTGGGGGTCGAGCTTGTCCCGATTTCGGACGCCGCGGCGGCGGCCGAGCGGCTCGGCCTCGGCGAGACCTGGCGCAACCTGGTCGCGCCGCGGGCGCCGCTGACGCTCGGCGCGCGGGTGGTGCGGCTCGACCAGCCCCAGGTCGTCGGCATCGTCAACGCGACTCCGGACAGCTTCTCGGACGGCGGCCGTTTCGCCGGGGCGGACGATGCCGCCGAGGCCGGCCACCGGATGGCCGCCGCCGGCGCCGCGATCATCGACGTCGGCGGCGAATCGACCCGGCCGGGCGCGAAGCCGGTGTGGGAGGGCGACGAGATCGCCCGCGTCGAGCCGGTGATCCGCTCGCTCGCCGCCGCGGGCGCGGCCGTGTCCATCGATACGCGCAAGGCGGCGGTGATGGCGGCGGCGCTGGCGGCGGGGGCGGCGATGGTCAACGACGTGTCCGCCCTGACCTTCGACCCGCGGTCGGCGGCGGCGGTGGCGGCGGCGGCGTGCCCGGTGGTGCTGATGCACCATCTCGGCACCCCCGAGACGATGCAGGCAGCGCCCGCCTATGACGACCCGGTCCTGTTCGCCGTCTACGACTGGCTGGCCGCGCGCGTCGCGGCGGCCGAGGCGGCGGGGATCGCCCGCGCGCGGATCGTCGTCGACCCCGGCCTCGGCTTCGGCAAGACGGTGCAGCACAACCTCCAGCTGCTGAACGGCCTTGCCATGCTCCACGGCCTCGGCTGCGCGGTGATGGTCGGCGCCAGCCGCAAGCGGATGATCGGCGCGCTGTCGGGCGAAGCGGGGGTCGACGAGCGGCTGGCGGGCTCGCTCGCGCTGGCACTCAAGGCGGCCGGGCAGGGGGCGCAGCTGCTGCGCGTCCACGACGTGCCGGAGACGGTGCAGGCGCTCCGGGTCTGGCGGGGGCTGAGGGACGCGGCGCTGGCGCCGCAGTGAGGGAAATAGAGCGCGGACGATTCGAGCAGAACCATCCCCGCATCCACCTTTTCCGTTTAGCGCGATGGCTTGAAGAAGGTGGATCCCGGATCAGATCCGGGGCGACGTTCAACGCGAACGCATCGCCCGCTATTTCCTGTGGCTGTCGGCGACGATCTCGATCGGCTGTGCCGCCTGGCGGCGCGCGCGGCGGCGGGAGCGCAGGACGAGGATGCGGGCGGCGGCGATCGCGGCGATCACCGCAAGGATCAGGAGGTAGGCGATGAGCTTGCGCGTCTCCATGGCGGGCCGATGCGTCCTTTCCGATCCGTTGCTCAAGTGAACTTAGTGCAATGCAGCATAAGCTACCACACCTGCTTTCGGCTTGGGGCCGCGGCTGCTAGCCTCCGCCGATGAGCGACTTCCACAACGCCGTCGCACTCGTTTCGGGTGCAGCCTCCGGCATCGGCGCCGCCACCGCCGCCCGGCTCGCCGCCGGCGGAGCGCGCAAGCTGATCCTCGTCGACACCGACGAGGACCGGCTGCGCGACTTCGCCTTCACCCTGCCGTGCGAGCGGCAGCCGCTGATCGGCGACGTCGCCGACCCCGAGCTGTGGCGCGAGGCGGACCTCACCGGCCTCACCCACGCGGCGGTCAATGCCGGCATCGGCGCCGGCGCGCCGATCCTGGACGCGAGCTTCGAGGACTGGCGGCGGGTGCTGTCGGTCAACCTCCACGCCGCCTTCCTGACGCTCCAGGCCGCGATGCGGGCGATGCAGGGGCGCGGCGGCAGCATCGTCCTCACCGCCTCGGTCGCGGGGCTGAAGGCGGAGGCCGGCATCGCCGCCTACGGCGCGTCGAAGGCGGCCGTCATCCACCTCGCGCGGATCGCCGCGAAGGAAGGCGGGCCGCTCGGCATCCGCGTCAACGCGATCGCGCCGGGCGGCGTCGAGACGCCGATCTGGCACGGGGTGCCGATGTTCGCCCAGCTCGTCGAGCGCACCGGCAGCGAGGCGGCGGCCTTCCAGGCGATGGGCGCGGCGGCGGGCGGGGCAGGGCGGTTCGCGCGGCCCGAGGAGATTGCCGGCCAGATCGCCTTCCTGCTTTCCGACGCCGCCGCCTTCGTCACCGGCGCCTGCCTCGTCAGCGACGGCGGATATAGTTTGTAGGGACGCGGCGGGGCGGCGCGGGTGGGGACAGTCACCGGCCCCGCAGGCTGTGCGAATCGGTTCGGCCCTTGAGGCCGGTGACTGTCCTTCGCGAGTCGGCCGAATCGCGGCTTTCGGCACCCGCCGGATTTATTTGCGCGCGCGATTTTCCTGTAGGCGATGTCCTATTTTCGGCGGTTAAGCGGGAAGAATAGGAAATCTCCTATCTGGAAAAAGCGCTTGACAGCGTCACGCTCACATGGCACAATCCTGTCATCGTCGAAAAGTGTGTCCGCAGGGCAGCTGCCCGCCGCCCGCCGCGTGAAGGGGGACGCCTGCTTCCTCAGGAGGTTGCGGGGGCGCGTGGGGAGGCTGGTGAAGCGTAAGCCGGTGGCGAGGGAGAACGATGGCTGACCTGGTGTTGCGATGGCTGCCCGCGCAACTCCCGTTAGGCGTACGGCTCCTCCTGTTGGCGGTAATTTTGCCAGGCGCAGGCGTCGCTTCTGGGGCATCAGGCTGAGGTACAAGCCGGTGGAGAAGCCGGAGTGACGCACGATCAGATGGCCTATGCGGCGTTGTTCGGGCTCGTGTGCCTTGTAGCCGTGCTGGTGGACATACGGCAGCAGCTCAGGCGGATCGCGGACGCGGTGGGGAAGCCGGAGTGAGATGGATCGAACTGGAGCCCGAACCGCCTGAAGGAGGCTTGAAGATCAGCGCCAACCGGCTCGGTTGCATAACCCTGTGCGCCGCCTTGGCCCTCCTAGCGGGGCTTGCCTCTTACGGGGTCTACCGCCTCATTTACTGAGTGGGTTTGCAAACTCCACGATCGCGACAATCCTGTCATCGTCGAAAAGTGCGTCCCGGGCTCATGTACGTCGGGTCCGCCCCCGACGATCCGGCGCGGCAGAGGGGCGCGGGAAAGCGGGTGCCGCACCAGCCGGTGGAGCAGCCCGAGCGAGGATCGCCTTCGCCCTGTTCGCCCTCGCCCTGGGCGGCGCGCCGGCGATGGCCGATCCGCCGCTGCCGCGTCCGGATTACCTCGCTTCCCTCCCCGAGCGGCAATGGGCTTTCGCCGAGAAGCTCTGGGAGGAGCGGCGGCCTTGCACGCCGCAGCTTTGCGAGGCCGGCTACCGCGGTGGCGCCCTGCTTGTGTCGGTCGTCAGGGGCCTGAACTACTTTCAGGCCGTCGCCGGGGTGAAAGGCTGCGCGACGGTCAGCGAGGAGCGTGTGCGGGCAGACCATCCTGCCCGAGCGACCGCGCAACGGCGCCTCGCCATCGTGTCCAAGCTCGCGGTCGGCGTGGCCGCGGCCGTGCGATCCGCGTGCGAGGTGCGCGCGCATCCCCGGAGACGGCGCGGCTGCGGGCGCTGTGACCGGGGCGGGGCTGTCAAGGCCATGCTCGCCACGAAGACGGCCGACGGCAAAGCGCGGTGGGCAGTTCAGTGCACTGTCACCGTATGAGATACCTACTACGGTGACAGTGCATTCAATTCGCCGGGACCGCGGCCGCGCGCGGCTGGCGGCGTAGCGGCCGGGCGCAGTTAGGTGCACTGTCGAGGACTGGCGCGGCTGGGAGCGGGGGGTCGCGGGAGAGTTCAGTGCACTGTCACCGTATGAGGTGCTTATTACGGTGACAGTGCATTTAATTCGCCGGGGGCGATCAGGTGCACTGTCAGCGGAATTGCTGGGCCGCCGGGAGTTAAGTGCACTGTCACCGTATGAGATGCTTACTACGGTGACAGTGCACTCAGCATGCCCAAGCATGATCGTTTCCTCGGGATCGCGTCACGGCTACCGCCATGCTGAACGTCTTTCAGCGCCCAGGGTGGACACGGCAGAGCGGGTGGAGACCTGGACCGTGAAACAAGTTCAGGGTGACGGCAGCGGCGCGGCCGCGCCGGTGCTTCATCCTGAGGCGATCGAGCTCGAGGCGAGTGAAAGTACATGTCCCCTGGCGGGTGGAAGTGAGGTCCCTCCATCAGCGGTCGAATGTCTTCAGGAAGCGGACGAGGCCGGTCATGTAGGCGTCCTGGTCGTCGTACATCGCCATGTGGCTGCCGTTGGGGGCGAGGAGGAACTCGCCCTTCGGAAGGCGGCGTGCCATCCCCGCCATCCAGTTCGGGTCCATCGTGTCGTGGGTGGCGCCGATCACCAGCGTCGGGACGGCGATGCGGTGGAGGTCGGCCGAGCGGTCCCAACGTTCGAGGACGCCGCTCGCGGCCAGCTCGCTCGGGCCCTGCATCAGCGTGTAGACGTGGGCGTTGACGCGGTTCATTGAGCGCAGCACCGGCTCGGGCCAGGCGGCGAACGGCCGGCGCAGGAAATGCCGTTCGTAATGCATCGGGATCAACGTGCCCATGTAGCGCGGGTCGTCGGTCTTGCGCGCCGCCTCCAGCGCTTTGACGAGGGCGAGCTGCTTCGGGTCCATCGCCGGCATCAGCACCGTCGCGGCGTAGCGGTTGTAGGCGGGCACCGAGTCCATCATGTTCGAGATCACCAGGCATTTGAGGTTGGCCTGGTATTTGAGGGCATATTCGATCGCGAGCAGGCCGCCCCAGCTGTGGCCGAACAGGCAGAAGTTCGACGCGTCGAGGCCGAGCGCCGTCCTGACCTGCTCGACCTCCTCGACGAAGCGCGCCGTCTGCCACAGCCGGTCGTCGTCGGGGCGGTCGGAGAGCCCGGCGCCGAGCTGGTCGTAGTAGAAATATTCGATGCCGGCGGCGGGGAGGAAGCTGTCCATCGCCTCGAGATAATCGTGGCCCATGGCGGGGCCGCCGTGGAGGAGCAGGACCTTGAGGCGCGGGTTGTTGCCGACGCGCCTGGTCCAGACGTGGAACCGGCCGGCAGGGGTGGCGACCTCGACCATCCTGGCGCCGCCGCTCCACGCGTCGGGACGGCCGGCGCGGCTGTAATAGTCGGGCGCAGGCCCGGCGGCGGCGGCGGCGGGGGCGCCCGCGAGGAGCGGCACCAGCAGGAGGAGGGCGGCGAGGGCGGAGCCTGTCTTCTGGTGCAGGGAAGCTGCGGCGCGAACGGCAGGTCTGCTCATGGCGGAGTCTCCGGAGGGAAGGGGTCGCATTCGAACATCGGCCCGCTGTAGCGGATCTCGATCCTGCGGACGCGCATCGGGTCGGCGGGCTCGCTGGCGACCATGACGGCCCAGGCGCTGCACCGCCCCGGTCCGGTGAAGACGGTCGTCCCGATGCACTCCAGCCTCGCGGGGCAATGCATGCCGCGGGGGTGAAGCGACCCGGTGCTCGTCGCCTCGATCAGCGATGCCGCTTCCTTCGCGGTGGGGCAGTAGGCGATCCTGCCGCAGACGATGTGGACGATCGGTGAGGCCGGCTTGCTCAGCGCCTGCACCGCGACGCCGAGGCTCCTCACGGCGCGGTCGGCCTCGTCGATCGAGCCCGCCTCGAACCCGGCGCCGGTCTGGGCCGGGTCGGCGCAGGCCCTGTCGAGGGCGGCGCCCGAGAGATCCCACCGCGGTTTGCGGTCGAGGCCGAGGACGACGTGGTAGAGCGAGGTCGCGGCGACGGACCGGATGCGCGCCGGTTCCCCGACGCGCGGCGCGGCAGCCCCGCGGGAGGTCGCGACCTCGATATCGACGAGATTGCTCGTGCACAGGCCGGCATGGTCGGTGGCGCGCGGCCGCGTCCACAGCGACAGCGCGCCGCCGCCGTCGGGCTCGTCCCGGTAGTAGCTGCGCTCCGCCTCGAGGAGCAGCTGCCTCAGGACGGGCTCGGCGAGGTCCCGCGCTTTCGGGTCGACCGCCTGGGCCGCGGCGGGCGCGGCGATCGCGGCCATGCAGGACAGCGCGAGCGCGTGCTTCATTGCCCCTCCTGCCGCTCAGGATGGCGTGGCGCCAGTGGAGCGTCAATCGGGGCGCGGGCGCGCGGACGCTATTGTCACCGACCCCGTGCGCTGGTGCGGTCCGTCGACGGCGCGCGCGGTCGGCGAGGGTCCCTACAGGAGCAGGTCCCGCTCCTCGGGGTGCGTGTCGATATAATGGCGGACGAAGGGACAGGTGGCGACGACCCTGAGGCCCTGGCGGCGGACGTCGGCGAGGGCGGCGGCGATCAGGCGCTTGCCGATGCCGCGGCCTCCGAGGGCCGCGGGCACCTCGGTGTGGTAGAAGGTGAGGTGGTCGTCGTGGCGGCGGTAGGCGGCGATCGCCGTGGCACCGTCGACGGTCAGCTCATACTGGCCGCGTTCCGGATTGTCGGTGACTTCGCCGTCCATCGCCGGGCTCCCTGCCGTGGCGCCGCAACCGTTCCGCCGAGCGCGTCGCAGCCGTCTCGCGCGCTCCCGCGCCAAACGCAAGACCAGGGCCGCGATGGGGTCGGCCCGGACCGGAGGCGGCCGGTCCGCCGTGCGCTGAAGTCGGCGCATTGGGGGCGCGGTGGGCGATTCAGTGCACTGTCACCGTATGACGTGCCTGTTACGGTGACAGTGCACTGAATTCGTCGGACGGGCGGCCGCCGCCGCGGCTTGGGGCGTAGCGTGGCGGGCAATTGAGTGCACTGTCACCGGAATTCCGGGGATTCTCGTCATGCCGGACTTGATCCGGCATCCACCTTCTTCTCTCGGTGCAGTAGGGAAGGTGGACCCCGGATCAAGTCCGGGGTGACGTTCCTGTTCCACTCACCCCTCCCAACGAAGGCCTCACGCCGCGGCCTTATCGGCTGGATGACCTGGCAATTAAGTGCACTGTCACCGTATGACGTACCTATTACGGTGACAGTGCACTCAATTCGCCGGGTCGTTGGCCGCCGGGACTGGAGCGTCGCGGGGAATTGAGTGCACTGTCACCGGATTATGGTGGCGTCACGCCGCCGCCGCCTTCATCGGCTGGATGACCTGGGCGGCGAAGCGGTCCATTTCCTCGGCCTGGGGGCTGCACTGGAGGAGGAGGAGGTCGAGGCCGGCCGCTTCATATTCCTCGATGCGCGCGCGGACCTGCTCGGGCGTGCCGACGAAGTTGGGGCGGAGGCCGCGGTTGGAGACGGAATATTCCTGGAGCTTCAGCTCGCGCTCGAGCTCGGTGCCGGACAGCCACTGGTCGAAATTGTCGAAGCCCCTGGGCGGGCTGGGCGGGAGCGCGGTGATGCGGGCGAGCTCGCGCTTCGCCTCGGCCTCGGAGTCGCGGACGATGACGTAGCCGGCCATGCCGTAGCGCATCGGGCCCTTGCCGGCCTTGTCGCGGCGGGCGCTCATGTCGGCGATCTTGGGGGCGATCGCCTCGACCGGGTCGCCGTGCATGACATAGGCGTCGCATTGCCCGGCGATCATCGTCTTGGCCGCCTCGCTCTCGCCGCCGGCATAGATGGTGGGGCGCGGCTTCGCGACGGGCTTGGGCTCGCAGATGGCGTTGTCGAGGCGGTAGCGCCGGCCCTCGTAGGTGAAGCGCTTGTGGGTCCAGAGGCCGTCGACGACGTCGAGCCACTCGCTGGTGCGGGCGTAGCGGTCGTCGTGCTGGTCGAAGTCGAGGCCGTATTGCGTCGCCTCGTCGGCCCACCAGGAGGAGACGACGTTGAGGGCGAGGCGGCCGCCGCTGATCCGGTCGATGTTCGCCGCCTGCTTGGCGAAGAGGGCAGGCTGGTGGAAGTTGGGGCGGACGGCGACCATCAGCTCGAGGCTGTTCGTGACCGCGGCGAGGGCCGCGGCGGTCGACCAGGCGTCGAGCGCCGGTTCCTCGACGCCCTTGATGTCGTTCAGGTTCAGCTCGGCGATGAGGCTGAGGTCCCAGCCCGTCTCCTCGGCGCGTTGCGTGAGGCGGCGGACATAGTCCCAGCTCGCCTCCATGCCTTCGTCCTGGAGGTTGCGAAGCCAGCCGCCGAAAACGGGCATCCAGTAACCGAAACGCATCTCAGCGTGTCTCCTCGAGGACGGCTTGCAGATAGTCGACGAGCCGGTCGTGCGGGTCCCAGCCGAGCACGTCCAGCGGTTTCGCGACGAAATTGGAGAGGGCGTTGATGTCGTAGAAGCGCGGGGTGCCGTCGCGGTCGTCGACGAGATATTCGACGCCGCCGACGGCAAGGCCGGTCGCCCGGGCGATGCGCTCGGCGGCTTCGATCAGCTCGGCGGGCGGGGTGACGGCGGTCATGCGGATCGGGCCGCGGGCGACGGCGCAGGCGTCGGCCGGGCAGAGATCGAAGCTGTCGCCGGCGCTCTCGACTTCGATCGCGTAGAGGAACCGGCCGCCCAGCGTCTCGACGCGGGTGATGACGCCGCCGCGGGGCGGGACGTAATCCTGGACGAGGAGGACGGAATCGACGCTGTCCGGGACAGTGTTGTCGCGGATGGAGGCGGCGAGTTCCTCCTCGCTCGAATAACGGGCGATGCCGGCGCCGGAGCCGCCGATATTCGCCTTGACCATGAGCGGCCAGCCCATGGTGCGGGCGGCGGCGACGAGATCCTCCTTGCGGTGGACGATGCGGGTGGCGGGGATCGCATAGCCGAGGCGGGCGATCAGCGAGAGCTGGCGGGCTTTGGAGCTGTCGACGGCGATGATTTCGGCGCCGTTCAGCACCTTCGCGCCGTTGGCGGCCCAATGGTCGAACAGGCTCGCCGCGTAGAAGATGCCGTGCTCGCTCTCGCGCAGGAAGGAGGACATGGCGACGCGGCTGAGGACGAGCGGGGCCGGGAGGGCGCGCGAGACGGGATCGAAGCTGTGGTCGGAGAGGCGGATCGCCTCGTACGAGACGCCGTGGCGCTCGAGCGCGGCCCAGAGGGGCTGGAACCATTGCGGATGCTCATAGAGCACCGCGAGATCGGGTTTCATGGGAAAGCCTGTACGTCGTGGACGGGCGCCATGTGTGGGCTGGCGGGGCGGATTGGAAGAGCCGGGCACAGCCTATTTGGCTGTCCCCGTTACGGTCGTGGTGACGGGGACGGTCAATAGACTGTCCCCTCCGTCCGGCGCTTGACCTTTGCGGTGGCGGGCCCTCAGGAGGGGGCGATGGCGGATCTCGACACCTTTGCCGTCTTCGCGGACCGGCTCGCCGATGCGGCGCGGGCGGAGACGCTGGAGCGGTGGCGCAGCGGCTGCGCGGCGGAGGGCAAGGCCGGCGGCGCCGGCTTCGATCCGGTGACGGAAGCGGACCGCGGCGCCGAGCGGGCGATGCGGGCGCTGATCGAGGCGGAGTTTCCCGACCACGGCATCTCGGGCGAGGAATATGGCGACCGGCCGGCGCGGGGGCGCTGGGCGTGGAGCCTCGATCCGGTCGACGGGACGCGGTCGTTCATCTGCCGGCTGCCGACCTGGACGACGCTCATTGCTTTGCTCGACGAGGGGCGGCCGGTGCTGGGGGTGATCGACGCGCCCGTGCTGGGGGAGCGGTATGTCGGCTGGGGGGAGGCGACGTGGCGGAACGGCGAGCGGGTGCGGGCGAACGGGTGCCGGACGTTGGCGGAGGCGCGGGTGTCGACCACCGATCCGTACCTGTTCGAGGATCGCGACGTGTGGGAGCGGATCGCATCCCGAGCGAAGACGACCCGCTATGGGCATGACGGCTACGGCTATGCCTGCGTGGCGGGCGGAGGTCTCGACCTGGTCATCGAGTGCGGACTGATGCCGCACGACTACAATGCGCTGGTGCCTGTGGTCCGGGGCGCCGGCGGGTGGATCGGGAACTGGGAGGGCGGCGAGGACCTTCAGGAGGGCCGGGTGATCGCCGCCGCGTCGCGGGAATTGTACGAGGAGGCGATCAAGCTGGTGAACTCGTGAATCGTTCGTCCCGAGCCCTTCGACGCCGCCTGTCGGCGTCGCTCTGGATAAACTTCGGCCGGAGGCCGAAGTCGAGGGGCGCTGGCACCCACTCATCACACGCGCCCCTCGACTTCGCTTGGGACGAACGGATTTCAGGCTCTGCCCGCATGACGCTTTTGCAGCACCTCGATCACCTCGTCCCAGCCCAAGCCCCTGGCCCGCATGAGGACGGTCAGGTGGTAGAGGAGATCGGCCATCTCCTCCGCCGTGCCGGCGGCGTCGCGGGTGACGGCGGCGAGGGCGGTTTCGACGCCTTCCTCGCCGACCTTCTGGGCGATGCGGGGGAGGCCTTCGCCGAGCAGGCGGGCGGTGTAGCTTTCCTCCGGCGGGGCGGCGGCGCGCCGGGCGACGATGGCGGCGAGCTCGGCGAGCCAGGCGGGGCCTTGCGGGCCGTCGCCGCCGAAGCAGCTGGTCGTGCCGAGATGGCAGGTGGGGCCCTCGGCGTCGGCGAGGACGAGGAGGGCGTCGGCGTCGCAATCCTCGTGGACGGCGGCGACGCGGAGGACGTTCCCGCTCGTCTCGCCTTTTTGCCAGAGACGCTGCTTCGAGCGGCTCCAGAAGGTGGCGAGGCCGGTGGCGAGCGTCGCGGCGAGGGCGTCGCGGTCCATGTAGCCGAGCATGAGCAGGCGGCCCGTCGCGCGGTCCTGCACGGCGGCGGGGAGGAGCCCGTCCATCTTGTCCCAGGCGAGGGAGTCGAGGTCGGCTCCGGTCAGCGGCGCATTTCGATCCCGCATGCCGCGAGATACTCCTTCAGGTCCGGGATGGCGATGAGGCGGTCGTGGAAGACGGTGGCGGCCAGCGCTCCGCTGGCATCGGCGTCGAGGAAAGCGGCGCGGAAATGCTCGGGCGCGCCGGCGCCCCCCGAGGCGATCACCGGAACGGTGACGGCGTCGGCGACCGCTTTCGTATGGGCGATGTCGTAGCCGCCGCGGACGCCGTCGTGGCGCATGCAGTTGAGGACCACCTCGCCGGCGCCGCGCCCGGTCGCCTCGCGTACCCAGTCGAGGGTGCGGCGGCCGGTGTCGCGGGTGGCTTGCGGGGAGCCGGTGTACTGCTTCACCCAATAGTCGCCGTCCGCCGCGAAGCTGTCGACGCCGAGGACGATGCACTGAGCGCCGAAGTCGCGGGCGAGCTCCGCGATCAGGTCCGGACGCTCGAGGGCCGGGGAGTTGATCGACACCTTGTCGGCGCCGGCGTCGAGGCAGCGGGCGGCGTCGTCGCGGGTGCGGATGCCGCCGGCGACGGCGAAGGGGATGTCGATGACGCGGGCGATGCGGCGGACCCATGAGGGGTCGAGGCTGCGGCCTTCCGCCGAGGCGGCGATGTCGTAGAAGACCAGCTCGTCGGCGCCTTCGGCCGAGTAGCGCAGCGCCGATTCGACGATGTCGCCGGCGTCGCGATGGTCGCGGAACTGGATTCCTTTCACCACCCGCCCGGCGAGGACGTCGAGGCAGGGGATGATCCTACGCGCAGGCACTGAGCGCCTCGGCGAGGGTGAAGCGGCCTTCCCAGAGCGCCTTGCCGACGACGGCCCCGGCGACGGCGAGGCGGCTGAGGTCGTCGAGGGAGGAGACGCCGCCCGAGGCCTGGATGGCAAGGTGGGGGAGCCGGCGGGCGGCCGCTTCGAGCAGCGCGAAATTGGGTCCCTGCAGCATGCCGTCGCGGCCGATGTCGGTGAGGAGGAGGTGGCGCGCCTCGGGGTAGCGGGCGGCGGCGTCCCAGAGGCTGAGGCCGCTGTCCTCGGTCCAGCCGGCGGTGGCGACGATGGGGGCGCCGTCGATCATCCGCACGTCGAGGGAGAGGGTGATGCGCTCGCCGCCGAACTCGGCGAGGACGGCGTGGGTCAGGTCCGGATCCTTGACGGCGAGGCTGCCGACGACGACCCGCGCGGCGCCGGCGTCCAGCAGGCGGGCGATGTGGTCGCGGGTGCGCAGGCCGCCGGCGACCTGGAGGTGGAGCGGGGCCTCGGCGGCGAGGCGGGCGAGGCGCGCGTGCTGGACCGGGGCGCCGGCTCTGGCGCCGTCGAGGTCGACGACGTGCGCCCAGCTTGCCCCCGCCGCGGCGAAGGCGGCGAGCGCCTCGCCGGGGTCGGCCGGATAGGCGGTGACCTCGTCGAAGCGGCCCTGCGCGAGGCGGACGACGCGGCCGCCCATCAGGTCCATGGCGGGGTAGAGGATCATGACGCGAGGAAGGCTTCGAGGAAGCGGGCGCCGGCCGGGCCCGAGCGCTCGGGGTGGAATTGGGCGCCCCACCAATTGCCTTGGCGGATCACGGCCGGGATCGGCCGGCCGTAGGCGGCGGTGGCGACCGTCTCCGGCACGGGGTCGCAGGCGAAGCTGTGGGCGAAGTAGACATAGTCGCCGTCGGCGAGGCCGATGGCGGGGTCGTCGACGGCGAGCTTGCTCCAGCCCATGTGGGGGACGGGGCGGCCGGGGGCCGGATCGAGGCGGCGGACGCGGCCGGCGACGATGCCGAGGCAGTCGGTCTCCTCCTCGTCGCTCGCCTCGAAGAGGAGCTGCATGCCGAGGCAGATGCCGAGGACAGGCTGGGTGAGGGCGCGCAGCGGCTCGACCAGGCCGCGGGCGCGGATCTCGTCCATCGCATAGCCGGCGGCGCCGACGCCGGGGAGGATGACCTTGTCCGCGACGGCGATTTCGGCCGGGTCGGAGGTGGTGCGGGGGGTGAGGCCGAAGCGCTCGAAGGCGATGGCGACCGAGCCGATATTGCCGCAGCCGACGTCGACGATGGCGAGATTCATGCTCCCCTCCCGGGAAGGGAGGGGCTGGGGGTGGGTAGGCGGGCGGAGCGAGACTTTCCGCTCAATCCGAGGTTCAATCCGGCTTCGCCGGACCCACCCCCGGCCCCTCCCTTCCAGGGAGGGGAGGTGGAACCGCGCACGATCACAACACCCCCTTGGTGCTGGGCAGCGCGTCGCCTTCGCGTTTCAGGGCCTGGCGGAGGGCGCGGCCGAAGGCCTTGAAGCAGGCTTCGGTCTTGTGGTGGTCGTTCGCCCCGGCGACCTTGACGTGGATTGCGGCGCCGAGCGAGTCGGCGAGCGAGCGGAAGACGTGGGGGGTCATCTCGGTCGGATAGGCGCCGATATGGCTGGCCTCGAAGCTCCCTTCGAAGACGCTGTAGGGGCGTCCGGAAAGGTCGATGAGCACCTGCGCTTCGGCTTCGTCCATCGGCAGCGCGAAGCCGAAGCGGCCGATGCCGCGGCGGTCGCCGAGCGCGCGGGAGAGGGCGGCGCCGAAGGCGAGCGCGCAATCCTCGACGCTGTGGTGGCCGTCGATGTCGAGGTCGCCGTCGCAGGCGAGGACGAGGCTGAAGCCGCCATGGGCCGCGACCTGGTCGAGCATATGGTCGTAGAAGGGGATGCCGGTGGCGATGCGGCGCGGGGCGGCGGCGTCGAGATCGACGGCGACCGCGATCCTCGTCTCCTTCGTGTCGCGGACCAGCTCGGCGCGGCGGGCGGGGGCGTCGTCCGTCGCGACGCCGAAGGCGCGCAGCGCGGCGGCATTCTCGGCGTCGGTGCCGATGGTGAGGCGCAGCCCGCCGGGCGTCGCATTGGGGCGGAAGCGGGCGCGGATGCCGAGGCGGCGGAGCCTGTCGGCGAGCGCGGCCGGATCGTCGACCTCGAGGAAGAGGAAGTTGCCGCCGCCGTTGCGTACCGCCTTCACGAGCGGGGAGCGTTCGAGCACCGGCGCGAGGCGGTCGCGCGCCGCCTTCAAGCGGGCGATCCGCTCCTCGTGGACGGCGCGGCGGGCGGGGGCGAGGGCGGCGAGCGCGGCTTCGATCGACAGGCTGGGGAGCGGGTAGGGCGGCAAGGCGCGGGCGGCGACGGCGATCAGCTCCGGGTTGGCGATCGCGCAGCCGATGCGGGCGCCGGCGAGGCCGAAGGCCTTGGAGAGAGTCTTGAGGACGACGAGGTTGTCGCGGCGGACCGCCTCGGCGGCGAGGCTCGGGGTTTCGGAGAATTCCAGATAGGCTTCGTCGAGGACGACGAGCGTCTCGGGCAAGGCGTCGGCGACCTCGAGCACGTCGGCCGCGGCGATGGGGTTGCCGGTCGGGTTGTTGGGCGAGCAGAGGAAGGCGAGCTTGAGGTTCGGCGCGTCCGCGACCGCGGCCAGGAAGGCATCCGCCGCGAAGTCGAAATCCTCGTCGAGCTTCGTCTCGATCAGCCGCGCCCCCTGCAGCCCGGCGAAGTGGGCGTAGGCGGAGAAGGTGGGCGTGCAGATCGAGACGGCGTCTTCGCCGGGGCGGCAGAAGGCGCGGACGAGGACGTCGATCGCGTCGTCGGCGCCGCGGCTGACGAAGAGGTTGTCGGGCGCGACGCCGTAAAGGGCCGCCATCGCCTGCTTGAGGCGGGCCGGCTGAGGCTCGGGGTAGCGGTTGAGGCCGGCCGCGAGCGCCCCTTCGCTGAGCGGCGGGTACGGGTTCTCGTTGGCGTCGAGCTTGATCGCATCGGGGCCGAAGGCGTCGTTGGCCCGGGCCGCGATGTCGAACGGCGCGAGGGCGAGGATTTCGGGCCGGGCGAGGCGGGCGGCGAGGCTCATGAACCGCTTCCCCGTTCGACTCCCCTCCCGGGAAGGGAGGGGCTGGGGGTGGGTGCGCGGAGCGCATTTTCGGACTCCGTGTTGCGGCCGGCTCCGCCGGGACCCACCCCTGGCCCCTCCCTTG
This sequence comes from Alphaproteobacteria bacterium, assembly GCA_019239415.1. Taxonomy (GTDB): domain Bacteria; phylum Pseudomonadota; class Alphaproteobacteria; order Sphingomonadales; family Sphingomonadaceae; genus Allosphingosinicella. The sequence continues at coordinate 28,331 of JAFAZW010000035.1, forward strand.
CAGGGAGGGGGAGGGCGCGAGCGTCGGCGGCGCGCGCGTGTGCTTCCAGCCCTTCCAGCCTCGCGAGCACGGCGGCGGGACCGGCGATGCGGTGCGCCGCTTCGGGCGTGACGGTCTGGACGCTCATCGCCTTGAGGAAGGTGTGGACGGAGACGCCGCTCCAGGCGCGGGCGGCGCCGTCGGTGGGGAGGACGTGGCTCGAGCCGGCGAGATAGTCGCCGAACGTCTCGGCGGCGAGGCCGCCGGCGAAGACGGCGCCGGCGTTGCGGACGAGGGGGAGGAGCGGCTCGGGATCGGCGACGGCGAGCGAGAGATGCTCGGGGGCGTAGGCGTTGGCGATCGCGATGGTCTCGTCGAAGTCGGCGGCGATGAGAATGCGGGCGTGGGCGAGCGCGGCCTGCGCCGTCGCGGCGCGCGGGAGGGTGGCGGCGCGGGCGCGGATCTCGGCCTCGGCGGCACGGGCGAAGGCGAGGGAGGAGGTGACGAGGAGAACCTGTGCGGAGGCGTCGTGCTCGGCCTGGCTGAGGAGGTCGGCGGCGACCATGGCGGGATCGGCGCTCGCATCGGCGATCACGAGGAGCTCGCTGGGGCCGGCCGGCATGTCTATCGCGGGGCCGCCGGGGAGGCTGGCGACGTAGGTCTTGGCTTCGGCGACGAAGGCGTTGCCGGGACCGCAGATCTTGGCGACGCGGGGGATCGCGCCGGCGCCGAAAGCGAGGGCGGCGATCGCCTGGGCGCCGCCGGCCGTCCAGATCGCGTCGATGCCGCACAGCCCGGCGGCCAAGGCGATGACGGGGTCGAGGCCGCCGTCGGGGCGCGGCGGCGTCACCGCGACGATGTCGCCGACGCCGGCGGCGCGGGCGGGAAGGGCGAGCATCAGCAGGGTCGAGAAGAGGGGGGTCCTGCCGCCCGGTATGTAGAGGCCGATCCGGTCGATCGGGCGCCAGACCTTGCGGACGACGAGGCCCGGCATCGTCTCGACGGCGCGCTCGGCGGGGAGGCTGCCCTCGTGGAAGGCACGGACGTTGCGCGCCGCCAGTTCGATCGCCGCGACCTGCTCGGGGGCGAGGGTACGGCGCGCCGCGGCCGCGATCGGGGCGATCTCGACGCGGCGCGGCGCTTCGCCGTCGAGGCGTATGGCGTGGGCGGCGAGGCCGTCCCAGCCGCGGGCGCGGACGTCGTCGACGATCGCGCGGACCGCCGCCTGCAGCGCCGCGTCGCTGCGCTGCGCCGGGCGGGCGAGAGCGGCGGCGCGGCCGGCTTCGTCGAGCTCGGACCAGCGGAGGGTCTTCACAGCATCATCTTTTCGATGGGCACGACGAGGATCGCCGAGGCGCCGGCGTCCTTCAGCTTCTGGAGGGTCTCCCAGAAGACCGACTCCTGGCAGACGGCGTGGACGGCGAAATGGCCCGGGCGGCCGTGCAGCGGAACGATGGTCGGCGCCTCGGCGCCGGGCAGGATGGCGGTGATTCGCTTCAGCGCCTCGCCCGGCGCGTTCATCATGATGTATTTGGAATCGCGGGTGGCGAGGACGCCTTCGATGCGGCTCAGCAGCCGCTCGCCGAGATCGGCCTGCGCCGGGGCGATCGGCCGGGTGGTGCGGATCAGCACCGCCTCGCTGTCGAGAACGGTTTCCACCGCGCGCAGGCCGTTCGCCTCGAGCGTCGCCCCGGTCGAGACGAGGTCGCAGATGAAGCCGGCGATCTGGAGGCGCGGGGCGAGCTCGACCGCGCCGTTCATGGTGACCACCGTCGCCTCGACGCCGGCGTCGGCGAGGAAGCGGCGGACGATGTTGGGATAGGAGGTGGCAATGCGGGCGCCGGCGAGGGAGCGGGGCCCCTGATAGGGCGTCGCCTCGGGCGCGGCGATGCGCAGGCTGCAGCGCCCGAAGCCGAGCTTCGCCACCGTCTCGAAGCCGCCGCCGCCGGCGCCGAGCGTGAATTCGTCGAGGACGTTGCCGCCGACGATGCCGAACTCGCAGGCGCCGTCGGCGACGAAGGTGGGGATGTCGTCGTCGCGCACGAACATGAGGTCGGCGGCGAAATTCTCGACGCGGGCGGTCAGCGCGTTCTTGCCTTCCTGGATGCGCAGGCCCGCATCCTTGAGCAGGCCGCGGCTCAAGTCGGAGAGACGCCCCGATTTCTGGATGGCGATGTGGAGGCGGTCGCGGTCAGCCAGCATCGGAGCCTCCATTGAGGGCGTCGAGCGCCCGGCGGTAACCCAGATGCGGCTCCTGGCGCAGGAAGCGGGCGACGCGGACCACGGTGGTCGTGCTGACGCCGGTCGCCTCGTGGATGTCGCGGTAGGAGAGGCCGGTGCCGTCGAGCAGGCGCGCGACATGCCAGCGCTCGGCGAGGGTGCGGATCTCCTGCGGCGTGCAGAGGTCGGTGAGCAGCTTCGCCATCTCCGCCGGGTCGCGCGGGGTGAGGAGCGCGGCGCACAGGTCCGCACTCAGCGCGGCGGCGTCGCGGGTGGGGACAGGCGGGGCGAGGCGGGCGGTCATGTTGTTACAGTGTGCTAATACGATGGGACGCGGCTAGGCGCTTCCAGCGCATGCGTCAAGCCCCGACTTCGTCACCCCGGACTTGATCCGGGGCCCCCCTTCACTTCAAGTGCGCTGAGGCGAGAAGAAGGTGGATGCCGGATCAAGTCCGGCATGACAGACCCGATCAGGGCCCTGACCAAAGGGGGATGACATGACCAAATCCGTCGAGGAGCTGGCGCAGCGATTTCTGGGGCGCGACGCGCGGGAGCTGGGGAAGCGGGAGCTCCGGGTCTTGCGGACGATGGCGGAGCGCCAGCCGGTGAGCATCGACCTTCATACCGCCGAGCGACCGGACGGCTTCTGGGACCGGCTCGCCGACCATGTCGCGGCCGTCGGCGGCTCGTGGAGTTTCATCTTCGGCTTTTTCATCGTCCTCCTCGCCTGGGTGACGGTGAACGGCAGCGCGCTGCTCGGGCGCGGGCTGGTCTTCGATCCCTATCCCTTCATCTTCCTCAACCTGATGCTGTCGATGCTCGCGGCGATCCAGGCGCCGATCATCATGATGAGCCAGAACCGCGCGGCCGATAAGGACCGCGAGGCGGCGGCGCACGATTACGAGGTGAACCTTCGCGCCGAGCTCGAGATCATGCGGCTGCACGAGAAGATGGACGCGATGCGCGCCGAGCAGCTCGCGACCCTGATCCGGCACCAGAGCGAGATGCTGGAGCTGATGCGGGGCGGGGGTGGCCGGGGAGGAGGTGGCTGATCGGCTGGATCGATACCGTCATCCCGGCGTAAGCCGGGATCTCCGCGCTGGGTAGACTCGGGGCTTCCTGCGGCTCTTTCTCCAGGAGATCCCGGCTTTCGCCGGGATGACGGGAGGGGCCGGCGTGGGCTTCTGTTCGCCTACGCCACTTCGCCGATGCCGAGCTCGCCGAGCTTGCGATAGAGGGTGGAGCGGCCGATGCCGAGGCGGCGGGCGACTTCGGTCATGCGGCCGCGATAATGGCCGATGGCGAGCCGGATGACGTCGGCCTCGATCTCCTCGAGGCTGCGCATGTTGCCGTCGCCGGCATAGAGGGTGATGCCGGGCGCGTGGTCGAGGGCGGCATTCTGCGAGGCGCCGTTCAATTGCGGGCGGTGGACGTCGCTGGCCCGTCGCGAGAAGGCGGACTCGGTCTGGATCTGCGGGAAGTCGGCGGCGGTCAGCGCATTGCCCTCGCACAGGACGGCGGCGCGGAAGAGAGCGTTCTGGAGCTGGCGGACATTGCCGGGCCAGCCGTAGCGCATGAGCACGGCAAGGGCGTCGTCGGTGATCGAGAGGTAGCGCATGCCCGGCTGCTCGGCGATGCGGGCGAGGAGGTGGCGGGCAAGGCCGGGAATGTCGCTCGAGCGGTCCCTGAGCGGCGGGATGTCGACGTGGACGACGTTCAGGCGGTAATAGAGGTCCTCGCGGAAGCGGCCGGCGGCGACCTCGTCGATGAGGCGGCGGTTGGTCGCGGCGATGATGCGCACGTCGACCATCTGGATCGCGCGGCCGCCGATCCGCTGGATCTCGCCAGTCTCGATCGCGCGGAGCAATTTCACCTGGGTGTCGAGCGGCAGCTCGCCGACCTCGTCGAGGAACAGGGTCGATCCGTCGGCATCCTCGAAACGGCCGATATGGCGGTCGAAGGCGCCGGTGAAGGCGCCCTTCTCGTGGCCGAACAGCACCGATTCGACGAGGTTGGCGGGGATGGCGCCGCAATTGACGGTGATCATCGCCTTGCGGCCGCGCGGAGAGGAGGAGTGGATGGCCTGCGCGATGACTTCCTTGCCCGAGCCGCTCTCGCCCTCGATGAGCACCGAGACGCGGGCGCGGGCGGCCTTGGCGGCGACGGCCATCGCGGCGCGGAACTTGGGCGCGGAGCCGACGATCTCGTCGAAAGCGAGGGTCTTGGAGATCTTTTCGGACAGCGGGCGGAGCTCGCCATTCTTCTGGCGGCGGTCGGTCGCGGCGTTGAGCGCGGCGAGGAGCCGGTCCGGGGCGATCGGCTTGACGAGGAAGTCGTTGGCACCCGCGCGCATCGCGTCGACCGCGACAGCGACCGAGGTCTGGGCGGTCATGACGAGGAGCGGGAGATCGGGCGCCATCGTGCGGATCTGCTCGATCAGCTGCGTTCCTTCCTCGCCGGGGAGCCAGTGGTCGAGGAGGATGGCGTCGACCTTCGGCTGCTCGGGGTCCCTCAGCATCTCGGCGGCGGCGTCGATGTCGGAGGCGCCGCGCACCCACCAGCCGGCGCGGGCGCCGATGGCGGTGACGAGGCGGCGCTGGGCGGGCTCGTCGTCGATCAGCAGCAGGCAGCGGGTCGGATCGGGCCGCATATGTCCCCTCTTGGCTCAGGTGGGACGCTTGTAGGCGGGCGGGGTAAAGGCCGGCTTAAGAGGGGACAGTCACTTCCGGCGCGGCGGTGGAAGAGGGGACAGTCACTTTCAGGCAGGCCGTGTGAGAGCGTTCACGGCGGTGCGTGAAAGTGACTGTCCCCAGCGCTTCCCTATCCGCGGCCGCGTTGATAGAAGGGCCGCCGACGGGCTTTGGCAGAGGATCGAAATGGCGGCGCAAGGCGAGATCGACAAGGAAACGGCCGTGCACCGGCAGGGCTATGAGCGGTTCATCTCGATGTTCCGGATGGGCGCGGTGATCTGCTTCATCCTCGCCTTCATCGTCATCCTGCTCATCTCGAAATAACAGCGCGCCGGTGAAGCTCGCGGTCCTCAAGGAAGCGACGGACGGCGAGCGGCGGGTCGCGGCCACCCCCGAGACGGTCAAGAAGTTCCTCGCGCTGGGTGCGAGCGTCGCGGTCGAGGCCGGGGCGGGCGCAGCCGCGTCGATCGCCGATGCGGAGTATGAGGCCGCCGGCGCGGCGGTCGGGCCGCGGGCCGCGACGCTGGCGGGCGCCGACGCCGTGCTCGGAGTGCAGGGGCCGGATCCGGCCGCGCTGGCGGGCGCCCATCCGGGGGCGCTGGTCGTGGCGGCGCTCGATCCCTTCCGCCAGCGGGCGCGGGTCGACGCCTATGCGGCGGCGGGGCTGGAAGCGCTGGCGATGGAGTTCATGCCGCGCATCACCCGCGCCCAGTCGATGGACATATTGTCCTCGCAGTCGAACCTGGCGGGCTACAAGGCGGTGCTCGACGCGGCGGCGGAATATGGCCGGGCGCTGCCGATGATGATGACCGCGGCGGGGACGATCCCCGCGGCGCGGGTGTTCGTGATGGGCGTCGGCGTCGCCGGCCTGCAGGCGATCGCGACGGCGCGGCGGCTGGGCGCCATCGTCTCGGCGACCGACGTCAGGCCCGAGACGCGCGAGCAGATCGAGAGCCTCGGCGCCAAGGCGGTGTTCGCCGAGGGGCTCGAGGCGAGCGGCACCGGCGGCTATGCGGCCGAGCTCACCGACGAGCAGAAGGCGAAGCAGGGGGAGCTCGTCTCCGGTCATATCGCCAGGCAGGACATCGTCATCACCACGGCCTTGATCCCGGGCCGGCCGGCGCCGCGGCTGATCTCGGACGCGCAGGTGGCGACGATGCGGCCGGGCTCGGTGATCGTCGACCTCGCCGTCGAGCAGGGCGGCAATGTCGAGGGCTCCGAAGCCGGGCAGGTGGTGGAGCGGCACGGGGTCAAGCTCGTCGGCCACCGCAATGTGCCGGGCCGCCTCGCCGCCGACGCCTCGGCCCTCTACGCCCGCAACCTCTATAATTTCCTGTCGGCCTTCTGGGACAAGGAAGCGGGGCGGGTGGTGCTGCCGGACGACGACGAGATCGTGAAGGGCGTTCGGCTGACGCGCGGCGGCGAAGTGGTCAGCGAGAGGCTGAAAGGGTGAGGGGGATGCTCGACCGTCGTGGCAGCCGGTGACAAACTCCTGGAGCGCATGCGGGCCAATCCCCGTGACTGGCGTATCGAGGACGTGGAAACGATCTGCAGGGCGTTCGGCATCAACTGCTCAGCCCCAAGGAAAGGATCGCATTACAAGGTGAAGCATGCCAGCATGGCCGAAAATCCTGACGATCCCGGCCAACCGGCCGATCAAGCCGGTCTATGTGCGGGACCTGGTTCGGTTCGTCGATGCGGTACGGAAGGCGGGACGATGAAACCCCAGGATTACGAACTCGACATTCGGCCGCTTGCTCCGGAGGACGGCGGCGGCTTCGTCGCCGTCGCCCCGGAGCTGCCGGGCTGCCGCTCGGACGGCGAGACGCCCGAGGAGGCGCTCCGCAACGCTTACGATGCCATTGCGTGCTGGTTGGAGGCCGCGGAGGAAATGGGCCGGCCGGTTCCCGCGCCGCGCCGGCGCGCGGCCTGAGAGGTAGGCCGATGGACTTCATCTCGATCCTGTCGATCTTCGTGCTGGCCTGCTTCGTCGGCTATTTCGTGGTGTGGGGGGTGACGCCGGCGCTGCATACGCCGCTGATGTCGGTGACCAACGCGATCTCGTCGGTGATCATCGTCGGGGCGCTCATCGCGGCGGCGGCGGCGGGGGCACCCGGCGCGAAGTGGCTCGGGCTGCTCGCAGTGGTGCTCGCCAGCGTCAACATCTTCGGCGGCTTCGCGGTGACGGCGCGGATGCTCGCCATGTACAAGAAGAAGGAGCGGCGCTGATGCACGAGGGCGCTGCCGTGCCCGCCTGGGCGATGCTTGCCTATCTCGTGTCGGGCGTCTGCTTCATCCTCGCCCTGCGCGGGCTGTCCAGCCCCGAGAGCGCGCGGCGGGGCAACCGGTTCGGCATCGCCGGGATGGTGCTCGCCGTCGTGACGACCCTCGTCGTCCACGTCCCCTATCTCGCCGATCAGGAGCCCGTGACGGTCGCCGCGAAGTGGCACGACGTCGAGTGGACCGTGCTGGCCGAGATCCTGGCCGCGATCGCCGTCGGCGCCGCGATCGGCGTCGTCACGGCACGGCGGATCGCGATGACGGCGATGCCGCAGCTGGTGGCGGCGTTCCACAGCCTGGTCGGCCTCGCGGCGGTGCTGGTCGCGGCGGCGGCCTACATCAATCCGAGCGCCTTCGGCATCGCCGACCGGGTGGTCTTCTCAATAACCTACCTGACCGAGCACCCGCCCGTCACGACCTCGTCGATCCTCTGGAACATTCACCGCATCAGCCGGGTCGAGATGGGCCTGGGCGCGGCGATCGGCGCGATCACCTTTTCGGGGTCGGTAATCGCCTTCCTCAAATTGAACGGCAACATGTCGGGCAAGCCGATCCTGCTGCCGGGCCGGCACGTCATCAACCTCGGGACGCTGGCGGCGATCCTCGGCCTCATCGCCTATTTCACCACCGACCAGGCGCCGTGGGTGTTCTTCACGGCGGTCGCGCTGTCCTTCGCGATCGGCTTCCTGCTGATCATTCCGATCGGCGGCGCCGACATGCCGGTCGTCGTGTCGATGCTGAACAGCTATTCCGGGTGGGCGGCGGCGGCGATGGGGTTCACGCTCCACAACACGGCGATGATCGTCACGGGCGCGCTGGTCGGCTCGTCGGGCGCGATCCTCTCCTACATCATGTGCCGGGCGATGAACCGCAGCTTCATCTCGGTGATCGCCGGCGGCTTCGGCGGCGACGCGGTGGCGGCGGGCGGCGGGGCGGCGATCGACCGGCCGTGGAAGCGCGGATCGGCGGAGGACGCGGCCTTCCTGATGAGCCAGGCCGAGCAGGTCATCATCGTCCCCGGCTACGGCATGGCGGTCGCGCAGGCGCAGCATGCGCTCCGCGAGATGGCCGACGTCCTCAAGAAGGAGGGCGTGACCGTCAGATATGCAATCCACCCGGTGGCCGGACGCATGCCGGGCCATATGAACGTGCTGCTCGCCGAGGCCAACGTCCCTTATGACGAGGTGTTCGAGCTCGAGGACATCAATTCTGAGTTCGCCCGGACCGACGTTGCGTTCGTCATCGGGGCCAACGACGTCACCAACCCGGCCGCCAAGACCGACAAGTCCTCGCCCATCTACGGCATGCCGGTGCTCGACGTCGAGAAAGCCAAGACGGTGCTGTTCGTGAAGCGCTCGATGGGCGGTGTCGGCTATGCCGGCGTCGACAACGAGCTGTTCTACCGCGACAACACGATGATGCTGCTCGCGGACGCCAAGAAGATGGTCGAGGAAATCGTCAAGGCGCTGGGCTGAGGGTGGCTGGGCGCGGGTTCAGCACCGGGGCCATTCTCGACGGTGCTTTCGGCCTGGTCCGGGGCCATCCGGGCGCGGTCGTCGCCTGGTGCCTTGTCGAGACGATGGCCGCGGCGGCCATGACGCTCGTCCTGCGGCCGATGGATCGCATGCAGGCGATGCAAGTAGGCGCCGCGGCGCCGGCAAGCTTCCAAGGCCTGGGCAGCGTGTTCGTCGCGCAGCTCCTCGCGGCCTGCCTGTTCGCGATATTGACGACGGCGGCGTTTCGCGCGGTATTGCGGCCGGAGGACCGCGGCTTCGCCTTCGTCCGGCTCGGCGGAGACGAGCTGCGGCTGATCGCGCTCACCTTGCTGTTCGGCGTGGCGGTCTACCTCGCGCTCCTCTTCGGTACCCTCATCTTCGTCGTGCTCGGGCTCGCGGTCGGCGGCAGCGGCAGTCTCGAAACGGTCGCGGTCGCCACCGTCGTCGGGATGGTGCTGACCATAGCGGTCTGCGTATGGCTGGAGGTGCGGCTCGCGCTCGCCTTCCCGCTGACCCTGCTGCGCCGGCGCTTCGTTCTCGCGGAGAGCTGGCGCCTCACCCGCGGACGCTTCTGGCCGATGTTCGCAGCGTTGCTCGTCCTCTTCCTCATCCTCCTGGTCCTGTTCGCCGCCGCCGCGGCGCTGACCCAGGGCTCCTATTGGGCAACGATAGTGGGCGGCGGCGGCTTCGGGGCGGACGGCGTGCGCGAGGCCGCCGTCCGCCAGGCGGCCGCGCAGCTCGTCCTGTCGCCGATGACGGTCGTCCGCTGGATCGTGTCGGGGATCGCCGGGGGCTTCACGGTCGCGCTCCTCGGAGGGGGGACGGCAACGGCGGCGCGTCTCCTCACCCAGGATCTCGACCGGATCGCAGAAACCTTCGCCTGAGCGGCTGTTTCCCGCACGCCACAGCCGGTCCCGATAGTGAGGCTCCCCGGCCCGTGCCGCTTGCAAAACCGGCGCCCAGGCCCTTCGAAAGCCTCAAGGACTTGGGTGCGAGATTCGAAGGGCGGCGGCGTGCGCAAGCTGGGGATGATCGGCGGGACGAGCTGGCACTCGACCGCCATGTATTACGATCAGATCAACAAGGGCGTGGCGAGAAAGCTCGGCGGGCTCTCGTCCGCGCGGCTCATCCTCGAGAGCCTCAACCTCGCCGAAGTCGCCCCCCTTCAACTCGCGGGCGAGTGGGGCAGCGTGGCGGAAATCCTCGCCGGCGCGGCGCGGCGGCTGGAGGCGGCGGGAGCGGAGGGGCTGATCATCTGCTCCAACACCGGTCACAAGGTCGCGGCGGAGGTCGAGGGCGCCGTCGGCATTCCGCTCCTCCACATGGGCGACGCGGTCGGCGCGCGGCTGGCCGAGGATGGCGTCAAGCGCGCCGGCCTGCTCGGCACCCGCTTCACCATGGCCGAACCGTTCGTGCGCGAGCGGATCGAGGCCCGCGGGGTGGCGCTGACGCCGCCGGCCGCGGCGACCGCGCAGGAGATCGACCGGATCATCTTCGAGGAGCTCGCCAAGGGGCTGGTGACCCGCAATTCGCAGCGGCGGCTGAAGACCTGCCTGACGGAGATGGGCCAGGCGCGCCAGCAGGCCGTGGTGCTCGCCTGCACCGAGCTGGTCCTGCTCGTCGATCCGGTGGCGAACGTCCTGCCGGTCTACGATACCACCGCGCTGCACGCCAAGGCGGCGGTCGAGTGGATCACGGCCTGACCGTTTCATCCGGAACGGACGCCGTTTAGCGACAGGTTTTCCGCGGGCTGGGGACTAATCGCCGACCGCAGAATCGCAGCGCGAGGGAGAAGGGCGCCACCCGCGGGCCGCGAGGCCCCCCACGACCGGCTTGCCGCCGACGCGCCGTCGTGTGAAGATGGCACCGAAATGGACCAGCTCGGGCCTCAACTTTCCTCCGGATCGGTGGCAATCTCCGCCACGGGGATGGGCATATGGGGGAGTCGGGCCGTGGTGGAAGAGGATTTCGAATATAGCGCGCGCGGCTCGCTGTTTCTCGCGGCGCAGACCGAGGCGGGCGAGCGCCGTTGGCGCGAGGCGGCGCGGATCGCCGGTTGCCGGGTGAGCGCGGCGGTCCGGCTCGACGCGGCACCGCAGCGGATCGGGGCGCAACTCGCCACCGACGTCTTCATCGTCGATGTGGAGCGGGAGCAGGCGGCGCTGCCCGCGACGATCGACATGGTCCGCCGTGCCGCCGAGGCGCGGGAATGCCCGGCCCTGATCGCCGCTCCGTCGGCGATGATCGACGCCGTGACGGGGGCTTTGGCGGAACCCCGGATCGCCTATCTGATCGACGCGGATGCGCGCGATCGGGCGCTGGCGCTCGCCATCGCCCTTGAGCCGTCGCCGCCCAGCCTGCACGACGTCGCCAAGGGCCAGGCGACGGCGAAGCTCCAGCAGCTGAGCGAGGAGGTGGGCCGGATCGCGTCGATCCTGGCGGCCCTGTCCGAAGACGAGGCGGCCGCGGCGGCCGTCGCCGGGGTCGAGTGCGGCGAGATGGGCGCCGACGAGCGGATCGAATCGGCGCAGATCCGTGCCATCATCCGGGCGCGGCGGCTGCGCGACCATTTCTTCCACCCCGAGCTGTTCGCCGACCCCGCCTGGGACATGCTGCTCGACCTGATGGCGGCGCGGCTCGAGAAGCAGCGGGTCGCGGTCTCGAGCCTGTGCATCGCCGCGGCGGTGCCGCCGACGACGGCGCTGAGGTGGATCAAGGCGCTGTGCGACCAGGGCATCTTCGTGCGCCTGGCCGACCCGGAGGACGGTCGGCGCGTGTTCATCGAGCTCGCCGAGCACAGCGCGGCGGCGATGGAGAATTACCTCAAGGCGGCGCAGCGCGTGTCGGCGCTGCTCGTCTGATGGTGGGCGCTGACGGGCTCGAACCGCCGACCCTCTCGGTGTAAACGAGATGCTCTACCAGCTGAGCTAAGCGCCCTTTCGGCCCGCGCTTCCCACGGCGCCGGCTGCCGGTCAAGCGGCGCCGGTCAGAGCGGGCGGAGGAGGCGAGTCGCGACGGCGAGCCAGGGCGGGTCGGCGAGCACCGTCTGACGGCCACCGGCGCCGAGCGGCAGGAGATGGAGCTTGCCCTCCTCGCGACCGATCAGGCGGGCGAAGAGGAAGCGGCCGGCGGGCCGGGGAACGAGCACGTCGCGGTTCATCGCCTGCCCGAACTCCGCCGGCGGGAGCCGGCGGCACCAGAGCTCGTCGCCGCTGCGATAATCGCCGATGCCCGCGGCGACGGCGACGGCGACCATGCCCGGCTCCGGCCGCGGCGGCACAACCACGCTGGCGCGACGCGGCGCGTGGGCGCCGTCATGCTCGAGCAGGGCCGCGACCGGGACGTCCTCGCGGTCGGGCAGCTTGACGAGATCGCCCGCCTCGACGCCGAGCGCGCCGGCGATGCGGTTCAGCCAGCCGACCGAGACGGTGCGGGTCCCCGTCTCGAGGCGGCCGATCGTCTGCGGCGTGGTCGGCGGATCGCAGCGGTCGGCGACGTCCTGCAGGGTCATCTTCTTCGCGCGGCGGACCTCGCGGATGCGGGTGATCATGGCGGCCTCCCCAACCAGTGCGGTTATTTCACTTTCCTACACCCTCTCCGGAATGGCAAGAGAGGATTGAGGTGATTCGCGCTATGTTCCGGAGGATGGGATGAGACCAGGCAAGGTGAGGAAGAACCGGCTGCTCGCGGAGCGGCCGCTGCCGCAGGACGGGTCGGGCCGCGGGCGACGTCCGGGGCGGCTGCGGCCGGCGCGGTCGGTGACGGTCAACCTCGCCGATTCGCCGCTCGGCTGGCTGCACGATCGCGGCCACGTCACCGCGCGCCAGTTCGCGGCGGGCGAGCAGCTCCGCCTCGACTGGGAGAAGGCCGCGCTGGCGCCGGTGGTGACAATGCAGTGGGACGCCCCGCCGCTCGGCAAGCAGACCCGGCTTGCCCCCGAGGAGGCGACGCCGACGATGCGCCAGGTCGCCGCCCGCCGCCGGTTCGACGCCGCCACGGCGGCGGTGGGGCCGGGGCTGCGCGACATCCTCTGGCGCGTCGTCTGCGCCGGCGAGGGGATGCGCGACGCGGAGACGGCGCTCGGCTGGCCGGTGCGGGCGGGCAAGCTCGTGCTGGGCATGGCGCTGGACCGGCTCGCCGATCATTATCGCATGCGGTGACGGGTTGCGCGGCGACCGCCGAGGCGGCAACCTTACCGCACGGGAGAAGCTCGTGGTGCCAGTCGCTTACCTGATCCAGGCCGCCGCCCCGGCGCCAGCCGTGACGCCGAGCGACTTCCAGCTCAAGCCGGCCGCACCGGGCGTGGCGACGACACAGCGCTGCCCCGAGCCGCGGCCCGGCGAGATCCTGGTCTGCGGCCGTCGCGGCCAGGGCCAGCGGCTGACGGCGTTGCCGCCGCCGCCCGGCGCGAGGCCGAAGGGTCATGCCGGCGTCGATCTCGGCGGCGGCGCGCGCGCCGAGCCGCATATGCATGAGGTGGGGATGCCGCAGGGACGGGTTTCGAAGCGGTTCACGATCGATTTCCTCTTTCCCTTCTGACCGGCCGACGCCGTTTCGACGCGCCGAACGGCAGCCCCGTCGCGCGCGGCTCGCACCGCCCGGCCGCCTCCACCATCCGGGCAGGCGGGCAGCGGGAGATTCGGGATGGAGCAGATCGAGGCGCTCGTGCGCACGCTGGAAGATGCCTGGAACGGCCGGGATGCGGCCGCCTTCGCGGCGCCCTTCGCCGGGGATGCGGAGTTCATCCACATCCTGGGCGGCGGCGGCACCGGGCGCGCGGCGATCGAGGCGGGCCATGCGGCGCTGTTCCGCACCCTCTATGCCCGGAGCGAGGTCGCCTACACGATCGTGCGGGTGATGCGCCTCGCCGACCAGGCGGCGGCGGTGCTGCTTCACCAGCGGCTGCAGTTCGAAGCGGGCGGCGAATGGCAGGAGATCGAATGCCGGCCGACCCTGGTGGCGACGCGGGGGCCGGCCGGCGCCTGGTCGATCCGGCTGTTCCAGAATACGCATGTGGCGGGCAGCGGCACCGCCGCGGCGGCCGCTGCGGCGATCGCCGCGGAGCACCCGCACCGGCCGACTGGCTAGACCCGCGCCGCCCTCATCTCCCGCGCCGGCAAAGCCGCCGGGGGGCGGAACAAGGCGAGGGGCATGCAGGCGTAGCCGAGGAGGGAGCAGCTCCCGGGTTCGACCCGCTCAGCGCGGCAGCGACCAGGTCAGCTGGCCGTTGGCGGAGCCGGCGGTGGGCCTGCCGCGCGCATCGCGGGCGGGATGGAAGCGGGCGCGCGAGGAGAGGAGGCGGCAGGTCGCCGCGTCGAGGAGCGCCGTCCCGCTCGAAGCCCGGATGACGCAGGCGGTCACGCGGCCGGTCGGCGCCACCTGGAGCGTGAAGCGTACGGTCCCGGCGAGGCCCTGCGCGCGGGCCGCGGCCGGATAGTCGTCGAGCGAGACGAGCCGCTGATAGGCCGCCTTCGGCACGGGCGGCGCCACGGCCGGCGCGGCGGCGATGGCGAGGAGGAAGAAGAGGGACATCGAACCTCCTTTCGCGGCATGTCGCGTCGACAGGGCAGAGCGAGACTCCCATCGCCCATCCGCTAGGCCCCGTCGCCGACGCGGAAATAGGCTTCCGCGTCGCTGAAAATCTCCTTGGCCAATCCGAAACGGCGTCGCGCAAGCTTCACAAAAGCGCGACCGCACGCCGCCTGCGGCATCCTGTCGGCGGTGAGCGTCGCCAACGTCCGATCGATGGTCGCCGCCCGCGCGGGCGTATCGAGCCGCATCTGCAGCCAGGGAAAGAGGCCGCAGATCGTCCGGAAGCGGTCGGCAATGAGGTCGGATCGATTGAGCTGGAAGACGTCGATCGTCGCGAGCGCGCGCTCGCGGCCGAAGCCCTCGCGCTGCTTCGGCACCGCGACGACGCCGAGGAAGCTGATGAACTTTTCCGGATCCTCGCGATACGGACATATCAGGAAGGGCCGCTCGGCCCGGTCCAGCGTGGCGACGGAGTGCGGCGCGCTTCCGCGCGTCCCCGCGATCGGGAAAATGTTGGACTTGCAGACCGTGTTGCAGGGTTTGCAGGCGCTGGAATAATTGGTGAGGGCGTAGGCGAGCCAATAATAGCCCGGCGAGGCGCCGCCCGTGCGCCCATCCAGGAGATCGAAGACCGGCGAGGTAGAGGGCGGCCACGGCTTCACCGCATTCTTCGGCCGGAAATGCTCGACATCCTGTTCGATCGCGCCGACCTCCTCGCCGGCGAGGCTGCGCTCGCAGAAGATGCACTTGAAATGCTGCAGGCGCATGTAGACTCGTTTCACGTCACCCCAGATCGAGCTTTTCTCCGCGTAGCGGCCGGCGGCGAGCAGCGCGCGGGTGCGGCTGCGCGCCCGTTCCTGCCACGTCGGGTCGTGCGCGGCGACGGCCGCCGCGATCGCCGCGGCGGTCGCCTGGCGGTAGCGGATCACCGCGCGAGCTTTCCCGCGGCGCGACGCTTCTCCAGCGGGGCGTCCGCCTCGTCGACGATCGCTGCGGCGCCGCGCGACGCGCCGCGCATGAATGCCAGCGCCGCCGCCGCGTCGCCGAGCTCCGCGTCGCGGACGAGACGGTCGAGCTTGCGCTTGAAGGACTGGTCGCGCGTCGAATCGAGACCGAACAGGTTGGAGCGCAGGATCTGGTCCGCGCTGAGCCCGAACACCTCCTCGTCGGGGCGGCGGATGATGGGAAAACCACGCCGCCGCTCGACCACATGGATGTTCGCGCGCTCGAGCGTTCCCACCACCAGGGGGCTGTGGGTGGTGAACAGGAATTGGAGGTTCGGGAGCTTCCTGGCGAGAGTCGGGATGATCGTTCGCTGCCATTCGGGGTGGATGTGTAGATCGATCTCGTCGACCATGACGACGCCCCGGCAGTCCTGGAGCGCGAGCTCCGGTTCGCGGCTGACCGCGATGCACAGGTGCTGGAGCAGGTCGCTTACCCAGCCAATGTAAGCGCGATACCCATCGGAGAGGGCGCCGAAGGGCACCGTCGTGCTGTGGAAAGCGAAGAGGTATTCGCCGTTTTCCATGCGGCCGGTGAAGCGGAGGCTCTTCGGCAGAAGCGCGCCGAGCAGTGCGATCGCTTCATCGTGCCGCCTCCGGTTGCGGTGTCGCCACTCGGGCAGCCACGCGCTGAGCGGGGTTAGCGTGAAATGGTCCTCGAAGAGCGATGCGACGCGCTCATACCTGACGTGGCGCAGCTTGCGACGTGTCGCGCCGTCGGCCGTGGATTCGACGTCGACCCGGCGTGTCGCGCCATAGCCGACGAAAAAGAAGGCCGCGGAATCGTCGTAGAACAGCCGTTCAAATTGCGGCGCCCCAACGTCCCCCTGCTGGACGAACTCGACGTCGCCGCGCCGGACGATCAGCACGCGCATGGTCGCTTTGCCCGCGGCGGGCCCGTCCGGCCAGACGTCCTGCTCGTCGAGGGCGAGGTCGACTTTGACGGCCGCTTCCTCGATGCGGCCGCGGGCGCTGCGCCGGATCAAGGAATAGGGGCGGTAGCCCGAGGAGGCGATCAGCGGCGAGAGCAAGGAGAGGGCCGTTGCATCGAGTATCGTGCTCTTGCCGGACCCGTTGATGCCGAGCATCACGTTGACGTTCCTGAGCCGCGGCAGCGGCTCGTCTCCCCGGCGACGCCGCAGCGCCGGGTGGAGCAAGCCTATTTCGGCCTTCGAGAAGGAGCGGAGATTCTCGATGCGGAGCGATTCAACATACATGGAGAGTGGATCCCGCCCGGGACTGAGGAGGCAGCCGCGAGCCTACTAGCGTGCCGCGGCGTCCGCACCAGAAATCTCACCCGCGCGCCCGTCACCGCTGCTCCCGCGACAGCCGGGTCATGAGGATGGCGGCGCGCTTGGCCTGGCGCGGGATCGTCGACAGGTCGACCGTCTCGCCGGGGGCATGGTCGCCGTGGCTGGCGGTGCCGAGGCCGACCAGGCCGGGCTCGAGCTCGGCGACGAAGCTGATGTCGCCGGCACCGCGTTTCAGGGGATCGAGCAGCCCCATCTCGGCGAGGCCGAGATCGCGGTTGACCAGATTGAGGCGGTCGAGGAGCGCCTTGTTCGCCGGGGCCGGCGCCATCGGCGGATAGGGCTCGTCGAAGCTTATCTCCGCGCCGGTGCCGGGCAGGTGCCTGCCGACGATCTCGCGCATCTTCGCGCGCACCCGTTCCTCCTGCTCGCGGCTCAACGTGCGGATGTCGCCGCGGGCGATGGCGACGGGCGGAATGATGTTGGTCTTGCCGGTCGCCTCGCCCCGGATGTGGGCGTCATCGAGAGTGGCGGTGGCGCCACCGACGACGAGGCCGACATTGTAGGTGAGGTTCGGCTCCGGGAGCGCGCGGCGGAATTCGTCGAGGATGCGGACCAGCTCGTAGATCGCGCCATAGCCGGCATTGCCGCCGAAGATGCCGGACGAGTGGCCGGTGCGGCCGGTCGCGCGCACGTCCCAGCCGCCGGCGCTGCGCCGGGCGATCGAACCCATGTCGCGGCCGCCCTCCTGCGCGAGGCCTTCGAAGTCGAGCGCGACGTCGGTGGCGCGGCCGGCGGCGACGAGATCGCGGCGCGAGACGGCGATCGGTCGGCCGGCTTCCTCTTCGTCGCCGGTGAGGACGATTGTGATGTCGGCCGCGGCGAGCGTCCCCGCCGCCTGCATCGCGCGGAGCGCGGCGACCATGACGACGAGGCCCCCCTTGTCGTCGCTGGCGCCGGGGCCCTCGGCGTGGGTGGCGTCCTTGCGGACGTAATGCTGGAAGGGCGAATCGGGCTCGAACACGGTGTCGAGGTGGCCGATCAGCAGCATGCGCCTGCCGCGGCCATTGCCCTTGTGGGTTGCGACGAGGTGGCCGGCGCGGCCGACCTCGGCCATCGGCACCCAGCGGACCGCGAAGCCGAGCGGCTCCAGCTCGGCCCGCATCATCCGGCCGACCGCCTCGACGCCGGCGAGATTGCGCGAGCCGCTATTCTGGTTGACGAGCTTCTCGAGCAGGACCTCGCCGCGCGGCAGCTCGGCGTCGACGGTGGCGGCGATCTTCTTCTCGGGTCCCGAAAGGCCGGCGTGGGACGGGGTCGCGGCGGCGAGGAGCAGGAGCAAGGGGAGGCAGCGGCGCATGGCATCTTCCGAAGGGGGCGGTTTGGTGGGCCTCATCGCGCGTGCTAAGCGTTGGGGCAAGCGTCCGCAGCCTGCGACGGAGGGTCAATGCGCCGTTCGATGCTCGTCTTGTTCGCCCTGCTCGCGGCCGCGCCGGCGGCGGCGCAGGAATGGCCGGCGGCGCCCGAATATGACGTGCTGCTGACCAGCTATGCGATCCGCCCCCCGGTGCTGCGGCTGAAGGCGGGCGAGCCGGTGAAGCTGCGCTTCGTCAACAATTCGAACGAGCCGCACCGCTTCGCCGCCTCGGCCTTCTTCGCGCGCGCCGAGCTGCGCGGGCGGGACCGCGAGCTGGTGCGGCGGGGCGAAGTGGCGGTGCCGCCGCTGTCGGAGCGGACGGTGGCGCTGGTACCGCGGGCGGGCCGTTATCCGATGCGCGGCGCGCCGCTCGCCCAGCGGCTGCTCGGCATGCACGGGCACATCGTCGTCGAGTGAGGAGGGAGCGGATGGGCAAGAAGAAGGACAAGAGAGCCAAGGGCGACAAGGGCGCGAAGGAGATTGCCGGCGTCAAGGTGCCCAAGGGGCTGCGCAAGGCGGGCAAGGCGGCGCGCAAGCTGGCCGAGCAGCCGGTGGTCAGCGAGGCGGTGGCGGCGGCCCTCCTCGCCGCGGCGGCGGCGCTGCGCGATCCGCCGGCGACGAAGAAGGGCGCCAAGGCGGCCGGCGACGCCGCGGGCGAGGCCGCGGCCGGCGCCGGCAAGCAGGCGAGCGTGCTCGGCGATGCCCTCAAGTCGATCGCGATCGACGTGGCGCGGCGCACCGTCGAGGCGTGGAGCGAGAGCGCCAAGCCGCCGAAGAAGGGCGGCGGCGGCGGGCGCTGACGCGCCGTCGTTTTACCCCCGTTATCCTCGTTATCCACAGACGGATTCCGCTTTTCCGAATCGGTCAGGCGTGACAGCTTTCGGGTGTGGACGGAGGCGAAGACCCGCAAGGGCCGGAGCCGAAGACCACCCGCCGAGGCGGACGAGGATGCGGTCGCTCCCCAAGGAAGGCCGCTTTCCCGGAAGCCGAAAGCGAGGGCGCTTCGAACGGCGCCGGTCCGACGCGCAAGCCGAGGGTCGATGTGGTTCGAGACGCCGGCCGAGCCGCAGCGGGATCCGCGAGGATCGTGACGAGGTGACGCCGCATGCCGGCCGCGAAAGGGATGGGAATCGCCCCGGACCTGGAGAGGCCGACAGGGTCCCGGCCGAAGCTTTCACGAGCTTCGGCCAGGGCTCACCCTCCGAGGCGAGCGAAGGGCCCGCGCCCCGAGCGAGCGGCGGAGGTGGAGACGGACAGGCTTCGGCCCGACCGCCTCCGAACGGATCTGCGGCGAGGATTTCGGTTCTCCTCGAGGGTCCGGCGGTGCGAGGGATCGGGGTTCGCCTCGATCGCGAGGCCGCGAAACGGGTTCCGGCGAAGGCGCCTTGCGCCGACGGCAGGATCCGGCGGTTGGGAGGATCGGAGCTCGCTGCGATCGCCAGGCCGCGAAACGGGTCGCTGCGGAGGCTTCGGTCTTCCTGCGGTCCGGCGGTTCAAGGGATCGGGGTTCGCTTCGATCGCCAGGCCGCGAAACGGGTCGGAACGGTCGTGCGGGTTCGCCCCTGCGATCTGTCGGTCCGGCGATCGGGCAGCGGGGTTCGCTTCGATGCCGGGATCGCGAAGGCGCAGCGTTGCGGCGGGCTTGCTCGCCGAGCGGCGCCAGGCGGCGAGGGTCGGACGCTTCGGCGTCGGATCCGGACCGACCGAGGGGGACGGCGGGGCCGCAAGGCCTCCGGCGGAACCCGGGGACGGCGAAAGGCGAGGGCTTGCCCTCGACGCGGCCGGCCTCTTCGAGGCGAGGCGTCCTGCGCGAGCAGGCCGGCACGCTTCGGAAACGGGACACGGGCAATGAGGCCTCGGCCTTGCCCCGACCCGCAGGGAACCGCCCAGGCCTCACGGCCTGGACGGGACCCACGGGGACCGGAGACGGCATCCGCCGTCCCGCGGTGCCCACCCACCCAGCGGGTGATGGCCCCGCCGAGGCGCGGGCGATCGTGAGCCTGGGACATTGGGGGCTGGCGGCGACGTCAGCCCCCATTTTGGTTTTGGGGCGAAGGGATCGTTCGCCCAGGCGCTCGGCGCCCGGCGCCGATCCCGGTGACAGTGCACGTAGTCGGGCGGGGTCGGCAGCGGCCCCGACCGCACAGGCTGGCGGTGCGAGAGGCGCGCCGCACGCGCGCTGATCAGGGCACCGCCACCGAATAAGTGCACTGTCACCGTATCTGTTTCGATTGCGGTGACAGTGCACTTATTCAGGGGGCGGACAGGCGGAACGCGGCGCAGCGTCCCGGGGCGGCCGGCTCAGCGCGCGATAAGGGCACTTTCACCGAATTCAGTGCACTGTCACCGGATCTGATTACGTGCACTGTCGCCGGATCATATCTGTCCTGTCGCCGGATCAGAGGCGCACCGACTGGAGGACCTGGAGGATGTCGAGGGCGTTGCCGCCGGGGCTCATCACGGCCTGGGCCTGATTGTCGGCGATGGCCTTTTCGTAGACGCGCCTGCGCAGGCCGGGATCGCTCTTGTCGAGCTCCTCGAGCAGCGCGTCGACGAGAACCCAGCCCGCCATCCCGATCGCTTCCGCCGTCCGCGCCATGTCCTTGCTCCCAAACACTGAGTGACTGTCACTCGACCGTTCGCCGGGGCCCTAGCGGCACGGGCCGGGCGGGGGAAGGGCTGCGCGCGCCCTGGGGCGGCGGTTGATTCGGCGCCGCAATGTGCGATGATGCGGTCGGGAGGGCGGCACATGTTTCTGCGCGGCGACAAGGCGGCGGGGGCGGGAGCGTCCGGCGCGGAATTCTCGTTCATCGGCCCCGAGGTGGTCGTCACCGGCAACATCGCCACCGAGGGCCGGCTGCACGTCGACGGCCGCATCGTCGGCGACGTGCGCTGCGGCGTGCTGAGCCAGGGCGAGAGCGGCGCGGTGATCGGCAACATCGTCGCCGGCGAGGCGCGGCTCGCGGGCCTCGTCGACGGCGCGGTCGAGGCCGGCGCGCTGTCGCTCGAGGGAAGCGCGCGGGTGACCGGCGACATCCTCTACGAAAGCGTGGGCATCGCCCGCGGCGCCGAGGTCGAGGGCCGCCTCAAGCGCCGCCGCTCGGCCGATGACGGCTCGGCGGCGGCGAAGAGCGAGGCGACGGCGGCGAAGCCGGCGCGCACGGCGAAGCCGCAGGTCGCGGAGCTGTTCACCCCGCCGGAAGCGGAGGCGGCGGAGTAGGGAAGGGACAGTCACTTTCACCCGCGGAGGGCTGAGGGGACAGTCACTTTCACCCGCGGCGGTGCCGAGTCTCGACCGGCCATGTGGAAAGTGACTGTCCCCGCTCCAACCGCCGTGGAAAGCGACTGTCCCTAGCGCGGCGTCAACCATCGGCGGCAACGCCGCGCTAAGCGGCGCGGGCCGATCCTGTCGGCCATGCGCGGGGGCCTGGCGAGGATCGGACGGATCGCGGCGGCGGCGGGGCTGGCGCTGGCGGCGCCGCTGCTGGCCGGCGGGACCGGGCGCCTCGACCATCTCGACGCGCGGCTGCTCGCGGCCCACAATCGCGAGCGGGACGCCCTCGGCCTCGCGCCGCTCGCCTGGGACGCGGGGCTGGCGCGCGACGCGGCGGCCTGGGCGGCCGAGCTCGCGCGGCGCGGCGAGATCGAGCATGAGGAGGAGGTCGGCGACGCCGACACGTCCGAAGGCGAAAATCTGTGGCAGGGGACGACGGGCGGCTTCGCCCCCGAGGCGATGGTCGGCCTGTGGATCGCCGAGAAGAAGGATTTCCGGCCGGGGCCGATCCCGGCGGTGAGCCGCACCGGCCGCTTCGAGGATGTCGGCCACTACACCCAATTGGTGTGGCGCGCCACCGACCGCGTCGGCTGCGCGCTGGCGCGGGGCGCGCGCGACGAGATGCTGGTCTGCCGCTACCGCACCGCCGGCAACGTCGAGGGCGAGCGGCCCTTCTGACCGCCGGCACGGATTTGCGACAACTTGTTCATGCGCGGCTCATCGCCTTTCGTGCTAAGAGCCGCGCGGGGATGACGCGAGGGTGCGCACACCCTCGTCCATGGGAGATTATCGAGATGCTCAAAGGCCTTGGCGCCGGCGCTGCCGCCGCGCTCTTCACGCTCGCCGCGCCCGCGGCCGCGCAACCCATGGCGCAGTCCGCTCCGGCTCCGGCGCAGGCGCCGACTCCCCCGACCATCGAGCGCGCCCAGGGCGAGGAGATGATCAAGGGGATGTTCGCGCAGGTCGACGCCAATCACGACGGCGTCGCCGACGCCGCCGAGCAGGCCGCGGTGCTCGAGCAGGTGAAGGCGCAGGGCGCGCCCGAGACGGCGCTCGCCGCCATCCGCCGCATCTTCGCCGAAGGCACCGGACCGGACGGCAAGCTGACCCTCGCCTCGTTCACCAAGGCGCGGATGACCGCCTTCGACAAGGCCGACACCAACCACGACGGCAAGCTCGACCCCGCCGAGCAGGAAGCGGCGCGCGTCGCCGCCGAGAAGCCCAAATCCTAAGAGCGCCCGCGCGGCGCCGCGACCCGATGAGGAGTTGAGACGATGAAGATCCTTTTGCTCGCCGCGACGACCCTGCTCGCCGCCGCCCCCGCCGCCGCCCAGCCGCCGCAGGCCCCCCCGGCTCCGCCACAGGCGGCGCCGGCGCCGCAAGGCGGGCCCGAGGCGCGCGGCCCGCAGGGCGACATCACCCGCGCCCAGGCGGAGCAGAATGTCCGTGCGCAGCTCGGCCGGCTCGACGCCGACCATGACGGCGTCATCACCGACAAGGAGATCGAGAAGATCATCGACACGATCGCCACCGCCGGCGGCCCCGCCCAGATCGGCGACCGGCTGCACCAGCTGATGAAGGAGTTCGGCCATGACGGCCGGATGGCGATCGACGACGTCGTCAAGGCCCGCCTCGCCCAGTTCGACGCCGCCGACACCAATCATGACGGCAAGCTCGACCAGGCCGAGCGGCAGGCGGCGATGGCGGCGATGCGCGGCAACGCGCCGCGGGGGTGAGGCGAATCGGGGACATGTACTCGTCCGTGTCCCCTTGCTTGCGCTGCGGGCGGTGGCGACTATCTCGCAATCATGATGCGGGGGCTCATCCTTATCGCCGCCTTGCTGCTGGCGGGCGCCGCGCCGCCGCCGGCTTCGGTCGGCGGGGTGTGGGATCTCACGTGGAAGAATGCGCACGGCGAGACGCGCGGCGCCTGGCTGCTGATGCGCCAGCAGGGACGGCACGTCGACGCCGAGCTGCACGGGCGGCACAACGTCAACGCGTCGGGGCTCGTCGAGGGCAGCCGGGTCGAGCTCAGGGGCTCGCGGCTGCTCATCCCCTACCGGATCGTCGCGCGGGTCGCGGGCGACCGGATCGAGGGCGGAGTCAGCGCGCCAGGGTTCGAGCGCCGCTTCACGGGGCAGCGGCGGCGGGGGTAACGGCGGAGTCGCACGGCGCGGCCTCCATGTCATGCCCCGTCATCCCGGCGGAAGCCGGGATCCCCTGTCGGAAAGACGCCGGAACGGTCTCCTGGAGATCCCGGCTTTCGCCGGGATGACGGGTTCCCTTGCCTTGGTCGCCGGGACTGCGGATAGTCGTCGGCTCGGGCGACAAGGGGCCGGGGAATGAGCGCGACGACGAAGACCGACCACACGCTCGAGCGGCTCGTCTTCTTCTCCGACGCGGTGTTCGCCATCGCCATCACCTTGCTGGTGCTCGAGATCAAGGTGCCGGTGCTGCCCAAGGGCTCGCCCGACGCGCTCTACTGGCAGGCGCTCCTCGACCTCATTCCGAGCTTCATGGGCTATGTGCTGAGCTTCGCGGTGATCGGCGTGTTCTGGATCGGCCACCACCGCGCCTTCGCGATGGCGGGGCGCTATTCGGGCCGCATCCTCGGCTGGAACATGGGCCTGCTCTGCGTCATCGCCTTCATGCCGTTCGTCACCGCGTTCGACGCCCACAATCTCAACCAGCACGTGCCGGGCATGGTCTATTGCGGGACCCTGCTCGTCGCGGGGCTGCTCAACGCGGCGGTGGTGCACGTCGCGACGGGCGCGGCGATGGTGGCGCCGGAAACGGAGACCGCGCGGATCCGCTACGCACGGCGGCGCAGCCTCAGCGTCATCCTCGGCGCGGCGAGCGCGCTCGTCTTCGCCTATTTCGTGCCGCGCTACGGCCAGCTCGGCCTGGCGACGATCGGCCTGTGGCGCCGCGTGCTGACCCGGTTGATGACGGCGTAGGGACACGTACTTTCAGATGCGCGGTGCGAGGGTTTCGCACCCCGCGGGTGAAAGTATGTGTCCCTAACGGGCGATCGCGTTGGCGGCGAGATTGGCGTCGAGGCGGCCGGGGTCGATCCTGGCGGCAGCGCCCGCCAGCTTGTCGAGCGAGGCGGCAGCGCCTTCGGGCACCGGCTGCGGCGTCGTGGCGGCGCGGCGCTGCGCCTCGGCCGTCGCGACGGCGGCGAGGACAAAAGCGGGCTCGACCTGCGCCTGCGCCTTGTGGTGCGGCGTCAAGGCGGGGACGAGGGCGAGGGCGAGCGCGGCCGGCGGAACGAACATCAGGAGCTTCTTCATCGCCGGCCCAACGAACGGGCGGCGGCCAAGTGCCGGAAAAAATGCGACGACATTCGCCTGCCGTCCGATCGCGACCGCCGGCGGCGCGACTCGCGAGTCGCATGGGGCCGGCGAATCGGCCCCGAATCGGGTGAAAAGCCGTGCTCCGGAAAAATTTGAATCGCGGTTTTTTCGGTAGGAGATTTCCTATTTTTCCCGGTTCAGAGCCGAAAATAGGAATTCTCCTATTTGGAAAAAGCGCTTGACAGCGTCACGCTCGAAGGGTACAAATAGGTCATCGTCGAGAAGTGCATCCGAAGCGCTTCCTCGGCATCCAAGCAGGTCCAGCCGGCGGGGAATTCCCGCCGGCTTTTTTGTTGCCGCCCAGGGGCGGGGGGAGATTGCGATGCGACATTGCTTGCGAGGCAAAAATGGCAAGTTCGCCAGCGCCGAGGCGGCGAACGACAATGAAGTGGCCGAGGCTGCGACGCCCGTGAAGGCAGCGAACGACAACGAAGCAGGCGCCGCCGCGCCGTCGCCGGCCAGGCCCGCGCGCAAGCGCGAAGCCCCTGCCGGCAAGGCGAAGACGGCGCGCAACCTGCGCTGGCCGAAGGAGAAGGAGGCGATCTTCTTTCGCGAGCTGGCCATCGTCTGCAACGTCAGCGCCGCGCTGCGGGCGGCGGGGCTGCTGCGACAGAGCCGCAGCGTCTACGACCGCCGCTCCGACCCCGCATTCCGCGCGCGGTGGGAGGAAGCGCTCGCCGAGAGCCGGGTGCTGATGGCGCTCGAGCTGCACGAGCGCGCCCGCTTCGGCGACCAGCGGCCGGAGCCGGAAAACGACATCGAGCGCAAGCTCAGGGCGGTGCCGACCACCCTCGCGCTGCAGCTTCTCAAGCTCTACGAAGCCCGCGCCGCCAGGGCAGCCGTCGCGGTGCCGGCGCAGGCGCCGCGGCCGCGGGATCCCGAGGGACGGCGTGAGCGGCGCCGCGCGCTCCTCGAGCGGCTCGCCGAGTTCAACCGCCGCATGGGCGGCGAAGGTTGAGGAGGCGGCGATGATCGACACGCTTCGCGCGCTTCCCGAGGCGGAAAAGGAGACGCGCTTTTCGCCCTTCGAGCGGGTGGCGATGATGCCGACAGAGGCGCGGGCGCGCTTCCTCGACAGCCTCCCGCCCGCCTTGCGCGAGGAACTGGACCATTGGGGCGGCGCGGCGCGATCCGCTCAAGGGGCGCCCGACGGCGCGTGGCGGGTGTGGCTGGTGATGGCGGGCCGGGGCTTCGGCAAGACCCGGGCCGGGGCGGAATGGGTGCTCGACCAGGCCGAGGCGCCGGGGCGGCGGATCGCGCTCGTCGGCGCCACCGAGGACGAGGCGCGGGCGGTGATGGTCGAGGGGCCGTCGGGGTTGCTCGCCTGCGTCGGCGACGGCGCGCGGCCGGACTGGGAGCCGTCGCTGGGGCGGCTGACCTGGCCCGGCGGCACCGTTGCCCGGCTCTATTCGGCGGCCAATGCCGAAGCGCTGCGCGGCCCCGAGCACGATTTCGCCTGGTGCGACGAGGTCGGCAAATGGGCGTCGGCCGACGCCGCCTGGGACAATCTGATGTTCGGCCTCAGGCGCGGGCCGCACCCGCAGGTCCTGGCGACGACGACGCCGCGCGCCACCCCGCTGATGCGGCGCATCGCGGCGCTGCCGGGGCTGGTGAAGACCAAGGGGCGGACCGCCGACAATCTCGCGCTGGCGCGCAGCGTCGTCGACCATGTCACCGGCCTCTACGGCGGCACGCGGCTCGGGCGGCAGGAGCTGGACGGCGAGCTGATCGAGGATGTCGAGGGGAGCCTGTGGCCGCGCGCGCTGATCGAGCGGTGCCGGTTGCGGGGAATTGGGGACAGTCACCTTTCGCGCGGCGGTGGGGGCGGGGACAGTCACTTTTCGCACGGCAGCGACGATTCGAACGCGACCGCGCGTGAGAGTGACTGTCCCCTCTCCGCGCGTGAGAGTGACTGTCCCCTTGCCCTGCGCCGCGTCGTGATCGGGGTGGATCCGCCGGCGACGGCGGGGGGCGATGCCTGCGGGATCGTCGTGTGCGGGGTCGGCGAGGACGGGATCGGCTACGTGCTCGCCGACGCGACCGTGGCGGGGCTGCGGCCCGAGGGATGGGCGCGGGCGGTGGTGCGCGCGGCGGCGGCGTGGGACGCCGACCGGGTGGTGATCGAGACCAACCAGGGCGGGGACATGGTCGAGAGCGTGCTGCGCAGCGTCGACTGCCTGCTGCCGGTGCGGCCGGCGCGGGCGGTGAAGGGCAAGGCGGCGCGGGCCGAGCCGGTCGCCGCCTGGTTCGAGCAGGGCAAGGCGAAGCTCGCCGGCACCTTCCCGGCGCTCGAGGACGAGCTCGCGGGGATGACGATCGACGGCCGCTACGAGGGCCCAGGCCGCTCGCCGGACCGGGCGGACGCGATGGTCTGGGCGCTCACCGAATTGCTGCGCGAACGGCCGGTGCCGCGCTTCGCGTTCCTGTGAGGTCCTTGCGTGGGCGCGCCGAGGCCGTTGCACCGGCGGCGGGTTCGCGGCTAAGCTCCCGGAAAGAGGAGGAATTCCCATGCGGATTTGGGTCGGGGCCGCCATCGTCGCGGCCGGGTTGACGGCGGCTTCGGCCGGCTTCGCACAGGCGGGGGCGCCGCCGGGGCCCGGCGCTCCGGGCTATCCGGGCGGCGTCCCCGGCGCCGGCGATCCCTACGCCCGGCCGAACGAGATGGGCGAGAAGGACAGGGTCTTCGACCGCGACGAGCAGATCCGCCGCGGCACCCAGGCCGAGAGCGACCGCCGGGCGGCGGCGGGCGCGCAGGGCGCCCGGCCGGCGGCGGCAGGCGACCTCAAGGCGGGCGCGGCGGTGGCCGACAAATATGGCCGGCCGCTCGGCACGATCGAAGCGGTCGCGGCCGACGGCGCCGTCGTCGCCACCGCGGCGGGCAAGGTCAAGGTGCCGCTCGATGCGTTCGGCAAGAACGCCAAGGGGCTGCTCCTCGCCCTCACCAAGCGGGAGTTCGACGCGCTCGTCGCCAAGGCGAACGCCGCGCCGGCGGGCTAGGCCACGCTCACCGCGGCGGCGCGTCGGGCCGGCCGCCGGTGCGGTCGGCGAGCCAGGCGAGGGCGAGGAGGGTCGGACCCCAATAGGGGAAGATGCCGTAGAGCGTGTCGGTGACCGAATGGGCGCGGCCGTCGACGAACAGGAAGATGTGGGCGCAGAAGGCGGCGGCCGCGAGGGTGGCGAGCCAGCCCGCGACCGACACCGGGTAGAAGATGAGGCCGAGCGGCCGGAACCAGCGCATAAGCGTCTCCCGTCATGGCGTCGTCGCGGCGAGGGTGGCGCGGCGGCGCGGGCACAGTCCAGCGGCGATACGGTGCGCTTTGGGTGGAGGGACGGTGCAGTAACCTTTGGTTGGGGATTTCGGGACTAAGCTCGGCGGGCGCGGCCGCGGGGGCGGCCCGGCGCCTGTTGAGGAGATCGGCGTGCGGCTTGCGGCATCGCTCGAGCGGGGCAGCGAATATGACCGGCGGCGCTATGCGCGCTCGGCGGTGATGATCGGCGCGGGCCTCAGAAGCGACGGCGGCGACCGGCCGTCCTCGCCGATCACCGTCGTCGACCTGTCGACCGGCGGCGCCGGCATCGAGGCAGGGGTGCATCTGGAAAGCGGGTCGCGGGTGTGGCTGAAGCTGCCCGGCCTGCAGAGCTGGGCGGGACGCGTGGTGTGGTCCGACGGCGGCCGCGCCGGCCTCGCCTTCGACAGCCCGCTCCATCCGGCGGTGGTGGACAGGTACGCGCGGGGGTGAGGGGCTAAGGCTCCGTTCGTCATCCCGGCGGAAGCCGGGATCTCCCTTCGAAAAAGACGCGGCGGGTCTCCGAGAGATCCCGGCTTGCGCCGGGATGACGGGTGGGCCGCCGGGATGACGGTTTCGACAAGCCCAGCCTGAACGGCGACGCGATGCGCGCAGCGCGGCCGCGGCGTCGTCGCGCGTGGACAAGCGAGGAGAGACGCGATGAAATGGTTCGGCCGGAAGGGCTCTTCCCGGGCCGGGCGGGATGCCGCCCGGCCTTTTCTGTTTCGCGGCTGGAGCGGCGCGCCGCCGGCGGGCGACTGGCCGCGCAGCTACGAGGCGCAGGTGCGCGAGGCCTATCTCGGCAACCCGGTCGCGCAGCGTTCGGTGCGACTGGTGGCGGAGAGCGTCGCCTGGGCGCCGCTCGCGGCCGATGACGGCGGCGGGGGCGGCGGCGGAGGGGGCGGCGCCGCGGCGCGGGCGCTGCGGCTCGCCGCGCCGGCGCTGCTCGACGCGGCGGCGTCGCACCTGCTGCTCCACGGCAACGCCTATCTGCAGCTGCTCGCCGGCGCCGACGGCGCGCCGGCCGAGCTGTTCGCGCTGAGGCCAGAGCGGGTCAGCGTCGAGCCGGGGCCGGGCGGGTGGCCCGCGGCCTATGTCTACAAGGCCGGCGAGACGAAGACGCGGCTGCCGGCGCGCGACGGGCTGGGGCGGCCGGCTTTGGTCCACGTCCGCGCGACGCATCCGCTCGACGATCATTACGGCCTCGGCTCGCTCGGCGCGGCGGCGGGAGCGGTCGCGATCCACAATGCCGCGACGCGGTGGAACAAGGCCCTGCTCGATAATGCGGCGCGCCCGTCCGGCGCGCTGGTGCTCGGCGACGAGGGCGTGCTGGCGGACGAGCACTATCAACGGCTGAAGGCCGAGCTCGAGGCGGAGTTCGCCGGCGCCGGCAATGCCGGGCGGCCGATGCTGCTCGCCGGCGGCATGAAATGGGAGGCGATCAGCCTCAGTCCCGCCGACATGGACTTCGTCGGCCTCAAGGCGGCCGCGGCGCGCGACATCGCGCTCGCCTTCGGGGTGCCGCCGATGCTGCTCGGCCTGCCCGGCGACGCGACCTACGCCAATTACCGCGAGGCCAACCGGGCGCTGTGGCGGCTGACCGTGCTGCCGCTCGCCGACCGCCTGCTGGGCGCGATCGGCGGCGCGCTCGCCGCCTGGTGGCCGGGGCTCCGGCTGCGGCTCGACATCGACCAGGTGACGGCGCTGGCCGAGGACCGCGAGCGGCTGTGGACGCAGGTCAGCGCGGCCGATTTCCTCAGCCGCGAGGAAAAGCGGGCGATGCTGGGCATGAGCGCAGAGGGAGGCGAGGGATGAGCGAGCCGCTGAGGGATTCGTCGCTGCTGGCGGTGCTGGCGGCGCAGGCCGAGGCGCGCGGCGCCGACCTCGCGACCCTGCGCGGGCTGATCGAGGAAGCGAGCGCGATCGGCGCGGAGCGGGCGCTCGGCGCGCTCGGCCTCCGCGACCCCCGCGCGCGGCGCGACATGGACGAACTGCGGGAGCTGCTCCAGGCGTGGCGCGACGCGAAGAAGTCGGCGTGGAATGCGGTGGTGACCTGGGCGGTCAGGATCCTGCTCGCCGCTCTGGTCCTGGGGATGAGCGTCAAGCTCGGCCTGCTGGATCATTTGCGATGAGGTTCGCGGGTTATGCGGCGGTGTTCGACCGCCCCGACCGCGGCGGCGACGTGGTCCGGGCGGGGGCGTTCGCGCGGGCGGTGAAGCAGGGCGGCGGCGCGGTGCGGCTGCTCTGGCAGCACGATCCGAAGCGGCCGATCGGCCGGATCGAATATCTCAAGGAGGATCGGCGCGGGCTGCGCGTCATCGCCCGGCTCGGCGGCACCCCGGCGGCGCGCGCGGCGGCGGCGCAGCTCAAGGCGGGGCGGGTGCGGGGGCTGAGCTTCGGTTACGTGGTCCGCGCCGCCAGCGGGCGAGCGCCGCGCGAGCTCGTCGAGCTCGACCTCGTCGAGGTCAGCCTCGTGACCCACCCGATGCAGCCCAGGGCGCGGGTGCATGCGGTGGAGCCGCCGCCCGGCTGACGAGGCCCCGCGGCGACGGCCGGGCTTCCGCCGGGCGAACGCGGTCAGCCGATGAAGCTGCGGGCGGAGGGCGCCTCGCCATATTGCTCGCGGCGCCAGCGTTCGGTCTCGTGCACGATGAGGTCGTAGACCCGCCGCGGCTCGGCGATGCCCTCAAAGCAGCGGGCGGCGCTGGACGGCCGCCAGGGATTGTAGCCCCGGTTGGTCCAGGGATTGGTCGCCTCCTCGATATCGAACCGGATGGTGCCGCGGCCGCCGCGCTGCTCGTCAAATTCGAGGACGGGGAGATAGCCGATTTCGAACGACTTCAGGCTCGCCAGCGGCGGGCGGCGCAGCATCAGCACGCGGCGGCTGGTGACGGCATAGACGAGGCGGCGGCGCAGCAAAGCGTCGACGGCGAAGCGGCCCACGGTGATGTACAGGCCGGCGGCGAGGAAGGGCAGGCCGAAGAGGGTGAAATCGAGCGGCGCGCCGGCTCTCCAGACGCTGACGTTCCAGAACAATGCGAAGCCGGCCCAGAACAGGCTGAACGGGATCAGGACGATGTCCTGGCGACTGAAGCGGACGCCCTGTGCGGGGACGCCCGTCCAGAGCAGCCGCTCGCCGGGCAGGAGGTAGGGCCGCAGGGCCGTCTCGTTGGCGTCGCCGAGCATCGCACCGGAATCTAGAGCCGGCCCGCGCCGGCTGCCAACCCGATTTCGCTTCCCCCGCCGCGGCAGGCCGGCGGATCCGGGAAGCACCAGCCTGCCCCAGGACCGGAGAAACAGGATGACGGAACTGGCGAACCCCGGATGGGGGGCGCTCGCGGCGCTCCTCGTCCTCATCTGGAGGATCGGACATATGACCAATGCAACCGAAAGGCTCGACGCGTCGGTGGCGCGGATCGCGAAGGACGTCGGCGACGTCGTCGAGCGGATCCGCGGCAATGTCGGCGTCGACAGCGCCGCCGTGCTCGCCGAGTGCGACAGGCTCGACGCGCTGAGCGAGGCGCTGGAGGGCCTCGGCGAGACCCACGGCGGCGAGGGCGGCGAGACGCCGGCCGCGCCGCAGGGCGAGCCGACGCCCGAGACGCAGCAGCCGCAGGGCTGAGGCGCAACCCGCTGGCAGGCCGGGCAAAGCCTGCCGACTTTGCGGTACGGCCTCAGGCGGTCGGCGGCGGCTCGATGGTGAAGCCGGGGACGGGGCGCGTCTCGGGGCCGTCGTGGTACATGTCGATGTAGACTTCGACCGGCCTGGCGCCGGGGCAGGCGACCTGGAAGAGGTCGACGATGTTGCCGTAGACGCCGGTGCCGACGTTGCCGACGCGGGTCGCCGACGGCGCCTGGCCGTCCGGGCAGCGCAGCCGGTGCAGATAGGCATATTCGCCCCTGGGCATGTTCTCGCGGACGGGGTTCGCCTTCGAGCCGAGCGGGCTCGCTTCGGCCCTGGCGATCGCCTTGGCGAGCTTGGCGCCTTCGAGGCCGCCCATGTGGAGCTCGCGCATCATGTCGCGCGCCTGGTTCGGCCGGTTCTGCGCGGCGGCGGGCGCGGCGGCGCAGGTCAGCGCCAGGGCGGCGGCCAGGACTTTGAGGCTCATGCTGTTTCTCCCCACGACCGCGATGGCGCGGCGGCGGCAGGATAAGGGCTGGAGGCGCGACGGCCAAAGCGGAAATGCGCGGGATGCGGGCCTGAGACTTCATCGCTGGGGCCGCACCCGCAACCAACGCCGCTTTTGCACCCGAAGGCCCGAAGGGCCCGAAGGTGTCGAGGCGGTTCATGCGCCGCGGCCAACGAGGCGGCTCGTTCAAAAGGAGAGCGACTGCGTCGCTCTCTCTACTTCGACTTTGTCGATCAGATCCGACCTCTTCACGGCGACTGCCCCTTCGGGTCCTTCGGGCCTTCGGGTGAAACCTGCGCGGCGGCGACGGGAGGATGAAAGCGGGGGTGAAAGGCGTGCCCACCCCCAACCCCGCGGCTGATGCGGCGGGGGAAACGTGGCGCGCTCAAGAGCGGGAGACGTGGAATGCTGGAAGTGAAGACGGATGCGCTGGAGGCCTCGTTCGAGGCGCTCGAGCGGGAGGAGGATGCGCTGGGCGAGCTTCGCGAGGAGCTGGCGCAGCTCAAGGCGCGGCTCGACGCGCAGACGGTGGCGGCCGCACGGCCGGCGCTGTCGGGCGTGAAGAGCGAGGCGTCGCCCTTCGTCGAGAAATATCTGAGGAAGGGGCTGGAGGCCGGCGTCGAGCTGAAGGCGGTGACCGGCGTCTCGGACACCGCCGGCGGCTATGCGGTGCCCGAGGAAATCGATGCGACGATCGACCGGCTGCTGACGTCGGTGTCGCCGATCCGGGCGATCGCCAACGTCGTCAAGGTCGGCTCGGCCGGCTATCGCAAGCTGGTGACGAGCGGCGGGACGGCGTCGGGCTGGGTGTCGGAGGTCGCGGCGCGGCCGGAGACCCAGACGCCGACCTTCAACGAGATCGCGCCGCCGTTCGGCGAGCTCTACGCCAATCCGGCGGCGAGCCAGGCGATGCTCGACGACGCGGCGTTCGACGTCGAGGCGTGGCTGGCGAACGAGATCGCGACGGAGTTCGCGCGGGCGGAAGGCGCGGCGTTCGTGTCGGGGTCGGGCGCCAACCAGCCGAAGGGCTTTCTGAGCCAGGGGGCGACCGCGCAGAGCGACGCCAGCCGGGCGTTCGGGACGCTGCAGTTCGTGCCGTCGGGCGCGGCCGGGGCGTTCCTAGCCGGGACGCCGCAGGACCGGCTGATCGACCTCGTCCAGGCCTTGCGGCCGCCCTACCGGCAGGGCGCGGTGTTCGTGATGAACTCGGCGACGGCGAGCGTCATCCGCAAGTTCAAGACGGCGGACGGCGCGTTCCTGTGGCAGCCGGGGCTGGTGTCGGGACAGCCCGACACCTTGCTCGGCTATCCGCTGGTCGAGGCCGAGGACATGCCGGACATCGCCGCGGACAGCCTGTCGATCGCCTTCGGCAACTTCAAGGCGGGCTATCTCATCGCCGAGCGCACCGAGACGCAGATCCTGCGCGATCCCTATACCCACAAGCCGTTCGTCCACTTCTACGCGACGAAGCGGATCGGGGGGCAGGTTTCGAACAGCGAGGCGATCAAGCTGATGAAGTTCACGGCCTAAGGGCCCTCGGAGCAAAGTGGTACTTTGCTCCGGGTTGCCCCTCCACCAGCCGGCGCCTTCGGCTCCGGCTGGTCATGCTCAGGTGAGGACTGCCCCCGGCAGTCCTCAGCCCGTCCGGGGGACGGGCGGGCCAGAGCATTCCCCGCCCGGCAAAGCCGTGCGGGGAGGAACTGATACGCCGCCCGGAGTCCCCTCCAGGGCGGCGTTTCTTTTGAGCGAAAGGATCGGGAAGATGAGCGACGGATTTGCGGGCGTGGTGGACAGCGTCGGGTCGCCGGCGCGGCGGGCGGCGGCGGTGGTGCCGAGCGACACCCAGGCGCTGGCGGAGGTGCCGAAGGCCTTGTTCGTGGGCACCGGCGGGACGCTGACGATGCGCGGCGTCGGCGGCGGCGCCGACCAGTTGTGGAAGAATGTCGCGGACGGGACGGTGCTGCCGTTCCGCGCCGAATATGTGCGGGCGACCGGCACGACCGCCGCCGACATATTGGCGCTCTACTGATGGGCGCGATCGTCGGCGCCGCCAATTGCGCCGTCGCGGCGGCGGCGGGTGGCGCGTTCACCGTGACCAAGACCGGCGGCGCCGACGGCGTCTCCGACGCCTCCGCCGTGTCGACCGCCGCGATCGCCGGGGACTTCGTGCTGCGGGTGAAGCCGCTCGGGCCCGGGCTGTTCTTCGCCGGGGTGTCGGCGGTGCCGGCCGCGACGATCGACGAGAGCGGGATCAACCGGGCGCTGCAGTTCAGCGCCGGCCTCTGCCGCGCGGTCGAATCCGGCGCCTTCCGGCCGGGCAGCTTCGCGCTGGCGACCTATGCCTGGATCCGGCGGAGCGGCGGCACGATCCAGTATCTGACCGGCCCCGTGCTGGCGACGGCGGCGGTGCGGCGGACGGTGGCGGACGCGGGCGCACCGTTCTTCTTCGACAGTGCGCTCGCCGCGGCCGGGGTGGGCTTCGAGGTCAAATTCGACGTGCCGGCGGCGTTCGCGCCGCGGCGGCCGGGGCGGCGCGGGCTGACCCTCGGCCTGAGCCTCTGACAGCGGGAGAGACGAGATGATCGAGGGCGATGCGCTGGCGCTGCCGGAGGCGGCGCTGGCGGAGGCGAAGGCGCTGCTGCGCGCCGGCGATGCGGGGGAAGACGAGGCGATCGCCGCGATGCTGGCGAGCGCGGCCGACCTGTGCGAGCGGTTCACCGGCCAGGTGCTGATCGCGCGCGCGTTCCGCGAGACGCTGGCGGCGGCGCCCGCCGAGACGCGGCGCAGCCATGGCTGGCGGCGGCTGGCGCGAACGCCGGTGCGGGCGATCGTCGCGGTCGAGCGGCTGGCGGCGGACGGGGCGGCAACGCCGGTGCCGGCGGGCGAACATGCCATCGACATCGACGCGAACGGCGACGGCTGGATCCGCGCCGACCCGCGGCCGGGGCCGGTGCGCGTCTCGTTCGAGGCGGGGCTGGCGTCGGATTGGGCCGGCGTGCCGGCGTCGCTGGCGCAGGGCGTGCTGCGGCTGGCGGCGCACTTCTACACCTACCGCACCGACGCCGGCGCCCAGGCCGAGCCGCCGGCGGCGGTGGCCGCCTTGTGGCGGCCGTGGCGGCGGCTGCGGATCGCATGACGGGAGACGGGCGATGTTCGAAGAACTGACGGCGCGCGGCGCCGGATATGGCGAGGCGCGGCGACGGGCGCTGCGCGCGCGGCTGGCGGCGGCGCTGCGGGAGGCGGCGCCGCACGGCGTCGCGATCGAGGAAGTGGAGGCGGGCGTGCGGCTCAGCGGCCGCGGGCTCCGGCGGCGCAGCATCACCGATCCGGCGCTGCGCTGGATCGCCGCGAGGCTGGCATGAGCGGGGCGGCCGCGGCGCTGCAGGCGGCGGCGCTGGCGCGAGTCGCGGGGCTTGCCGGCCTCTCCGGCGTGTACGAGGCGGCGCCGCTCCAGGCGGTCTATCCCCATGCGACCGTCGAGGCGGGGCCGGAGACCGACTGGGGCCACAAGAGCGGCGGCGGCGCCGAAGTGCGGCTGGCGGTGACGATCCGCGACGCCGGCGAGCGGCCGCGCCGGCTGCTCGCCCTGCTCGAGGCGGCGCGCACGGCTCTCGAGGCCGACCTCGCGCCGGAGGGGTGGCAATTGGTCACGCTGTCGTGGCTGCGCACCCATTGGGCGCGCGAAGGCAAGCCGCCGGTCGGCGCCGACACCGTCTGGGCGGGCGCGGTCGAGTTCCGCGCCCGGCTGCTCAGGGCCGGATGAGCCTCAGCGCGGCGCGGTGTTGGTCTCGAGATAGCCCTTGTAGCGCTCGACCGCGGCGGAGCGGATGTCGGTGATCTCCGACTTGGCATTCTGCTCCGCGTCGGCGGGGCGGATGCCGACCGCGCGGTCGGAGGCGATCGAGGCCGCCTTGAAGCTCGCCTCTTCGGCCGTGCAGGCGGCGCTCGCCTTGGTGGCGAAGGCGTCCACCGCGGTCTTCTGCTCGAGGTCCGGCCGCAACAGGGCCGACAGGCACTTGGTGAACGCCTGGCGCTGCAGGTTCGGATTGGGCGGCGGGGCCGACGAGGCCGGCGCCGCGAGCGCCAGGAGAAGCAACGGAGAAATCATACGACCTCCAGTGCAACCGGTTAGAACGGAAAGGAGAATGTGCCATGGGCGCGGAAAAGGGAAGTGCCTTCTTGCTCAAGGTCGGAGACGGCGGATCGCCGCCGATCTACGCCACCGTTGCGGGGCTCAGGGCGACGCAGCTGTCGGTCAACGGCGAGACCGTCAACGTCACCTCCAAGGATTCCGGCGGCTGGCGCGAATTGCTGTCGGGGGCGGGGGTGCGCTCGGTCTCGGTGTCGGCGGGCGGCCTGTTCACCGGCTCCGCGGCCGAGCTCCGCCTCAAGGCGAACGCGCTGGGCGGCGCCCTCGACGATTACGAGCTGAGCTTCGAGAGCGGCGAGCGGCTGCGCGGCCGCTTCCTGGTGACGCGGCTCGATTATGCCGGCGACTATAATGGCGAGCGCACCTATGCCCTCAGCCTCGAAAGCTCCGGCGCGGTGAGCGCGGCATGAGCGGGGGTGCGAACCCCGCGCGGGGCGAGGCCGCGCTGGTCGTGGGCGGGCTGGCGCTGGTGCTGCGGCCGAGCTTCGAGGCGCTGGTCGCGGCCGAGGAGGAACTCGGGCCGCTCTTCGCCTTGGTCGAACGGGCGGCGGCGGGCGGGCTGAAGCTCGCCGAGATGGCGACCCTGTTCTGGCATTGCGTGCGCGAGCGGCCGCCGGGGCTGACCCGGGAGCGGGTCGGCGCGGCGATCGCCGAGGCGGGGCTCGCCAGGGCGACGCCGGTGCTCAAGGCCTTGCTGCGGCAGATCCTCGATGGGCGGGGATGAGTTCGCCGCCGCCGCGGCGCGGCTGGCGGGGCTAGCGGGCGTGCTGCTCGGCTGGACGCCCGACGCCTTCTGGCGGGCGACGCCGGCCGAGCTGCGCGCGGCGCTGGAGGCGCTGGCGGGGGAGCGGGCCCGGCCGATCGGGCGGGACGAGATCGCGGCGCTGATGGAGCGGTTTCCGGACTGAGGCTGTACGGGCGGGGGGCCCCCTCCACCACGGCGCTGGCGCGCCGCGGTCCCCCTCCCCGTGCCGGGGAGGAGCGAAGGGCATGGACGAAGAGATCGAGCGGCTGCTGGTGAGCGTCAGGGCCGATACGAGCGGGTTCGCGCGCGATGTGGCGGACATGCGGGCGCAGCTGGAAGGGCCGCTGGCGCAGGGCGCCGGGCGGGCCGGGCTGACGATCGAGGCGGCGCTGCTGCGCGCGGTGCGCACCGGCAAGCTCGGCTTCGAGGATCTGAAGCATACCGCGCTGACGGTGATGAGCGAGATCGCCGCCGGCGCGATCCGCGCCGGGATCGGTGCGCTGACCGGCGGCGGCGAGGGCGGCGGCGGCGGCCTCGCCGCGCTGGCGAGCCAGCTGATCGGCGCGCTGCTCGGGCTGCCCGGCCGGGCCGGCGGCGGGCCGGTGGCGCCGGGGCGCGCCTATCTGGTCGGCGAGCGCGGGCCGGAGCTGTTCGTGCCGACGGCGAGCGGCCGCGTCGAGGCCGGCGGCGGGGCCGCGGCGCCGCGCGACATCCGCATGAGCATCACCGTCAACGCGCCGGCCGGGGCGGAACCGGAAGCATTGGCGAAATCCAGCCGCCAGGTGGCGCGGGCGGTGCGCGAGGCGCTGCTCAGGGTCGAGGATTGAGGAGGGAGCGATGGGCTATCGCTTGGCGGCGCCCGGCGCGGCGCGGCAGACGGGATTCGTCAAGCGGTTCGATCCGCGCTTCTGGACCGTCAACTTCCCGCGGCCGATGATGGCGTCGGTCGTCACGACTGCGGCCGACGCGCTGCGGGTCGACGCCGTCTTCTACAAGGCGAACGACCTGGCGGGGCTGATCTGGGAGGCCGAGGACCGGTTCGACCATCCGCTGCTCGGCTACGAGACCCGCCGCGACTTTAGCGGATGCCGCCTCGCCTTCCGGTGGCGGAGCGGCGGCGTGGTGCCGCTCGACGCGGTCAACGGGCCGACGCTGACGATCGAGGGCCGCAACGAGAACGGCGCCGCCCGGACCTGGTACGTACGGCTGTGGAATTATGCCGCCGGCACGCCCGAGGATGCCACGGTGGCGCTCGACTTCGACGCGCTCGCCGGCGGCTGGAGCAAGGACGATCCGGTCTGGGCGGGCGATGTGGACAGGCTGTTCGTGTCGCTGGTGCCGCCGGGCTTCACCGGCGCCGATGCGCCGCTGACGGCGCCGGCGCAGGGGTGGGCGGAGCTGAGCGGCCTGGCGTGCGACGGGGCGGGCGCGGTGCTCGCGATCGGCGACGTCGCAGTGCCCGAGCACCGGCTGCGGATCGCGACCGCCTATGACGATCTCTACCACGTGACGCCGGAACGGGTGCTGCGCAGCGCCCTGCGGCTCGGGTATCGCGGCGCGCTCGATCACTATGTCGGGATGAGCCATTATTTCCGGCTCGAGGCGCTCGGCGAAGGTTTCTACGCGAGCCTCGCCGGCGGGGTGCTGAACGGGCCCTGCGCCGCCTGGCACAGGGACTTCACGGCGCGCGCTGCGGCGCTCGGCTTCGCGCCGATCCTCGCGCTCTCCTACGAGCTGCTCGACGCGCATTGCTGGAACGACTGGAAGCAGCGGGCCGCCGACGGGTCGCCGGCGCTGACCGGCTGGGACCCGCCTTCGGCTCTGCTGTCGCCGGCCCATGCGGGGGCGATGGCCTACCTCCGGTCGGTCGCGCAGGCGTTCGCCGGCCTCGCCGCCGAGGCGGGGCTGCGGGTGCGGGTGCAGGTCGGCGAGCCGTGGTGGTGGGTGCGTGCCGACGGCACGATCTGCCTCTATGACCCGGCCGCCGTGGCGGCGTTCGCGCCGGTGCCGATCGCGGACGTGCGCGGTCCGCTCGACGCCGCGCAGAAGGCAACGCTCGACGCCGCCGGCGCGATGCTGGCCCAGTCGACGGCGGCGATCGGGGCGGCCGTGCGGGCGGTGGCGGCCGACGCGGAGCTGTCGCTGCTCGTCTATCTGCCGGCCGTCCTCGCGGGGGCCGAGACCAAGCGCGCGAACCTGCCGCTCGCCTGGGCGGCGCCGGCGTTCGATGTGCTGGAGCTCGAAGATTATGAATGGGTGACGAGCGGCCGCGCCGGCGCGAGCGCCGCGGCCGCGGCGGCGGTCGAGGCGCGGCTCGGCTACCCGCGCGCGCGGCAGCATGCGTTCGCCGGCTTCGTCCGCGCGCCCGAGGACAAGGCGCAGTGGCGCGCGATCGCCCGGGCCATCGAGGCGGCGCGGACGCGCGGGGTGGCGGAGGTCTTCGCCTGGGCGCTGCCGCAGGTGCTGCGCGACGGCTTCACCTGGTTCGATGCGGAGGAGGAGGACATGGATGCGTTCGACGACGTGCGCTTCCCGATCGCGCTGGGGCGCGCGGCGAGCGTGGAGCCGGGCTTCTCGACGTCGGTGGTGACGGCGGCGAGCGGCGCCGAGCAGCGCAACAGCGAGTGGGCCGATGCGCGGCTGCGCTACGACGCCGGGCCGGGAGTCAGGGGCCAGGCCGAGCTGGAGGCGCTGATCGCCTTCTTCCGGGCGCGGCGCGGGGCGGCGGTGGCGTTCCGTTTCGAAGATCCGTTCGACAACAGCTCGAACGGCATGACCGGCGAGCCGGGGGCGGCCGACCAGCCGCTCGGCATCGGCGACGGCGCACGGACCGACTTCCCGCTGATCAAGTCCTACGGCGCCCAGGTCCGGCGGATCACGCGGCCGGTCGCGGGGACGGTGCGCGTGTCGGTCGGCGGCGAGGAGCGGGCGACGGGCTGGTCGCTCGGGCCGCTCGGCACGGTGCGGCTGGAAGCGCCCCCGGCCACGGGGGCGGCGGTGCGGGCGGGCTATCGCTTCGACGTGCCGGTGCGGTTCGCCGAGGACCGGCTCAGCCTCAGCCGCGCCACGTTCGCCGCGGGCGAGGCCCCGTCGGTGCCGCTCATCGAGGTGCGGGAGGATTTATGACGGCTTTCATCGACGATCTGCTGACGACCGTCGCCTTCTGCTGGCGGCTCGAGCGGCGCGACGGCGTCGCGCTCGGCTTCACCACCCAGGACCGGGACCTGGAGATAGACGGCCTCGTCTATCGCGCCGCACCGGGCATGGTGCCCTCGGCGATCTCGATCAGCGACGGCTTCGACGCCGGCGCGCTCGAGATTTCCGGGGCGCTGTCGAGCGCGGCGATCGCCGCGGACGACCTCGTCGCGGGGCGCTGGGACGGCGCGGCCGTGTTCCTGTTCGCCTGCGACTGGGAGCAGGGCGGCGCGACCCTGCCGCTGGCGCGGGGCGAGATCGGCGACGTCACCGCCAAGGGCGCCGGCTTCGAGGCGGAGCTGCGCGGACCGACGGCCTTGCTTGAGCGCCCGGTGGTGGAGCAGACATCGCCGGAATGCCGGGCGGAGCTCGGCGACCGGCGTTGCCGCGTCGACCTGGCGCCGCGGACGCGGGTGACGCGGGTCGCCGCGGTGGTCGACGACGCGACGATCGAGGTGGAGGCGGCGGCGCCGGAGGCCGACGCCTATGCTTATGGGCGGCTGCGCTGGCTGGGCGGCGCGAACAGCGGCCTCGACTCCGCGATCGTCGCTTCCGACGGGGTGCGGCTGACCTTGCTGGAGGCGCCGTTCCGGCCGGTGACGGTCGGCGACCTCGTCGAGATCCGGGAGGGCTGCGACAAGGCCTTCGCGACCTGCACCGGCCGCTTCGCCAACGGCCTGAACTTCCGCGGCGAGCCGCATCTGCCGGGGATGGACCTCCTCACCCGCTATCCGGGTGCGTCATGAGCGCGCGGGGGCAAAGGATCGCGCGCCGGGCGCGGGCGCTCGTGGGAACACCGTTCCGGGCGCAAGGCCACGATCCCGCGCACGGGCTCGACTGCGTCGGCGCGGCGGCGGCGGCGGTGGGGATCGCGCGCGGGCGCCTGTGCCGCGATTATACGCTGCGCGGGCCGAGCCTGGCGCGGGTGGAGCGGGGGCTGTGGGAGCTCGGCTGCATGCGGATCCCCGACCATTGGGCGCGGGCGGGCGACGTGATCGTCTGCCGGGCCGGGCCGGAGCAGATCCACCTCGCCGTCGCGACCGAAACGGGGGTGGTCCACGCCGATGCGGGGCTGCGCCGGGTCGTCGAGCGGCCGGGGCCAGTGCCGTGGCCGGTGCTCGGCGTCTGGCGGCTTACGGGAGAGGAAGCGATGGCGGGAGAGGAAGCGATGGCGGGAGAGGAAGCGATGGCGGGAGAGGAATGATGGCGACGCTCGTCCTGACGGCGGTGGGAAGCCTG
This sequence comes from Alphaproteobacteria bacterium, assembly GCA_019239415.1. Lineage (GTDB taxonomy): Bacteria > Pseudomonadota > Alphaproteobacteria > Sphingomonadales > Sphingomonadaceae > Allosphingosinicella. Next base: position 69,572 of record JAFAZW010000035.1, read on the forward strand.
GTGGGAGGGCCGGTGGGCGGTGCGGTCGGCGCCTTGCTCGGCCAAGCCCTCGACAGCCGGCTCCTCGCGCCCAAGCCCCGGCAGGGGCCGCGGCTCGGCGACCTTGCGGTGCAGATATCGAACTACGGCAGCGACATTCCCAAGCTGTTCGGAACGATGCGCGTGGCGGGAACGGTCGTCTGGGCGACCGACCTCAGGGAAACGCGCGCGACGAGCGGCAACGGCAAGGGCCAGCCGAAGAGCGTCAGCTACACCTATTCGGCGAGCTTCGCCGTTGCCTTGTCGGCCCGGCCGATCCTCGGCGTGCGGCGCATCTGGGCCGACGGCAAGCTGCTGCGCGGCGCGGCGGGAGACTTCAAGAGCGCGACTGCGTTCCGGCTGTATACGGGCAGCGAGGACCAGGCGCCGGACCCGCTGATCGCCGCCGTCGAGGGAAGCGGGGGGACGCCGGCCTATCGCGGCCTCGCTTATGCGCTGTTCGAGGATTTCCAGCTCGCCGATTACGGCAATCGCATCCCGTCGCTGACCTTCGAGGTCGATGCCGATCCGGGGCCGGTCGCGATGGGGGAGATTGCGGCGGCGCTGGCCGAAGGCGCGGTCCAGGCGGGCGAGACGCGGAGCGTGGGCGGTTACGCGGCCAGCGGCGACAGCATCCGCGCCGTCCTCGAAGGGCTCGGCGAGATCGCGCCGCTGGCCGTGGTCGACACGGGCAGCGTGCTGAGCGTCGCGAGCCGGCGCGCCGGGGCGCCGATCCTGCTCGGGTCCGACGAAGGCGGCGCGAGCAACGGCGCCGTCGGCGGACGGGCGGCGTGGACGCGCAAGGCCGCGGGCGTCGTTCCCGCCGCCACGAGCCTCCTCTATTACGATGCCGCCCGCGACTACCAGACCGGCCTCGTCCGCGCGGCGCGCGGCGGCGGCGCGGGGCCGGGCGAGCGCCGCGCCGTCCCGGCCGTGCTCGGTGCCGACGCCGCGAAGGGCTTCGCCCGGCTGCGGCTCGACTCCCTCTGGGCGGGGCGGGAGACGGGCGCGGTCCACCTGGCGCCGCGCCGGATGGCGCTGCGGCCCGGAGCGGTTCTCGGCGTGCCGGGCCGGCCGGGGCGGTGGCGGATCGCGCGGCTGACGGTCGAGAAGATGGTGGTGACGGCCGAGCTCGAGCGGCTGGCGGAAACGGGCGCGGCGACCTTGGCCGCGCAAGCGGGTCGGCCGGTCCGGCAGCCCGACCGGCCGGTCGGGAGGACGCGCCTCGTCCTCCTCGACCTCCCGTCGCTGCAGGAGTCGCCGCCGGCGCGGGCGCAGCTGCTCGTCGCCGCCGATGGCGCCGCCGGATGGCGGCCGGTGCCGCTCAGCGCCAGCTGGGACGGGGGCGCGAGCTGGCAGGCGGCGGGGGCGAGCGCGGGGCCGGCGACGATCGGCACGGTCCGCGTCCCGCCGGCGGGAGCCGGATCGGCGCTGGTCGACGCGGCCGGGTCCCTCGAGGTCGAGCTGCCCGCCGGCGAGGCCTGGCTGGAAAGCCGGAGCGACGACGCGCTGGCGGCGGGGGCGAACCTTGCCGCGGTCGGCGACGAGCTGCTGCAGTTTGGAGCGGCCGAGCCGCTCGGCGGCGGTCGCTTCCGCCTGACGCGGCTGCTGCGCGGGCGGCGGGGGACCGAATGGGCGGTCGCGGCGCACGTCGCGGGCGAGCCCTTCGTCCTGCTCGATCCGGCGTCGCTCGCCGCCGCCGAGGTGCCGCTGGCGGCGCTGGGGTCGCAGGTGCGGGTCAGGCCGCACGGCCTTGGCGATGCCGACGAGACCCCGCCGGCGCAGCGGGGGTTTTCCGGGGAGAGCCTGCGGCCGCCTTCGCCGGTCCACCTCGCGGCGGCGCGGCAGGCGGACGGCGGCGTGCGCCTCACCTGGGTTCGCCGCAGCCGCACCGGTTGGCTGTGGATGAGCGGCAGCGACACGCCGCTCGGCGAGGAGCGGGAAGCCTACCGCCTCACCCTGACCGGGGCGGGCGGCGGCGGGCGAACGGTCGAAACCGCGGAACCTGCCTACGCCTACGCCGACGCGGACCGGGCGGCGGACGGCGCCGCCTTCCCGCTGACGGCGCGCGTCGCCCAGCTCGGCACCGCCGCCGCCTCGCGCGAGGCGGAGCTGATCATCGACTGACGAGAGGAATAGCTCATGACCGACCGCACGCCGCGCTTCGCGCTCCCCTTCATCCTGCCCGGGCAGGCGCAGAAGGAGCTGTTCCACAACGAAGCGCTGGTCCTCGTCGATGCCGTGCTTCAGGCGGCGGTCGAGGAGGGCCCGCGGGCGGCGCCTCCCGCCTCCGCCGCGCCGGGGCAGAGCTGGCTCGTCGCGGGCGGCGCGGGTGGGGCGTGGACGGACCAGGACGGCGCGCTGGCGGTGATGACGGAGGGCGGCTGGCGCTTCGTCGCACCGCACGCCGGGATGTGCGTCTGGGACAAGGCCGCCGGCGTGCCGCGGCAGTGGGACGGGAGCGCGTGGAGCGGGGGCCGCATCGCCTGCGCCGGGCTTTCGATCGCCGGCAAGACGGTCGTCGGCGCGCGCTTACCCGAGGTGCCAAGTCCTTCTGGCGGAACGATAATCGACACGGAGGCGCGGGCCGCCGTGGCGGCGCTGATTGCGGCATTAAAGTCACACGGGCTGACCGAGTGAGGAATCTCGGTGCGGCGATGAAACCAAGCCGGGCTTCCCTCGTTTGCGGGGCGTCTGACGCGGGGTGGCGCTCTGCGTTCGGGAGTGAGTGCGGCATTTCGGCAACATATGTGGGGATAAGCGCGCTTGCACGGAAACCTCGGTTCCCGTATTGAGTTCAACGGTCGTCCTGACGGGACGCAGTAGAAAGGGGATTACGTTATGCGGAAGCTCGCCATTGCTGTGGCGCTTTCATCCACCTTGCTCGCAACTCCAGCCTTTGCGCGCGATGGCGCCTGGTACGTTGGCGGCGAATTCGGTGCGATGATCGTCGAAGATTCGAACGTTCGGGTAGGCACGGTCGATAACGCGCTCCGGCTGCGCTATCGTTACGGCTATGACGGCGACATCAATGTCGGCTACGACCTCGGCAGCTTCCGCATCGAGGGCGAAGTCGCCTACAAGCACGCCAATATCCGCAGCGTCCTCAACAACATCGGCCTTCCCGGCCAGGGCCTGAACTTCGCGACCTACAACCGCTCGTCGGGCACCGCGACCTCGCTCAGCTTCATGCTGAACGGCATGCTCGACTTCGGCGACGACGCCGGCATCAGCGGCTTCGTCGGCGGCGGCGCGGGTATCGCCCGGGTCAAGATCAACAATGCGCGCATCTACTCGAACCAGTCGCCCTATCTCGACGACTCGGATTCGCGTTTCGCGTGGCAGGTGTTCGCGGGCGTCCGTCAGGCGGTCAGCGACAATATCGACGTGACGGTGAAGTATCGTTTCTTCAACGTTCCGAACGTGAAGATGACGGCGTTCAACGGCCAGCAGACCAAGATGCGGTTCCGGTCGCACAGCCTGCTCGGCGGCATCGCGTTCAACTTCGGCGCGGCTCCGCCGCCGCCGCCGCCGCCGCCGCCGCCGCCGCCTCCGCCGCCTCCGCCGCCTCCGCCTCCGCCGCCTCCGCCGCCTCCGCCGCCTCCGCCTCCGCCGTTACCGCCTCCTCCGGGCATTGCCATGTCGCCGGCGGGCTGGGGCGTCCCCGCTCCTCCGTCGGTGGATTGCGGGGTGAGCGGCGCATTGCGACCGCAGGCAGCGAGGACGAAAGCGAGGGCGAGGACG
>JAFAZW010000084.1 GCA_019239415.1 Alphaproteobacteria bacterium
AGCCGCAAGTCGGACAACCCGTCGATCACCCGCGACGTCTCGGGCGAGGGCGTCCAGCAGGCGCTCTTGAAGCTGATGGAGGGCACCACCGCCTCGGTGCCGCCGCAGGGCGGCCGCAAGCATCCGCAGCAGGAGTTCCTGCAGGTCGACACGACCAACATCCTGTTCATCTGCGGCGGCGCCTTCGCCGGCCTCGAGAAGATCATCGCCGACCGCCTGCAGGGCAAGTCGATCGGCTTCGGCGCCTATGTCGCCGCGCCCGAGGAGCGTCGCACCGGCGAGGTGCTGCGCCAGGGCGAGCCGGACGACCTGTTGAAGTTCGGCCTCATCCCCGAATTCGTCGGCCGCCTGCCGGTGATCGCCACGCTCGAGGATCTCGACGAGGCGGCGCTGGTCAAGATCCTCAAGGAGCCGAAGAACGCGCTGGTCAAGCAGTATCAGAAGCTGTTCGACATGGAGGACGTGCGGCTCAGCTTCACCGAGGAGGCGCTGGTCGCCGTCGCCAAGAAGGCGATCGAGCGCAAGACCGGCGCCCGCGGCCTGCGCTCGATCCTCGAGAACATCCTCCTCGACACGATGTTCGACCTGCCGTCGATGGACGGCGTCGACGAGGTGATGATCGACAAGGACGTCGTCGAGGGCCGCAAGGATCCGGTTCGCGTCTATGCCGAGAAGAAGGGCGAAAGCGCCGCCTGAGGCCTCCGTCCGTGGATCGCTTGGGGCCGTTCCGCGCGCCGGAGCGGCCCTTTTCCTGTGGGCGATCGCCGGCCGCGCATTGATGCTCCGCGCCGCGCGGCCCATATAGGCGAGGACAAGAGGGAGCCCGGGCGGCTCCGAGCGGAGTTATTGCGTGACCCAGTCCTTTCCCGTCCTGCCCCTGCGCGACATCGTCGTCTTCCCGCAGATGATCGTGCCCCTGTTCGTCGGGCGCGACAAATCGGTGGCGGCGCTGGAAAGCGCGATGGCGGCGGACAAGCAGATCTTCCTCGTCTCGCAGCTCGATCCGGCCGAGGACGATCCCGACCGCGACGCGCTCTACGACATGGGCGTCATCGCGACCGTCCTGCAGCTCCTCAAGCTTCCCGACGGCACGGTGCGCGTCCTCGTCGAGGGCCAGCGGCGCGCGGCGCTGCAGGCGATCCGAGGCGAGGGCAAGCATCTCGTCGCCGACGTCGAGCTGGTCGATGTCGACGAGCCGGAAGGCGCCGAAGTGGCGGCGCTGATGCGCTCGGTCGTCGAGCAGTTCGAAAATTATTCGAAGCTCAACAAGAAGCTTCCCGCCGAGACGGCGGTCCAGCTCGGCCAGATCGAGGAGCCGTCGCGCCTCGGCGACGCGGTCGCCGGCAACATCAACATCAAGGTCTCCGACAAGCAGGCCCTGCTCGCCGAGCTGAACGCCGTGCGGCGGCTCGAGATGGTGTTCGCCTTCATGGAGGGCGAGCTGGGCGTCCTCCAGGTCGAGAAGCGCATCCGGTCGCGGGTGAAGCGCCAGATGGAGAAGACGCAGCGCGAATATTATCTGAACGAGCAGCTGAAGGCGATCCAGCGCGAGCTCGGCAACGAAGGCGAGGAAGGGGAGGGGGACGAGCTCGCCGAGCTGTCCCGCAAGATCGCCAAGACCAAGCTGTCGAAAGAGGCCCGGACCAAGGCCACGTCCGAGCTCAAGAAGCTCAAGGCGATGGCGCCGATGTCCGCGGAGGCGACGGTCAGCCGCAACTATCTCGACGTCCTGCTCGGCCTTCCCTGGGGCAAGAAGTCCAAGGTCAAGAAGGACATCCAGCAGGCGCAGGCGATCCTCGACGAGGATCATTACGGGCTCGAGAAGGTCAAGGACCGGATCGTCGAATATCTCGCCGTCCAGGCGCGCACCAACAAGCTCAAGGGTCCGATCCTCTGCCTCGTCGGCCCGCCCGGCGTCGGCAAGACCTCGCTCGGCCGCAGCATCGCGAAGGCGACCGGCCGCGAGTTCGTCCGCCAGTCGCTGGGCGGCGTGCGCGACGAGGCCGAGATCCGCGGCCACCGCCGCACCTACATCGGTTCGCTGCCCGGCAAGATCGTGTCGAACCTGAGGAAGGCCGGCACCTCGAACCCGCTCTTCCTGCTCGACGAGATCGACAAGCTCGGCCAGGATTTCCGCGGCGATCCGGCCTCCGCCCTGCTCGAGGTGCTCGATCCGGAGCAGAACAGCCGCTTCCAGGACCATTATCTCGAGATCGACTACGACCTCTCGGACGTCATGTTCGTCACGACGGCGAACACGATGGACATGCCGCAGCCCCTTCTCGACCGCATGGAGATCATCCGGCTCGAAGGCTATACCGAGGACGAGAAGGTCGAGATCGCGATCCGCCACCTCATCCCCAAGCAGATCGAGAGCCACGGCCTCAAGGAGGGCGAGCTGACCTTCACGGAGGAGGGGCTGCGCGCCCTGATCCGCCATTATACGCGCGAGGCCGGCGTTCGCACCCTGGAGCGCGAGATCGCCAAGGTGGCGCGCAAGGCGCTGCGCCAGATCCTGGAGGGGAAGGCCGAAAAGATCGCCCTCACTTCCGACAATGTCGCCGATTTCGCCGGCGTCCGGCGGTTCCGCCACGGCGTGAGCGAGGAAGAGGACCAGATCGGCGCCGTCACCGGCCTCGCCTGGACCGAAGTCGGGGGCGAGCTGCTCACCATCGAAGCGGTCACGGTCCCCGGCAAGGGGCAGATCAAGACCACCGGCAAATTGGGCGAGGTGATGCAGGAATCGGTGCAGGCCGCCTTCTCGTTCGTGAAGGCGCGCTCGCCCAGCTACGGCGTCAAGCCGAGCATCTTCGGCCGCAAGGACATCCACGTCCACCTGCCCGAAGGGGCCGTGCCGAAGGACGGCCCATCGGCCGGCGTCGGCATGGTCACGGCGATCATCTCGACGCTGACCGCGATTCCCGTGCGGCGGGACGTGGCGATGACCGGCGAGGTGACGTTGCGCGGCCGGGTCCTCGCCATCGGCGGGCTCAAGGAGAAACTGCTCGCGGCGCTGCGCGGTGGCATCAAGACGGTGCTCATTCCGCAGGAGAATGAGAAGGATCTCGTCGAGATCCCGGCCACCATCCGCGACGGGCTGGAGATCGTGCCGGTCGCGCATGTCGACGAAGTCCTGCGGCGCGCGCTGGCCGCGCCGGTCGAGCCGATCGACTGGTCCGAGGCCGACGAGCTCGCCGCGGTCCCGCAGCCCGATCTCGGCGAGGTCCCCCTCCGGCATTGAGCCTTACGGGCGGCCGGCGCCCTCTGCCTCCCCATCCGCGAGGATGGGGAGGGGGACCACCCGAAGGGTGGTGGAGGGGTGTTCCGGCGGACGCTCCTGCCGTGGAGCGCCTGGACCGCACAGCAGGCGGCAGGTCACCCCTCCACCAGCTTCGCTGGTCCCCCTCTCCAAGCGTCCCGCTTGGGGAGGCAGAAGCCCGCGCTTTCCTTTTGACTCGCCCGGCGCTCCCGTTCTTAGATGCGCCGGTGCGGTCGCGACGCGACTCATCATCAGGGGTTCGGGATCGATGAACAAGCAGGAGCTGATCGGCACCGTCGCCGATTCGACGGGGCTCAGCCGCGGCGAGGCCTCGCGCGCGGTGGAGAGCGTGTTCGACACCATCACCGGCGCGCTCAAGCGCGGCGACGAGGTGCGCCTGGTCGGCTTCGGCACCTTCTCCTGCTCCAAGCGCAAGGCGTCGACGGGCCGCAACCCGCGCACCGGCGAGCCCATGGACATCAAGGAATCGACCCAGCCCAAGTTCCGCGCGGGCAAGGTGCTCAAGGACTCGGTCGCGCGCTGAGCGCGGGCGGCTGGACAGGCCGGAATCGCCCGACTAAGGACCCCCGGGGCGCCGCCGGTCGCGGCGGCCTTCGGCGAGGCGTGGGCGCGTAGCTCAGTGGTAGAGCACACCCTTCACACGGGTGGGGTCGTAGGTTCAATCCCTACCGCGCCCACCACGCCTTGACCGCCTTCTGGACAGCCGAGCCCGACGCCGTGCACCTCGCCGTGCGCGTGACGCCGCGGGCTCGCGGGCACGAGGTCGCGGGCATCGTCCACGGCGGCGACGGGCGGGAGGTGCTGGCCGTGCGCCTCGCCGCGCCCCCGGTCGACGGCGCCGCGAACCGCGCGCTGATCGCGTTCCTGGCGGAGTCGCTGCGCGTGCCGCGGAGCGCCGTCGCGATCGTGTCGGGCGAAACGTCGCGCCTGAAGATCGTTCGGATCGAGGGTCTCGACGTCGCGACGCTGCGGGCGCGGCTGGGTCTCTGAACGCGGCCGGCTCAGGCGATCAGGCTGACCCGGCCTCCCGCGTGGCGCTCGAGCCGCCCCGCCAGCTCGAGCTCCAGCAGCACCGTCTGCACGGTCGCCGGCGGCAGCCCCGCCTGGCGCACCAGCTCGTCGACCGGGACCGGCGTACCGTTGAGCAAGGCGGCGACCGCGTCGCGGGCGTCGTCCCCGACCTCCGACGGCACGTCCGCGGGCGCGTAATCGAGCTCCTTCTGCCGGAACGGGCGCAGGCGCAGCGGACTGACCGCCTCGAGCACGTCGTCCGCGGTCTGGACGAGCGTCGCGCCGTCGCGGATCAGCTGGTTGCAGCCCTGCGCCCGCGGGTCGAGCGGCGAACCGGGGACCGCCATCACCTCCCTGCCGCTTTCGGCGGCGAGGCGGGCGGTGATCAGCGAGCCGGAGCGCGGCGCAGCCTCGATCACCACGGTGCCGTGCGTGAGCCCGGCGATGATGCGGTTGCGATAGGGGAAGTGCCGCGCGCGCGGCTCCATGCCCGGCGGCTGCTCCGACACGAGCAGGCCGCGCCCGCCGATCGCACGCTGCCGCGCCTCGTTTTCGGGCGGATAGAAGACATCGATGCCGCCCGCGACGACCGCGATCGTCCCGGTCTCGAGGGCGCCGTCATGGGCGGCGGTGTCGATGCCGCGGGCGAGGCCGGAGACGACGACTTGCCCGGCCTCGCCGAGCTTCTGCGCCAGCCCGCGGGCGAAGCGGCAGGCGGCGGCCGAGGCGTTGCGCGCGCCGACCAGCGCGATGCCGGGCTTCTCCAGCAGGCTGGCGTGCCCCTTGACGATCAGGGCGGGCGGTGCCGTTTCGATCTCCGCGAGCAAAGGCGGGTAGGCGCCTCGCCCGAGAAACAGGTAGCGCGCGCCGAGGCGGTCGACGGTCTCCATCTCGCGCTCGACCGCGGCGCGGCTGGCAAGCTTCGGCGCCCGCCCTCTGCCCCGCGCGGCGAGGTCCGGAATGGCGGCGAGGGCGGCGCTCGGCGAGCCGAAACGGGCGAGGAGCTGGAAGTAGGTGATCGGCCCGACATTGTCCGAGCGGATCAGGCGCAGCCGCGCGATCTGGTCCTCGCTCGGCTCAGCCATGCTTCGCCGCGCCGACGCGCGGCTCGGTGCCGCTGACCAGCCGGCCGAGATTGGCACGATGGGTCCAGAAGATCAGCAGCGTGAAGCCGAGGAAGAGCAAGGCGAGATCGAGGCGCCCGGCGGCGAACGCCGCGACCGGGGCGACGGCGGCCGCGGTCAGTCCGCCGACGGAGGAATAGCGGGTGAGCGCCAGCATCCCGAGCCAGGCGGCCGCATAGGCCAGGGGGGCGGCCCAGCCGAGCCCGTCGGCGAGGGCGAAGCCGAGGACGATGCCGAAATAGGTCGCGACGCCTTTGCCGCCGCGGAATCGCAGCCAGACCGGCGCGAGGTGACCGAGGAAGGCGCCGATCGCGGCGAGCTGGACGGCGGCCGGAAACAGCCAGGCGGCGAGCGCCACGGCCGCCGCGCCCTTGGCCATGTCGAGCAGCATCGTCGCGGCGGCGAGCCCCTTGCGGCCCGTGCGCAGCACGTTGGTCGCGCCGATATTGCCCGAGCCGATGGCGCGCAGGTCGCCTGCTCCCGCCGCCTTGGTCAGCAGCAGGCCGAACGGAATCGCGCCCAGCGCGTAACCGAGCGCGAATGCGAGCAGCGGATTGGCGATCGTTGCGTCCACCGGATGGCTCCCCGAAGCTGATCCTATCATTTCGAAAAGCGCGCGCAACCGGCTAAACGGAAAGCGATGGACGCGGGCGGTTGCGGCGCCGAGGTCCGCTGCTACAGCACAGAAGTGGCCGGCGCGCGACCCCTTCTCCTGTTCGATTCCGGCGTCGGCGGCCTGTCCGTGGCGGGAGCGATCCGCGCGCTGCTGCCGCAGGCGCCGCTGGTCTATGTCGCCGACCATGCTGCCTACCCCTACGGAACCAAGCCGGCCGCGGTGATCGAGGCGCGCGTGCCGGCCCTGCTCGGCCGCCTCGCCGAGCGCTTCGATCCGGCGCTGATCGTCATTGCCTGCAACACGGCCTCGACGATCGCCCTCGACGCCGTCCGGAGCGCGCTCGATCTGCCGATCGTCGGCACGGTCCCCGCCATCAAGCCGGCCGCTTCGCTGTCGAGGACGCGGGCGATCGGCGTGCTCGGCACCGAGGCGACGGTCAGGCAACCTTATGTCGACCGCCTCGCCGCCGCGTTCGCGGCCGAGTGCACGATGCTCCGCCACGGCTCCGCCGAGCTCGTCGACCTCGCCGAGGCGAAGCTTCGCGGCGAGCCGGGGAACATGGCGGCCTATCGACGCGTGCTGGCGGGGCTGCTCGATCAGCCGGGCGGGAAGCGGATCGACACGGTCGTTCTCGCCTGCACCCACTTCCCGCTCGTCGAGGCGGAGCTCGCCGCCGCCGCGCCGCGGCCGCTGACCTTCGTCGACGGCAAGGAGGGAATCGCCCGCCGCGTCGCATGGCTGACGCGGGAGCGGGCCTGGCCGCAATCCCCGCCGGAGCATCGGGCCCTGTTCACCGGTGCCGGGGCGGGGATCGACGCCTATCGCCCCGGATTCGCAGCCTTCGGCTTCGCCGAGGTACGGACAGTCTAGCACATAGCGGCCTTTTCCGGCCTGCCTCTAGCCAGCGGCCCCGCAGATAAGCTATTGGAAGCCGCGGCGGCTACGGGGAGCGAATTGGACTATCATCGCATCTTTGCGCAGGCGATCGACCGGCTTCACGCCGAGGGGCGTTACCGCGTGTTCGTCGACATCTTGCGCAACAAGGGCTCATATCCGAGCGCGCGCTGCTTTGCGGGCCATAACGGTCCGAAGCCGATCGTCGTGTGGTGCTCGAACGATTATCTCGGCATGGGCCAGCATCCCAAGGTGGTGGCGGCGATGGAGGAGGCGCTGCACGACGTCGGCGCCGGCTCCGGCGGCACCCGCAACATCGGCGGCAACACCCATTATCATGTCGACCTCGAGGCCGAGCTTGCCGACCTGCACGGCAAGGAGGCGGCGCTTCTCTTCACCTCGGGCTACATCTCGAACGAGGCGACCTTGTCGACCCTCGGCAAGCTGCTCCCCGGCTGCCTCATCTTCTCGGACATGTTGAATCATGCCTCGATGATCGCCGGCATCCGCAGCTCCGGCTGCGAGAAGCGGGTGTTCCGCCACAACGACCTCGCGCACCTCGAAGAGCTGCTTCGCGAGGCGCCGACCGAGGCGCCGAAGCTCATCGCTTTCGAGAGCGTCTATTCGATGGACGGCGACGTCGCGCCGATCGCCGCGATCTGCGACCTTGCCGACAAATACAACGCCATCACCTATCTCGATGAGGTCCATGCGGTCGGCATGTACGGCCCGCGCGGCGGCGGCATCTCGGAGCGGGACGCGGTGGCGCACCGCGTCACCGTCATCGAAGGCACGCTCGGCAAGGCGTTCGGGGTGATGGGCGGCTACGTCGCCGCCGACCGCAACATCATCGACGTGGTGAGAAGCTACGCGCCCGGCTTCATCTTCACCACCTCGCTGTCGCCGGTGCTGGCGGCGGGCGTGCTGGCGAGCGTCCGCCATCTGAAGGAGAGCGCCGCCGAGCGCGAGGCGCAGCAGGCCAATGCGGCGACGCTCAAGCGCCTGTTCGCCGAAGCGGGGCTGCCGGCGATGGCGTCGGCGACCCACATCGTGCCCTTGCTGGTCGGCTGCCCGGTCAAGGCGAAGCGGATCAGCGACATCCTGCTCGCAGAATACGGCATCTACGTCCAGCCGATCAATTTCCCCACCGTGCCGCGCGGCACCGAGCGGCTGCGCTTCACCCCCGGCCCGCACCATGACGAAGCGATGATGCGCGAGCTCACCGGCGCGCTCGCCGAGATCTGGGACCGGCTCGAAATGCGCGCCGCGGCCTGACGGCCCCGCCGACCCGGCGGGAGAGGCGGGCTATTGCGGCGTCCGCTCTCTCAGTCCAGGTTGCGCCGCCGCCATCGCCTTTGCGCGTTCGATGAGATCGATCTGTGCCTGGACCTGTTCGCGCCACTTGGCCGAGGGTGGCGCGGAGGCGAGGAGGTCGCGCCAGACCCGTTCCGCCTCGTCCAGCCGGCCCCCCTGGGCGAGCGAGAGGCCGTAGAAGAAGCGCGGCGCCGGATGCTGAGGCGCGAGGCGGGCGGCCCTTTGGTAGGCCATCTCGGCGGCCGGGCTCATTAGCCCGTTGCCGTGGAGCACCAGCGCGTTGCCGTAGCCGATCCACAGCGTCGCATTGTCCGGGTGCTGGCGCAGCGCCGAGCGGATGAGGTCGGCCGCGCCCTTGGTGTCGCCCTCCCGTGCATAGCTTTCCGACATGGTCAGCCACCGGTCGGCGGTGTCGAAGCGGCCAAGCATCTCGCCCCGCATCGCGCTGAATGCGGACTCGCCGGCGCCATGCTCCTCGGCGGCGTGCCTCGGCGCGCCGGCGAGGTCGGGATGGCCCTGCCAGGCATAGCCGGCGCAGGCGAAGCACAAGGCGGCGGCGATCAGCTGCAGCCCCGCCCGCCCGGGCCGGACCAGCAGCCACAGCGCCGCGAGCGCGAGCAGCGCCAGGACCGCGAGGATGATCCACCCCATCAGCGCCTCCGCCGGCGGAAGCGGCCGCGCGCCAGGAAGAGGCCGAGCACGAGGAGGATGACCGGCGCGCCCCACAAGGGCCAGGTCAGCGGCTCGACCGGCGGGCGGTAGCTGACATATTCGCCATAGCGCTCGATCAGCCAGCGGCGGATCGCCTCGGGCTTCTCCCCGGCACGGATGCGCTCGCGCACCAGCGCCCGCATGTCGCCGGCCATGTCGGCATTGGAATCGGCGATCGACTGCCCCTGGCAGACGAGGCAGCGCAACGTCTCCATCAGCGCCTTGGCCTCGGCCTCCTGCTTCGGATCGGGGAGCTGCGTATAGGCGTAGGGCGAGGAGGGCATGGTCGGCTGGGCCGCCAGCGGCGCCGTCAGCAGGAGCAAGGCGAGCGCGGCGCGCCTCATTTCGCGTCCCGCCACGCGCGATAGATGTCGTCCGCTTCGTCGGCGTTGATCGGGCCGATATGCTGGAGGCGGATGATGCCGCGGCCGTCGACGAGGAAGGTCTCCGGTACGCCCGACGAGCCGAGCGCGAACTGGACGCGGGTGCGGGGATCGTCGCCGATCCGCTCGAACGGGTCGCCATTGTCGGCGAGGAAGGCGGCGACGTCCTCGGGCCGGTCCCGGACCGCGATCGCGTCGATCGGCACGCCGCGCTGCTTCAGCATGGTCAGCACCGGCGCCTCGATGCGGCAGGGGACACACCAGCTCGCGAAGACGTTGACGAGGCGCGGCTGGCCGCGCCTGAGGTCGGCGGCCGCGAGGCCCGGATGGCCCGGCTGCGACGGGGCGAGGGCGAAGTCCGGCATCGGCTTCCCGACGAGCCGCGAGCGGATGGTGGGGTCGGCGGGATTGCGCAGCGCGAATGCCGCCACGACGAGCAGCAGCGCGAAGATTCCGAGCGGAATCCAGAGCAGGCCGCGCCTCACGCCCACGCCTCCTCGAAGCTGCGCCGCCGGCTGCGCCACGCGCGCCACACGCGGCCGATGAGCGCGAGCAAGCCGCCCAGCGCGACCAGGAAGCCGCCGAGCCAGATGAGGGTGACGAACGGCTTCCACCACAGCCGGAGCTGCCAGCGCCCCGCCTCGTCGGACTTGCCGAGGACGGTATAGAGCTGGCCGTCGAGGACCGTCTGGATCGCCGTCTCGCTGGTCTCCGTCGGCGGCGCGCTGAACAGGCGCGACTGGGGATGGAGCTGGAAGGTGCGGCCGCCGCGGGTCGCGGTCAGGGTGGCTTCGATCGCCGTCCAGTTCGGGCCTGCGACCGGCTCGACCGCGGCGAAGCGGACCTGGTAGGGGCCGACCGGGATCGTCTCGCCGACCCGGGCGGCGACGAGCTTCTCCCGAGTGAAGGCGCTCTCGGCGGCCATGCCGGCGAGGCTGACGGCGATGCCGACATGGGCGATCACCATGCCCCACAGGAAGAGCGGCGTGCGACGCAGGTTGCGCCTCCACAACGGCGCCACGCTGGCCGCGCCGACGCCGAAGGCAAGGACGAGGCCGAGCAGCGGTAGCAGGCCGATGCCGGGCGCGAGGAGCACGACCAGCGCGACGGCGAGGAGGCCGATCGCGGCCGGCACGGCCAGGCGCCGGCCCGCCTCTTTGAGCCGGTCGCGCCGCCAGCGCAGCAGCGGGCCGACCGCCATGGCGACGACGAGGAGGAGGCCGATGGGCCCGGCCGCGCTGTTGAAATAAGGCGGACCGACCGAGACCTTGACGCCGATCGCCTCGGTGACGAGCGGATAGAGGGTGCCGATCAGCACCAGCCCGAGCAGCACGGTCAGCAGCAGATTGTTGAGGACGAGCGCGCCCTCGCGGCTCGCCACTTCGAATTGGCTCCCCTCCTTCACCGTGCCGACGCGGACTCCGAACAGGGTCAGCGCGCCGCCGATATAGAGGGCGAGGAGGATGAGGATGAAGGCGCCGCGCTTCGGGTCGACGGCGAAGGCGTGGACGCTGGTGAGGATGCCCGAGCGCACCAGGAAGGTGCCGATCATCGACATCGAGAAGGCGACGACGGCGAGCATCACCGTCCAGGCGCGCAGCGAATCGCGCGTGGCGAGAACCGTCACCGAATGGAGGAGGGCGGTCGCCGCCAGCCACGGCATCAGCGACGCGTTCTCGACCGGGTCCCAGAACCACCAGCCGCCCCAGCCCAGCTCGTAATAGGCCCAGTAGGAGCCGGCGGTAATCCCGACGGTGAGGAAGATCCAGGCGGCGAGCACCCAGGGCCGCATCGCCCGCGCGAAGGCCGGGCCGACGTCGCGCGTGATGAGCGCGCCGACCGCGAAGGAGAAAGCGACCGAGATGCCGACATAGCCGAAATAGAGGGTCGGCGGATGGAAGGCGAGGCCGGGGTCCTGCAGCAGGGGATTGAGGCCGTTGCCCTCGACCGGCGCGGGGAGAAGGCGGCGGAACGGGTTCGAGGCGAACAACAGGAACGCGTAGAAACCGAGCCCGATGAAAGCCTGGGCGGCGAGCGTGGCGAGCAAGGTCCGCTCATTGAGGCTCCGCTCGAGCAGCGCCACCGCGGCACCGGCGAGGGCGAGGACGGTCACCCACAGCAGCATCGAGCCTTCGTGATTCCCCCATGCCCCGGCGAACTTGTAGAGCCAGGGCTTCATCGAATGGCTGTTCGCCGCCACCAGCTCGACCGAGAGGTCCGTGCGCAGGAACAGCTGGATGAGGAGCAGGAAGGCGAGGCCGGCGAACACGGCCTGGACGATGGCGATCGGCCGGACGAGGCGGGCGACGTCGGAGGGGGCGGGTTCCTCGACGGAAACGGAGTAGCCGTCGACGTGCCTCCCCATCGCCAGATGGGGTCGGGGACCGCCCGAAGGGTGGCGGAGGGGTATCGTCTCGGCCTCGCCGCCTACCCCCCCACCATGCTTCGCATGGTCCCCCTCCCCATCGCCGATGGGGAGGCACTCTCGCACCGCCATCCACCCGAGGATCAGTTGCAGGAGCGAGAAGGCCGCGGCCAGCCACAAGGCGCCGAGGCCGGCTTCGGCGATCATTTGAGACTCCGGCTCTTATGCTCGCCGGTATTGGCGTCGAGCACCGGCGGCCGGTAATTCTCGTCGTGCTTGGCCAGGATCTCCGTCGCGACGAACCGGCCGCCCGCCTCGAAGCGGCCCTCGGCGACGACGCCGCTCTTTTCCTTGAAGAGGTCGGGGACGATGCCGCGGTAGCGGACGGGGATCGTGTGCGGCGTCTCGTCGCCGACGACGAAGTCGATGGTAACGCCGTCGGCGGCGCGGCGGATCGAGCCGGTCTGGACCATGCCGCCGATCCGCACCGCGCGTCCCGTCGGCACACCCTGCCGCGCGACGTCGCCCGGCGTGTAGAAATAGGCGGCCTGGTCCTTGAGCGCCGACATGGCGAGCAGCACCGCCGCGACGACGGCGGCGGCGGCGGCGAGGAGGAGGGCGAGGCGCTGGTTCTTGCGCTTCACCGCGAGTCCCTCCGTGTCCCGGCCTCGCGCTCGGCGCGGCGCATCGCCGCGTAGCTCGCCACGACGAGACCGACCGTCGCGACGAGCGTGACGGCATAGGCGCCGGCGATGAATGGCCAGTGGCTCACGCCGCCAGCCTCCGCAGCCGCGCCTCGACCTTCTGCCGCGCCAGCAGCGCCCGCATCCGCATCAGCACGACGGCGGCGAACAGGAGGGTGAAGCCCAGGGCCGAGCCGAGCAGCGGCCAGAGCATGGCAGGATCGATCGTGGTGCCGGTCAGCCCGATCGACTGGCCCTGGTGGAGCGAGCGCCACCACAGGACCGAATAGTGGATCACCGGCAGGTTGACGGCGCCGACGAGGCCGAAAATGGCGGCAAGACGGCCGTCGCCGCTGCGCTCGCGCTCCGCCTCCGCGAGGGCGATCCAGCCCGCATAGAGGAAGAGGAGGACGAGCATCGACGTCATCCTCCCGTCCCATTGCCACCAGGTTCCCCAGGTAGGGCGGCCCCACAACGAGCCGGTGGCGAGGCAGATGGCGGTGAACACCGCCCCGGGCACGGCGACCGCCCGCGCGGCGATCGCCGCCAGCGGGTGGCGCCACACGAGCTGCATCAGCGAGGCGGCGGCGAGGGCCGCCCAGCCTCCCATGCCGAGCCACGCCGCCGGAACGTGCACGTAGAGGATGCGCACGCTCTCCCCCTGCAGATAGTCGCGCGGCGCCAGCACCAGACCGTCGAGCAATGCGAGCGCCACCAGCAGACCGCCGCCCCAGCCGAGCCAGGCGGTGAGCGGACGGGCGAGCTTCAGGAAGCGGGCGGGATTGGCGAAAGCGTGCATCGACTTGCGCTGCCTTCTAGCCGAGCCGCGCCGCGGCTCAAAGCGGTGGGATGCACGTATATGGCTTTTTGCCGCCCGCCTCGGCACTAGGGCGGCCGATGGCGTCCCGCCCGCAGCAGAACCGGCTCCTCGGCATTGCCTTGCGCATCGGCGCGGCGAGCTGCTTCGGCTGCATGGGCGGCGCGATCAAGCTCGGCTATGCGGCGGGCGCGTCGACGGTCGAGCTCGGCTTCTACCGCTTCCTGTTCGGCCTCGTGCCGCTGCTCGTCTGGATCGCCCGCAGCGGCAACCGGGAGGTCTGGCGGACCGAGCGGCCGGCGGCGCACTTCTGGCGCGCCGTCCTCGGTCTGACGACGATGCTGCTGACCTTCAGCGCCCTCGCCTACCTGCCGCTGGCCGAGGCGACGACGATCGCCTTCGCCGCCCCCTTGTTCGCGGTCGTGCTGTCCGCGACGGCGCTCAAGGAGCAGGTCGGCCGCCACCGCTGGAGCGCCGTCGGGATCGGCTTCGTCGGCGTGGTCCTCGTCATGCAGCCGCACGGCGAGACATTTCCCGCCATCGGCCTGGCGCTCGCCATCGTCGCCGCCCTGGGCGTCGGTGCGGTCGCGATCACGCTTCGCCAGATAGGCCGCACCGAGGGGACGCAGACGATCGTGCTTTGGTTCACCTGCCTCTCGCTCGTCGGGCTCGGGCTGCTGATGCCCTTTTACGCCCGCGTCCATGACGGGCGGACGTGGCTGATCCTGCTCGCGCTCGGCGGCTTCGGCGGGCTCGGCCAGCTGCTGATGACGGCGTCGCTGCGCTACGCCCCGGTCTCCGCGGTGGTGCCGTTCGACTATGTGCAATTGCTCTGGGCCGTGCTGCTCGGCTGGCTGCTGTTCGCGCAGCACCCTGCCGGCACCACCTGGGCGGGCGCCGCGATCATTGTCGCGAGCGGCCTCTACACCGTCTGGCGCGAGCATGTGCTCGGGCGCGAGAAGGTGCGCGACCTCGCACTTTAGGGTCCAGATCCTTAGGCGCGCCCGATCAGCCGCATCGCCATCGCGTCCGCGACTTCGGCGGGGTTGCGCCCGGTGACGGCGCTCTCGGCCCAGATCTGCTCGAGCCGCACCGGGATCTGCTCGATCCGGCCCTGGACCGTCGCCTGGTCGCCATCCTTGAGGTACTCGGTGGCGACGTTGATGATGCCGCCGGCGTTGATGACGTAGTCGGGCGCGTAGAGGATGCCGCGCTGGTGGATGCGCTGGCCGTCCGCCGGGGTGGCGAGCTGGTTGTTGGCGCCGCCGGCGACCACCGGCACCTTCAGCGCGGCGATGCTCTCCTCGGTGAGGATGGCGCCGAGGGCGTTGGGGCTGAGGATGTCGGCCTCGAGCGTCATGATCGCGTCGGGAGCGACGACGGTGCCGCCGACCTCGTCCGCCACCTTCTGCGCGCGCGCCTGGTCGATGTCGGCGATGCTGATCCTCGCCCCGTCCTTCGCCGCGAGGCGGGCGAGGCCGCCGGCGACGCTGCCCGCGCCCTGGACGGCGATGTGGAGGCCGGCGAGGCTGTCCTTGCCGAGGGCGCGGCGGGCGGCGGCGCGGACGCCGAGGAAGACGCCGTAGCTGGTGTGCGGCCCCGGATCGCCGCCGACCGCGCCTGCCGCGACCGGCAGCCCGGAGACGTAGCGGGTCTGCTTCGACACCTCGACCAGGTCAGGGACGCCGACGCCGACGTCCTCCGCCGTCACATAGGCGCCGCCGAGGCGCTCGACCGCCCTTCCATAGGCCGCGAGCATCTCGGGCGTCTTGGTGCGCGCCTCGTCCGCGAGGATCACCGCCTTGCCGCCGCCCAATGCGAGCCCGGCCATCGCATTCTTGAAGCTCATGCCGCGCGAGAGGCGCAGGGCGTCGCGGACGGCGTCGCCGCTCTTCCCATAATGCCAGAAACGCACGCCGCCGGCACCGGGGCCGAGATGGGTCGAATGGACGCAGATGACGGCGCGCAGGCCGGTGGCGCGGTCGGTGAGGAAGTGGACGATCTCGTGATCGTCGAAATCGGGATAATCCCACGGGGAATGCATGCGGGCCCAGTCCTGCGAGCGGGTTTAGGAGGGGCGCAGGTGGGGCGATCGAGGGGACTTGAACCCCCGACCCTCGGTACCACAAACCGATGCTCTAACCAACTGAGCTACGATCGCCACAAGGTGCGCCTGCGGGTGCGGGGCGCACATAGGGGCGCGGGGGGGCGAGCGTCAATGGCCCGCTCGCCGCTCATCAGCGCGTCAGCCCGAGCCGCTCCCGGCGGATCCAGCGAAGCAGCATGAGCAGGGCGACAACGGCGAGGCCGCTCGCCAGCCCGGTCCAGATGCCGACCCCGTTCCAGCCGAACCCGAAGGCGAGGCCGACCGCGATCGCCAGCCCCACGACCCAATAGCCGAAGGCCGCGAACAGCATCGGCACGCGCGTGTCGTGGAGGCCGCGGAGCATGCCCGCGCCGACCGATTGGGCACCGTCGAACACCTGGAACGCCGCCGCCAGGAAGAGGAAGGAGACGGCGAGAGGGATGACCGCGGCGTTGGCCGGATCGGCCGGATCGAGGAAGAGGGTGACCAGGCGGTGGGGGATGGCGAACATGACGCAGGCCATCGCCGCCATGAACGTGACGCCGAGCGCGAAGGCGGTCCAGCCGGCGCGGGCGATCCCGGCGGGGTCGCGGCGGCCGAAGGCGAGGCCGACGCGCACCGTCGCCGCCTGGCTCAGCCCCAGGGGCACCATGAAGGTGAAGGCGGCGATCTGCAGCGCCACCGCGTGGGCGGCCACCGCGGTGGCGCCGAGCAGGCCCATCAGGAACACGGCCGCATTGAAGATGGTGATCTCGAGCGCCAGCGTCACGGCGATCGGCGCGCCCAGCCGCCAGACGCCCCGGAACCGCTCCCAGTCGGGCCGCCAGAAGCGTCCGAACAGGTGGTAGCGGCGAAAACGGGGATGGAGGCTGACCACCGCCGCCATCGCCACGAACATGAAGGCGCTGGCGCAGCTGCTGCCGATGCCGGCGCCCTGGAGCCCCAGAGCCGGGAAGCCGAAGCGGCCGAAGATGAGGCCGTAGTTGAGGAAGGCGTTGACGGCGACGCCGGCCAGACCGACCGCCAGCGACCAGGCGGGCCGCTCCAGCGCCGAGACGAAGGAGCGCAGCACCAGGTACCAGAGGACCGGCACGATCGCCCACATCAGGGCCCTGACGAAGCGCTGCGCTCCCGCCGCCAGCGCCGGATCCTGGTGCATGGCGAGAAGGATCGCCTCGGTGTGCCAGAGCACCAGCCAGACGGGCACGGCGATCGACACCGCCGCCCACATCGCCTGCCGCACCGTGCGGCGGACGTCGCGGACGCTGTGCCGCCGCGCGCCCAGCTCCTTCGCCATCATCGGCGCCGCGGCGGTGACGAGGCCGATGCCGAAGATGAGGAAGGCGTAATAGAGGTTGATGCCGATCGTCGCCGCCGCCAGCGTCCGCGCGCCCGCCCAGCCGAGCAGGACGATGTCGGTCGACTGGATGAGGGACTGGGTGAGGTTCGTCATCACCAGCGGCCAAGCGAGCGCCACCGTCGCGCGCAGCTCGCCGCGCCAGAGGCGTGTCTCCCGGTCCCTTTGCCGATGCATCGCGGCGCCGTAGCGGGTGCGGGCGGCGGGCGGAAGGCGGGGCGATGCCGGGGACTTGCCGGGTCGCCGCCGGGCGGGAGCCGGGTGGTTACCGGCTCGCTGCCGGATCGGAGCCGGGTGCTTGCCGGGTCGCCGACCGGTTTCGACCGCCGGGCCTCCCGGCTGGGGCGTGAGGGACCCGGACGAATTCGGGGACCCCAACCCGCGCGGCGGAAGGTGCGGAAGTTTCGAAGTTTCGCGAAAATAAAAATCCGCTCGATCAATCGCGCCCGATTGATCGCTTTTTCCAATCAGTCCCCGCTTCGACCCCCCGGTTTGGGGCGGCGAGTCGCGTCCTCATCTCCACCATGTCAACGAGCCTGCTCGCCGCGGGTCGAGAGCGACGAAATAGATACATAGTACGAACATAGAGAGAAGTCAAGCCGTTCGCGGATCACCGGCGCGACGGCCTCAGCGGTCGGCGGCGATGCGGAAGCCGGCGAGGAGCCATTCGCCCCTGCGCCTGACCAGGTCGAAGGAGACGGCGCCCTCCTGGAAGAGGATTGTCTCGCGTCCGCGGCCGGTCTTGCGCCGCTCGACCCGGTCGGCGAACAGGTAGGGCGGCATGTCGCGGACGAGCTTCCTGGCGACGACGTCGGACGCGCAATAGGCGCGGACGGCGCGAAGGTCGCGCGCCTGGGCGTGGCGGATCGCGTTGTTCACGGCGGCCAGATCGGGGAGGTTGTAGATCCGGCCGACGAAGCGGGGAGCGTCGCCGGACAGATCGAACGAATCCGCGGCGCACAGGGTCGGGTTATCCCACGTATCGACGGCCGAGAAGAAGCAATAAGGCAGCTGGATGACCCTGCCGGACGTGCGGAGCGTGCCGACGTGCTTCGACTCCGCGGGGTCGAGGCCCTCGGCGCCTTCGATGCTGAGGATCTGCTCGCCCAGCTGTCCCGCCTCCGCGCTCCACTCATAGCCATAATATTGCTCGCCGATGGAGCCCGCGCAGCCGGAGCGCCAAACCTTCGCCAGGAATCGCGGGCGGCCGCTCGGACCGCGATGCAGGGGAATGAGATCGATGGCGCTGGGGCGGCCGCTCGGATCGGCAAAGCTGACCTCGCGCCACCTGGTGCCGGGATCGACCGCGGCATCCTTGCCGAGGAAGTAGGCGCCGAAGAGGACGAATCGCGCCGTGTCGCGGTAGGACATGCGGACCAGGATGGCCGGCTGCACGGCGACGACCTGGAAGTGGAAACGGTTCTCGGCCGGCCAGCCCTTGTCGATCTCGGCGCTCGAACGCTCGACCTCGAGCAGAGCCGCGCCGGCGCGCGATGCCGCCTCGGACGCCCGCGCGACCGGCGGGCGGTTCAGCCGCTCGGCGACCAGGTCGTCGACCGTCCTGAACAGTAAGTCTTCCGCTTCGTGGACCTCGGCGCTTTTCGCCGACGGCAGCGGCGCGTCGCAATCGCCCGGACCCGCGGCAGCCAGCTGGCGCAGCAGGTCTGGCGCGGTCGGCGGGGCAGCGTCGGCGGCGATCGCGCGCGAAGACGATGCCGCCGCCGCGAGCCACAACAGAATCGCTGAGGCTGACAGGATCCGCCGAACTGCAGGGCGCGAGGTCATCCGGAGTCCTCTTTGTTGCGGCGACGGGAACGACGACGGGATTTTCACCTCGACGCCACGTCGGCGCAAGCCGGTCGCGGTGGGCAGTCGCGGTGACGGTCACGCTGTCACCCCCGGGTCCGGCGCCGGCCGTGGCGCTTTCGGGAGACGGGAGCAACCTCGCCCGCCATCGCGCGTTCGCCGCTGATGGATGGGCCTCGTGAGCGCGGAAAGACCTACGGCGCGGAGCGCGGGCTCAGCCGGTTCGAGGGGTTCAGCGACGCCGTCTTCGCGATCGCGCTGACGCTGCTGATCGTCGAGATCAAGGTCCCGGGATCGCCGGAAGGACCGCACGGCTACGGCGATCTCGCCCGCGCCATGGCGGAGCAGTGGCGCGAGCATATCGCTCTCCTGCTCTGCTACGTGACGATCGGCGCCTATTGGCTGCAGCACCATTATTCCGGACGCATCTATGCCCGCAGCGACCATCTGCTCGGCGCGCTGAACCTCCTGTTCCTGCTGGCGATCGTCGTCATTCCCTATCCGATCCGGGTGTGGTGCTTCCACCTCGGCACCCGTTTCGAGCCGACGGGATCGCTGACGCTGGTCGCCGGCCTCGCCCTCACCGCCTGCACGTGGATGGCGAAATGGTTCTACGGCCTGTCGGGCCGGCGGGTCATGGACGAACGCCTTGCCCCCGATTTCCTGCGCCAGATGACCCGCCGCTACGGCCTCGCGACCCTGATCCAGATCGCCGCCGTGCCGGTCGAGCTGGCCGTGCCGCGCGCCGGCGTGGCCCTGGCGTTGCTCTGCGTCGCCTTCTTCCTGCTGCCGCAGCCCAAGCCGCGCTACAGGCCGGGACAGGCGCCCGACGCGGAGGAAATCGAGTCCGAATAGCGCCGCTCCGGCGTGGCGGCTCGAATCGTCTTGCCTTCTTCGATCGCCTTGCCGACATTTCCGGGCGCGATCAGGAGCAGGGGAGGGGACATGACACCCGTGATCTTCGGCGTCGCGGCGGGCCTCGTGTTCGGCGCCGTGGACGTCGCGCTGATGCTGCCGATGGACTTTCCCGACAAGAAGACCGCCCTCGTCGGCGCCTTCCTCAGCCGCTTCGCGATCGGCTTCCTGATCCCGCTGGTCCAGCTGCCGCTGCCGGCCTGGGCGACCGGGGCGCTGGTCGGGCTGCTCGTCAGTCTGCCGGACGCGGTCATCACGAAGGCCTACGCGCCGATTCTGGCGACCGGCCTGCTCGGCGGCGTCGTCATCGGCTGGGCGGCGGGACGATTCGCGTAGGGCGAGCCGCCCGACGACCCCCGCGCCGCCGCCGTTCGCTGTGTCCGTAAGATCTCCCTTGCGCGTGCGACTACCTGTCTGAGGAAGGGGTCGGATGGCGCAGGACGAGCTATTTCTGGGGGCGATCGCCGAATTCGGACCGGCGCTGGCGCGGCTGGCGGCGGCTTACGAGGCGGATTGGGATCAGCGGCGCGACCTGCTTCAGGACGTCAAGCTCGCCTTGTGGCGGAGCTTCGCAGGTTACGCCGGCCAATGCTCGATGCGGACCTGGGTTTTCCGCGTGGCTCACAACACGGCGATCTCCACGCGATTGCGGCGGCGCAAGCTCGGGCTGGTGAGCCTGGACGAGCTGGCCGACCTGGCGGCGGCCGACGACCCTGAAGCTACGGTCGGGAACGCGCACGTGCTGGCGCGGCTGCAGGCGATGATCCGGCGGCTGAAGCCCCCCGACGACCAGGTCATGCTGCTTTACCTGGAGGACCAGGACGCCGCGGCGATCGCCGAGATAACGGGCCTTTCGGCGGGCGCCGTCGCGACCCGTATCCACCGCGTCAAGCAGTTGCTCTCGAACCGGTTGCGGCAGGCCCCGGGCCAGCAAGGAGAGGCCGCATGAAGGATCTGAAGACCGCCTGGAAAGCCCAACAAGTGGAGGTGAATGCCATGACCAGCCTTGTCGAAGTCCGCGCTCGTGCCGCCGAGGTCGAGGCGGGTGTGCGCCGGCGGAACCTCGCGCTCTACGTCTATTCGGCGGCCAGCATCCTCGTTTCGGCGTGGCTGATCGCGCGGGGGGCCTTTCCGGCGATGCGCTATCCCATGGTGCTGATGGTCGCCGCGCACCTCATGGTCCTTTGGCAGATCAACCGACGGATCGCCGCGCGGCGGCTGCCCGCGGATCTGGGCGCGCGGCCGGCGATCGACTTCCACCGCGAGCAATTGGAGCGCCAGGCGCATGGCCTCTCGCGGGCGTGGCTCTGGTACATGCTGCCATTCCTCGTGCCGTTCGTCTGGGAGCTCGGCATCATGCTGCACCGCATCCAGACCGGCGAGGCGCCACCGGAGGCGCCGCGGCTGCTCGCGGTGTTCGTCGTGACGGGGGTGCTGTTCTGGACGGCGGTGCTCCTCGCTTTCTCGCGCGCGGCGCTGAAGGCGCGGCTCGAGATCGAACGGCTGAGCGCGCTTCAGGCGAATTAGCATCAGGCGAGGATGCTGCGGCCGATATCCTCGACTCGCGCCACGCCGGTCAGCGCCATGCCGATGCGCAGCTCGGCGGCGACGATGTCGAGCAGGCGGGCGACGCCGGCGCCGCCGCCGGCCGCCAGAGCATAGGCCCAGGCGCGGCCGAGGAGGACGCCCTGCGCGCCCAAGGCGAGCATCCTCAGGACATCGAGACCGGAGCGAACGCCGCCGTCGACCAGCAGGGTGGCGCGCCCGCCGACCGCCTCGGCGATGATGGGGAGGGCGCGGGCGGTCGACGGGACGCCGTCCAGCTGGCGGCCGCCATGATTGGAGACGACGATACCGTCCGCACCTTCGTCGACCGCGCGGCGGGCGTCCTCGGGGTCCAATATGCCCTTGATCACGAGCGGCCCGGACCAGTGGGCCCGGATCGCGTCGAGGTCGCGCCAGGTCAGGGAGGCGTCGAAATTGCGGCCGATCCAGCCGACATAGTCTTCCAGGCCGCTCTTCCGGCCGAGTACGGCGGCGAAATTGCCGAGGCCGTGGGGGCGGCCCCTGAGGCCCACGTCCCAGGCCCAGCGGGGGTGGGCGAGCGCCTGGGCGAGGCGGCGACGGCGGGCGTTCGGGCCCGCAAGGCCGGAATGGAGGTCGCGGTAGCGGGCGCCCGGCATCGGCAGGTCGACGGTGAGCATCAGGCCGGCGCAGCCCGCGTCGCGGGCGACGGCAAGGAGCTCGGCCAGGAAGCCGCGATCCTTGATGACGTAGAGCTGGAACCAGAGTGGGAGCGATGACGCCGCGGCCACTTCGGGAAGGGCGCAGACCGCCATGCTCGACAGGCAGAGCGGGACGCCCTTCGCCGCGGCGGCGCGGGCGGCCTGCGCCTCGCCGCGGCGGGCGTAGAGGCCGGCGAGGCCGACCGGCCCGAGCATCACCGGCAGCGCCTGGAGGGCGCCGAACAGGGTCGTCGAGAGGTCGATGCGCGAGACGTCGACCAGCACGCGCTGGCGCAGCTCGACGGCGGCGAGGTCGTCGACGTTCCGCCGTGCGGTCGCCTCGGCATAAGCGGCGCCGTCTACGTAGTCGAACAGGAAGCGCGGCAACCGCCGCCGCGCCGCTTCGCGAAAGTCCAGGGCCGAGGAAATCCGCATCGCCGCTACGCTAACGCCGCGGGGGGCGGTGGCAAGGGGGAGGGCGGCACCCCATCTTGGTCCTCATGGTCCCCCTTTCCATTCTCGATCTCGCGCCGATTCCGGAAGGCCGCGACGCCGGCGCGGCGCTGCGCAACTCGCTCGACCTCGCCCGGCTCGGCGAGCGGCTCGGCTACCGGCGCTTCTGGATGGCGGAGCATCATGCGATGCCGGGAATCGCGAGCGCCGCTACGGCCGTCGCGCTTGCCTTCGTCGGCGCCGGCACGTCGACGATCCGCATCGGCGCGGGCGGAGTGATGCTGCCGAACCACGCGCCGCTGGCGGTCGCCGAGCAGTTCGGCACGCTGGCGGCCCTGTTTCCCGGCCGGGTCGACCTCGGCGTCGGCCGCGCGCCCGGGACGGACCGCGCCGCCGCTTATGCGCTCCGCCGCAATCTCGCCTCGGACGAGAACCAGTTCCCGCGCGACGTCGTTGAGCTGATCGACTATTTCCGCGCCGCCGCCCCCGACGGCGCGCGGCCGGTCCGGGCGGTGCCCGGTGAGGGGCTGGACGTGCCGGTGTGGATCCTCGGCTCGAGCCTGTTCGGCGCGCAGCTCGCGGCCATGCTCGGCCTGCCTTATGCCTTCGCCTCGCATTTCGCCCCGGCCCAGATGGAGGCGGCGATCGCGCTCTACCGCGAACGCTTCCAGCCGTCGGAGCGGCTCGCGAGGCCCCATGCGATGCTCGGCTTCAACGTCTTCGCCGCCGCGACCGACGAGGAGGCGCAATTGCTCGCCACCTCGGTCCAGCAGGCGTTCGTGGCGCTGACGACCGGCCGGCCGGGCAAGCTGCCGCCGCCGGTCGCCGGCTATGCGGAGACGCTGCCGCCGAGCGCGCGGGCGATCCTGGCGGACGCCCTGTCCTGCTCGGCCATCGGCTCGAAGGAGACGGTGCGCGCGGCGATCGACGCCTTCGTCGCGCGCACGGGCGCCGACGAGCTGATGATCACCTCCCAGATATACGACCATTCGGCGCGGCTCAGATCCTACGCGATCGTGGCGGAGGCGGTCAGCGCGCGTCCAGCTCCCTGACCAGCTTGCGCGGGGCCTGGGCGCGGTAGCTTTCCTCGACCCATTCCTTGAGCTGGGGGAGCGGCGGGATGGCCTCGTCCGCCGGCGCGAAGCCGACCCAGCCCCATTTGCCGAGGCCGTAGCCCATCGGCGTGGCGAACGGCAGGTCGAGCGCCACCTCGGCCGTGTAGGGCAGCTTGACGCCGAGCGTGAACGCGTCGCCGGTGCCGAGGTACGCGAACGTCTTGTCGTTGACGGCGAGGTCGTCATGGCCCTCCCACGGCGCCTTCCGATGGGCGCCGGGGAGCGTCAGCCCCCAGGCTCGAAGCTCGTCGATCGCCGCCTCCGCCCGTGCGCTCATGTCGCTCTCTCCCTCGGCCTGTCGCCGCCGCCGCGCCCTTCTAGCAGATCCGGGCCGAGAGACGCGACGGGCACGGCGCGCCGGTCAGACGGCGTGGCGGCCGGCGCGGATCCAGCGGCTGGCGAGATATTTGGTGCCGGCGGTGACGGGCAGGCCGGCATGCTCGGAGAGCGGATCGAGGCCGCCGCCCGGCGCCTCGCTGCGGAAGACGAGCACGTCGCCGGCGCGGCCGCGGACGGTGAGGCCGGCCTTCGCGAACGCGGTCTCGCCGCCCTCATAATCGTCGTTCAGCCAGGCGAGGGCGGTCAGCACCCGCGGATTGGCCTCGTCGAGCCAGTCGACATGCGGGCGATATTGCTGGCCCGGCCGGTAGCGCAGGATCTGCAGCGGCTCGCCCTGGTCCCACCGCGTGCCGCTCAATGCGGCGAGGCGGCGGTTGAGCGCGTGGGTCGCCGGATCCTCGATCAGCCAGTGGAGGGTCGAGCCGTCAGACGTGCGGAGCGGGACGCGCAGGCCGCCCCCGACAGCGACCACCTTCGAAGGCTCGTAGGTCGGTTCGGCGACGCGGATCAGGAAGTCGCACTCCGCCGCGGTGAGGGCGTCTCGGAACAAGCGAATGTCCGGCCGGTCGGCCAGGCGCTCCTGGTCCGGCAGCCAGAGCGGATCGCCGTCGCCGGTGAGCGCCATCCGCCGGATCAGCGCCAGCATCTCGGCGCGGCGGCCGTCGCTCCGCGCCTCGGCTTCGAGCCGGCGCAGCGCCAGGGGCCAATCGCGCGGGCCGGCGATGCCGCTGGCGAGCAGGTTCGTGACGGCTCTCGCCGCCGTCGCATCGCCCGCTTCGCTCGCCATCGCGAACAGGGCGCGGCCGCGGGGATAGTCCTGCACCACCCCGACGCCGCGCCAGAAGACGTCGCCGAGCGCGAACAGCGCCTCGGGGTCTCCCGCTCCGGCGCGCTGCTGGAGGATCCCAATCGCTTCGGCGACGCGGCCTTCGGCAAAGAGGGCGAGGGCGGCGGCGAGGGGCGGCGGCTCCATGGCCCGCCTCATGCCAATCCCGGCGCGCCGGTGCCAGCCCCCCGGCTTGACGCGGCCCATCGCGGCTCCCCACTCTCGCGCGTACGTGTATAGGGCCCGTTCGCATCCATGAAGCTTGTCGTCGTCGAATCGCCCGCCAAGGCGAAAACCATCGAGAAATATCTGGGGTCGGGCTACCGCGTCCTCGCCTCCTACGGCCATGTCCGCGACCTGCCGCCGCGCGACGGCTCGGTCGATCCGGACGCCGGCTTCGCGATGGAATGGGAGACCTATCCCGACAAGGCGCGGCAATTGAAGGCGATCACCGACGAGGCGAAGAAGGCCGACGCCCTCATCCTCGCCACCGACCCCGACCGCGAGGGGGAGGCGATCAGCTGGCACGTCCAGGAGGTGCTGCGCAAACGCCGCGCGCTCCCCGCCGAGGTCGATCGCGTGACCTTCAACGCCATCACCAAGGCGACCGTCACCGAAGCGATGCAGCGCCCGCGCGCGCTCGACGAGGATCTGATCGACGCCTACCGCGCCCGCCGCGCGCTCGATTACCTGGTCGGCTTCACCCTTTCTCCGGTGCTGTGGAGGAAGCTGCCCGGCGCCAAGTCCGCGGGCCGGGTCCAGTCGGTCGCTCTGCGCCTCATCGTCGATCGCGAGCGCGAGATCGAGCTGTTCCGGGCGCAGGAATATTGGTCGGTCGAGGCACTGATGGAAGCGGACGGGCAGGAATTCCTCGCCCGCCTCGTCCGCTTCCAGGGGAACAAGGTCGAGCGCCTGACCCTCGCCGATCGCGGCACCGCCGAAGCCGCGAAGGCGGCGGTCGACGCCGGTCGCTTCACCGTCGCCTCGGTCGAAACCAAGCCGTTCGTGCGCAATCCGCCGCCGCCCTTCACGACGTCGACGCTGCAGCAGGAGGCGGCGCGCAAGCTCGGTTTCTCGGCCAGCCACACGATGCGCATCGCCCAGGCGCTCTACGAGGACGGCGCGATCACCTACATGCGCACCGACGGCGTCCAGATGGCGCCGGAAGCGGTGTCGGCCGCTCGCAAGGCGGTGGTGGCGCGCTACGATGCCGGCTACGTGCCCGACAAGCCGCGTCACTACGAGACCAAGGCGAAGAACGCCCAGGAAGCGCACGAGGCGATCCGGCCGACCGACTTCTCGCGCGACCGCGCCGGCAGCGGCGACCATGGCCGCCTCTACGACCTCGTCTGGAAGCGCGCGCTCGCCAGCCAGATGGCTTCGGCGCGGCTCGAGCGGACCACGGCCGAGCTTGCCGACGGCACCGGGGCGACGGCGCTGCGGGCGACCGGACAGGTCGTGCTCTTCCCCGGCTTCCTCGCCCTCTACGAGGAAGGCCGGGACGACGACCAGGATGAGGAGAGCCGCCGGTTGCCGCGGCTGCGGGGAGGCGACGCGCCCGCGAAGAAGCGCGTCATGGCCGAGCAGCATTTCACCCAGCCGCCGCCCCGTTACTCCGAGGCGAGCCTGGTCAAGAAGATGGAGGAGCTCGGCATCGGCCGCCCGTCCACCTACGCGGCCATCCTGCAGACGCTGAAGGACCGCGGCTACGTGCTCCTCGAGAAGAACCGCTTCACGCCGGAGGAGAGCGGCCGCCTGCTCACCGCCTTCCTCGAGCGCTTCTTCGAGCGCTACGTCTCCTACGATTTCACCGCCCATCTCGAGGACGAGCTCGACGACATTTCCGGCGGCCGGATGGACTGGCAGGCGGTGCTCGAGGAATTCTGGCGGGATTTCAAACCGAAGACCGCCGAGGTGATGGAGCAGAAGCCGTCCGAGATCACGGCCGCGATCGACGACTTCCTCGCCCCCTGGCTGTTTCCGGACAAGGGCGACGGGTCCGACGCGCGCCTCTGCCCGGCCTGCGGCGAGGGCCGGCTGGCGCTCAGGGGCGGGCGGTTCGGCGCCTTCGTCGCCTGCTCCAATTATCCCGAGTGCAAGTTCACCCGCCGCTTCGGCCAGGGCGGCGAGGAAGCGGAGTCCGACGGTCCCGAGGTGCTGGGGCAGCACCCGAAGACGGGCGAAGACATCGTCCGCAAGAGCGGCCGTTTCGGTCCCTACATCGAAATGGGCACCGGCAAGGAGGCGAAGCGCGCCTCGATCCCGAAGGATGCCGGCGAGCTCGACCTCGACCTCGCCGTCCGCCTGCTCTCGCTTCCGCGCACCGTCGGCGCGCATCCCGAGACGGGAATGCCGATCACGGCGTCGATCGGCCGCTACGGCCCCTACCTCGCCCACGACGGCAAATATGCGAAGCTCCGCTCGACCGCGGAGGTGTTCGAGACGGGCATGAACGCCGCCGTGGTGAAGCTCGCCGAGGCGGCGAGCGGCGGCGGCCGCGCGGCACGCGGTTCGCGCGAGCCGTTGAAGCTGCTCGGCCGCCACCCCCGCACCGAAGCGGAGATCAAGCTGATGGAAGGGCGCTTCGGCCCCTACGTCACCGACGGCACGACCAATGCGACGCTGCCCAAGTCGCTGGCGCCCGATCAGCTCACCCTCGAGGAAGCGGCGCAGCTGCTCGACGATCGCGCGGCGAAGGGACCGCCCGCGAAGAAGGGCCGCCCTGCGCCGGCCGCCAAGAAGGCCGCGCCCGCGAAGAAGAAGCCGGCCGCGAGGAAAGCGGCGGCGAAGAAGGGCTGATGCTGCGCTGGTGGACCATCGGCCTGGCGAGCGGGATCGGCTTCAGCGCCGAGTTCCTCGCGCTGTTCCTGTGGCCGATCGCCGCCACTGCCGGACCGCGCCTTCTCTTCTGGCCGTTCCTCGCCGCCGCGGGGCTCGCCGGCTTCTGCGCGCTGTCCATCTTCCTGCTCACCGCGCTCGACGTGCTCCGACACCCGCGCGGCGAGCGCATCCGCGCGATCCGGATCTTCGATCTCGTCTTCGCGCTGATCGTCGCCGGCCTGACGTTCCTCCAGCTCGAGCCGTTCGCCATTTACTACGTCCTCTGACCGCAGGCGCGGCAGCCGGGATCCCTCGGGATGCGCAGCGTCCGGATCCCCGGTGCGAGCCCGTCGAACACGTGGACCTTGCCGGCCGCCTCTTCGCCGAAGCCGGCGATCTGGCGCACCGCCTCGAGCGCCGCCCAGCTGCCGCCGATGCCGGCCATCGCGCCCAGCACGCCGAGCTCCGCGCAGGTGTCGCAGTCGTCCGCGTCGAATGCGTCGCCGACGAAGCAGCGATAGCAGGGCCGCCCGGCCTCCCACCCGCGCCAGGTCCCGACCTGGAGCTGAAACTGGCCCAGCGCGGCGGAGACGAGCGGAATGTGCCCGTGCGTGCAAAAGTCGGAGACGACGAGGCGAGTCCCGAAATTGTCGGATCCGTCGAGCACCAGGTCGACGCCGCCGAGCAGCCTCGGGACCGTGCCCGCAGCGATTCGCGCCTGCTTCGCCTCGACGCAAACGTCGGGGTTGATGCGCCGCACCGCTTCCGCGGCGACCTCGACCTTGAGACGGCCGATGTCGGCGGTGCCGAACAGGATCTGGCGTTGCAGATTGTCGAGGCTCACCGCGTCGTCGTCGACGATCCGCAGCCGCCCGACACCGGCAGCGGCAAGATACTGAAGTGCCGGGCAGCCGATCCCTCCCGCGCCCACGACTGCGACGGAGGCGGCGAGCAGCTTCCTTTGCCCTTCCCCGCCGATCTCCTTCAGGACGATATGGCGCGCGTAGCGGTCGAGCTGCGCATCGGTGAGGCTCATCGCCCGGTCGAGCCGAACCCGCCCGCGCCGCGCGTCGTCGCGTCCAGGTCCTCGACCTCGCGGAACCGGGCCCGCTGCACCGGCGCCGGCACCAGCTGCGCGATCCGCTCCCCGCGGGCGATCTCGAACGGCGCGTCGCCGAGATTGGCAAGGATCACCTTCACCTCGCCGCGATAATCCTCGTCGATCGTGCCCGGGGTGTTGAGGCAGGTGATGCCGTGCTTCAATGCGAGCCCGGAGCGCGGCCGTACCTGCACCTCGTAGCCCGCCGGTATGGCAATGGCGAAGCCGGTCGCGACGGCGTGGCGCGCGCCCGGTGCGAGCATCAGGCTCTCGGCCGCGACGACGTCCATCCCCGCCGCGCCGGGCGTGGCATAGGAGGGGAGGGGGAGGCCTTCGCCATGCGGCAGGCGTTTGAGGGCAATCTCGATGTCAGGCGAGGGCATCGGCGATCCTTCCCGCCAGCCGCCGCGCGATCTGCGCCTTCGCGTCCGCCGGCCAGTGCTCGACACCCTCCTCGGTCACCAGAAGCACTTCGTTCGTCTCACCACCCATCACGTCTCCCGAAACATCGTTCGCCACGATCCAGTCCGCCCCCTTGCGCTCCCGCTTCGCCCGCGCTTCCGTTTCGACATCCTGCGTCTCAGCCGCGAAGCCAATGAGCAGCCGCGGGCGACGATCGGACCGGGCGAGGCTCGCAAGGATGTCCGGATTCTCCGTCCAGGCCAGTTGCGGCGGGCCGTCCTTCTTCTTGAGCTTGGAGCCGGCGGCCGCGACGCCCCAGTCCGCCACTGCCGCGACCAGCACCGCCGCATCGGCGGGAAGCGCCGCGTCGACACCCGCCAGCATCTGCGCCGCCGTCTCGACGTCCACGCGGTGAACGCCCGCCGGCGTCGCCAGCGCGACGGGACCGGCCACCAGCGTCACTTCCGCCCCCAGCGCCGCAAGCGCCTCGGCGATGGCAAAACCCTGCTTCCCCGAGGAACGGTTGGCGATGACTCGCACCGGATCGATCGGCTCGTGCGTCGGGCCGGCGGTGACGATGATGCTTTTTCCTCTGAGCCTGCGCTCCTCCCCGGAACGGGGAAGGGGACCAGCCGGAGGCTGGTGGAGGGAGCCCACGTCCGTGGCGGCAGAGAGGCGGCCCCCCTCCACCGCGCCGCTTCGCGTCGCGGTCCCCCTCCCCGTTCCGGGGAGGAGCTTCTCGATCTCCGCCACGATCCGTTCCGGCTCCGGCAGCCGCCCGGGACCGAATTCGCCGCAGGCCATCTCGCCTTCGTCGGGCTCAACCACCGCCACGCCGTCCTCCCGCAGCCGCGCGACGTTACGGACGGTCGCCGCGTGCCGCCACATCCGCACGTTCATCGCCGGCGCGGCGAGCACCTTCTTGTCGGTGGCGAGCAGCAGCGTGGTCGCCAGGTCGTCGGCGATCCCCGCCGCCATCTTCGCAACGAGGTCCGCGGTCGCGGGGCAGACGACGACGAGGTCGGCGTCGCGGCTGAGCTGGATGTGCCCCATCTCGGCCTCGTCCTTCAAATCCCAGAGGCTGGTGTGGACCGGCTGCTCGGAGAGCGCCGCCAGCGTCATCGGCGTGATGAACTGCGCGCCGCCTGGGGTCAGCACGCACCTGACGCTCCCCCCCGCCCTGCGGATCAGCCGGACGAGTTCGCACGCCTTGTACGCCGCGATCCCGCCGCCGACGATGAGGAGGATGCGCGCGCCGTTCATGGTCTTGGCTATAGCTCAGGTTCCGACGCCGTAGCCACCGTCGCCGCTCCGTGCGTCTCCGAACGAGTCAGCATCACCCGGAACAGCGCCTCCGCGGCTGTGACGGCCTCGCCAGCGATTCGCGTGGCACCGCCCGCCGATGTGGCGCGGGCGATCGCGAATTCCTCGTCGATGAAGCGCAGGAGCGGCGCCGGGATCGGAGCTTCGCCGAGCTCCCGCGTCTGCGCCTTTCGCAGCAGGAGGTCCGCCACGACCATTGTCACCTCCGCGTCGGGATTGCATTCGGCCATCAGCGTGGGGAAGTGCATAGGCGGAACTTCCATGTCGTGAAGCCGGAGCCATCGCAGCGCCGCGGCGGGCCGAAGCGCGTAAAACACCTTCTTCAGCGGCACCGCCTTGGTGTCGGCGAAATAGGTCCGGCGCTGCTTCTCGCCCAAGTGGAGGTAGTGGCGGCGCAGGCGTTCGCGGTCCGCGTGGCGGGCCGCAAAGGCGAGGAGCTCGTCGCGAAAGCGCGGATCGCCGCGATAGGTAATCGGCGAGGTCAGCCACTCGATCACCACGGCATTGCCCTTGAGCAGCAGCTTGAGCGCTTTGCCGACGTCCCAGCCGTTGATGTCGAGCTCTTCGTCGAGCGGTAGCTCGATCACGTCGCGCTTGTGCCAAGGGGAGAGGTAGTCGTCGCGCCGCCGGAAGAAGAGGAAGCGACAATCGTAATCGCTGTCCGGCGAGGGAAATCCCCAAGCGCGGCTGCCGCTTTCGATGGCGAGGACGATCGTCACGCGGTGGTTTTGCTCGATGGCCTCGAGGGCGGCATCGATGCGGCGGACGGACGCCGGCGCGAGCGTCTCAGGGACCGACCGCAGCTGCGGCACGTCCGTCGCGATCAATGGACCAGCCACATCGCGCCCGCACCCGCCGCAGCGGCAACCGCAGCCGTCAGCACGTAGCGCCAATAATGGTGGGGCTGGACGACGACCACGTCGGGCAGCGGCGGGTCGGGCGGCGCCGCGCCGGGCGGGGGGTAATAATGGTCGATGCGGCGGATGAGGTCGGGGATCTTGGCAAAGGTGCGCACGTCGCGGACGATGCGGTCGGCGAGCGCCGCCTCCGGGCCGAGCTCGCCGCGCACCCACTCGCGCAGGAACGGCTCGGCCGTCTCCCACATGTTGATGTCCGGATTGAGCGCATGGGCGACGCCTTCCTCCATCACCATCGTCTTCTGGAGGAGCAGGAGGTGCGGCTGCGTCGGCATGTCGAAGTCGCGGGTGATGGTGAACAGCCCATCGAGCATCTGGCCGATCGAGATATCCTTGACCGGGAGCCCGCGGATCGGCTCGCCGACGGCGCGCAGCGCGGTCGCGAACTCGTCGACATTGTGGTGTGCCGGCACATATTGTGCCTCGAAATGGATTTCGGCGACGCGGCGGTAATTGCCGGTGAGGAGCCCGTAGAGGATTTCCGCCAGCCAGAACCGCGCCTGCCGGTCGATGCGGCCCATGATCCCGAAGTCGATCGCCGCGAGCCGGCCGTCGGGGAGCGCGAAGAGGTTGCCCTGGTGGAGGTCGGCGTGGAAGAAGCCGTCGATCACCGCCTGCCGGAG
Organism: Alphaproteobacteria bacterium; assembly: GCA_019239415.1. Taxonomy (GTDB): domain Bacteria; phylum Pseudomonadota; class Alphaproteobacteria; order Sphingomonadales; family Sphingomonadaceae; genus Allosphingosinicella. The sequence goes on from JAFAZW010000084.1 coordinate 31,505, forward strand.
GAAGGCGCGCACGAGGATGGCGGCGAGGCTCTTGAGGTCGTGCCCCGCCTCGACCAGTGCGTCGCGGTCGGTGAGCTTGATGCCGTCGATCCACTCGAGCGTCATCACCCGGCGCGAGGTGCGGGTCCAGTCGATGGCGGGGACGTAGAAGCCGCTCTCGGCGACGAGATTCTCGCGCAGCTCGGAGGCCGAGGCCGCTTCGCGCCGGAGGTCGAGCTCGCGTGCCGTCCACTGCTTGAACTGGGCGATGACGGCGCGGGGCCGGAGGCGCGCGACCTCCCCGCCCATCGCCTCGACCTGCGCCGCCGCCCATTCGTAGGTGTCGAGGGCGCGGGCGAAATCCTCCTCGATGTTCGGCCGCAGCACCTTGACCGCGACGAGGCGGCCGTCGGTCGTGACGGCGCGGTGCACCTGGGCGATCGAGGCGGCGCCGACCGGCTCGGGATCGATCTCGCGGAACACCTCCTCGAGCGGCTTCTCCAGCCCGGCCTCGATCGCCCGGCGGACCTCCTCGAACGGGGCCGGCGGGAGGTTGTCCTGGAGCGTCTGCAGGTTGCGCGCGGCCTCGTCGCCGACCAGGTCCGGCCGCGTCGCCAGGGCCTGACCGAACTTGATCGCGGCCGGACCGAGCTCCTGGAACGCCTCGCCATAGGTCGGCACCTTCGGGATGCGGGCGCCGAACCGCGCGATGCGCGCCAGGCGGCGCACCTGCGGCGGCGTGTTCGGGTCGCGCTCGATGCCGCGCAGCGCGCCGTGGCGGGCGAGCACGCGCCCCCATTTGAGCAGGCGCCAGACGTGGACGGCAGGTCGCGTCAAACCTTCCACCCGCTGTGAATGGCGACGAGGCCGCCGAGGATCGGCTCGGCCTTGGTCTGGGTGAAGCCCGCCGTCTCGATCATCGCCCTGAAACGCGCCATCGGCGGAAAGCGCCGGATCGATTCGACGAGATAGCGGTAGCTTTCCTCGTCGCGCGCCACCGCCTTGCCGAGCTTCGGCACGACATTCAGCGAGTAAGCGTCATAGAGGCGGGCGAAGCCGGGCCAGGTGGTGGTCGAGAATTCGAGGCAGAAGAAGCGGCCGCCGATCTTCAGCACCCGATGCGCTTCGACGAGGGCCCGGTCGATATGCGTGACGTTGCGGATGCCGAAGGCGATCGTGTAGGCGTCGAAGCTCGCATCGGCGAAACCCAGCGCCTCCGCATTCTGCACCGACCAGGCGAGGCCCTGGATGCCGCGGCGCTTCGCGCGCTCTTCGCCGACGGCGAGCATGTCGGCGTTGATGTCTGCCACCATGACGCGCGCGCCGCCCCGGGCGAGGCGGAAGGCGATGTCGCCGGTCCCCCCGGCCATGTCGAGGATCGTCTCGCCCGCGCGCGGCCGTACCCGCCGGACGAACAGATCCTTCCACGGGCGGTGCAGGCCGCCCGACATGAGGTCGTTCATGAGGTCGTAGCGCCGCGCGACGCGTGAGAAGACCGCGCCGACCCGTTCCGTCTTCTCGTCCGGGGAAACCTCTTCGAAGCCGAAAGAAACCTTGTCCATCGGCGCCGCCTCTAGCAGGGCTTTCCGGCGATGTGCACGTGGAGAGTTCAGGGAGGAGGGGACGATCATGCCTGAGCTCCCGGAAGTGGAGACCACCGTGCGCGGCCTCGCGCCGGTGCTGGAGGGGCGCCGCCTCGCCCGCGTCGGGACCCGCCGCGCCGACCTCCGCCGGGCCTTTCCGCCGGACCTGCGCCAGCGCCTCACCGGCGCCCGCGTCACCGGGCTCGGCCGCCGCGCCAAATACGGCCTCATCGCCACCGACCGCGGCGACACGATGGTCTTTCACCTCGGCATGTCCGGCCGCTGGCGAATCGACCCCGCCGATCTCGGCCCGCACGACCACCTCGTCCTGGAGACGGAGGAGGGGAGGGCGCTCTCCCTCAACGACCCCCGCCGCTTCGGCTCGGTCGACCTCGTGCCGACGGCGCGACTGGAGGAGTGGCCGCCCTTCGCGGCGCTCGGCCCGGAGCCGCTCGGGCCCGGCTTCACCGCCGACTATCTCCTCGCCGCGCTCGACGGCCGCGCGGCGCCGATCAAGGCACTTCTGCTCGACCAGCGCATCGTCGCAGGCCTCGGCAACATCTACGTCTGCGAGGCGCTGCACATGGCCGGCATCGCTCCCGGCCGCCCCGCCGGCCGCATCTCCCGGCCGCGTCTCGAACGGCTGGTCGCGGCGATCCGACAGGTGCTGCTCGCCGCCATCGAGGCGGGCGGCTCCAGCCTCAGGGATTATGCGCGCCCTTCCGGCGAGCTCGGCTACTTTTCCAGGCAGTGGCGGGTCTACGGCCGCGAAGGCGAATCGTGCCACTGTGGCGCACCGATTCGCAGACGCAACGACTCGGGCCGCTCGACCTTTTTCTGCCCGCGTTGCCAGCGGCTCTAGTTGACGAGTCGCCGCCCCTCCGGTAGAGGCGGCGGCCGAACGGGTGCGAGCCGCAGGCCGCGCCTTTTTCATTTAAGAAAAAGAGGCACTTGGAACGATGGCGAACACGCCGCAAGCAAAGAAGCGCATCCGCCGCAACGACCGCCGGGCGACGATCAACCGCAACCGCGTCAGCCGCATCCGCACCTTCGTCAAGCAGGTCGAGGCCGCGATCGAGGCGGGCGACAAGGCGCTGGCGACGGCGGCGATCGCCAACGTCCAGCCCGAGCTGGCGCGCGGCGTGGCGAAGGGGGTGTTGCACAAGAACACCGCGGCGCGGAAATTCTCCCGCCTCACACGGCGTATCGCGGCCCTTTCCTAAGCCGTTCAAAACCCTTTCTAAGCAACCCGCCGGGGCGCGTTTCCGGCGGGTTTTTCATGGCCTTTGGAACGTATCGCGAAACGCACGGTTTTCTGCGCGATTCGCGATGGCCGCGTCCAGTAAATGGCGGATTTCCGCCATTTTCCCGCAAGTGCCCGGAAATGCGTGTCAACTGAAATTTCGTCATCGAACCGTCATTTTCGGCCTTGATTGCGCGCCGCACAACTACCTACAAAGAGGGCTCCGGCGGGGCGAATCTCCTGCCGGACGCCACATCAGGAGCATCTTTTTCGATCGGTCGCCGCCGGGGGTGCGGCCGTGTGCGGAAAAGCCTTGCCCCGGCAAGACGGGCGCCCGCGTCGAGGGGCCTGAGGAAAGAGGGGGTGCGTTCGTGTCTGCAAAGCCGATGGTCTCCGCCGTGGCCGGTGCAAGGGACGCCGCGCTCGGCGATCCGCTCCAATATGCGTGGGAGTCGATTCGCGCCGGCCTGCGGCGCGATTGCGGCGCGCGCACGTTCGACGGCTGGCTGCGCCCGATCGCGCTCGGCAATTTCGACTCGGACACGGGCGTGCTGCGCCTCGAGCTGCCATCGCAATTCATGGCCGACTGGGTGCAGACCCATTTCTCGGAGCGGCTCGGCCTCGCCTGGCGCGCCGCGTATCCGGCCGTCCGCCAGATCCTGATCGGCGTCGGCGCCGCGGCCCCCCGGACCGCCGCCGTGGTCGAGATCCCGGCCCCGCCCGCCGAAGAGGAGCCGGCGGCGAAGGACGGGGTCTACGCCGTCGCCCTCGAGCCGCGCTACCGGTTCGAGAATTTCGTCGTCGGCAAGGCCAACGAGGTCGCCTACAACGCCTCGCGCACGCTCGCGACCGCGAAGGACGTCGCCTTCAACCCGCTCTTCCTCCACGGCGGCACCGGCCGCGGCAAGACCCACCTCCTCCACGCCATCGGCCACGAATTCCATCGCCTGCGCCCGCGCGCGAAGATCATCTACATGTCGGCCGAGAAGTTCATGGTCGAGTTCGTCGCGGCGCTCCGCGCCAACGAGACGATCCAGTTCAAGCAGCAGCTGCGCTCCGCCGACCTGCTCATGATCGACGACGTCCAGTTCATCGCCGGCAAGGAATCGACGCAGGAGGAATTCTTCCACACGATGAACGAGATCATCTCGGCCGGCCGCCGGCTGGTGATCTCGTCGGACCGCGCGCCGCAGGATTTGGACGGCATCGAGCCGCGCATCCTCTCGCGCCTCTCCTGGGGCCTCGTCGCCGACATCAACCAGGCCGATCTCGAGCTCCGCCTCAACATCATCCTGAAGAAGCTCGAGGCGCTCCCCGACGTCAGCGTCCCCGAGGACGTCGTCATGTTCCTCGCCAAGCGGATCAGCTCCAACGTCCGCGAGCTCGAGGGGGCCCTCAACCGCATCGCCGCCTACGCGATGATGCAGAACCGCGTCATCGATCTCGATTTCGTCGCCGAGGTTCTCGCCTCGACGCTGCGCGCCAACCAGCGCCGCATCTCGATCGACGAGATCCAGACCCGCGTCTCCGACCATTACCGGATCCGCAAGGCGGAGATGACGTCCGCCCGCCGCGCCCGCGAGGTCGCGCGCCCGCGCCAGGTCGCCATGTACCTGTCGAAGCAGCTGACGCCGCGCTCGCTGCCGGAGATCGGCCGCCGCTTCGGCGGACGCGACCATACGACGGTGATCCACGCCGTCCGCCAGATCGAGAAGCTCCGCGCCCAGGACCCCGAGCTCGATTCGGACATCCGCCTGCTCACCCGCCAGCTCGAGAGCTGAGCCGAGCGGCCGTGCCGCGGCATGGCTAGAAAAGAGGCAGCGCCTCGATCCAGGGCTCGCCGGTGCTCATCCGGTGCCAGGAGGCGACCGGCCGTCCGCCGCGGATCGCCGGCTGAAAGCGTAGCGTCCGCAGCCGGCGGAGCGCCCTCCGGTCGGTCTCCGCGTTGCCGGAACTGCGCACGGTGAAGACGCGGCCGACCCGTCCGTTGGCCGTTACCTCGACGCAGAAGCTGAGTTCGCGGCGATAGCGGCCCGGCACGAGCGGACGCGGCACGATCGACAGAAGATAGGGATCGCGCTCGACGTCGCGGCCAATACGGCACGGCTCGCGCACGTGCTCGTCCAGCTTGAAGAAGCCGTCTCCGCCCGAGGCGCCGACGTGCGCGCGGACTCGCGTCGCGATGAACAGGCCCGTCTCCTGCACCACCGCGCCGCCGCCGAAGCAGTCCATGCAATCGCGTATGGGGGGCGGCTGCAGAGGGACGAACTGCCACAGCCAACTCGCCACCGCGTTCGCGGAGGCTGAGCCGATGAGGCCGATGGCGCGCGCCGCGATATGCATGTGATGATATTACATCATTTCTCGCGGCTTGCAAGCGGCGGGTCGGACAGGTAGGCCGGCTTTCGGCCCGGGCCCGGGCCGGAACGGCGTACTAGCGCGGCTGCCGCGGCGGCGGCGGGACGGTGATCCGTACCGTCTCCCCCGAATTGCCCGGGAAGCCGGTGAACATCGCCTCGACGAGGTTCGGCACCAGGACCTGGAGGCGGTCGGTCGTGGAGCGGGCCTTGGCGGTGCCCTCGAAGAGCGACTTGCCGTCCGCCGTGCGCTTGATGTCGAGGTCGAGGAAGCTCGTATAGACGGTGCTGACGTCGACCGCGCTCGGGCCCCAGTTCCACGCGAACGGATCGTTCCAGCCCCAGTAGAAGGCCGGGCTGGCGCGGCCCCAGCCGCGATAGCCGCCGAAGCGATAGGGATTGTGGTAGGCGCCGAAGCCCCAGGCGCCGAGCAGCGGCCGGGTGGCGAGATGCTCGCGGCCATGGTCGACGCCATAGTCCAGCGTCACGACCAGCGAGGCGGCCGAGGCGCTCGGCGCTTCCGAATAGCCCAGCGCGACGAGGTGGCGCCGGACGAGGTCGGCATATTGGCCGAACTCGATGCCGCCCCGGTCGCGGGCGTCGGCGGCCTGGATGACGAAGCTCTGGCCGCTCGGCACCGGCATCTGCTGGAAGCGCGAGACCTGGGCGGGGAAGCCGGTCGCGCAGCCGCCGAGCGACAGGAGGGCCGCCGGCGCGGCGAGCACGAGGAGTTTCCTGGAAAGATGCATGGGATCCCTCATCGAAAAGCGCGGCTGCAGCGGGCAGGCTACAGCGCTTTCCAGACTGTCGCCAGTGTCGCTGAACCGAGGCTTAAGCGCGTCGAGCCGATCAGCCGCGCCGCGCCTGCCGCCGCAGCGCCCTGAGGTCGTCGAGGGCGAAGGCGCCGGTGGCGAGGCAGGCGAGGGCGTAGACCGCCGCGCCGCCGCCGACGAGGGCGGATAAGGCCGCGATGCGCACCATGAGCGACCGCGTCAGATAGGGATCGACGTAGGGCGTGAGGAAGAAGAGGACGCCGCCCATGACCAGCGCGGCGAGGGCCATGCGCGGCGTGCGGCGGCGCAGTTGCCGGTCGGTCTCGAAATGGCCGCGGTGGCGCAACGTCGTCCACAGGAACCAGACGTTGACACTCGAGGAGACGGCGGTCGCCAGCGGCGGCCCGACATGGCCCATGCCGATCGTGCCCAGCGCCGGGATCAGCACGAGGTTGCCGGCGAGGTTCACCCCCATCGACCAGATGGCGAGCCGCACCGGCGTCTTCGTGTCCTGCCGCGCGTAGAAGCCGGGAGTGAGCACCTTGACCAGCACGTAGGAGGGGAGGCCGATCGAGAAGGCGGAGAGCGCCCAGGCGCAGCGCAGGGTGTCGACCTCCTTGAAGGCGCCGTGCTGGAGGACGCCGCGGATGATCGGCTCGGCCGCGAAGATGAAGGCCGCGGTGGCGGGAAGGGTGAGGAAGAGGGCGAGCTCCATGCCCCGGTTCTGGGTGGCCATCGCCTCGGCGTCCCTGGCCGTGCTGAGCAGCCGGGAGACGGTGGGAAGGAGGACGGTGCCGAGGCCGATGCCGATCATCCCGAGCGGCAGCTGGTTGAGCCGGTCGGCATAGTAAATGTAGGAGACCGAGCCTGACGGAAGCAGGCCGGCGGCGAGTGCCGTCGAGATGGCGAGATTGATCTGCACCGCGCCGGCGCCGGTCGCGGCCGGCAGAATGAGCTTCATCAGCTGGCGCATGTCGGCGTCGAATACCGGCCGCCGGATCCGGAGGCCGGCACCCGCGGCGCGGCACGCCCAGATCAGCCAGGCGAGCTGCAGGGCGCCGCCCACGGTGACGGAGATCGCCTGCGCCCGCGCCGTCGCATAGGGGTCTTTCCCGTGGAAGAACCACAAGGCGGCGACCATGGCGATGTTGAGCAGGATCGGGGCCGCCGCGTTGACCCAGAATTTGTTGAGCGAGTTCAGGATGCCGCCGAGCAAGGAGGCAAGGCTGATCAGCATCAGATAGGGAATCGTGCAGCGCGACAGCAGCACGGCGAAGGCGAATTGCGCGTCGGTGGGGCGCTGTTCCCGAAAGCCGAGGGACAGTGCCCAGGTCAGCGGCCAGGCGGCGATGATCATGGCGCCGGTGAAGGCGAGGAGGATCGGCAGCAGCACCGCCAGCGCCCGCTCCGCGAAGTCGAGGCCGGCGCCGAGGGCACCGCTCTCGCCGACCTTGCGGTTGAACATCGGGATGAACGCGGCGGTGAAGGCCCCCTCGGCGAAAAAGGCGCGGAACATGTTGGGCAGGCGGAACGCGACGAAAAAGGCGTCGGACGCGAAATTGGCGCCGACATAGGTCGCCTGCAGGGTGTCCCGCACGAGGGCCAGCACGCGGCTGGCGAGCGTCATGCCGCCGACGGAGCCGAGGGCCCTGGCGAGGTTCACGCTATGCTGCGCCCGCGATAAATCACTGAACCCCCAACACCGTTCGGGCTGAGCCTGTCGAAGCCCTGCCCTCCCTCTCGCTCAGTAAGAACAAGGACAGGGCTTCGACAAGCTCAGCCCGAACGGTTTTCGTTCCCTGCGCCCACTGCAGCCGGCACGGGAACGAGTTACGCCTGCCCCAGCTCGCTGGGCTCACCCGCCAGCGCCTCGCCGCCCTGGGCGGCGCGCTGCACGTAGAGGGCGTGGAAGTCGATCGGGTCGAGCATCAGCGGCGGGAAGCCTCCTTCCTGGACGGCGTGGCTGATCACCTCGCGGGCGAAGGGGAA
>JAFAZW010000038.1 GCA_019239415.1 Alphaproteobacteria bacterium
CAGGAAATTTCCCATCTCGTTGCATTCGAGGAATATCCACTGGCCGTCGCTGTCTACGATGAAATCGAAACAGGCGAAGACGATCCTGAGGCGGCGGCAGAACCAACGGCAAAGTGCGCTCACCCCGTCCGGAATGGAGATTTCTTCGCAGCCGAGCATGGCGGTCCTTGGAGCATTTCGCCAGTCCAGCGACGTTACGTCGGACGCCTGCGAGTCGAGCCGGATCGCGAACATGCTGCTTCCGATCGTGGTGATCCGCACCTCGAAGCTTTTGCGGACGCGCAATTGGTAGATGGCAGGACAGAGGGAAACGTCCGCCGAGTCGACAATCTCCTCATCGACGACCTCGGTGGATACGGCGAGCGCGGCTCCATCCTGGGCGAGCCAGTTCATCGGGAGAATCGGCTTGCATATCGTTTCGTCACCGCACGCGGCATGGGATCGAATGAAGTCGACAACTTCGTCTCGCGAGCTGGAGACGAGCGTCTTCGGGATCTGGAAGCCGGCTTCCACAGCGATCTTCAGCTGGAATGCCTTGTTATCGACGAGAAGATACGAGGACGGAGGATTGACGCAGAGCGGAGTTGCGCTTTCCAGATGCAGATGCATCGCATCCCTGACCTCGCGCCACGCAGCCTGCGCGTATTTTCTGTCGGCGGGATGGCTGCCGCTGGGCAGAACCATCGCGCCGGAGCGGCGGAACCAGATCGAGTCGTACCCGCTCAGCCTGAGATCGGAGCCGCCCCGGCCGAAGCGCCACTCTTCGGAGACGCCGGGCTCGAATGAGAGCGACTCCCGCTGCGGGATATCGGTGAGGAAGACGACGCAATTCTCGACGCCGAGTTCAGTCAGCCCCCACCGGACCGCGGCGGCGTGGGTGTCACCCGGCACCGAGAAGGTGAGGATTTTCAAGTCAGCCAAAAAAAGGGCGGGCAACATATGTGCCCGCCCGACCAATTTCAGAAGTCACTCGCCGCCCATGGTCCGCGGGTCGGGCTGCTTTTCCCAGTCCCCCTGAGGACTGACGTTAGTACGAACCGCCGTGTCGATAGGCGGACCAGGATTTCCGTCATCGCCGCCAGCAACGCACTCGATCTCGGCTTCGGTGAGAGGCCGGGCAAGTCTGCGACCGATGATTCTGTCTTTCATCACCATCTCCACGCTGAGGTGCGCTCGAACGCGCTCAGAAAAAATTGCACAGTTGCGGAACGCACGCAACGGCGATTCATCGGGGCCGCGAGACCGACAACTATATCGCTCATGCTGGGGTCGACTCGACGAATTGCGCCTAATTGGTTTTGCAGTCTTTAGCTTTTCCGGTGGAGGCAGCCCCAGCGTTATTGGCGAGAGGTGGTCGCGCTAACCCGGCACTCCGCTTTCTATCGATCCGATCAACAGCGTCTCGACGGTCTCGCCCGCGGCGGCGGCGGGCGCGTGGGGCAGGCGCCGTACCAGGGCGTTGGCCGCGGCGAGCGGCGCCTGGAGGCTGCTGTCGAGGCGAGCATCGGGCGCGACCCAGAGGTGGCCGTCGCGGTCGGCGCCGAGGCGGGCGCGCCAATAGACTTCGCGGCTGCCGCCTTCGGGCAACGCGGCGGTCAGCGCGGCGAAGAGCGGCGGCTCGGCGCCGGTCCGGCCAAGCAGGGCGAAGAGGAGGGGCTTCAGCAGCAGGTGGGCGCAGACGAAGGCGGAGGCCGGGTTGCCGGGCAGACCCAGGACCAGCCGCCGATCCGCGAAGCGCGCGTGCCAGCAGGGCTTGCCGGGCTGCACGGCGATCCGTTCGAAGACGGTGCGCGCGCCGAGCGACCGGATCAGCGGGCGCAGCACGTCGCGGTCCCCGACCGAAGCGCCGCCGAGGGGGACGATGATGTCGGAGGTCAGATCGGCCGCCCGGAGCGCTTCCTCGCACCGCCTGAAGTCGTCGGGCAGGATCGGGTGGAGGACCGGCTCGCCTCCCCAGCCGGCGATGAGCTCGGCCAGTGCATAGCCGGCGGAGTTGACGATGCAGCCGCTCCGGAGCGGCGAGCCCGGCTCGCGCAGCTCGTCGCCGGAAGGGAGGACGGCGACCCGCGGGCGCCTGCGAACCGCGAGCATGTCCAGGTTGGCGGCGGCGGCGAGCCCGAGGCGCGCGGGGGTGAGGACCTGGCCGGCGCGGATCAGGATCTCGCCCCGGCGGAAATCGCCGCCGGCGGGACGGACGAAGCTCGCCGGTCCGGGCTCGCCGAGGATCCGGATCCGCTCGCCTTGCGCCTCGACGATTTCCTGGACGACGATGCGTTCCGCACCGTTCGGGACGACGCCCCCGGTCGCGATCCTGACCGCCGTGCCGGCCGTCACAATGCCCCCGAACGGCGCACCCGCGGGCGCTTCGCCGATGACGGTGAGGGCGGCACCGCTGCGCGCGTCTTGTGCTCGGACCGCGTAGCCGTCCATGGCGGATACGGGCCACGGCGGCTGGTCGCGTGCGGCGACGACGTCTGCGGCGGCGGTGCGGCGGCCGCAGTGCCCGATCGGCCGGGTCTCGGGCTCGACGGGAGACAGGTCGGCGAGCAGCAGCGCCCGGGCCTCGTCCAGCGGGAGCGGGGTCATTCGTCCCGCCGCCAGTCGCCCGACTTGCCGCCTTTCTTCTCGCTCAGCGCGATGTCGCCGATGCTCATGCCGCGATCGACCGATTTCAACATGTCGTAGAGCGTGAGGCAGGCGACCGAGACGGCCGTCAGCGCTTCCATCTCGACTCCCGTCCGGCCGACGGTCTTCGCCTCGGCGGTGACGGTGAAGCCGGGGCGATTCCTGTCGGGGACGACCGCGACGACCACCGACGTCAGCGGCAGCGGGTGACAGAGGGGAATGAGGTCCCCCACCTTCTTCGCGGCCATTATGCCGGCCAGCTCCGCAATCCGGGCGACGTCGCCCTTTGGGCCCTCTCCGCGGAGCGCGCGGTCCAGCGTCGACGGCATCATGCCGACCCGGCCGCGTGCCACGGCCGAGCGCACGGTTTCCGCCTTGGCCGAGACGTCGACCATGTGCGGGCGGCCGGATTCGTCGAAATGGCTGAGCTCGTCCGCCATCGTCATTCCTCGAGCCGCGGCATGATCTCGACCAGGTTGCACGGCCGGGTCCGCGCGTCGAGCTGCGGAGCGATGACCTGCTCCCATCCGTCCCGCACCGCTCCGCCGGAGCCGGGGAGGCAGAAGACGAAGGTGCCGCGGGCGACGCCGGCGCAGGCCCGGGACTGGATCGTCGACAGCCCCACCGACCGGAAGCTGACATTGTGGAAGACGACCGCGAACCCTTCGATGACCTTGTCGAACAGCGGCGCCACCGCCTCCACAGTGACGTCCCTGCCGGTGAGGCCGGTGCCGCCGGTGGTGATGACGACGTCCACCTGCGGGTCCCCGATCCAGGCGCCCACCGCAGAGCGTATCGCCTCGACATCGTCCGGAACGATCGCGCGCCCCGCGAGGCGATGGCCCGCCGTCGAGATCGCCGCCGCCAGGTAGGCGCCGGACGTGTCGGTCTCCTCGGTGCGGGTGTCGGACACGGTCAGCACCGCGACCCGGACCGGAACGAAGCCGCTCGCGGTCACGCCCACCTCGCCCTGTCGTCATGGTCGACGGCGCGCGCCTCGATCCACCGCGAGCCGTTCGGCCCATGCTCGCGCTTCCAGAAGGGCGCTTCGGTCTTGAGCCGGTCCATCATGTAGTCGACAGCCTCGAATGCCGCGCGCCGGTGCGCCGCCGCTGCCGCGACGAACACGATCGCCTCGCCGGGCGCGAGCGTGCCGGTCCGGTGGACGATGACGTATCCGATGAGGCCGAAGCGGCCGTGCGCCTCCGCGCCGATCGCGGCGACGCTGCGTTCCGTCAGGGGGGGGTAATGTTCCAGCTCCAGCGTGGCTATCTCGCCGCCATCGCTGTCGCCCCGGACCAGGCCGAGAAAGGAGGCGACGCCCCCGGCGCCGCCGACGCGGCCGGCGAAGGCCGCGAGCTCGGCGGCGGGGTCGAACGGCGCGGCCTGGACGCGGATCATCCGCCGCTCACGGGCGGGAGGAAGGCGATCTCGTCGCCGTCGTCGAGCGGGGTCTGCCGCGGATGCAGCTCGGCATTGACCGCGATCCTGACCGAAGGTTCGCGCAGGGCCGGATGCTCCGCGGCGAGCCAGTCGCGCAGGCGTTCCGTGTCCCGCACGCCTGCCGGCAGCGTCACGGTGAGCGCACCGGCGCCGACGGACTCGCGCAGCCGTCCGAGGAACAGGATCGTCGCCATCAGCCGCCGGTCACGGACATGTGCCGTTCGACCGCCGGCGGCCGTCGGGCGCCGATCGCGAAATCATGGCCCTGCGGCTTGCGGCCGATCGCCGCGTCGATGGCGGCATCGAGCAGGACGTCGTCCGCCGAGGCGCGCAGCGGCGTGCCCAGATCGGCCTTCGCCGGCTGGCCGAGGCACAGATACAGTTCGCCGGTACAGGTCACCCGCACCCGGTTGCAGCCGTCGCAGAAATTGCGGCTGAGCGGCGCGATGAAGCCGATCGTGCCGCCTTCGTCGGTGCGCACGTAGCGCGCCGGCCCGCCGGTGCGGCGGGCGAGGTCGGTGAGGGCCCAGCGGCGCTCGAAGCGGGCGCGGACCTCGCCCAGCGGCACGAACTGGTCGACGCGGTCCGCCTCGACCGAACCCATCGGCATCACCTCGATGACGGTGAGGTCGGCGCCGCGCGCATCGGCCCATTCCGCGAGGGCGACGAGATCGTCGAGATTGTCGGAGCGAAGCGCGACGGCGTTGATCTTGACGGCGAGGCCGGCGGCGAGCGCCGCGTCGACGCCGGCAATGGCCTCCTCGACCCGACCGCCGCGGGTGATCCGCGCGTAGGTCGCGGCATCGAGGCTGTCGAGCGAGACGTTGACGCGGCGGACCCCGCAGCGCGCGAGATCGGCCGCGTGGCGCGCCAGTCGCGTGCCGTTGGTCGTCAGGGTCAGCTCGTCGAGGTCGCCGCTGCGCAGGAAGCGCGACAGGCCGGCCACGAGCTCCATGAAATCCCGCCGGACCAGCGGCTCCCCGCCGGTCAGCCTGAGCTTGCGCACGCCTTTGCGGATGAAGGCGGCGGCGAGGCGGTCGAGCTCGGCGAGCGAGAGCAGGTCGGCGCGCGGCAGGAAGGACATCCGCTCCGGCATGCAATAGGTGCAGCGCAGGTCGCAGCGGTCGGTCACCGACAGCCGCAAATAGCTGATTGTCCGTCCAAACGGGTCGATCACGCGCCGGCTCCCAGGGTCTCGCCATAGAAGCGGATGCCCAGCCGGACGGCAATATAGAGAATGAGCAGAGCCGTGAGGATGCGGACATATTTGGGGTCGAGCCGACGGCTGCCGAGCGTCGCGCCGATCAGGCCGCCGGCCAGCACGGCCGGAAACAGCGGCCAGTGCGCGGCGAGGAAGGCGCCGGCAGCCGCCCGATCCTTGGCGAGCTGCCCGGCGAGACCCGCGATCGAATTGGCGAGGATGAACACGGCCGAGGTGCCGGCGATGGCCCGGGGCGTCCCCCATCGCAGCAGGTAGAGCAGAGGCGCCAGGAAGATGCCGCCGCCGATCCCCACCAGGCCGGCGAGGAAGCCCAGTCCGCCGCCGGCCATCGCGTACGCCCAGGATGAGGCGAAGCGCGGCGGCCCCTCGCGCTGCCAGCGCGGCGGCCACAGCATCAGCAGCGCCGCGCAGAACAGCGACACGGCGAGCAGCCCCACGAAGAGCGCCTCCGCCACGACCAGCCGCCCGCCCAGCCAGGCCAGCGGGACGGACAAAGCGAGGAGCGGCCAGATGCGACCCCAGTCGACATGGCCCGATCGCGCGAACCGCCAGCTCCCCATCGCTACGACCAGGATGTTGCAGGCGAGCGAGACGACCGGCACCGCGCGATAGTCGCTCCCCGCCAGCACGAGCAGCGCGCTGTAGGTCGAGCCGCCGCCGAACCCCACCGCGCCGTACAGCAAGGCGGTGACGAAGAAGAACGGCGCCAAGATGGGCATGGGGGTCTAGCGGCCGGCGGGGGTCCGCGCCTTGGCGACCCGCCGCCAGTGATGGAGCAGGAATTCCGTATAGCCGTTCGGCTGCTCGCGCGCCTTGAAGATGAGATCCTTCGCGGCGAGGAATGCGGCGCCGTCGAAGCCCGGGGCCATCGGGGTGTAGTACGGATCCCCCGCATTCTGCCCATCCACGACGACGGCCATCCGCCGGAGGGTATCCATCACCTCGGCTTCGGACACGAGGCCATGGCGAAGCCAGTTGCCGAGATGCTGCGCGCTGATCCTCAGCGTCGCGCGGTCCTCCATCAGCCCGACGCTGTGGATGTCGGGAACCTTGGAACAGCCGACGCCCTGGTCGATCCAGCGGACGACGTAGCCGAGGATGCCCTGGCAGTTATTCTCGATCTCCTCCCTGATCTCCTCGGCCGAAGGCCTGGCCTCGCCGAGGAGCGGCGCCGTCAGCAGCCGCTCCAGGCCTCCCGTCGCCGGCGCTCGCGACAAGCGGGCCTGGACGGCGTCGACGTCGACCTGGTGATAATGGAGCGCGTGCAGCACCGCGGCGGTCGGGGAGGGCACCCATGCCGTGCTCGCGCCGCTGGCGGGATGGGCCGATTTCTGCGCGAGCATGTCCGCCATCCGGTCGGGCGCCGCCCACATCCCCTTGCCGATCTGCGCCCGCCCCTTGAACCCGCAGGCGAGGGCGATCCCCACATTGCGCTCTTCATAGGCCTGCAGCCACGCCTCGCTCTTCATGGCGTTCTTCCGCACCACGGCGCCGCGCTCCATCGCCGTGTGGATTTCGTCGCCGGTGCGATCGAGGAAGCCGGTGTTGACGAAGACGATCCGCTCCCGCGCCGCGTGGATGCAGGCGGCGAGGTTGGCGCTGGTCCGTCGCTCCTCGTCCATGACGCCGATCTTGATCGTGTTTTCCGCGAGCCCGAGGATCCGCTCGACCCGGGCGAACAGTCGAACCGCCAGATCGACCTCGTCGGGCCCGTGCAGCTTGGGCTTGACGACGTAGATCGAGCCGTGGCGGCTGTTGGGGGCGCGGCCGACGCCGCTGTGGAGCGCGCACAGCGCGGTCACCAGCGCGTCGAGCACCGTCTCGGATGTCGGGCTCCCCTGCCAGCGCACGGCATCGGTGGCGATGTGATGGCCGACATTGCGGACGAGCAGCAACGACCGGCCGGAGAGGGTGACCGTTCCTCCCCTCGGCCGTTCATAGGCCCGGTCGCCGGCAAGCCTGCGCTCCTTCGCGACCCCGCCCTTGTCGACCAGCGCCGTCAGCGAGCCGTTCATCAGGCCCAGCCAGTTGCGGTAGACGAGCACCTTGTCGGCCGCGTCCACCGCGGCGACCGAATCCTCGCAGTCGATGATCGTGCTCACCGCCGCCTCGAGGAGGATGTCGGCCACCCCGGCCGGGTCGTCGCGGCCGGGACTCTTGCCGCGATCGATCACGATCTCGACGTGAAGGCCGTTGTTGCGGAGGAGGAGCGCGGCCGGGTCGTCCGGGTCGCCGCGGAAGCCGACGAACTTGTCCGGGTCGGCCAGGCCCGTCGGCCCGCCCTCCCGCTCGGCCGCCGCCTGGCCGCCCTCCACCCGATAGCCGGTGACCTTTGCATGGCTTCCCGCCGTCAGGGGGAATGCCTCGTCGAGGAACGCCTTGGCCCGCGCGATCACGGCGGCCCCGCGCCGCACGTCGTAGCCGCCGCCTTGGGCGGGGACCGGTGCGATCGCGTCGGTCCCATAGAGCGCGTCGTAGAGGCTCCCCCAGCGCGCATTGGCGGCGTTGAGCGCATAGCGGGCGTTGTTGGCGGGAACCACCAGCTGAGGCCCCGCGATCAGCGCCAGTTCGTCGTCGACGTTCGAGGTCGCGATCGTGAAGGGGGGCGGCTCCGGCTGGAGATAGCCGATTCGCTCGAGGAAGGCGCGCTCGCTCGCCGTATCGGGCTGCCGGTCGATCTCCTCCTGGAGCGTGTCGCGGACGCCGAGCAGGCGGCGATTGATCGGCTCGAACCATGCGATCAGGTCCGCGAAACCGCGCCAGAAGGGGTCGGCCTCGATCCCGGTGCCCGGGAGCGCTTCCTGCTCGACGAAGCCGCGCAGCGCGGGGTCGATCGTGAGTTCGGGCTCATCCATTGTCGCGCGGCTCCGGCGTGTCGAGGGCGGTTCGAGCGCCTTAAACCCGCCGCCGGAGCAGGAGTCCACCAGCCGATGCGATATGCTTGCGTTGCGGCCTGCTTCGGTTACGCCTGCGGCATGAGCGAGTTCGAGCGGCAGGATGCGGCATACTCAAGCCAGTCCATCGCGGCCGGACCTGGGCCCGACAGCCTGCTCGAGCGGCGTTTCGAGCTCAGCGCCAGGGGCACCACGCTGCGCGCCGAGATCCTCGCGGGCGTCACGACCTTCCTGACCATGGCCTATATCGTGCTGGTCAACCCGGCCATCCTCGGCCAGGCGGGGATGCCGGTGGCGGCGGTCGCGGCGGCGACGTGCCTCGCCGCCGGCTTCGCCTCGATCCTGATGGGGCTCAACGCCAACGTTCCGCTCGCGCTGGCGCCCGGCATGGGGCTCAACGCCTATTTCAGCTTCACCGTCGTCCAGGCGATGCATGTGCCGTGGCCGGTCGCTTTGGGCTGCGTCTTCGTCTCCGGCGTCGCATTCCTGCTCCTGACCTTCGCCGGCGTGCGCCAGCTCATCGTCGCCGCGATCCCGCCGCACCTGTTCGCCGCCGTCGCCGGCGGGATCGGCCTGTTCATCGCCCTCATCGGCCTCAAGAATGCCGGAATCGTCGCCACCAGCCCCGCGACCTCGGTGACGCTCGGCGACCTCCACGCCCCGGGAGCCGGTCTGGCCCTGTTCGGACTCCTGGTGACGGCGGCGCTCACCGCGTGGCGGGTGCGCGGCGCCATCCTGATCGGCATCGTCGCGACGAGCCTCGCCGGCTGGGCGCTCGGCGTCGTCGCCTTCAAGCCGCAGCCCTACGACCTCAGCGCAATCGCGCAGACCGCCTTCCATCTCGACCTCGCCGGCGTGTTCGGCCTGTCGGGAGGCCGCGGCCTCGGCCTGTTCGAGATCCTCTTCGTGTTCCTGTTCGTCGACCTGTTCGACAATATCGGCACCCTGGTCGGCGTCACGCGCCGCGCCGGCCTGATCGCCGGGGACGGGCGGATCCCGAAGCTCAACCGGATCCTCCTGACCGACTCCATCGCGACCATCTTCGGCAGCCTCGCCGGAACCAGCACCGTCACCTCCTATGTGGAGAGCGCCGCCGGCGTCCAGGCGGGCGGCCGCACCGGCCTCACCGCGATCGTCACCGGTTTCCTGTTCCTGGCGGCGATGTTCGCGGCCCCCTACGCCCAGCTCGTGCCCCTCGCCGCGACGGCGCCCGCGCTGATCCTCGTCGGCGCGCTGATGATGGCCCCATTGGCCGACATCGCCTGGGACGATCCCGAGATCGCCATTCCGGCCTTCCTCACCCTGGCGCTGATCCCGCTCACCTTTTCGATCGCCAACGGCCTCGCCTTCGGGATCACCGCCTACGCCCTTCTGAAGCTTGTGCGGGGGAAGATTTCACGACGCGATTGGCTGCTGCTGGCGCTTTCGACCTTGTTCGTCGCGCGCTTCGTCTGGCTGTCGGCGGGGTAAGGTAGAGGCGTGGCCTGGTGTCGGAGGCCGACACGTCGGCGCCGTCAGGGCGACGCCTTGTCGGGGCCGAGGAGGCCTCTGAACTTGCCGGCCCGGTCGAGCTCGATCGCGACGAGCAAGGTCCGATCGGGGTAGACGAGCGTGAACTCGTCGAAGCCGAACCCATCGGGGCGTCGAAAGTGGATGGCCTGCGGATCGCCGAGCGGCTGCAGGCGGCGGTGCGCGGCCGCAAAGGCTGCGCGGCCGGGCTCCCCCGTGTCCGCTGCCAGCAAAGTGTAATCGGGCTCAGGTGCGGCCCGGCCGGCGAGGAGGCGGCGCAGCATCGCCTTCGAGCCCTTGAGCGGCACGGTGCGCGGCGTGAATTTCGGGGCGGGAGATGCCGCTTCGATCGTAGCGGCGGCGGGCGATCGGCCGAGGCGGCGCAGCGCAGCGGCGAGCGCATCCGCGTCGGGCACCGCGATATCGGGCTGCACCCCGCGGCCCTCCCAGTTGGATCCGGTAACGGGGCTCTCCGCGCGACCTGTCGGAATGAGGGCCATGACATTGTGTCCGACCGCAACAGCCTGCCCCGGGTTCGCGCCGCCACCGGTCGTCTCGCCGACGAGGGTGCCGAGCTTCAGCGTCTGAATGTCGTAGGCGAGCTCCTCGCCGCCCGAAAAGGTGTGGCCGCCGATGAGAACATAAACGGGCAGGCCGGCGAAGCTGACCGGGGTCGGCTCGCTGAAGAACGCCTTGCGCGTGACGTCGGTCGTCCCCGCCTTGCGCCAGACGATACGATTGATTTCGATCCGCTTGCCAGCAGGCAGGAGATAGCTGACCAGGTAGCTCACCGCTGCCGGATCGCCGCCGTGATTGCCGCGCACGTCGAGGATCAGAGCACGACTGCCCTTCAGTCCCGCCATGGCGCGGTCGAGCGCAGGTTTGAACGCCCAGGGATTGGCGAAGCCGGCGATTTCCAGATAGGCGATCCCGCCCGCAAGCCTGCCCGCCCGGATAATTCCAGCCTCGTCCGGCGGAATCGACGCGATGCTCAGGCCCGGCCCGTCCCTTGCAACGAACACCGCGAGATGCCCGTCGTGGAGGACGCCGTGGAGGTCGTCGGTCAGCCGACGGGCGAAGGACGGCAGGTCGGTGAACCGATCGTAGGCGCCCGCGGCAGCGGCGGCGGTGATCGCGGCGGCACCCTTCTCGCCGAGGTCCGGGTAGACGTATCGGTTGCGCAACTCGGTCGCCAATTGGGTCACGATCGCTTTGCGGGCGGCCGGGTCGAGCGCGGCCGATGGGACCGACGAAGCGCTCGGCGCGGAGGTTTGCGCAATCGTCGGCGCGGCAACCGTGGCGAAGAGCAAGGAGACGAACACCGCGGTGGGCCGAAAACGCATCGATTTGTCCTCAGCGACCGGGGTTCAGACTTGTGCAACACAGTGCCGCATGCGCTATCCTGGTGCAAGAACCGCCAAGCGGACGAGGCCGACGGCCACCCTGAACGCACGGCGCCTGGGGGGATCCGCGCCGATCACCGGCCCTGGCCCCGATCGCGCTCACCTTCTCGATCGCCCAACGGCTTGGCGTTCGGCATCACCGCCCACGCCCTTCTGAAGCCGTGCGCGGGAAGATTTCGGGGAGCGACTGGCTGCTGCTGGCTCTGTCGGCCCTGTTCGTCGCGCGCTTCGCGTGGCTGTCGAAGGGGTGAGGGCTCGCCCTGGATCAGCTCTCTGTATAGCGGAGAAGGAGCCACTCGCGGCCCGCGATCAGGCGGGCGAGCTCAGCGGCCGCGCCGGGCGGCGCCCCCCGATAGAAACGGGCGAGCTCGGCCGCGAGATCGCGGGCCATGGCCTCCTCCAATGCCTCACAGCGGCGGAACCCGAGGAAGCGTGAGCCGATCCCGAACAGGGTGAGGCCGTAGGCCGACTCGAGGTGGCGGGCCAGAGCGAGGTTCTGCATCGGGTTGAGGTCCGCGCTGAAATAGCCGTTGGGGAAGGCGGCGATGGCTTCGGCGGGCGATGAGACCGGCACGAATTGGAAGATCACCTCCCCATCCTCGGCGATCCGCAAGGCCCGGTCCGGATCCCGGTTGACCGTGAGGAGGTCGTTCGAGTCCCCGGGCGTGGCCCAGTCCAGCAAGCCGGCGACGTCTCGCACGTCGACCGCCTCGGCGCGTTTGAGGAGATTGGTCAAGCGGACCGGAAATTCGGTCGGCTGCTCCTCATCGAGACCCTCGACATCGTCCAGGCCGTAATGATCCGTGCCGTGTCCAGAAGTGTAGCAGGCCTGGCCGAGGTCATCGAGCGACGCCAGGATGCATTGGTGCGGCCGCTCCCGCTGAAGGCGGGCGTGGAGATCCAGCAGGTCGGCGAAGCAGGGGATGCTGCGCGCCGTCACGCCGTCGCAAAGCAATTCATTGAAGGTGAGCGGCTTCGCCTCGGCGAACGGGATCAGCCGGACCGGCCGTGCCCGTCTGAATCCGATCATGTCAGCCGCCCCTGGCAGTGGCGGGGCCGAGAGTGATCCTTATCGCCGCCTCCGGCTCCAGTTCCACCTCGTCGCAATTGTCCCCGGGGCCCGCCCGGTCGACGACCAGGAAGTCGCTCTCCTCGAGGACCAGCAGGAAGTGGTGCCACACGCCCTTCCCGTAATGGACGCCCTGGTGGCCGTCGGCGCGGAAGAGGCGGATGGCGGTGGGGTCGAAGGGGCCGGGCGGGGCCACCGCGACGAGGTACGGGCGGTCGCTCAAGGGGACGAAGGTCTGGCTGCCGAGGGGATGGCGCTCGAACGCCTTCAGCACCCGCTCCGCGAGGGGGCGGGCGCGGAACAGGCTGACGATGGGGGTGCCGCCGCCGTCGGCGACGTCGATGTCGGCGAGGCGGTCGTAGCGGACGGCGTGGCCCTGGTTGATGGCGAGCTTCACCGCCGCGTCCGACGCTTCGATCACGCTGCCGAACGGCGCGAAGGCCTCGGCGGTCAGCGGCTCCGGTGTCATTTCGCGCATGCGGCGAGCTTGGCACAGAGCGCAGTTTCATCCTAGCAGTAGCGGGTGCACCCGATCGAAACCCCCTATCCCCGCGACCTCATCGGCTACGGCCGGACGCCGCCGCATGCGCGCTGGCCGGGCGGCGCCCGCATCGCCGTGCAGCTCGTCCTGAATTACGAGGAAGGCGCCGAGGCCAACGTCCTCGACGGCGATCCGGCGTCGGAGGCCTTCCTCTCCGACATTGCCAATGCGGCCCCGGTCGAGGGCGCCCGGCACATGAGCATGGAGCAGATCTACGAATATGGATCGCGCGCCGGCGTGTGGCGGCTGCTGCGGCTGTTCGAGCGCTTTGGGGTGCCGGTGACGGTGTTCGGCGTGGCGCTGGCGATGGAGCGCAACCCGGCGGTGGTCGAGGCCTTCCTCGAGGCCGGGCACGAGATCGCCTCGCACGGCTGGCGGTGGATCAACTATCAGCACGTGCCCGAAGCCGAGGAGCGCGCCGACATGGAGCGCGCCGTCGAGGTGCACACGAGGCTGACCGGGGAGCGCCCGCTCGGCTGGTACACGGGCCGGACCAGCCCCAATACGCGCGGCATCGTCGCCGGGGAAGGCGGCTTCCTCTACGATGCCGACGACTATTCGGACGACCTGCCCTTCTGGACGGAGGTGGCGGGGCGCAGCCACCTCATCGTCCCTTATTCGCTGGAGACGAACGACATGCGCTTCGCCTCGGCGAACATGCACACCGGGGACCAGTTCTTCGGCTATCTGCGCGACGCGTTCGACATCCTCTATGCGGAAGGGGAGGAGCGGCCGAAGATGATGTCGGTCGGCCTCCACTGCCGGCTGGCGGGTCGCCCGGGCAAGCTCGCGGGGCTCGAACGCTTCCTGCGCCACGCGCTCGGCCACCAGGACGTCTGGTTCTGCCGGCGGATCGAGATCGCCCGCCACTGGCGCGCCGAGCATCCCCTATGACGCAATTGCGCCAGCTCTACGTCAACCTCGCCCAGCCGCGCCTCGGCGCCGCGGTGGTCTACGCGACCGACGATTTCTTCGCGGACAAGGCGCGCCTGATCGACCCGGCCGACCCGGTCTTCATTCCCGGCAAGTATGACGACCACGGCAAGTGGATGGACGGCTGGGAAAGCCGTCGCAAGCGGACGCCCGGCCACGATTTCTGCGTCGTCCGCCTCGGCCTTCCCGGCCTGATCGAGGGTTTCGAGATCGATACGCGCCACTTCACCGGCAATTATCCGCCCTTCGCGGAGGTCGAGGTCTGCCGGAGCGATGACGACGTGCCCGCCGACGATGCCGGCTGGACGCTGGTGACCGGGCGGCTCCCGCTGCAGGGGGACCATCGGACCTATTTCCCGATCCAGCATCGCGAGCCGGCGACCCATGTCCGGCTGCACATCTTTCCGGACGGCGGCGTCGCCCGGCTGCGGGTGTGGGGGACGGTCGCCAAAGACTGGTCGAAGGTCGGCCCGGACGAGCGGATCGACCTGCTGGCGATGGAGAATGGCGGGCGCGGCATCATCGCCAACGATGAGCATTACGGCGCCGTCGAGAACCTGACCGCGCCCGGGCGCGGGGTGAACATGGGTGACGGCTGGGAGACCAGGCGCCGGCGCGAGCCGGGCCACGATTGGGCCGTGCTCGCGTTGGGCGCTCCCGGGCTGGTCGACGAGGTCGTCGTCGACACCGCCCACTTCAAGGGCAATTATCCGGACCGCTGCTTCCTCCAGGGGGCACCGGAAGCGCGCGGATCGCCGGAGGAGATCGGCGCGCAATCGGAAGACTGGCCGGTGCTGCTGC
The DNA here is from genome assembly GCA_019239415.1 of Alphaproteobacteria bacterium. Classification (GTDB taxonomy): domain Bacteria; phylum Pseudomonadota; class Alphaproteobacteria; order Sphingomonadales; family Sphingomonadaceae; genus Allosphingosinicella. The sequence goes on from JAFAZW010000038.1 coordinate 14,441, forward strand.
CGGAGGTGAAGCTCGAGGCCGACACGGTCCATGTGTTCCGGGAGGGCCTCGCCGATCTCGGCGCCGTCCGCTTCGTGCGGCTGAACATCGTCCCGGACGGGGGCGTCAGCCGGCTGCGGCTGATCGGACGCGTGGCGCGATGACCGCCTTGTTCGACCATTCGCCCTGGGTCGAGGAACGGGCCGACGCGCGTCCGTCTTGCGGCGACCGCCATGCGGACCTGATGGCCGTGGTCCACGACGCGACTCCCGAGGAGCAGCTCGCGTTGATCCGCGCCCATCCCGAGCTCGCCGGCAAGGCCGCAATCGCCCTCACCGAGGCCAGCGCGGCCGAGCAGGCCAGCGCCGGGCTCGACCGGCTGAGCCGGGAGGAGTTCGAGCGGTTCCACGCGCTCAATGCCGCCTATCGCGAGAAATTCGGCTTCCCGTTCATCATTTGCGTGCGCCTGACCGACAAGGCCGGCATCCTCGCCGCGATGGAGCGCCGCCTCGCCAATGATCGCGACGCGGAGATCGCCACCGCGCTCGACGAGATCGGCAAGATCGTCCGGCTGCGGCTGGAGGCCGACGCATGAACACCTTCTCCACGCACGTCCTCGACACCATGCACGGCCGACCCGCCGCGGGGATGACGGTGATGCTGAGCGGACCGGAGGGCGAGATTGGTCGCGGCAGGACCAATGCCGACGGCCGCTGCCCCGAACTCGCGAAGACGCAGCTCGCGGCCGGCCGCTACGCGCTTCGCTTCGCCGTTGCCGAGTATTTCCGGGGCCTCCGCGTCGCGCTGCCCGACCCTCCCTTCCTGGACGAGGTGACGGTGGACTTTGGTGTGGCGGCCGGCGGCGGCCATTATCACGTTCCGCTGCTCGTCTCGCCCTTCGCCTATTCGACCTACCGGGGCAGCTGACGGATGGCCGTACACCTGGCTGAATGGCTGAACCTGGCGATACGATGGCTGCACCTCACCGTCGGGATCGCCTGGATCGGGTCGTCCTTCTATTTCGTCTGGCTCGACAACCACCTCACCAGGCCGGCCGAGGGCGACGCCTCGGGCGAGCTCTGGTCCGTCCACGGCGGCGGCTTCTACCACAACCAGAAATACCAGGTCGCGCCGGCGAAGATGCCCGCCGACCTGCACTGGTTCAAATGGGAGGCCTACTCGACCTGGCTCAGCGGCTTCTCGCTGCTCGTGCTGGTCTATTATGTCGGCGCGCAGAGCTTCCTCATCGACCCGGCCAAGGCGCCGCTGAGCCCCGCCGCGGGAATTGCGATCGGCCTCGCGGCGCTGGCGCTGGGCTGGCTGGTCTATGACGGCCTGTGCCGCTCGCCGGCCGGCGCCAACAACCTGACCCTCGGCGTGTTCTGGTTCGCCGTCTTGCTCTGGGCCGCCTACACGCTCGACCAGCTCTTCAATTCCCGAGCCGCCTATCTTCACGTCGGCGCGATCCTCGGCAGCGCGATGGTCGGGAACGTGTTCCGCGTCATCATCCCGAACCAGCGCAAGGTGGTCGCCGACCTCATCGCCGGGCGGACACCCGATCCGCGCCTCGGCGCGGCGGCCAAGCAGCGCTCGCTGCACAACAACTACATGACGCTCCCGGTGCTGTTCATCATGATCAGCAACCATTACCCGATGACCTACGGCGCCGAGCGGCCGTGGCTGGTGCTCGCTTTGCTGGGCCTCAGCGGAGTCGCGGTCCGCCACGTCTTCAACCTGCGCGGCCGCGGGCAGGCGACCGGTCTCGCGATCGCCGTGGCCGCCATTCTCGCCGTCGCCAGCGTCACCTACGTCACTTTCGAGAAAGGCGGCGGCGCCGCCGGCGCGGCGGCGGGCTCGGTCACCTACGCCGAGGTTCGGCCGCTGCTCGCCACCCATTGCGCCGGCTGCCACAGCCCGCATCCGACCAACCGGGCCTTCGCCGCGCCGCCGCTCGGCCTCGCCTTCGACAGCTACGAGCATGTCCGCGCCGCCGCGCCGCGGATCAAGGCGGTGGCGGTCGATGCGCAGGTCATGCCGCTCGGCAATCCCACGGGCATGACCGCGGCCGAGCGCCGGCAGCTCGGCGCGTGGATCGCGGCGGGGACGCCGCGATGATCCGCTTCGTCCTCGATGGCGAGGTAATCGAGGTCGCGGACGCCGCGCCGACCGATACCTTGCTCGACCATCTCCGCTACAGGCTCCGCCGGACCGGCACCAAGGAGGGCTGCGCCGAGGGCGATTGCGGCGCCTGCACGGTGGTCGTCGGCGAGCTTGACGGCGACGCGGTCAAATGGCGCGCCGTGAATGCGTGCATCCTCTTCCTGCCAATGGTCGACGGCAAGGCGGTCGCGACCGTCGAGAGCCTGTCGCGAAACGGCGCGCTCCACCCGGTCCAGCGGGCGATAGCCGACGGGCACGGGTCGCAATGCGGCTTCTGCACGCCCGGCTTCGTGATGTCCCTCTACGGCCGGAGCATCGGCGCGCTCGGGACGGAGGGCACTCCGGTCAGGGACGTCATCGCCGGCAACCTCTGCCGCTGCACCGGCTACGGGCCGATCCTGGCGGCCGGCGAGGCCAATCCCCCCCAGCCGGCCGACGATCGCGAAACCGCCGCCGTCCTCCGGTCGATCGCTCCCCTCCGGTCGGGGCCGGGATGGTTCGCTCCCAGGACCTCCGACGAGCTGGCGGCCCTGCTGCTCGAGCACCCCGACGCGCGGATCGTCGCCGGCGCCACCGACGTCGGGCTGTGGGTGACCAAGGGCCTCAGGGACCTCGGCACAACGATCTTCATCGGCGACATCGCCGACCTCCGTGGGATCGACGAGGACGGCGACGCCGTGACGATCGGTGCGGCGGTCCGTTATTCGGAGGCGAAGCAAGCGCTCGCAGCGCTCCACCGCGACCTTGGGGAGCTGGTCCGCCGCATCGGCGGCCTCCAGGTCCGCAATGCCGGGACCATCGGCGGCAACATCGCCAACGGCTCGCCGATCGGCGACATGCCGCCGGCGCTGATCGCGCTCGGCGCGGAGCTGGTGCTCCGGCGGGGGGGCGAGCGCCGCGCCATGCCGCTCGAACGGTTTTTCCTCGCTTACGGGAAGCAGGACCGGCAGCCCGGGGAGTTCGTCGAGCGCGTGCGCATCCCCCGCCCGCGCGCGAGCACCCGCATCCGCATCGCCAAGCTCTCGAAGCGGTTCGACAGCGACATCTCGGCCGTGTGCGGCGCCTTCGCCATCCGGCTGGAGGAAGGCCGCGTCGTCGAGGCGCGGGTCGCGTTCGGCGGCATGGCCGGCATTCCCGCCCGCGCGCCCGCCTGCGAGGCGGCGCTGACCGGAAAGCCGTGGTGCGAAGCGACGTTCGCCGAGGCCGCCGCGGCCTTGGCGGAGGACTATCGGCCGCTCAGCGATCTCAGGGGATCGGCCGCGTACCGCCTGACCGTTGCCGCCAATCTCGTGCGGAGCCTGGGCCTCGAACGCGAGAACCTGTTCGATGTCTGACGCCGTCGGCCAGCCGCTGCGCCACGACAGCGCCGAGGGCCACGTCGCCGGCACCGCGCGCTATGTCGACGATCTGCCCGAGCCGCCCGGGATTCTCCATCTCGCCTTCGGCCTCGCCGCGGACGGCCATGCGCGGCTGACCGGCCTCGACCTGACCGAGGTGCGCGCCGCCCCCGGCGTCGTCGCGGTCTTCACGGCCGCGGACATTCCGGGCGAGAACAATGTCGGCCCCGTCGTCCACGACGACCGGCTCTTCGCCGAGGACGAGATCCTCTATCCCGGCCAGCCGCTGTTCTTGGTGGCGGCGACCACCCACCGCGCCGCGCGCATCGCCGCCCGGCTGGCGAAGGTCGAGGCCGAGCCGCGCCCCGCTTTCGTCACCATCGCCGACGCGGCCGCCGCGGGCATGGATTTCGAGCCCCCGCAGATCATGGCGCGGGGCGATGCCGCCGCCGCGCTCGCCGGCGCGGCCCACCGCCTCGCCGGCACGCTGACGATGGGCGGGCAGGAGCATTTCTACCTCGAGGGCCAGGCTGCCCTGGCCGTTCCCGGCGAGGCGGGGCAGATCCATGTCGTCAGCTCGACCCAGCATCCGAGCGAGGTCCAGCATCTGATCGCGGTGCTGCTGGGCGTGACGAGCGCCGACGTGACGGTCGAGGTGCGCCGGATGGGCGGCGGGTTCGGCGGCAAGGAGACGCAAGCCGCAGCCTATGCGGCGGCCTGCGCCCTCGTCGCGGCGCGTACCGGCCGGCCGGCGAAGATCCGCGCCGACCGCGACGACGACATGGCGATGACGGGCAAGCGCCACGACTTCATCGCCGACTATGACGTCGGTTTCGACGGCGACGGCCGCATCGAGGGCATCAGGATCGCGCTCGCCGCCCGCTGCGGCGCCACCGTCGACCTCAGCCTCGCGATCAGCGACCGCGCCATGTTCCACGCCGACAATTGCTATTACCTGCCGGCGGTCGAGATCGTGTCGCGCCGGCTCAAGACCCACAGCGTCTCCAACACCGCTTTCCGCGGCTTCGGCGGGCCCCAGGGGATGATGGCGATCGAGCGCGTGATGGACGCGATCGCCGCTCATCTCGGGCTGGATCCCCTCGCCGTCCGCCAAGCCAACCTGTACGGTCCGGGCCGGGACGTGACGCCCTATCACATGCGCGTCGAAGACAATGTCGCGCCCGAGATCGTCGCCGAGCTCGTCGCGAGCGCGGACTATGCCGCGCGCAGCGAGGCCGTCGCCGGGTTCAATGCGCGCCACCGCATTCTCAAGAAGGGTCTGGCGCTGACGCCGGTCAAGTTCGGGATCAGCTTCACCACCACCCACCTCAACCAGGCCGGCGCCCTCGTCCTGGTCTATGCCGACGGGTCGATCCACCTCAACCACGGCGGCACCGAAATGGGGCAGGGCCTGATGATCAAGGTCGCCCAGGTCGTCGCGGACGTGTTCGGCGTGCCGGTCGCGACGGTGAAGGTCAGCGCCACCCGCACCGACAAGGTGCCGAACACCTCGGCCACCGCCGCCTCCTCGGGCACGGACCTCAACGCGATGGCGGCCAGGAATGCCGCGGAGACGATCAAGCAGCGGCTCGACGCCTTCGCGGCAACCCAGGCGGATGCGCCAAGCTGGAGCTTCGGCGAACTTTGCCGCAACGCCCATCTCGCGCGGATCTCGCTCGCCGCCACCGGCTATTACGCGACCCCCAAGATCCATTACGACCGCGCCGCCCACCGCGGCCGGCCCTTCCTCTACTTCGCTTATGGCGCCGCCCTGAGCGAAGTCGCGATCGACACGCTCACCGGCGAGCATCGCGTGGTCGCGGTTGACATCCTCCACGACGTCGGCCGCTCGCTCAACCCGGCGGTCGACCTCGGGCAGATCGAGGGCGGCTTCATCCAGGGCATGGGCTGGCTGACCACCGAAGAGCTCGTCTTCGATGAACGCGGCCGCCTGCTCACCCACGCGCCATCCACCTACAAGATCCCGACCGCGGGCGATCGGCCGCCGCGCATGGCCATGCGCCTGTGGGACCGCGGCGAGAATGTCGAGGCGACGATCCATCGCTCCAAGGCGGTCGGCGAGCCGCCGCTGATGCTCGCCATCTCGGTCTTCTCGGCCCTCACCCAGGCCGTCGCCGCCGCGGCGCCCGGCAAGGGCCTGCCGAAGCTCGACGCGCCCGCCACCCCGGAGCGCATCCTCGCCGCGATCGCCGAGCTGCGGGCGCGATGATGCCCGACTGGCTCGAGGCGGTCCGCGCGGCGCGCGGCAGCGAGCCGGTGGCTCTCGTCACGATCCTCTCCACCGAGGGCTCGGCACCGCGCCGGGCCGGAACGCGCATGGCGGTCACGGCAGGTGCGAGCACCGGGACGATCGGCGGCGGCGCGCTCGAATATCAGGCCACCGAGCAGGCGCGCCGCATCCTCGCCGAGCCGCCGGGAAGCTGGCGCGTGCAGGACTGGCCGCTGGGTCCGCTGCTCGGCCAATGCTGCGGCGGGCAGGTGCGGCTGATGGTCGAGCATCTGCACTTCGCGCCGGGGGCCTGGGACTGGACCGATTATGTCGAGCGCCGCAAGCCGGTGGCCGCCTATTTCGCCGGCGCGAATGCGCCGGTCGCTCGGCTCCCGGCCGAACATTGCGAAGCGGGAGTTCCGCCGCCGCTGCCGCCGCGCGCGGCCCGGCCGGGCGAGGGCACGATCTTCATCGAGCCGGACGACCGCCGGGCGGACCGACCGCTACTGATGTTCGGAGCGGGCCATGTCGGCGTCGCCATCGCGGGCCGCCTGCCGCGGCTGCCCTTCCGCCTCGCCTGGTTCGATCCGCGCCAGAACCGGGCGTTTCCCGGCGTCTCGACCCAGGACGAGGAGGCGATGGTCGCCTGCGCCGAGGCGGCGGAGGCGGGCGCGGCGGTGCTGATCTTCACCCACGACCACGGCCTCGATTACCGCCTCACCGCCGCCGCGCTGCGCTCCCGCGCAGCCTTCGTCGGGCTGATCGGCTCCCAGACCAAGCGCGCCCGCTTCCTGTCGCGGCTTCGGAAGGAGGGCGTCGACGCGTCCCGCCTCACCTGTCCGATCGGTATTCCGGGCATCTCCGGCCACCAGCCGGACGTGATCGCTGTCGCCGTCCTCGCCCAATTGCTGATGCTGGAGGGAGGCGCATGAAGGCGTTCCGCGGCGAGATCCTGAGCGTCCTCGAGGATCCGGCCGCGGCGGGTCCCGAGGCGATACGCCATTTCGAAGACGGCCTGCTCGTCGTGGCGGACGGTCTCGTCCTCGCCTGCGGAGCTTATGCCGAGCTCGCCCAACGATTCGCCGACGTGCCGGTGGAGCGGGTCCAGGGCCTCATCGTCCCCGGCCTCGTCGACGCCCACGTCCATTATCCGCAGATCGGGTGCATCGCCTCGCACGGCGAGCAGCTCATGCAATGGCTCGAGCGCCATATCTTCCCGGCCGAGCAGGCCTTCGCCGACCGCGGCCATGCCGACGAGGTCGCCGGCTTCTTCCTGGACGAGCTGCTCCGGCACGGCACCACCAGCGCGCTCGTCTTCGCGACGGTCCATGCGGCTTCCGTCGACGCGCTGTTCGAGGCCGCGCTGCGGCGCGACATGCGCATCGTCTCGGGCAAGGTGCTGATGGATCGCGGGCCCGACGGCCTCTGCGACACGGTCGCGTCCGGCCGCGCCGACACCGAAGCGCTGATCGCGCGGTGGCGCGGCCGCGGCCGTCTCGGCTACGCCGTCACCCCCCGCTTCGTCCCGACGTCGAGCGACGAGCAGCTCGCCGACGCCGGCGCCATGCTCGCCGCGCATCCGGACGTGCTGATGCACACCCACCTGTCCGAGAATCGCGGCGAGATCGCGTTCGTCGCGGAGCGCTTCCCCGCGGCGCCCGACTATCTCGACGTCTACGACCGCTTCGGCATGGTCGGCCCCCGCTCGGTCTTCGCCCATTGCGTCCACATGGACGATCGCGCGCTGTCCCGAATGGCGGAGGCCGGGGCCGGCATCGCCTTCTGTCCGACCAGCAACATGTTCCTCGGCTCGGGCCTGTTCGATCTGGCCCAGGCCGATCGCCACGGCGTGCGGATCGGCATCGGCACCGACATCGGCGCGGGCACCAGCCTCTCGGTGCTCCACACCTTGGGGGAGGCGTACCGGACCTGCCAGCTCCGCGGCGCCAGCCTCGATCCCTTCCGCGCGCTGTACTTCGCGACCGCCGGCGGCGCCCGGGTGATGGGTATCGCCGACCGCGTCGGCAGCCTCCTGCCGGGCCAGGAGGCCGATTTCATCCTCCTCGATGCCAACGCCACGCCGCTGCTCGCGCGCCGCTGCGCCGGAGCCTCGCTGCACGATCGTCTCTTCGCGCTGCAGGTGCTGGGCGGCGACCGCGCCGTCGCCGCCACCTTCCTGCGCGGCCGCCGCGTGTCGGTCCCTTCGCGCAGCGTATCGAGACTGGGCCTCGATGCGCGGCGATGAGCGAAATCGCGCCCCGCGCGGGGGCTACTCCACCGAGAGCTGGACGGCCAAGGCGGATCTTCGATCAACAGGCCGGCGATCGGGATTCAACGGGGCTGCGGCGTCGTGCTCCAGGCCAAGACCCAGGGGAGCCCGTGCGCAAACAAAGCGTCCCAGAGTAGCGAACTGTGCCCGGAAACGATCTCATCCATCTTCACTTCCGCCCCCGCCGCCTGAGCCGAGGCAGCGACCTCGCGGGTACGGGGAAGGAAGAAGCGCTCGAACGTGCCGGCGCCGGCGTAGACCCGCATGCCTTTCAAAGAGGACGCGTGTTGCGCCGGCCAGGGGCCGCCCGCGACGGACATCGCCACGACGCCTCCAAACACGTCCGGCCGCAGCTCGGCTGCGGAAACCGCCCAGGCCCCGCCGTTGGAGTAACCGGCAGCGATGTGATCGGCGCTCTTGGACGAAGCTGGATAGTGTCCGATCACGAGAGGGACCACCTCATCGGCGACGAACCGCAGGTGCCGGTTGAAGAGAGAATCCGGAGCCGACTGATCGTCTCCGGCCGACATCAGATACTCCAGCGCACGTCGGTCGCACATGCCCTTGCAGCCCGGTAGAGTCCCGCTTGCAGGCGCAATCCCGACGAGAATCGCTCCCGCCGCGCCACTTCCTCGGGCCGCACCCTCGAGCAGCCCAGCGAAGCGCTCGGTCTCTCCGTCGGTAAGGAAGATGACAGGGAGGCGGGCGCCCGGCGGGACAGCCGCTGGGACGTAGACCTGTATTTCCCGCGCTTGGCCGAGATTGGAAGAGCGGATGACATGGCGCGTGATTGTGCCCCGCAACGTCGTGGCTCGCGGGGGCGGCATGGGGGCTGACGGGGTCGGTACTCGCTCGACCGGATATGCTGTTTCCGAGGCTATCATCCCTGCGTCGAGCAGGGCCTCGTCCACGCGTGGGATGCGCACCGTGATGGCACCCATACCCGAATCGCCGATCGGCTCGAGTGGCGTTTGAAGCGCGCAGCAGAGCAGCCCCCATCTCTCGGGGCCGAACCGAGCCACGAGCGTGAGACGATCGCCACTAAGCCACCGGACTTGCTCTCGACCCTGGAGGAGTCGATCGATGGCGGCTCGGGAGAGATGGGTCCGAACCGTGCACGGGGCGATCACCTCCGCAGTCTCACTCTCGCACCGCGGCAGCGGCAGGAAACTGGCGGGGGGTTGTGCCGCCGCTGTCAGGAAGAAGCTGAAAAGGCCGATTATCACCGCGGATCCGCCCTCCGCGTCCTGCCAACCCGAAGGGGAATCGAAAGCATCAGTCGCTGAAGACCGCGCTCGACCGGGGCTCGACATGCCGATCCCGCTGATGGTCGATGTACGGACGAATGTGGCTCCCGAAGCTCCCCGCATAGCCGGCTGCGTGGATTCGTTCCGCCGGCGGAGGGGCCTCGTACAGGAAGCGTGGATCGCGCGAGCAGAGGAAACGGGCGAAACAATCCAGAAGCGGAATTTCGGGATTGCAGCTCTCGATCCACAGCCAGTTTCCCATCTCGTTGGCTTCGAGGAACACCCACGCTCCGTCTGGAGTAACGATGAAATCCACGGTCGAGAAGATGATGCCGAGCCGGCTGTGAAATGCCAGAAGCTTCTCGGCAACCACTTCCGGCAGGTCGATGCGCCGGTGCCCGAGGTCGCGCCAATCGCGCACCTTCCTGAAGTCGACCTCCGCATCTCGGGCCGATTGCGATTCGAGCTTCACCGCCATCATTGTGTGGCCCATGATCGTGACGCGCACCTCGTAGCTCTTCGCCAGGCACTTCTGGAATATCACGGGGTCGGAGCTCACATCGGCGGCGAGGACGTCCGCTTCGGTGACCAGTTCGGTCATGAAGCCGAAGTCGCTGGCCGCCGCGTCCCGCCACATGACTGCCGCGAGCGGCTTGGCGATCGTCTCGGCGCCTTGCTTAGCATTCGTTCGGATGAACGCGCCGATCTCTTCCGCCGATGTGGAAATCAGCGTGGGCGGGACGATCAGGCCGCATTCGATCGCCACTTGCAGCTGGAGCGGCTTCAGATTTCGCGCGGCCTCCGACGCCGGGGGGTTGACGCAAAAGCGGCCGTGTCGTCCGAGCGCCTGCTGGATGGAGGAGGAGATCAGCCGCCAGTCACGAACCGCAACCTGCAGGTCGCTCTCGTGGATAGAGGGTGAAGGGACCGGTCCGACCATGCGGCGGAACCACACGATGTCGTAGTCGAAGAGGTTGAAGCTCCGATCCCCTTGAGAAACTCTGCAGTCCATGTCCGCACCCGCCCGGAACGAGAGGGCTGAGAGCTGGGGGACATCCGACAGGAACAGCACATCGACGTCGAGCCCGAGGCGCTCGAGCGCCCATTTGACGGCAAAGGTGTGAAAGTCCGCCGGCTGTGAAAATGCCAACAACCTCATGGAATTTGCCCGGACGGGTGGTCTCGCGCTAAGTCGCAGCACATATGACGACACTAGGCGGGGAGGCGGCGCGGGGCCGCCCCCCGCAGAAGATCAGTCCAGGACCGTATCGGAGGTCCGGCGGTCGCCGGTGATCTCGGTATAGGAGGTCGTCGGAGAAATCATGCTCTCCCCCTCGTAGCCGCCGGCCACAAGGCCCTGCTCCTCCGGCGTCAGCTCCTTCGCCAGGTGGCGGCCGATCACACGCTTCGCGCTCTGCTGCATCATTTCTGTCCTTTCGCAAACCAGGTGTCTCCCACCGGAAGGTGAGACAGGCGGAGCATAATGAGGAGCCGCTCATACGCTTTGATTTTTTGGTCCGAAGCGGAGCGACTTCCTCGCCGCCACATGATTTGCCCTGCGGCTTACCTGACCTTGAGGAGCTTTCCGTCCCGCAACTCGTGAACTTGATCGGCGCATCGGCACCGATATCGGCGCCGGCACCAGACTATCGGTGGTCCATACGCTGGGGGAGGCGTACCGAACCTGCCAGCTCCGCGGCGCCAGCCTCGATCCCTTCCGCGCGCTGTACTTCGCGACCGCCGGCGGCGCCCGGGTGATGGGTATCGCCGATCGCGTCGGCAGCCTCCTGCCGGGCCAGGAGGCCGATTTCATCCTCCTCGATACCAACGCCACGCCGCTGCTCGCGCGCCGCTGCGCCGGAGCCTCGCTGCACGATCGTCTCTTCGCGCTACAGGTGCTGGGCGACGACCGCGCCGTCGCCGCCACCTTCCTGCGCGGCCGCCGCGTCGGCGCGGAGCCGCGCGCGCGGGTACCTGGCTGAGCTGCGTGGTGCCGGCTGTCGGACTCGAACCGACGGCCTACCGCTTACAAGGCGGTTGCTCTACCAGCTGAGCTAAGCCGGCACGCGTGCCGACATCCTCCATCCGGGGCCGCCCGTCCAGCCCTTCGACGGTTGACGAAGCGGCCGGCGCCGCGCGAGACTTGCCGCCGACGGTGCCGACGGTGCCGACGGTGCGGACGGGGGTGCGGATGCGGGGATCGACGAGGCTGGCGCGGTGGACGGTCGGGGCGCTGGCGATCGTCACCGCCACCGCCCTGGCGGCGCAGGCGTGGCGCGCGCCGGAGCACAAGGCGGCGTGGCCGGGCCTCCTCTCCGGAAAGGATCTGCGCGAGGCGAGCGCGAGCCTCGACCTCGGACCGGACCTCGAGCGCGGCCGCACCCCTGCCTTCGAGCTCGCCGAGCACCGCCGCCTCGACGCCGCCCTCGCCGGCGTCGCCCCGCAGCGGCCGGGCGTGGTCGACGCCTATGTTGTCTCCGTCGCCCTCGACAGCGACCCGGTGTTCGGACGCGAGGCGCGCGAGGCGGGCAAGGTGCTCGCCCGCCGCTTCGACGCGGCCGGGCGCACCATCGTCCTCGCCGGCACCGACGGCGGCGGCCCCAGCGCCCTGCCGATGGGCAGCCTTCACGCCCTGTCGCTGGCGCTCGCGCGCATCGCCGAACGGATGGACGCGCGCGAGGACGTGCTCGTCCTCTACGTCACCAGCCACGGCGCGCCGATCGGCATTTCCTATCATGACGGCGACGAGGGCTATGGCTTCCTCTCGCCCAACCGGCTCGCGGCCGTGCTGGCGAGCCTCGGCATCCGCAACCGCCTGCTGATCCTCTCCGCCTGCTATTCGGGCACCTTCGTGCCGCCGCTGGCGGACGCGCGGACGGCGCTGGTCACCGCCGCCGCGCGCGACCGGACCTCGTTCGGCTGCGCGGCCGACAACGACTGGACCTTCTTCGGCGACGCGATGATCAACCGGGCGCTGAGGAAGCCGCAGCCGCTCGCCGACGCCTCCGCCGAGGCGGTGGCGCAGATCGCCCAGTGGGAGCAGGCGAAGCGCTACGAGCCCTCCAACCCGCAGGTCAGCATCGGCGCGCAAGTGTCGGCCTGGCTGCTGCCGCTCGAGACGCGCATGCCGAAGACCGCGACGGCGCCCGTGGGCCGGCCGGCGGCGCGCTGACACGCCGTGAATATCCGCTCGACCCTCTGGCCCAGCGCAAGTGCGGGATGTGAACGTCTGCGTCGTCAGGCCGTCGAACCAATGATAAAGGTGTGATCACTCAGTTCGCAGGTTGGGTGACTTGAGCAGCAGAGGAAAAATAGATGGTTGACACCTCAGCACCTGACCGAGCTAGCCGCTAATGCAGATCTACTCATCTCCCGACTCCATCAGCCATAGAGAAGTAACGCTCTTGGCTGTAATGGAATGTGGATTATCGATCTGTCTATATATTGCAATTTGCCTAATCAGTAAATCAATTCTCCCTATCTTGATAGCTTCTGCTCTCGCTCCCCTTCTTCTACTGAGAACGAAGTTCTCGACAAAAGTGGCAATCTCGTGGTGGATATATACCTTCAATACACTTGACAGGATTATTGGTGGGGGACCACTTGTGGTCGCGACTGCTCCTCTAGTTTACCCGGCTGGCGTAGTGATTCGAGTTGCGGCGACCTTTTACGGGGCATTAAGGCATCCCATCTGGACGATCAGGGCGATGCCGGTTAATTGGTACCGCCAGAGTCTTTGCGTTGACTTCTTAGCTATTCCGGAAGTTATTCCAACAGAGACGAGGTACAAACAGTATGTACCAACATTCGTTGGAATGCTAATGATGATCCCTCGCTTGAGGAAGGACATTTATACAAACCCGTTGGTGGTCATGATATTCTACATCAGCATGAGCGGATCCATAATACTTGGATATGTACCATCTGTAATGCTTCGCGTGTCGTTTAAGGCAACGGCACTGATCTATATGCCATTTGTATGGATTGCACATGCCACGGCGGGGCCGAAGGATCAACTGGAGTTTCGCCTTAGTCGATATGTAAACAGTGAGGTGGAGAAAACGCGAAGGTGGGTATCTGCATTCGTGCTGACCGTACTAGCTGCCAAAATAGCCATATATGAAGGATATGTCGGACACGACTATATCGTTACCGTGATTAAGAGTGAAAAGCTGGCACAATTGGTCACCGAAAAAATACCACTGTGGCAAGTGACTATGGTTTCTGACGCGACCCTGACATATCTATTGTTCTACGTGTCCGACCTTTTATTAAGTAGAATCCGAAGCGGCCTTTCGGTAAATCGACTTGCAATTGGGTTTGTTTATTTTCTGTCGTTTTTTAGAGGTGCATCTGCTGCGATAACAGTCCTCTTTGCGTTTATGATTGTTATCGTTGCCATTGTCGGCTTGCACTGAGTGCGCTCCTATTCAATACACGCCGAAGGTCCAGCCTTCGGTTTGCGCCAGCGCCGGCGTCAGCCGCGGCGGGTTCCAGAGGCGCGGGTCGGGGTGGACGCGGCGGAGCCACGCGGCGGCGATGACGGCATCGGTGGCGTGGTCGTCGTAGCGCGCAAGGGGAACGTGCGGGGCGCTGCCGAGCGCGTGCAGCACGCGGTCCAGCGTCGCGGCGTCGCGCACCTTGGTCCGGTTCTTCGGCAGCCCCGCGGCGAGCGCGGCGATGCTCGTATAGATTTCGACCACGACCGAGCCGGACGCCGGCAGCGGGTCGAACGGCCAGATCGGGATGCGGCCGTCGAGCCGGCGCAGCACGCGCATGCCGGTGAGGCTCGACTTGCCGACCTGGGCGGCGCCGACCAGGTTGAAGTTGCTGTAGGGGTTGAGCCCCTGCTCGCGCTGGGCGACCTCAGTGACGCGCAGCCGGCCGCGGCCCGGCTCGAACAGGTCGCCGCAGCGGCCGCCGTGACGGCGGAAATGACGCGCGGCCTCGGGATGGTCGACGAAGCTCGCGGCGGCGAGATGCGGGTCGCCGCGGCACGTCGCCTCGACGAGCGCCCACAGGCCGCGGGCGTCGGCGGGGCTCGCATCCCATCCCGGGAAGAACGCACCCCGGTCGGCGAACGGGAGGGAGGGCCCGATGTCGAGGCCGACGAGCGTGCCGGCGGGCATCTCGCCGAGGATCCAGCCGAGCGCCTCCTCGCGCGACCAGACATGGCCGGGGCGGACCAGCCGCGGCGCCTCGCGGCCGCGCCCGCACATCGCCACGGCGATGCCGCGCTGCCGCTCGCCCTTCGCTCCCGACCAGTCGATCGCGGCGAAGCGCGCGAAATGGCTCATCTCTTCTTCCGCGGCCGCGGCGGGGGCTTGGCGGCGGTCCAGTCGCGGGAGCGGGCGATGATCTCCCGCACGCGATCCGGGTCGTCGCTGCCGAAGCGGATGAGGACGGCCGGCCATCCTTCGTAATGGGGCGACTGCCAGAAGGTGTCCGGATCGGTTTCCTTCAGGATCTCGATCGTGTCGAGGTCCATCGCCACGCCGAACGAATTCCCCTGCTCGTGTCCCGTGTAGAGGAAGGCGCGGCCGTTCACCTTGACGGCCGGCTTGCCGTAGCTGGTCGAGAGCTCCGCTCCCGGCAAGGTCAGGGCGAAGGCGACCGCCTCGTCCCAGGTGCGGATCGGCTCAGCCATCGCGCTTCGCGCGCCGCTGCTCGTCCCACCAGGCCATCCGCTCGGCGATCCGCTTCTCGAAGCCGCGGTCGGTCGGCGTGTAGAAGGTGCGGGGCTCCATCTCCTCCGGCCAGTAATCGTCGCCGGAGAAGCCGCCCTCCTGGTCGTGGTCGTAGGTATAGCCCTTGCCGTAGCCGATCGTCTTCATGAGCTTGGTCGGCGCGTTGAGGATGTTCTTGGGCGGCATCAGCGAGCCGGTGTCGCGGGCGGCGCGCCAGGCGCCCTTCTGCGCCGCATAGGCCGCGTTCGATTTGGGCGCGGTCGCGAGGTAGAGGCAGGCCTGGACGATGGCGAGCTCGCCTTCCGGCGAGCCGAGGAAGTCGTACGTATCCTTCGCCGCGATGCACTGGACGAGGGCGTTGGGGTCGGCTAGGCCGATATCCTCGACCGCCGCGCGGGTGAGCCGGCGCAGCAGGTAGAGCGGCTCCTCCCCGGCGGTCAGCATGCGGGCGAGATAGTAGAGCGCCGCCTGCGGGTCCGAGCCGCGGATCGATTTGTGGAGCGCCGAGATGAGGTTGTAATGGCCCTCGCGATCCTTGTCGTAGACCGCGACCCGGCGGTGGAGGAGGGCGGAGAGTCCGGCCGCGTCGAGCGACGCGTCCAGGTCGACGGAGAACAGCGTTTCCGCCTGGTTGAGCAGGAACCGGCCGTCGCCGTCGGCGGTGGCGACGAGCGCGTCGCGGGCCTCCGGCGTGAGGGGGAGGGGGCGCTGCATGATCGCTTCGGCGCGGTCGAGCAGCTGGCCGAGCGCCGCCGCGTCGAGCCGGTTGAGGATCAGCACCTGCGCCCGCGACAGGAGGGCGGCGTTGAGCTCGAACGAGGGATTCTCGGTCGTCGCGCCGACCAGCACCACGGTGCCGTCCTCGACATAGGGCAGGAAGCCGTCCTGCTGGGCGCGATTGAAGCGGTGGATCTCGTCGACGAAGAGGAGGGTCTGCCGCCCCGCGCGCGCGAACTCCTTCGCCTCGGCGAACACCTTCTTGAGTTCGGCGACGCCCGAGAAGACGGCCGAGATGGCGACGAAGCGCATGCCGACCGCGTCGGCGAGCAGCCGCGCGATCGTCGTCTTGCCGGTGCCGGGCGGCCCCCACAGGATCATCGAGGCGAGCTTCCCCGCCGCCACCATCCGCCCGATCGCGCCCTCGGGGCCGGTGAGATGGTCCTGCCCGACCACCTCGTCGAGCCGCTGGGGCCGCAGGCGGTCGGCGAGCGGCGCGTTGTCCGCGGGCGGGGCGGGCGGAGGCGGGGAGTCGCTGGCGAAGAGGTCGGGCACCTACACTAGATAGTCGAAAGGTCATGGCATTCCACCTGCCTCCCCATCCGACCGGATGGGGAGGGGGACCACCGAAGGTGGTGGAGGGGTGAGGGGTGCAGGCGTCCGCCGTCCAGCACCCGGACCTGTGGCGTTGGCGCAGCTACCCCTCCACCGGCTTCGCCGGTCCCCCTCCCCACGCCTACGGCGCAGGGAAGCAGAGGCAGCTTGACTACGCTACATCAAAGATATATCTAAGATGCAGCACGACAGAGCGGAGGAACATCATGGCACGGCATTGCGGTCCCGGTTTCGAGTTCGGCAAGTTCGGTCCCGGCGTGTTCGGGATGCGATTCGGTCCGCGCGGCTTCGGCTTTGGCCCCGGCTTCCCGTTCGGAGGCGAGTTCGGCGAGGAGTTCGGCTTCGGCGGCGGCGGGCGGCGCGGGCGGCGCGGGCGGATGTTCGAGAGCGGCGAGCTCAGGCTCGTGCTGCTGAAGCTGATCGCCGACCAGCCGCGTCACGGCTACGACCTCATCCGGGCGATCGAGGAGCTGACCCACGGCAGCTACGCGCCGAGTCCCGGCGTCGTCTATCCGACCCTCACCATGCTGCAGGACATGGGGCTGATCCAGGAGGCCGCCGCCGAGGGCGCGCGCAAGGCCTTCGCGATCACCCCCGAGGGCGAGGCCCACCTGGCGGAACGCGCCGACGAGGTCGAAGCCCTGTTCGCGCGGCTCGAGGACGCCGGCGAAGGCAAGCGCCGCGCCGGCGGCCGGCCGATCAAGCGCGCGGTCGGGAACCTCCTCTCCGCGCTGTGGCACCGCGTGGCGGCGGAGGACATGAGCGAGGAGCGCCTCCACGACATCGCCGCCATCCTCGACGAGGCGGCGCAGAAGATCGAGCGGCTGTAGGGGCTGGCGGGGGCGGGCCCTGGTCCGTCATCCCGGCGAAAGCCGGGATCTCCACGCACGAGAGGCGCCGCGCTCTTCACCCGACGAGACCCTGGCTTTCGCCGGGGTAACGGGTGACCACCGAGGCGCCACGCACACGAAAAAAAGGGGCGCCCCGGACCGGCCGGAGCGCCCCTTCTCGTTCGAGCCGAAGAGGAAGCTTACTTCTTCTTGGTCTCGGTCTTCGTCGTCGTGGTGTTGGTCGTGGCCGCGGCCGCGCCGTTCTTGTCGGCCTTCACCGCGTTGTCGACCTTCTCGGCCTTGTTCTCACCGGCGGCGCGAACCGCGTCCGCCTTGTTGTCGGCGGCGGCGGTGATGTTGGAGGCGGTGTTCTCGGCCGAAGCCTCGATGTTCGACGCGACGGCGTCGGCATTGGCGACGACGTTGTCGCCGGCCGCCGTATGCTTGTTGCAGGCGCCGAGCGCGAGCACGGCGAAGCCGACAGCCGCGGCCTTCACGATGAGCTTCATAGAATCTTTCCCCTCTGTTTCGGCCTCACAAAAGAACGCCCCAGCTTTTGGCTGGGGCGTCCGTGGGAGCCCCGCGTGACCGGTTGGAGGCTCAACCAACAGGAATAACCCACGCGGCATATGTTAAGTTCCGAAAGCGTCACAATCAAGAGACACGTGCTGCGGCGAAAAAACCGCCGATTACCGCCATTTTCTAGGGTATCGGGCTCGGTCCGGGCGGTCGCCCCCCGGCGGCGCGGTGGCGGATGATTCGGCAATAGCCGTCGACGAGGTCCTGGTTGACCTCGTCCCAGCCGAAGCGACGGCTGCCCTCCGCGCCGGCCCGCCCCGCGGCCGCGCGCGCCGCCGGATCCTGGCAATAGAGGCGCAGCGCCTCGGCGAAGCCCTCGATCGCCCCCGGACGGATGAGGCGGCCGGTGACGCCGTCGTCGACGAGGCTCTCGCTCCCCGTCGCGCGCGCGGCGACGACTGGAATGCCGGCGGCGAGGGCCTCCAGGGTGACGTTACCGAACGTCTCGGTGACGGACGGGTTGAACAGCATGTCCATCGAGGCCACCGCGCGGCCGAGGTCCGGCCCCTTCTGGAAGCCAACGAACACCGCCTGGGGCAGGCGCTTCTCGAACCAGTCGCGCGCGGGCCCCTCGCCGACGACGAGCACCCGGTGGCGCACCTGCCGCTTGGCGAGGCAGTCGATCGTCTCGGAAAAGACGTCGAGCCCCTTCTCCATCACCAGCCGGCCGACGAAGCCGACCACCGGCTCCTCGTCGCCGATGCCGAGGCCGCCGCGCCAGGCGAGGTCGCGCATGCCCGGATTGAAGATGTCGCGGTCGATGCCGCGGGTCCAGATGCCGACGTCGTAGTTCATCCGCTGGTCGCGCAGCAGCTGCGCCATCGAATCGGAGGGCGCGAAGATCGCGTCGCAGCGGCGGTAGAAGCGCCTGAGGCCGGCGAGCACGAGCGGCTCGAGGAAGGCGAGGCCGTAATAGCGGAAATAGGTCTCGAACCTGGTGTGGACCGAGGCGACGACGGGCAGGTCCATGCGGTGGGCGAGAGTGACCGCGCGGTGACCGAGTATGTCCGGGCTGGCGACGTGGAAGATGTTGGGCCGGAACTCCCGTATGTCGCGGCGGGCGCGCGGCGGCAGGGCGATCGGAATCTTGTATTCCGCCCGCCGCGGCACCGGCACGCTCGGAATGTGGATGACGGGCGCGTTCGGCGGGAAGGCGGGCCTGGCGACGGTCGGCGAATAGACCCGCACCGCCGCGCCCTGCCGCAGGAGATAGTCGACCAGCCGGTTCAGCGCCTGGTTCGCGCCGTCCCGTATGTAATTGTAGTTGCCGCTGAACAGGGCGATGCGCAGGTCCGACGCGTCCATCGCCGCGCGGATAGCCGCAATCGGCGGCGCTGCGCAAATCCGGGGCGGTTGAGCCGGGCGCGCAACGGGTCTAGCCTCGCCCGCCATCGACGGGGGTGAGACGATGCCGAGAACCCTGCTTGCGATGCTGCTCGCGGCCGCGGCCGCGCCGGCCTTCGCCCAGCCGCACGACGACCATCCGATGCCGCCGCCCCAGACGCTGGCCGACTGGGCGAAGGGCGCGCGGCTCTACGACGGCCTGGGCACCTTCCACCGCGCCGTCACCACCTCCTCGCCCGAGGCGCAGCGCTACTTCGACCAGGGGATGCGCTACATCTGGGCGTTCAACCATGACGAGGCGACGCGGTCCTTCGCCCGCGCGGCGGAGCTCGATCCCGGCTGCGCTTCCTGCTGGTGGGGCGTCGCGCTGACCTTGGGGCCCAATTACAACATGCCGCTGATGGCCGAGCCGCGGGCCAAAGCGGGATGGGAGGCGCTGCAGAAGGCGCAGGCAGCCGCGCCGCGGGCCACATCCGTCGAGCAGGCGCTGGTCGCCGCCCTCGCCGTGCGATTCCTCGGGCCCAGGCCGCTCGATCCGTCGAACAGCGCCGCGCCGCTCAAGGCCTATGTCGAGGCGATGCGCGGCGTCGCGACGCGCTTCCCGGCCGACATGGACGTGCAGACGCTCTATGCCGAAGCCTTGATGAACACCAACCCGTGGAAGCTGTGGAATGCCGACGGCACGCCCGGTCCCGGCACGCCGCAGATCCTCGCGGCGCTGAAGACGGTCCTGGCGAGGGACCCCGGCCATCCCGGCGCCAACCATTATTGGATCCACGCCGTCGAGGCGTCGCCGCATCCCGAGCAGGCGGCCGCTTCGGCCGAGCGGCTGGTCGGGATGATGCCGGCGGCCGGCCATCTCGAGCATATGCCGGCCCACATCCTCCAGCGCGTCGGCCGCTACGAGGAGGCGGCGGAAGCGAACCGCAAGGGCGCGGCCGCCGACCTCGCCTATCTCGCCGCCACCGCGCCGCCCGATTATTACCCGATGTACCTCATTCACAATTTCCAGTTCCTCGCCTTCGCGGCGGCGATGGAAGGGCGCAAGGCGGAGACGATCGACGCGCTCCGCAAGGCGAAGGCGGCGGTGCCCGAGGCGATGCTGCTCGGCATGCCCGGCCTCGATTGGTCGGTCGGCTATCTCTACGACGGCATGGCGCGCTTCGGGATGTGGGACGCCATCCTCGCCGAGCCGCGGCCGAACCCGAAGCTCGCCGGCCTCACCGCCGCCTGGCTCCAGGCCCGCGCCGCCGCCCTCGCCGCCACCGGCAAGCCGGCGGAAGCGGAAGCGCTCTCCGCCGAGCTCGACCGCCTCATCGCCGCGACGCCCGCGGCGGCGACCCAGGGCCAGAACCTCGCCCGCCCCCTCTATGAGATAGGCGCGCTCAAGGCGAAGGCCCGCATCGCCTCCGCGCGCGGCGAGAAGACGAAAGCGGTCGCCCTCCTCATGGACGCGGTCGCGAAGGAGGACGGGCTCTCCTACGACGAGCCGGAGGACATGTTCTTCCCGACCCGCCACCTGCTCGGCGCCGCTTTGCTGGCGGCCGGACGCGCCGGCGAAGCCGAGACGGTCTACCGGGCCGACCTCCAGCGCCACCCGCACAACGCCTGGGCGCTGCAGGGCCTGCGCGCGGCTTATGCGGCGCAGCGCAAATATCCGGGCGAGATCGATCCCGAAGCCGACCGCGCCTGGAAGCGGGCCGACGTGCGGCCGGCCGGCTCCGCTTATTGACGGGCCGCGGCGGCGGCGGCGCGGACGCTGCGCGGGGTCCGTCCGGTCCAGCGCCGATAGGCGCGCGAGAAGGCCGCCGGTTCGGAGAAGCCGAGCAGGTAGGCCGTCTCGCTGACCGACAGGCGCCGCCGCGCCAGATACTCTTCCGCAAGGCGGCGGCGAAGGCCGTCGAGCACGGTCGCGAAGTTCGCGCCCTCCGCCCGCAGCCGCCGCGCGAGGGTGGCGCGGCTCAGGCCGAGCTTCGCCGCGGTCGCCGGCAGCGTCGCGCCGCCCTGGTGGAGCACGGGGGCGAGCAAAGCCTCCACCTTGCCGCGCATCGTCGCGCCGGCATCGAGCGCCTGCAGCAGGGCTTCGGCCCGCTCCTTGAGGATGGCGAAGACATAAGGGGACGGGAGCGGAGCCTTGACCTTCATCCACTCGTCGCCGCTCAGCCGCACCGCATTCCAGCGGCTCTCGAAGACCACCGGCACGCCGAAAATCCGGGCATATTCGTCCGCATAGGGCGGTGCCGCGTGGGTGAAGTGGACCTCCTTCCAGACGGAATCCCCGCCGAGCCGCCGTCCGGAGGTCCGCATCCGCGCGAACGAGGATTCGCTCAGTTCGGGAAAGTCGTTCGGGTTCTTGCGCATGTCGACCAGCCACAGCTGGCCGTCGACGTTGCGAAGGACGCAGCGCTGTCCCTCCGCCGCTTCCTCGAGCTCGACCTCGATGGCGAGACGGGTGAAGCGGGGAAGAAGCGCGAAGGCCTCGGCGACCGTGTCGCAGGCTTGACCCATCAGCCCGACGATCGAAAGCTCGGTGATATCGAAGGCGTCGCCGAAATGGAGCGCGAACGCCTCGTCTCCGGTCAGCGCCTTGGCCGCGCGCATGAGTGCCTTGTAGCGCTCGAAGGGGATGCGTCGGTCGGGGTCTTCGAGGTCCACGGCCTCGATGCCGGCGGCATTCAGAAGCGCCGGGCGGTCGGCGCCCCCGGCGACGGCAAGATCGACGAGTGCGCGCGCGAAGCCGGCGGCGCAGGTCTCGCCCCGCCCCTCGCAGAGTCCGGCGGTCGCTGCCCGTGCCGTCGCCATCGTGCTTCCCCCGCCCCGAGGATCGGCTACAAAGCGCGCCGGGGCAAGAGCGAATGAGCTGCACGATCATGCGACTGAGCCTGTGCGTCATGGCCAGGCGGCGAGAGGTCGCTAGCCTCGGGCCGGTGAAGCCGACGTACCTCGCGCACGCGCCGCCGGGCGGCGCCTCCACCCGCCCCAACGGCGCCATTGGCATGCGGGCGCCCGCTCCATGAAGGCAGTCGTCCGGCACGCTTATGGCGGCCCCGAGGCGCTCCGGTTCGAGGAGGTGCCGGCGCCGACGCCGGGGCCGCGGGACGTGCTGGTCCGGGTCCGGGCCGCATCGGTCAACGCGATGGACGCGCACATGCTGCTCGGCCGGCCCGCCGTCGCGCGGCTGTTCACCGGCCTCGTCCGCCCGCGGGACGGGCGGATCGGCGTCGACCTGGCGGGGGAGGTCGTGGCGGTCGGGGAGGAGGTGCGCCGCTTCCGGCCGGGGGACGCCGTGTTCGGTGTCGCGCGCGGCGCGTTCGCGGAGCTGGCCTGCGCGGCCGAGGGCAAGCTCGCCCGCATGCCGCCCGCTTTGTCGTTCGACGGGGCCGCAAGCATTCCCGTCGCCGGCTCGACCGCGCTCCAGGGGCTGCGCGACGCGGGCCGCGTCGCGCCGGGCCGGAAGGTGCTGGTGCTCGGCGCCGGCGGGGGCGTCGGCAGCTTCGCCGTGCAGATCGCCCGCGCAGTCGGCGCGGACGTCACCGCCGTCACGCGCGCCGAACATGTCGAACGCATCCGCGCGCTCGGCGTCCGGGAAGTGTTCGACCGCGCCGCGGGGGACCCGGCCGCCGGGGACGCGGGCTACGATTGCATCTTCGATCTCGGCGGCATCCGCGGGTTCGGCGCCCTGCACGGCCTGCTCGCCGCCGAGGGGCGGGTGGTCGCGGCGGGGGTCGGCGGCCTCGGACGGCCCACGCTCGGCGGGATGACGGCCTGGGGCGGCCGCATCGCCGGCGGTCTGCTGCGGTCCCGCCTCGGCCGGCGCAAGCTCGTCTTCACCATGGCCGCCGTCCGGCCGGACGACCTCGATCTGCTCGCCCGATGGGTGGAAGCGGGCACTCTCCGCCCGCCCGTCACCGCCCGTTTCCCGCTTGCCGGCGCGGCCGACGCGATGCACGCGCTGCTCGGCGGGCGGACCGGCGGGAAGATCGTGATCCTGCCCTAATCGCGGTCGAGCCGTTTGCGGACGACGACGAGCGTCGGGATCACCAGCACGGCGACCAGCAGCAGGGTGATCGCGATCTTCAGCTCCATCAGGCGCTCCTATTTCGCCGGCGCGGCCGGCGCGGCAAGGGACGCCATCAGCCTGGCGAGCTGCTCGGGCAGCCGCGCGCGGACGGCGGCGACGTCCTTGCGCCACTCCGCCTCCGGCCGCTGCGACGGGACGTATTTGCCGTCGCCGACCAGCACGATGGTGCGGCCGATCCGGCCCGGCGCCGTCGGCACCTCCTTCTGCGTACCGTGCTGGAGGTTGTAGCTGGTCTCTTCCATGCCAGCGCGGCAGACGAAGTCGACGTCGCCGGCGGCGTCGCGGCGGGCGGCCGTGCGCGCTTCGAGGGCGAGCGCCACCTTGACGATCGTCTCGCGCTGCGCGCCCGTCAGCGTGGCCGCGAAGGGCCAGACCGTGGGATTCCATTCGTTCATCAGCTGCGCGATGCGATGTTCCGGCGCGGAGCGATCGCCGCACCGCGCGCCGTCCACCGCGATCGCCGCCAGCGCATAGAAGGACGCCATCAGCGCCGTCTGCCGCAGCTGCGACCTGGGCTCGTCGGGCAGGCCCTCGGCGCCGACCCAGAGCAACCGCGCGTAGAGCATCGTCACGAACGCGCCATTGCCCTCCATCATCCGCGCCTTCAGCCAGTTGAGGTCGGCCATCAGGTCGGCCTGGCGGCGGACCCCGGCGACGCGCGCGCCGAGCGCTTCGTAATCGCGCGCCGCGAGCAGGCGGTCGAGCGCCGCCGGCTGATGGTCGGCCGACACCATGGCATCGTTCGGCGCCTGCGCCGCCGGCGGCGCGGCCTGGCCCGCCGCGGCGGCGAGGAGGGTCATGAGGCTGGTCAAGGCGAGCGGCACGGCCGGAAGCTTAGAGCATTCTGCATTTAGATGGATGCATATCCGGCGTTGGCGATGTAGTTGGCGCATTCGTCTGGTGTGAAGCGGTCGAGGAGGGAGCCGATGCGACGCCAGGTTGCCTCGACCGTTCGCTCGGCGGCTTTTCTGAGCAGGGTCTTGAGCTTGGCGAAGACCTGCTCGATCGGGTTGAGGTCGGGGCTGTAGGGTGGCAGGAAGAGCAGCCTGGCGCCGGCGCCGCGGATCGCCTTGCGGACGCGATCTCCCTTGTGGCTGCCGAGGTTGTCGAGGACGACGATGTCGCCGGGGCTCAGGGTCGGGATCAGCATCTGCTCGACCCAGGCGGTGAAGCTGACGCCGTTGATCGGCCCGTCGATGACGCAAGGGGCGTCGATGCGATCATGGCGCAGCGCGGCGATGAAGGTCATCGTCTTCCAGTGACCGTGGGGGGCCTTGGCCTTCAGGCGCTGCCCTCGCCGGCAGCGACCGTGGGTCCTGAGCATGTTGGTCTTGGCCCAGGTCTCGTCGATGAAGACGAGCCGCCGAGGGTCAAGCCGCGCCTGGTAGCGCTTCCAGCTCGCCCGCCGACGCGCCACGTCGCGTCGGTCCTGCTCGCTGGGCAGAACGCTTTTTTTTGAAGCTGATGCCCGCGCCGGTGAAGAAGCGCGACAGCGTGCCGGTATCGGTCCTGAGCTCCCGCTCGGCCGCCAGCCTCGCGCACAGCGCCGCCAGCGTCAGGTCCGGCTCCGCCGCGATCGCCGCCAGCAGCCAGTCGCGGTGCGGCTCCAGCTTCGAGCGCCGGTAGCCGCCCATACGCGCACAATGCCGGTCGCCAAGCCGCTCCAGGCGCTCAAGCCACTTCACCGCCGAGGACTCGCTCACCCCGAAGCGACGAGCCGCCGAACGACGGCTCTCGCCGCCCACCAAAACCGCGTCGATCACACGCTCGCGAAGATCCTGGGAATAAGCTCGAGGCATAAGGGCTGGCCTCCTCACACCAGCCCTCAGCTTGAATCACAACACAGCCGCGTTGGGAATCCCCAATCGATTCAATCTAAGCTCAGCGTGCTCTAATGAATCGTGGCGGGCGGCTCGATGTCCGCCGCCGCGATCCGCGCCCTCCGCGCCGCCAGCGCGAAGAGGACGATCACCGCATAAGCCGCGGCCGGCACGGCATAAGCGGTGCTGCGGCCGGCGACGTCGGCGATGTGGCCGTAGAGCTGCGGCAGGAAGGCGCCGCCGACGATGGCGACGCAGAGCAGGCCGGAGGTGGAGGCGTGGCTGGCGGTCGAGCGCTCGAGCGCCAGGGTGAAGATGGTCGGGAACATGATCGAATTGAACAGGCCGACGGCGATGGCGGCATAGCCGGCGACCGGGCCTGCCGTACCCAGCGCGACGAGGCAGAGCGCGACGGCCACCGCGGCGGCGAAGGCGAGCAGGTTGGCGGCTGCCAGGCGCGTCAGGAGGGCGCTCCCGGCGAAGCGGCCGATCATCGCTCCGAGCCAGTAGAGCGAGACCAGCTCCGCCGCCTTTTCGAGCGGCATGGCGAAGACGCGCGGCTCGGCCAGGAAGAGGGCGAGCAGGCTGCCGATCGAGACCTCGGCGCCCACATAGAGGAAGATGGCGAGCGCGCCGAACAAGGCCCAGGAGGAGCGCAGCGCGCCCCAGGGCGAGGCGGCGACGGTCGCGCCGGGCGCGGCCGCCTCGATCCGGCGCCGCTGCGTCCAGATGAAAGCGATGAGCAGCGCCATCAGGCCGGCGACCACCAGGAAGGCGGTGTGGATGTGGCCGAGCGCCTCGGTCCGCGCCGCGGCGTCGACGGCGCCGCCCTTGTGCGCCGCGCCCTGGAGCATGATCCGCGCGCCCAGATAGGGGCCGATCACCGTGCCGAGCGAGTTGAACGCCTGGCTCAGCACCAGCCGGAAGTGGCTCTTCGCCGGGTCGCCGAGCGCGGCCGAGAGCGGATTGGCCGCGACCTGCAGCGCGGTGATGCCGCTCCCCAGCACGAACAGGCCGAACAGGACCAGGTTGTAGGTCTCCTCGAAGGTCGCGAGGAGGATGATCAGGCAGGCCGCCAGCATCGCCGCGAGCGACAGGAGGATGGTGCGGACGTGGCCGGCGCGCGTGAGCAGGGCCGCCGCGGGCAGCGACACGATGCCGTAGCTGATGAAGAAGGCGAACTGGGTGAGCAAGGCCTCGCGATTGTTGAGGCTGTAAATGCCCTTCACCGCCGCGATGAGCGGGTCGATGATCGAGGTGATGAAGCCCCAGGCGAAGAACAGGCTGGTGACCGTGATGAACGCGGCCGTCGCGCCGCCCGCCTTAGCCCGATCCATCCCGCTCCCTTTTCGCTTGTCTGGAGCGGGCTTAGGGGACAGGAGACCGGCCGGGCAAGGGGCCGATGCATGAAGCTTGAAGCGCGCCAGGTCGAGAAGCCGTGGGGGCGGACGCGCTTGCCGCCGCCGTTCGGCGATACCGGCGGGCGGCGCATCGGCGAGATCTGGTTCGAAGGCCCCGCGGATCTCCCCCTCCTCGCCAAGTACATCTTCACCGGCGAGAAGCTCTCCGTGCAGGTGCATCCCGACGATGCCGCGGCGCGGGCGCGCGGGCTGCCGCGCGGGAAGAGCGAATGCTGGTACATATTGGACGCCGAGCCCGATGCGGCGATCGGCCTCGGCCTTAGCGCGGAGACGCCCCGCGAGGCGCTCCGCGCCGCCGCCGCCGACGGCAGCATCGAGGGGCTGATGGACTGGGTGCCGGTCGCGGCCGGCGACTTCTTCTTCGTGCCGGCGGGGACGATCCACGCCATCGGCGCCGGCATCGCCCTCCTCGAGTTCCAGCAGGCGAGCGACGTCACCTACCGGCTCTACGATTACGGCCGGCCCCGCGCGCTGCACCTCGACGACGCCGTCGCCGTCGCCGCGGCGGGGCCGTACGTCCGGCGTCCGGATCCGCGGCCGCCGTCGTTGGTCGAGAGCCCGCCCTTCTCGCTGCTGCGCGCGACCGAGGCGCCGGTCCCGCTCGAGGACCGCCGCCGCTGGGTGCTGCCGGTCGAGGGCGAAGCGCGCGCCGGCGGCGAGACGGCCGGTCCGGGCGAATGTCTGGTCGTCGCGCCAGGCGTGCCGCTCGACCTAGGCGCCGGCGCGGTCGCCTTCGTCGGCGCCGAGTAGCCGGGCCGCCATCGCGACGGGGCCGAGCGGCCCTGCCTGGTCGCCGAGCGCAGGGGCGCAGACATAGGATTCGGGGTCGGGGATCGGCATGTAGCCGGCCATGCTGTCGATCAGCAGGCGGCCGATGCGCGGCAGCAGATGCGGCTGGCGTTCGATCACGCCGCCGCCGATCGCGATCCGCCCCGGCGCCGCGGCGCAGACGATGACGTGGCAAAGCTGGGCCAGCGCCTGCGCGACGCCGTCCCAGACGGGATCGTCAGGGCGGAGCGAGCCGACATCGCGGCCGCCGAGCCGGGCCCGGATGGCGGTGCCGGAGGCGAGTCCTTCGACGCAGGCGCCGTGGAACGGGCAGGCGCCGGGCCAGTCGTCGCCGGCGAGGCGCGGCACCCGCACGTGGCCGAGCTCGCCATGGAGGAATCCGCGCGGCGGGCGGCCGTCGACGATCAGGCCGACGCCGACGCCCGTCCCGACCGTCACATAGGCGAAATCCGCGAGGCCCCGCCCGGCGCCCCATCGCATCTCCGCGACGGCGGCGCCGTTGACGTCGGTGTCGAACGCCGCGGCGACGCCGAGGCTCGCGGCGAGCGGCCCGAGCACATCGGCGTCCCGCCAGCCTGGCTTGGTGGTCGAGGTGATGAAGCCGTAGGTGGGCGACGCGGGGTCGAGATCGACGGGGCCGAAGCTGGCGACGCCGAGCGCCTCCACGCCGTCCCAGCGCCGCAGCACCGCGGCCAGCGCATCCAGCGTTTCGTCCGGCCGCGTGGTCGGCACCCGCGCCTGGTCGATCACCGCGCGGCCCTGGGCGAGGGTCGCGACGCACTTGGTGCCGCCGAGCTCGACACCCGCGATCCTCGGTTCCCTGTGCGGCATTGCGGCGATGGCGGCCTCCCGTCGCCCTCTCTGCCGCCGCCGGCGCGGGAGATCAAACGGCAAGGAGCCGCCGGGGTCCACGCCCGGCGGCTTCCAGCAAAGCTTCGAAACGCAGGCCCGGCGGTTTAGCCGAGCGTCGTCGAGACGTTCGAGAAGGTCTTGTTGAGGCTGCCGCCCACGCCCTGCATGGCCGCAATCGCGGCGACGGCGATGAGCGCGGCGATCAGGCCATATTCGATGGCGGTGGCGCCTTTGTCGTTCTTGATGAGCTTGCGGATCGCGTTCATGGCGGGAAACCTTCCTGTTCTGGTCGTCGAACCTGGATTTACTAAGACCGCGCCGGTTAACTTTCGGTAACGGGAACGACGGTGCGAAGACGGCATGGCTGACGCCCTTGTCATTTGCCTCGCCAGCGCGCTTCGGGCAGGGCGCCGGGCCGGAAGCGCCCGCTGGAGACGCCGTTGACCCCGCTCTGGAACGCCAATCTCGTCGAGACCCGCGACAGCTTCGTCACCCATCTCGAATGCGCGATGACCGGCGAGCGGGTACCGGCGGACCGGCTCCACAACCTCTCGCCGGCGGGCTTTCCCCTGCTCGTGCGCTACGACCTCGCGGGCGCCGCCCGTCGCCTGACGCGCGAGGCGCTGGCGGCGCGGCCGCAGGACATCTGGCGCTATCGGGAGATCCTTCCGGTCCGGCGCGGCGAGGACATCGTCAGCCTCGGCGAGGGGCGGACGCCGCTGATCGCGCTCGAGGCGGGGCCGAACCTGCTCGTCAAGGACGAGGCGCGGCTGCCGACCGGCTCGTTCAAGGCGCGCGGCATCGCCCTGGCGGTGTCGATGGCCAAGGCGCTCGGCGTGACGCGCCTCGCCATGCCGACCAACGGCAATGCCGGCGCCGCGCTTTCGGCTTATGCGGCGCGCGCCGGGATCGAGGCGATCGCCTTCTGCCCCGCCGACACGCCGGAGACGAACATCCGGGAAATGTCCGCGCAGGGCGCGCGCGTGTACCGGGTGAACGGCCTGATCGACGAATGCGGGCGCATCGTCGGCGAGGGCGCGCGCGAGGGCCGGTGGTTCGACCTGTCGACGCTCAAGGAGCCGTACCGGATCGAGGGCAAGAAGACGATGGGGCTCGAGCTCGCCGAGCAGCTCGGCTGGGCGCTGCCCGACGTCGTCTTCTACCCGACCGGTGGCGGCACCGGCCTCATCGGCATGTGGAAGGCGTTCGGCGAGATGGAGGCGATGGGGCTGATCGGCAGCCAGCGCCCGCGCATGGTGGCGGTGCAGGCCGCCGGCTGCGCGCCCATAGTGAAGGCGTTCGACGAGCGCGCGGAGCATGCCGCGCGCTGGGAGGATGCGGCGACGCGGGCGGCGGGCATCCGCGTGCCGCGGGCGATCGGCGACTTCCTGATCCTGCGCGCGGTGCGCGAGAGCGGCGGCTTCGCCATGGCGGTGGCGGAGGAGGCGCTGCTCGAGGACACGGCGCGCTGCGCCCGGGAGGAGGGCCTGCTGCTCTGCCCCGAGGGCGGCGCGACGCTCGCGGCCTGGCGCGAGGCGGTGGCGCGCGGGCTGGTCGGCCGCGACGAGCGCGCCGTGCTGTTCAACTGCGCGAGCGGGCTCAAATATGAGCTGCCGGACCGGTCGGAGCCGCTGGACAAGGCCGGGCGGATCGATCTCGCCTCGCTCTAGGTCCCGTTCCCCCCGCGTAGCGGATGGGGAGGCCCCGGACACCTCACCGCGCCGTCACGCTCGACGAGGTCTTCCAGATGTCGATGCCGCCCTCCACCGCGTGGGCATCGATCGCGTCCAGCTCCTCCTGGGAGAAGTCAAGCCGGTGGAGCGCGCCGAGCGAATCGGCGAGCTGCGCCTCGGTGCGCGCCCCGACCAGGGCCGAGGTGACGCGGCGGTCGCGCAGCACCCAGGCGATCGCCATCTGGGCGAGCGTCTGCCCGCGCGCCGCGGCGATGTCGTGGAGGGCGCGGATGTGGCGGAGATTCCGCTCGGTGAGGAGATCGGGCGAAAAGGAGCCGGACTTCGCCGCCCGCGCGTCGTCGGGGACACCGTTCAGATATTTGGCGGTCAGCATCCCCTGCGCCAGCGGCGAGAAGGCGATGCAGCCGACGCCCAGCTCGTCGAGCGTATCGAGGAGGCCGCCCTCGACCCAGCGGTTGAGCATCGAATAGCTCGGCTGGTGGATGAGGAGCGGGACGCCCTCGCTGCGCAGGATCGCCGCCGCCGCGCGGGTCAGCTCGGGCGAGTAGGAGGAGATGCCGACGTAGAGCGCCTTGCCCTGCCGGTGGGCCTGGACGAGCGCGCCCATCGTCTCCTCGAGCGGCGTCGAGGGATCGACGCGGTGCGAATAGAAGATGTCGACATAGTCGAGGCCCATCCGCCTGAGGCTCCGGTCGAGGCTGGCGAGGAGGTATTTGCGGCTGCCGCCATTGCCGTAGGGGCCCGGCCACATGTCGTAGCCCGCCTTGGTCGAGACGATCAGCTCGTCGCGCCAGGGCCGGAAGTCGGCGGCCATCACGCGGCCGAAATTCTCCTCGGCCGAGCCGTAGGGCGGGCCGTAATTGTTGGCGAGGTCGAAATGGGTGACGCCGAGATCGAAGGCGCGGCGCAGGATCGCCCGCCCGGTCTCGAAGACGTCGGCGCCGCCGAAATTCTGCCACAGACCGAGCGAGATGGCCGGAAGGTCGAGCCCGCTTCGCCCGCAGCGGCGGTAGGGCATGCGGCCGTCATAACGGTCGGCGTCGGGGAGGAAATGCTGGGCGGTCATCGGCGGGTCCTGAACGAGGCGAAATCGGCGGGATGTTCCGGCGGGCGTGTCACTTCCCCCCGCCCCGGTACAGACGGTCGGCGGCGAGGGCGAGGAACATGTAGTTGGCCTCGCCGCCGCCCATGACATATTCGCGCTGCTGCCAGAAGAAGGGCCATTCCTTGAGCTCGGGCAGGTCGAACGACCAGGCCGGTCTCGCGCCAGCCGGAGAAGCCGGTGAATTGCGCGCCGAAAATTTTGGCCGTGTCCTCGCTCGCCGCGGGGGCCGCGCCGGAAAGCGCCATCAGAATGGCCGCGCCCGTCAGGGCAGCGAGTCGCCCGGCGATCCGGAGCTCGTACGCTTTGGCAGACAATGCCGCCCCTCCCCCGCGGCAAAGTCTGTTCCGCCCTTGGCGGGCATGTCAAGAATCGTCCGGCAAGCCGGAGCCCGTTCAGGAGCGGGCTGTGGCAACATACCGGTCGATCACCCGCTCCAGCAGCGTCAGCGGCACGTTCCCGCCCAGCACCAGCGCATCGTCGAACGTCCTGAGGTCGAAGCGGGGGCCGAGTGCGGCCTTGGCCTTGTCGCGCAGCCGGTTGATCTCGCTGTGCCCGACCTTGTAGCCGCAGGCCTGGCCGGGCCAGGCGCAATAGCGGTCGACCTCGCCCTGAACTTCCTCGTAGGTGGAGCCGTTGGTCTCGACGAACCACTGGATGGCGCGGGCGCGGGTCCAGCGCCTGGCGTGGATGCCGGTGTCGACGACGAGGCGGCAGGCCCGGAAGGCGAGCGACTGGAGGTAGCCGAGGCGGCCGACCGGATCGCCGTCGTAGACGCCGAGCTCGTCGGCGAGCTGCTCGGCATAGAGCGCCCAGCCTTCCGAATAGGCGTTGAAGGCGAGCAGCGAGCGGACCAGCGGGAGCTTGTAGGTGTACTCGCCCTGCCAGACGTGGCCGGGAATGCCTTCGTGATAGGTGAGGGTCGGCAGGGCGTGGCGCGGCCAGATCGAGGTGTCGCGCAGGTTGATGTAGTAATTGCCGGGCACCGATCCGTCGATCGTGCCGGCCGCCGCATAGCCGCCCGGCGCGCCGGCCTCGATGTCCGGCGGCACGCGCTTGATGACGAGGTTGCCGGGCACGAGCGTCGCGAAGGCGCGGGGAAGGCGGGTGCGGATGTCGGCGACGCGGCCGTTCAGATAATCGAGGATCTGCCTGCGGCCGGCGTCGGTGTTCGGGAACAGCGACCTGGGATCCTTGCCGAGCGCGGTCATGCGCGCGCCGACGCTGCCCTGCGTCAGCCCGAGCGAGCGCAGGATCGGCTCCATCCGCGCCTGCAGGGCGGCGAGCTCGGCCAGGCCCATGCGATGGACCTCGTCCGGCGTGCGCGTCGTCGTCGTGCCGGCGCGCAGGCACCAGGCGTAGAAGGCGTCGCCGTCCGGCAGCCTCCAGCAGCCGGCGCGATCGTCGGCGCGGGCGCGCTGGCGGGCGAGCTCGGCGAGCTGGCGGTCCATCGCCGGCGCGACCTCGGCCTCGGCGATCCGCGCCGCGCGCCCGGCGAAGTCGCCCGGCATCGCGGCCGTCCGCCGCGCCAGCGAGCCGACGATCCCCCAGTCGCCGATCGGCTTCGCCCGCGCTGCCTTCATCTGGCGCATCGTCTTGTCGAGCAGGAAGTCGGGAAGGATCACGCCGAGGCCGGCATCGTGGCGCAGCCGCTCGGTTTCACCGTCGAGCTGGCGCGCATAAGCGTGCATCCGCGCGAGATAGGCTTCGGCGTCGGCGGCCACGGCGATGGCGTGGTTGCTGTCGAGCAGGTCGGGCGTCTCGACGAACGCGCCGAGATTCTGCGCCACCGCATAAGGCGAGTTGCGGTAGGACAGGTTCTGGTTGAGCGTGACGACGTCGCCATAGGGAAAGCGGAAGCCTTCGGCCGCGGTGCGGTGCGCCGTCTCCGCCACCTCGAGGTCGAGCAGGGTCGATGGCGACAGGCGATTCCGTGGCACGGACCGCATGCGCGCGCGCCGTGCGGCGACCGCCGCGGCCTCACGCGCCTTGCCGGCGAGCGAACGGTCGGTGAGCCGCGCCTTGAGCGGCGCGCGCGGGCCCTTGTCGAGGCCGAGCGTGGTGGCGTTCTCCGGGTGATCGCGAAGCAGTTCCTCGGCGATCCCGGCGAGCATCGCCTCGCAGGCGGCGTCTCCCGAGGCAGGCGGCGCGGCGGCGGCGGGGAGCGCCGAGAGCGCGGCGCCGGAAGCCGTGGCGGCGAGGAACTGGCGTCGGTCGAGCATCGGGCGGCTCCGCAAGGTGGGGAAGGGGCGGCCTTCCTCCCACGTCGACCCATGCGGCGCAACGGGCGACAAAGCGCCTTGTCAGCCCCGGTTCAGCGCACTAGCCTTAGGCCGTCATGGCGATGAAAAGCCTTTCCTTCTCGACCCTTCCCGCGCGCGGCGGCGCCGCGCGCTGGTGGCGCTGGCCGGCCGATCCCGCCCGGGGCGCCCCCGCTTGCCTGCGCTGACGACCTAAGAGTCCTTAGCCAACGCAACCAAGGCCCGCCCCTCCGGCGGGCTTTTTCGTGTCTCCAGCCGAAAGCCGTATCCGATGATCATCGTCCTCAAGCCCGAAGCCAGCGCCGACGTCGCCCAGGAGCTGCTCGACCGCATCGCCGAGAAGGGCCTCAAGCCGCTCCACATGCCGGGTGCCGAGCGGGTCGTGCTCGGCGCCCTCGGCGACGAACGGGTGCTCGCCGAGCTCGCCCTCGAAAGCCATCCGATGGTCGAATCGCTGAAGCCGATCCTCGCCCCGTACAAGCTGGTCAGCCGCGAGATGCACCCCCACGATACGGTGGTGCGGCTCGGGCGGACGGCGATCGGCGGACGCGGCTTCACGGTCATCGCCGGCCCCTGCGCCGTCGAGACCGAAAGCCAGATGCGCAACACGATCGCCGCGACGAAGGCGGCCGGCGCCGACGCGATCCGCGCCGGCGCCTACAAGCCGCGGACCAGCCCCTACGCCTTCCAGGGCCACGGCATCGAGGGGCTCAAGATCCTGCGCGCCACCGGCGACGAATTCGGCCTCCCGGTCGTGACCGAGGTGATGGAGACCGCGGATGTCGAGGTCGTCGCCGAATATGCCGACGCGCTCCAGATCGGCGCCAGGAACATGCAGAATTACGCGCTGCTCCGCAGCGTCGGCCGCTCCGGTAAGCCGGTGGTGCTGAAGCGCGGCATGGCCGCCAAGGTCGAGGACCTGCTGCTCGCCGCCGAATATCTGCTCGCGGAAGGCAATGAGCAGGTGGTGCTGTGCGAGCGCGGTATCCGCACCTTCGAAACGGCGACGCGCAACACGCTCGACCTCAACGCCATTCCCTACATCAAGCAGAAGACCCACCTTCCGGTGCTGGTCGACCCCTCCCACGGCACCGGCATCCGCGACCTCGTCGCGCCGATGGCCCTCGCCGCGGCGGCGTGCGGGGCGGACGGCATTCTCGTCGAGGTGCACGAGGATCCCGCCGTCGCCTGGTCCGACGGCGCCCAGTCGCTCTACCCGCACCAGTTCGCGCAACTGATGGCGAATCTCGCGCCGATCTGCGCGGCGGTCGGCCGCCAGCTCGCCGCATGAGCGCGCCGATCCCGGCCGGCGGGACGGCGCGGGCGCTGACCCGCCGCCTGGACGCGGCACCCGACCGCCTCGCCCTTTACGCGGCGCTCTCCGACGGCGGCCGCCGCCGCGACACGATGCTGCTCGAGGCGCTGGCGGGGCCGAGCCTGATCCTCGACCAGGCGGCGGCGCGGATCGAATGCCGCGGCTTCGACGTGGTGCTGACCGCGCTCGGCACCGGCGGCCGCGCGGTGCTTGCGTCCGTCGCGCGCGGGCTGCCGCACCGGGTCCTGGAAGCGGCGGCGGACCGGCTCGTCCTGCGCTTCCCGCCGCCGCTGGGCGACGACGCCGAGGCGCGACTGCTGGCGCCCTCGCCGTTCGACGCGCTGCGGGCAGTGACCACGGCCTTGCGCTCCGACACGCCCGACGAGCCGTTCGCGCTCGCCTGCCTCGGCGTCATCGCCTTCGATCATGTCGACTTCCTCGAGGCACTGCCGGCGCCGGCCGAGGATCCGCTCGGCTTTCCCGACTATGTCTTCTGGCTCGCCGAATCGCTGGTCGTGTTCGAACAGGGACTGGCGCCGCGGCTGGTCTGCACCGGCTTCGCCGGCGAGGAGGAGGGCGCCAGGCACGCCCACTATGCCGCAGCCGAGCGGCTGGCCGCGCTGGCCGCGCGATGCGAGCAGGTCTCGCAAGTCCGTTCGTCCCGAGCGAAGTCGAGGGGCGCTGGCACGGCGGCGGAGCGGGCGCCCCTCGACTTCGCTCGCGACGAACGAGATGGGGGTCTTGCACTTGTCCCTCCACGGCCGGCACCGGTGGAGGCCGAAGCCGATCTCGACGATGCGGCCTACGGCGCGGTCGTGTCCCGGATGAAGGAGCATATTCTCGCCGGCGACGTCTACCAGATCGTGCCGTCGCGGACGTTCCGCGCACCCTGCCCCGACCCTCTCCTGGCCTTCGCCGCGGTCCGGCGTCTCGACCCGTCGCCCTACATGTTCTTCGTCGCCGCGCCGGACCATATCCTGTTCGGCGCCTCGCCCGAAACCTCGGTCCGGGTGCTGCGCGAGGAAGGATGGCCCGTCGTCGAGGTGAAACCGATCGCCGGCACCCGCCCGCGCGGCGCCGATGCCGACGACGACGACCGGATGGAGGCGGACCTCCGGCTCGACGGCAAGGAGATCGCCGAGCACATGATGCTGGTCGACCTTGCCCGCAACGACGTCGCGCGGGTGAGCGTCCCCGGCACCCGCCGCGTCGCCAGGCTGATGAGCGTCGAGCGCTACGCCCGGGTCATGCACCTCGTCTCGTCGGTGAAGGGGGTGCTCGGCATCGGCTACGATGCCTGCCACGCTTTGGCCGCCTGCCTCAACGTCGGCACCCTCTCCGGCGCGCCCAAGCTCAAGGCGACCGAGCTGCTGCGTCGGGCCGAGCGGACCCGGCGCGGCCCCTATGGCGGCGCGGTCGGCTGGCTGAACGGCGAGGGGGCGATGGACACCGGCGTCGTCATCCGCTCGGCGGTGGTCAAGGACGGCACCGCCTTCGTCCGCGCCGGAGCCGGCGTCGTCCACGACAGCGACCCCCGCAAGGAGGCGGACGAGACCCGGCGTAAGGCGTCGGCCGTGCTCTCCGCGATCGCCGCCGCGACCGCGGCGGGAGGTGCGGCATGAGCGGCGACGTCCTCCTCATCGACAATCTCGACAGCTTCACCTTCAACCTGGTCGAGGCGATCCAGCGGCTCGGCCGCAAGGTGCGGGTGCTGCGCAGCAGCGTCCCGGCGCACACGGCCCTCGCCGCCGCCGAAGAGAGCGGCGCGACCCTCCTCCTCTCCCCTGGCCCGGGCACGCCCGGGGATGCCGGCTGCTGCCTGGAGCTGATCGCCCTCGCCAAGGGCAAGGTGCCGCTCGCCGGCATCTGTCTCGGCCACCAGGCGATCGTGCTGGAGGCCGGCGGGACGGTCGAGCGCGCCCCCGAGCCGGTGCACGGCAAGGCGTCGATCGTCCATCACGACGGCATCGGCCCGTTCGAAGGCATCGAGGGACCGGTGCAGATCGGCCGCTACCATTCGCTGTGCACCCGCAACCTCCCGCCCCGCTTCCGAGTCCATGCCGAGGTCGACGGCATGGCGATGGCGATCAGCGATCCCCAGGCCCGGCAGGCGGGGCTCCAATTCCACCCGGAGTCGATCCTGACTCCCACGGGCAACGCTATCCTCGTGAATTTGCTGCGCATTTAGCCTTGGAGCGGAGTCCCGTCCGGGCTATGCACTTCCCATGTTCGCGACCCTTATGGCTCTCTCCGCCGCCGTGCCGGCCTCCGGTCCGCTGCCTCCGCGCAAGGCCTGGATAGTCGATTATGCCGAGACCTTCTGCACCGCGGTGCGCGAATATGGCGACGCGGATGCGCCCCTGGAGCTGGTCCTGCGTCCCTCGCCCAACGACAGCCTCCTGCAGCTCTTCGTGATCCGCAAGAGCGCCAATGCGACCGCGGAGCACGTTCCGGTGACGGTCGCTTTCGCGGGGCGGACGGTCAAAGCGACGGCGCTGGTCTATTCGGTTGAAAAGAGCGGCCGCAAGGTCGTTCTCACGAGCCTCGCACCCGGCGACGCAGCCGAAATCGGGCGCACCGGTGCGATCGGCCTGAAGGGCGGCCGCGGCATCGACTGGACGTTTGCGGTACCCGGCATCGACAAGGCGATGGCCGCTCTCGCCGCCTGCAATGCCGACCTGCGCGCCCATTGGAACATGGACGCGGGCCGCTCGGCGGCGATCAAGACCGACGCCAAGCCGCTCGCCCCCCTCGCCAGGTGGATCTCATCGAGCGACTATCCCGCCCAGGCGCTGCGGGAGCTGGATACGGGGCGGTCGCGCGTCTTCCTGCTCATCGACGAGCAGGGCAAGGTCCGCGACTGCCTTCTCGAGGAGACGAGCGGCAATGCCTCCCTCGATGCGATGACCTGCATTGCGCTCAGGGAGCGCGGAAAATTCCATCCCGCCCTGGACGCGTCGGGAAAGCCCGTGCGAAGCGTGTACGGCCAGGCGATTTCGTGGAGGATCGCGCCTTAGGCCGCTCGGACCGGGACCCTATTCGGCGGGTAGAGCCACCGGTTCGGGCCGGCGCGGCAGCATCGCCCTCAGGCGGGCCAAACGCCGCGTGATCGGCGCATGCTCGGCGGCCCACGCCGCATAGTCGCGGTAGGCCGGATCGGCCATCAGATGCCGCTCCTCGGTCCGCGCGCGCCAGTAATAGACCCCGTTCACCGCGCACAGCACGAAGGCGTTGCGGATCGAGTCGTGGATGTTGCCCGTCGTGACGAGGAACGGCAGGGTCGCGAGCCACCAGAAGAGGTTCTTCGACAGGTAGGCGGGGTGCTTGGTCCACGCATAGGGGCCGTGGGTCAGGATGCCGCGATGGGTGAGGTTGGAGAAGCGGGGGCCGAACGCCACCGTTGCCCAGGCGTAGATGCCCGTGAGGGCGACGAGGATCGCGCCCCAGATGCAGAGCAGGACAGGGTAGCCGTCGAGCCAGTGGCCCCAGCCGTCTTCCCCCAAAGTCGCGTAGCGGTAGTTGAGCGGGCCGTTGCCGCCCATCATGACGAAGGGCGGGTAGCAGATCAGGGCCGCCATCCAGCCGGCCGCATAGGGGTTGGCGGAGCGGATGTGCGCGTCGAGCGGCTTCATCGTGAAGACGTAGCCGACGGTGGCGAAGGTCGTGTCGAACATGAACATCGCCACGATCAGCCACTGGGTCAGGCGGACGACGTTCGTCGAGATCTCGGCGGCGCTGGGTGCGACGACGCCGAACCAGTTGCCCGGCACGATGGCGAGCATGAAGGCGAGGAAGAAGCCCTTGATCGTCCAGCAGCGCAGATGCTCGTACACGCCGTTCCGGTCGTACGGGCGGCCAAGCAGCAGATTGCCGAAATGCCAGGCACCGTCGTGCGGCGCCTTCAGCCGCCGGTCGATCCATAGCATGTACGGCACCGACGCGACCGCCAGCGGCAGCGCCGCCGCGGCGAAGATCCGCATCGAGAAGAGATAGGGGTCCTGCCAGTACCAGCGGCCCATGCAGTAGAGGAAGGCGATCGCCGCCCACGTCCCCCACAGCCCGGTCAGCTTGACGACGCTGAGCCGCGCGGAGTCCGCGAGCGGGCGCGGCGGCGAGTCCCAATCGAGGCCGTTGGCGGGGCTGCGATGGACCTTGTCGACAAGGAGCGACCAGGCGACCATGGGCAGACCGCAGGCGGCGACCGCACAGAGCGAAGCGCGCGGGCCGGACCAGTCGTAGAGCCGCGCGGCCACTACCCAGGCGAGCAGCCCCGCGACGCCGACGAGGCCGACGCCGCCGCTGACCGCGGAGCGGGGACGAACGTCCTCGCGCAGCCGCCGTGCGATCTTCAGCTCCGCGTTCATGGCTGCGGTCGTAGGCGGGAATGGTAAGCAAGCCGTGAACGCTTCGCCCGCATCGGGCCGCGCTCCGCCGCGGACGCGCGTAACAAGTTCTTAAACCTCTCGCCTGCTATGGTTTTTCGCATCGTGGGGGATCGCCGAAGGGGACTTCAGGGGATTGGCGGGGACGATGCTGGCAAACGATCTTCACGACGAGACGATAATCTCCTTCTCGCAGCGCGCGCCGCTGCCGCCGTCCGCCGCCGAGCGGCGCCAGGCGCCGCGTCACCTCACCATATTGAGGGTCGGCGCGCTGATCGGGCGCGAAGGGCGCGAGCTCTGCCTGATCCGCAACATTTCGGCCGGCGGCCTGATGGCGCACGTCTATTCGCACCACGCGCCCGGGGCGGCCGTCGCGATCGAGCTCAAGACCAATCACCAGATATCGGGGACGGTGATCTGGGCGGAAGGCTCCAACATCGGCGTCCAGTTCGAGGCGCCGATCGACGTCGGCGAGATGCTCTCCAGCCAGGCGGTGCTCGAAAATGGCTGGCGGCCGCGCCTGCCGCGCATCGAGGTCGACCGGCTTGCGACCTTGCGCTGCGGCGCCCGCATCTACGGCGTCAACACCCGCGACATCAGCCAGGGCGGCGTCAAGGTCGAGACGGACGAGCCGCTCGAAGTCGGCCGTGAGATCGTCCTCACCCTCGACCGCTTCCGGCCGGTCCACGGCGTGGTGCGCTGGTGCGGCGACGGCCTTGCCGGCATCGCCTTCAACCAGCTCATTCCGTTCGGCGAGTTGATGGCCTGGCTCCGGGGCGAGACCATGGCCTGAGGTTCGGGCGCTCGCGGGCCTCTCGTCGCGAAACTCCGCCGAGTCCCTGTCAAACGCCGTTCGGGCCGAGCCTGTCGAAGCCCTGCCCTTTCTCTCGCGGGGAGCGGGAAGGACGGGGCTTCGACAGGCTCAGCCCGCACGGGAATTGATGATTCCCGTCGCTCGGCACAGAGTCTAAGTCCGGCAGATGCTGAGCAGCCGCACCGCAACCGCCGCCTTCGCTCTCGTGCTGGTCGCCGCCGCGCCGGCGCCCGCGCCGCCGCCGCCGCCACCGGCTCCGCTGCAGGCGCGGGTCGAAGCGAAGCTGGCGGAGGCGGGAGCGGGGCCGCGGTTCGGCCTGGTCGTGGCGGCGGAAGACGGGCGGGAGCTGGTGGCGATCGCCCCTGAGGGCCGCTTCGTGCCCGCTTCGACGACCAAGCTGTTCACGGTCGGCACCGTTTTCGCCGACCTCCCCGGGATCGAGGCGGCCGATGCGACGGGCGGCGCGGCCGTGTGGCTCGAGGGCAAGCAGAACGCAAGGCCGGATGTCGTCCTCGAAGGGCATGGCGACGCCCGCCTCTCCAGCGCCGCGGATTGCCGCGAGGACTGCCTCGCCGCGCTTGCCGACGCCGTGGCGGCGCGGATGCGCAAGGTGCGCGACGTGATCGGCGACGATGGCGCCTTCCCGGACCAGAGGTGGAGCCCGGGAATGAGCTGGAACAACATGGCGACCGAGTCCGGCACGGCCGTCTCGGCGCTCACCCTGGACGACAATGAGCTGGCGCTGGTCGTGACCGCCGCGGCACCCGGGCAGGCTCCGCATGTCGAGACGCCGACCTACTACACGCTTCGCAACGACGCCTCTACCGTCGCCGCGAGTCAGCCTTCGACGCTCGACGTGGAGCGGCTGCCCGGCAGCCGCCTGCTCCGCCTGACCGGCACCATCCCGGCCGGCGCGACGCCGCAGCGGCTCCGCCTCGGCATCGACGATCCGGCCGATTATGCCGCGAGCCGGCTCGCGGCCTTGCTCGCCGCGCGCGGCGTGCGGGTGACGGGGAAGGTGGCCGTCCGGCACCGGAGCGGCGCCGCGCCTCCCTCGCAGGCGGGTCGGATCCTCGTCGCGAAGCTGACGCCGCCGCCCCTCCTCCTCGACCTCCGCCGCACGATGAAGGCGAGCCAGAACCTCCATGCCGAGTTGCTGCTGCGCCGGCTGGGCGCGACGACCGGCACCGGCTCGATCGCCGACGGCCTGACCGCCGTGCGGGCCGCCCTCAGCCGCGCCGGCATCAGCGAACGGGCCGTCGACCTCTCCGACGGCTCGGGCATGTCCACCTATAACCGGGTGACGCCGCGCGGCGTGGTGGCGTGGCTGCGCTGGGCGGCCGGGCAGCCCTGGGGCGGCGCGTGGCGCGCGACGCTGCCGGTCGGCGGCGTCGACGGCACCCTCGCCCGGCGCTTCCGCGGCGGGCCGCTCGAGGGGCGGATATCCGCCAAGACCGGAACGCTGAACCAGACGTCGGCACTTGCCGGCTATCTCGTCG
This sequence comes from Alphaproteobacteria bacterium, assembly GCA_019239415.1. GTDB lineage: Bacteria > Pseudomonadota > Alphaproteobacteria > Sphingomonadales > Sphingomonadaceae > Allosphingosinicella. The sequence continues at coordinate 55,465 of JAFAZW010000038.1, forward strand.
CGAGGAGCGGCCGCACCCTCACCTTCGCGGCTTATGCCAACGACATTCCGCAGGGCGTCGGCGCGGCGAAGGCGATGGATGCGGCGCTGGAGCTGATCGCGGCGGAGAATTGAAGCTGTGGACAGGTTCGAGAAAGGCTCTGGCGCGCGCTGAAAAAAAATGGTCATGAATGCGACACCCGCCGGGGCGGCGGTGACGAAGAGGGGGTATAAGATGGCACATTGGACGCGCCTGCGGCGGATCCTCGTCTCCGGAACCGCGCTGACCGCGCTGGGCATGGCCGGCGCCGCGGCCGCGCAGACCACCCCACCGGGGCAGGACACCACCAAGGAAGCGCCCACGCCTACCGGCGCCGAGACGCCGAAGACGGACGCGGCGCCCGGGCCCGGCAACCCGGCCACGACCGAGCAGGAAGGCAAGGCGATCATCATCACCGGATCGCGCATCCGCCAGGATCCGAACAACAGCGCGCTGCCGCTCCAGATCATCACCAACCGCGACTTCCAGCGCGAAGGCATCGCCAATCCCGAACAGCTCGTCTCCTACCTCACCGACAACGGCAACGGCGCCGACAATCTCGCGTCCAATTCCGACGTCGTCACCGGCGCCGCCCGCGGCACCAACGGCCTCTCCTCCGCCAACCTGCGCGGCCAGGGCAGCGCCTCGACGCTGATCCTGCTCAACGGCCGCCGCGTCGCCGCCCACGGCCTGCAGGGCTCGGCGGTCGACGTGAACCAGATCCCGTTCGCCGCGATCGACCGGGTCGAGATCCTCAAGGACGGCGCCTCCGCCATCTACGGCACCGACGCGGTCGGCGGCGTGATCAACTTCATCACCAAGACCAACTTCACCGGCGTCGACGTGTCCGCCTTCAACGACATCACCCAGCGCGGCGATGCGCCGATCCGCCGCGTCTCCGCCACCGTCGGCTGGGGCAAGCTCGAGAAGAACGGCTTCAACATCATGGGCGCGGTCAGCAAGAGCTGGAACGGCGCCCTGTTCGGCCGCGACCGCGCCTTCGTGAACGGCAACCAGCCGAACCGCGGCCTGTCGATCGACACGCGCGGCACGCCGATCGCCACCGCCTTCCCGATCAATCCGTCGGGCGCCGGCATCGGCATCATCCAGAACGGCACCCTCCTCGGCGGGACGAGCGGCGGGACGTCGCTCACGCCGGCGGGCGGCTTCAACCCGGGCTTCGTCGTCCCCGGAACGACGACGCCGGCGACCGGCGGCGTCAACGTCCTCCGCCTGCCCGGCGGCGCCGGGTGCGCCTCGGTCGAGGGCGGAATGGACTACGATGCCGTGCTGTGGGCGAACCCGACCGCCGCCCTCGCCTGCTCGTGGGACACCGGCCGCGCCGCGACGATCCAGCAGCCGATCGACACCCTCACCTATTATGCGCGGGCGACCGCGCGGCTCGGCGGCCATGAACTGTACGCCGAGGTGACCGGCTCCGACGCCAATTCGTCGAAGCTGTTCTCGAACAATCAGTACAGCTCGAACAATTCCAGTCTCCCGATCGCCTATCCGCTCAATCCGCTGACCGCGGCGACCTACAATGCCGTCTACAGCAGCATGGTCGCCGTGCTGCCGGCGATCGCGGCCAATTACGGCAAGCCGATCACCTTCCGCTGGCGCTGCATCGACTGCGGCAACCGCGAATATGACACGGACACGAAGACGTTCCGCGCCGCGCTCGGCATCGATGGGCCGCTGTGGGCCGGCTGGGACTATCGCGCCGGCGCGAGCTACGCCACCAGCCGGGCCAATTCGGTCCTCGGCGGCGGCTATCACTATACGGGCGTGTTCCGGAACGCGCAGGAAGTCGCGGCGGCCAAGGCGGCCGGCATCACCAACGCCGTGATCGGCGGCGTCGACCCGCGCGCGCCGACCGCGCCGGGGGCCAGCGCGCCGGGCATCGTCGGGCTGTTCAACAGCGGCATCCTCAACCCCTTCTCGCTGACCCAGACTCCCGCCGCGCTCGCCGCGCTCGAGGCCGTCTCGGCGAGGGGCGTCAAGCTCTACGGCGGCAAGTATGAGACGCGCCAAGTCGACGCCTCCGTCTCGGGCAGCCTGTTCGCCCTGCCCGGCGGCATGGCGAAGGTCGCGCTCGGCGCCGATTACCGCCGCGAGAGCTACCATTTCGAAGGTTCGCCCTACGGCGACGGCACCCAGCCGGACATCTTCAACGCGGCCTTCGACAACGCCAACGCGCTGAAGCAGGCGAAGCGCACGGTGAAGGCGGCCTATGGCGAGGCCCTGTTCCCCATCTTCAAGGAGCTGGAAATCTCCGTCGCCGGCCGTGTCGACGACTATACCGGCTTCGGCACGACGACCAACCCGAAGGTCACCGCCAAGTTCAGGCCGATCGAGCAGGTGATGTTCCGGGCGTCCTACAACACCGCCTTCCGCGTGCCGACGTTCAACCAGATCTACAACGGCATCCTGCAGTCGCCCAACCCCGGCAACACCCTCGTCGATCCGACCACCTGCCCGTCGGGCAAGGTATCCGCGACCGATCCGGGCTGCGCCGCGATCACCCCCGACACGCTCTCCGGCGGCAATCCGAATCTCGGGCCGGAGACGGCGAAGGAATATAGCGTCGGCGTGGTGCTGCAGCCGACGCCGCGGATCAGCCTCACCGCCGACTTCTGGTCGATCGCGGTCGACAACACGATCGGCACGATCACGCTCCAGCAGCTGCTCGCCAACATCAACGCCTTCTCGACCCGCGTCACCCGCACCAACGGCGTGATCACCTTGATCGACCTCACCAACGGCAATTTCGGCTCGCGCCGGACGCAGGGCATCGACTTCACCGGCCGTGCCAGCTTCCCGGTGATGGGCGGCAACCTGCTCGCCGGGTTCGACGGCACCCTGCTCCTCGTGAAGCGCGAAAAGCTGCTGCCGAACCTGCCCTACACCAACACCAAGGGCGTGTTCACGCTGGCCGGCGACCTCGGCCTCAAGTGGAAGCACAACGCCTTCATCAGCTACACCCGCGGCGGCTTCGCGGCGACCTTCTCGCAAATCTACCGGGATGGCTACCAGAACCAGGCCCTCCCGGGCAGCGCCGGGCGGCCGGACTTCAACCCGAGGGTGAAGCCGTACATCATCTACAACGCCTCGATCGCCCAGACGTTCGACAACCGCTTCACCATCGTCGGCGGCATCAAGAACCTGTTCGACAAGGACCCGCCGTTCGCGATCACCTACGATTCGAACACCGGCTCCGGCAGCTCGTGGGAACCGCGCGTCGCCGACCCGCGCGGGCGCTCGTTCACGATCTCGGCGGAGGTGAAGTTCTAGCGCAGGCCGCGGCGGCCGAACGGCCGCGGCGACGGGAACAGGGCGCGCTCGCGGAGCGTGAGCGGCGGCAGGCGGCGCTCGCGGCCCTGCCGCTCCAGCTCGGCGGCCTCGCGCTCGAGCCGCGTCGCCTTCAGCGACAGGGGAAAGCCGACGTCGGGCGCATATTCGCGCGCCAGCGTCCGGAGCTGCTCGGCTTTCTCGCGCAAGGCGGCTGCGTTGGTCATGGCGGCGGGGCTAAGTCGGACGGCGGCAGGCCGTCCAGACGCCGATTTGGGGCGCTCCGAAACGGGACTCGCGCGCGTCAGGCGTTAACGGCGCGATAACCACGATCTGGCGGAGGCTGGAGCGGGTAGCGGGAATCGAACCCGCATCACAAGCTTGGAAGGCTAGTGCTCTACCATTGAGCTATACCCGCCTGCGCCCTCGCCTAGCGGCGAGGGCTTCGGCGGGCAAGCCCGCCTCCTCGGCCTCCAGCCGGAACGGTCGCCTCGCCTAGCGGCGGGGGCTTCGGCGGGCAAGCCCGGCTTCCCGCCGGCGCGTCGGACGAGCGCCGTGCGGCGGCTGGCTCGCCGGCCACAGCCCCGCGAGGGGCGGCGCCTGGTGGACAGGGCTGGATTCGAACCAGCGTAGGACCATGTCCGGCAGATTTACAGTCTGCTGCCTTTAACCACTCGGCCACCTGTCCAGCGGCGCCCCTCGGGGGAAGGGCGCCAAATGGCGAAAGGGTGTGCCGCTGTCAACGCCGCCACGAGCGCGTGCCGGTTGTTCCCAGCCGCGACGACTAGCCGGCGGGCGGAGGCGGCCGCTCGACCTGGCGCGCGCGTTGCACCCGCTCTACGGTACGGTGGTAACCGCTCAGCATCGCCGCCTCGAGAGCGCTCTGCAGAAGGGCGTCGCCCGAGATCGGATCACCGCGCTCGACGAGAATCCGGCCGATCTCGACCCGCAGCGAAATCTTGTGCAGGGAATGACCGTAACGGCACGCGATCGCGAGCGCGTCAGAGGCATAGCGCAGGGCAGCGTCGTAATCTCCGCTCTCCCGCATCTGCTTGGCGAGGCTGCTGCTCGCCTCGATGCGGACTCGGTAGGCATCGGTCGCCGCAGCGTAATCGAGCGCGCGGTGCAGCTGTTGCAGCGCCATCCTGCGGTCCTCCGGTCCGCTGTCGGGATTGCTGCGGACCTGGGACGCACGAACGATCCGCGCGCGATGCGCGACGTCGAGCTGCTTCACGGCATCGGCCGCGGCTACGGCCAGCTCCGCTTCGCGAAGCGCGTTCTCGCGGGTGCCGAGGTGCGGGCCGAGTGTTGCGAGGTGGCGCTGGAAGATCGAATAGGCGCGTGTCTCCCGCAGATGACGCAACATCCGCGTCCCCAGGGCGTAGAGCGAATCGGCGTCGCGATATTGGCCTCGCATATGGGCGATCAGCCCGCGATAGGACGTGGCGAGCGCGACAAAGAGCATCTCCTCGCGGGTAAATTCCCAAGTCCCGCACGTCATCGGCGGCGAGAGATCCTTACCGAACGCATCGAGGATCCTGCGCACCCGCTCCCGCGGTTCCAGTTTCATCGTCTGGGGCCCTTGCGCGTCCTCCGCCGCCGCTTCGGCAGCGGCGGCGCCACGCACCTGCTCGGCCCACGGAGCGGTGTCGACACTTGCCTCGATTGCATCGAGGCGCCGCTCGGCGCGGTCGAGGCGTCCTCTCTCGATGAGCAGGCCCACCTCGTTCATGGTAATCCGTCGCCAATTGTGCCCCGGGTAGCCATGTTCCACATGCCGGTTGTTCGCGTCCGCGGCGAGACGGAAGGAGCGGCGCGCGTCATAGAGATGCCCTTGCGCGAGCTTTACCACGCCACGTTCGTTGTGCAGCCAAACGAGATCGTCGGCATAAAGCGGCTCCGGACCGAGCCAGCGCCTGGCGTGCTCTTCTCCAGCCTGCGTCTCCGGTCCTTTGCCCGCCGATCTCGTTGCGTCGCGAAAGACCTTCCGCGCGGTCGCGATCTTGCCGAAGGTCTTGAGCAGCCGATCGAGTCGATCGGCATGCTCGGTAAGCGCGCCGTCGCGCCCCTCGGCGACCAGACCGCTGTGGCGGCCGAGCGTCAGTAGCCCGCTCGTCGAATAATAGCCGCGCACGACCGCCAGGGCGGCGCGCAGGCAGACGCTGCTGCGGCGCAGGCAGAGCCTTCTGAACTGCTCGTAGGCATCGGCACCGTCGACGGGCCGAAACAGCAGGGTCCGAGCGCTGTCCGTCTCCAGAAACTGCTTCTGGGAAACCGGGAATCCGCTCATCTCCGGGGCTTCGTCCTTCCAGGCTCCCGCCAGGCGGTCGACGAGCTCGCCCAGCTCATCGTGAAAGCTCTCCTTCGGCATGTAGCTGTCGGTCGCCTGGGCAACGAAGAGTGACATGTTGAAAGTTGCCGCGAGCTTCGCCTCCGAGACTGGCGCGCCGTGTCGCTCCCTCAGCTCGTTCGCGAGCGAACGGTGGAGTCCGTATCGCCGCCACTTCCAGTTTTCGGAGGGCGGGCAGACCTCGATCGTCGAGTGGGCCGTGTGTGCAATCTCCACGATGAGGCCGAGCGCTTCCAGTCCCGCCAGTTGCGCGCGGAGGACGAGCGCCGGGTCGTTGTGAAGCTCGCAGCATTCGTCCAGAACGATGCGGATCTTCGGGGCGTGGAGCAGCACCTCGGCCTCGACCGGGGAGCCGATGAACGCCATCGTTCGGAGCACCTCGAAGACGACCGGGCACTCGAAGCCCAGGCTCTGCATCAGGGGCGGCGCCAGGAAGCCTCCGAAGAATGCCCGCCGCACCGTGGAGCGGTCCTCGCCGGCGGCCTCGCGTATCCGGGCGATCGCCGCCTCGCTGAGGCGCGGGGACCGGCAAGGTTCATTGGCTGATCGCTTTGAATTGATCTCGCTCGCCCGCTGGGAGAACCGGTCGGATACATTGTCGAGATAGCAGGAAGCGAGGTGCACGCGCGGCAACGGCGTCTCGTTTCCGATCGGCGACAGCGCTTCGGGGCGGGCGAGCTCGGTGTTGGAGGGGCGTGCAGGCCGGAACGGCCGAAGGCCGAGCTGATCTGCATATTTGCTGATGCGCTCCGTCCCCAGCAGGAGCCACTGAACCTTCTGCTCCTCGCGGGGGCGTGCCTTGACGCAGCGAAAAAGGTGATCGAGCTCGGCGCTCAGCGGCTGGCCGTCGAAAGCGAAGAAGCGGTCGATTCCGTTGATGATGACGAGCGCCTGACTGTCGGTATCGAACAGGCGCCCGTCGGCGAAATCGCGCTCCCTGGACAAAGGCTTGCTCTGGTCCTTCAGTCGGTGAAAGAGGAACGACGCAATCGTGTTGAGCATCGCGTCGCTGTCGTAGCTGAATCCGGCATTCACCAGCAGGCGGTGGTCCGGTCTCGTGCCCTGGACAACCTTGCAATGCAGCTTAAAGCTTTCGGTGCCCCGCTGCTGCACCAGCTCCTCGGCGAGGCCGCCTCGCCCGGAGCCGGGCTCGAAAATGCCGACAAGAATCTGCTCGGCCGCCCCGTCACCGGGCGAAGTCTCGAACGCTCTTCGCTGCTCGCTCGCCCACCCCTGCAGCCTCAGCGTGCCCCATAAGCGTACCGCGTCGGGTTGGCCTGAACCCGTGGTGCCGGGCTTGGCGGGAAGTATCCGTGAGCCGATCCCGCGCCAAGTCCCGTCGCCCGACCGTGTCGAAGCGGCCTTCAGCTCTGCGGCGACCGCGGGGATGCGCTCCAGCGTCGCCCGCAAGGCTTTGAGCGCAACGTCCTGCTTGCCATCGGCGTCCTTCTCGTCGACCGCACGGCGTTCCTGCCGGAGCTGTCGCAGCCACCTGTCGTCCTTGCCGCCGAATTGCTGGATCGGCGGACCGAGCAAGTCTTCGTCGAAGATCACGTGCACGCCCAACCGCTGCAGAAAATCAAGCCGGCGTTCTTTCATGTAGGTTTCGAGCTGCTGCAGGTCGAGCGGCTCACGATCGGCGCCTTCGAGCGTGTTCCAGATCAGGAACGCAGGCGCCATGCGTCGGTAGGGAGTGTTGCTTACAAAGTAGCGCAGGAAGTCGTTCAGCTCCCTTTCGTTCATCCCGAGCCCGACAAAAAGCACGGGATTGCCCGCGAAGAGCACCCGCATCCCGTGCTCGAAGGGATTCCGGAACAGATCGTCGCGGCGGTAGCGAAGATCGTAATCGGCGACGGTGACGACCATCGTTTCCGGCCGATCGGCCCGGCCGTGAAGGTGGAGGATGTGGCGATCGATCGTCGGCGAGCCGATCGCGAATTCCAGGAGACGGTCCGGCCGCTCCCTGTCCACGACGTCGCTCTCGACGGCCATCCCGTCCCCCATCGAGCGGTGCATTGTCCCGATGCGATTGCATGTCACCGGGCGGCCGGAACCGGCTTCGCCAACGCGATCGAGAAACCGCGGGCAGCGTTCGTCGCGCCGGAGCATGAATGCGCGCTCGAGCTCGAAATCGTAATTGAGCGTCGCAATGCGAAAGAGGCCGAGGTCCTCGATCAGCGGCCGGATGGCGGCGGGGCGCGGCTTCCGCTTGTTATGCCGCTGACGGAACAGCTCCGCCACTGTCGTTCTAAATTGCTCCAGGGGCGAAAGCTTGCGGGATGTGCCGGCCGACCGAGACTCGACCTCGCGCTTGATCGTCGGCAGCCGCGACAATTCTTCGAAGCAATCGCGGATGACGCCGAACCTCACCGTCGGATCCACGGGCGTGCGCTCTTCCAGGAGCCGATCCGCCTGACCGCAAATTGTATCGACGAGCGTCTTTGCCGCCTCGTGGCCGCTCACGACATTGTCATATTGCCCGGCGATCTCCTTCGCCGCCGCCGCGAATTTCTTCTGGAATCCCGTCCATGAAAAGTAGCCCAGAGCTTCGTCCGACATCGATCCGGTGATCGCGACGAGGCGATCGTTGCGCAGCGCCCGCGCCAGTTCGAGCAACGCGCGTTCCCGCAGTCGGGAATCGTCGTAGCGATAGCGCAGCGACAGATTCACCGATTCGCCCCCCGTTCGACAGGCGAGGATGTCACCTCCCGGTACGATTGCAAACAGCTCTACATCCAGTTTGGCTGCGGTCGGCCCGCCGACTTGTGCTGTGCGCCGGATTCCCGCTACCCGCAGCCGGACGATGCGACGCAAGGCCCGCCAGCAGACGAAGCCCGAGAACCGTCCCCGCTTCTGGGGCCGCCACGCGGTTGCCGCGGCGCTCGCCAACCCTGACCGCGAGATCGTGCGCATCTGGCTGACGCGCGAGGCCGCGGACGATTTCGACATCCCGAAGAGCGTGCCTGTCACTTTCGCCGACGCCGCCGATCTCGGGCGGCTGGTGCCGAGGGACGCACCGCACCAGGGCATCGTCGCCGAAGTCGAGCGCCTCCCCGACATCCTCCTCGCCGACGTGCTGGACGAGGCCGGGGACGGGCGCCCACTCCTCGTCCTCGACCAGGTGACGGACCCGCACAATGTCGGCGCGATCCTCCGCTCGGCGGCGGCCTTCGACGCGCTGGCGCTGGTGACGCAGGATCGGCACGCGCCGCCCGAATCCGGCGCCCTCGCCAAGGCGGCGAGCGGGGCATTGGAAACCGTCCCGTGGGTGCGGGTGGTCAATCTGGCGCGGGCGCTCGACGAGATCGCCGCGGCCGGCTTCTGGCGCATCGGCCTCGCCGGCGAGGCGGAGATGACGCTTGCCGACGCGCTCGGGCCGGCGCGGGTCGCGCTCGTGCTCGGCGCCGAAGGCGAAGGCATGCGCCACAACACCGCCCAGCATTGCGACGCCCTCGCCCGCCTCCCCATCGGCGCGCGCATGGAGAGCCTCAACGTTTCCAACGCCGCCGCGATCGCGCTATACGCCGCCGTAACGTCCGGGGGGACTCACGGGGGGTAGAGAGATGCGGATCGCACGTCTGGTCGCGGCGCTGGCGGCGCCCCTGCTCCTCGCCTCGTGCCTGCTCAGCCCCGGCCGCTTCGTTTCGACCCTCGACATCCGCAAGGACCGCAGCTTCACCTTCACCTATGTCGGCGAGGCACTCGCGGCCGAGACCAATATGAGCGACGGCAAGGGCGGTCCGAAGAAGCCGCAGCCCGTGTCGGCCGAGGATGCGGCGCAGTACCGCCAGGTCGCCGAGGCGCTCGCCAGGGAGCAGGGCTATCGCGCCGTGGAATATGTCGGCGGCCGGACCTTCCGCGTCGACTATCAGCTGACCGGCACGCTCGACCGCGGCTTCTCCTTCCCGATCAACCTCGATGCGATGGCGCTCATCCCCTGGGTCGCGGCGGAGGTGCGCAAGGACGGCAGCGTCCGCATCAAGGCGCCGGCCTTCGGCGACATGACCCAGGGCGCACCCGGCCCCCAGGCGCCCTCGAACGTCGACGGCCGCGAAGGCACCTTCACCCTCACCACCGACGCCACCCTCGTCATGCAGAACAACGAGGAGGGCGCCGCCGCCGGACCGCCGGCCCGGGTGGTGTGGAAGGTCACGCCGACGAGCAAGACGGTGCCGACCGCCGTGGTCCGCTTTTAGCTCCTCCCCCGTTATGGGGAGGAACTCAGTCCTCCGGCGCGATCTCGACGCGGAGCCCGTCCAGTTCCGGCCCATATTCGATCTGGCAGGAGAGCCGGCTGTTCGCCCGCCGGTGGCTGGAGCTGTCGAGGAGGTCGTCCTCGTCCGCGTCCATCGGCTTCAGCGCGCCGAGCCATTCCTCGTCGACATGGACGTGGCAGGTCGCGCAGCTGCAGCAGCCGCCGCAGAGCGCGAGCAATTCGTCGAATCCGGCCTCGCGGATATTCTCCATCACCGACCAGCCGACCTTGCCCTCGACCTGCTTCTCGGCGCCGTCGCGGCCGACGATGATGAGCTGTGCCATGCGCGCTTGGATGCCTGACGTTTCGGGAGGTGCCGCGGCTATGCTAGGCGCTCGGCCGCAAGGCAAGGGAGCGGCGCGTGGGAATCGGTGCACAAGATCTGAAGGCGTCGCTCGACGCGCTGGCGGCGGCGCACCCGCCCATCGCCGCCGCCCTCGCCCGCGCCGGCTATCCGGAGCCCCGCACCAGCCCGCGCGGCTACCAGACCCTGCTGCGCGCGATCGTCGGCCAACAGGTCAGCGTCGCCGCGGCGGCGTCGATGTGGACGAAGCTCACCGCCCTCGTCGGCGACCCGCCCGATCCGGCGGCCTTGCTCGCGGCGAGCGACGAGACGCTGCGCGCGGCCGGCCTGTCGCGGATGAAGGCCGGCTATGCCCGCAGCCTCGCCGAGGAGGTGCTGTCGGGCCGCCTCGATTTCGACGCGCTCCCCGCGGACGACGAGGAGGCGATCGCCCTCCTCACGCGCGTCAAGGGCATCGGCCGCTGGACCGCCGAAATCTACCTGCTGTTCGCGGAGGGCCGCCCGGATATCTGGCCCGCCGGCGACCTCGCCGTGCAGATCGAGGCGGGGGTGATCATGGGGCTCCCGGAACGGCCCTCGGAAAGGCAGCTGCGCGCGCTCTCCGAAGCCTGGCGACCCCACCGCGGCGCCATGGCCGTCTTCACCTGGCATCACCGCCGCTTCGACCCCGGCGTCTGACGCCACCAATGGGACACGTACGTGTTGGCCGAAACGTACGTGCCCCCGATCGCCCACGAAAGCAGCTTTGCCGACTGCACCCGCAAGGCGGAAGCCGGCGCGTCCGCCGGCCCCGCCCTGATTCGATTCGACAATGTCAAAGAGCCAACCCGAGTCGCATGAACATAGCAGGAATTAAAGAACAGATCAAGTCCTATTCGGCTCGCCGCCCGTGCCGGGATGAACGCCCGGCCGCTGCGGCAGCACCAGGATCAGGAGCAGGATGACGGCGGCGAGGATCAGCGAGATGAGCGGCCGGCTGATCTCGAAGCCGCCTTTGTCGGCGCCCTTGTCGAGAAGATCGCCGACTGTCGCCCCGAGCGGGCGGGTGAGGATGAAGGCGGCCCAGAACAGGGCGACGCGGCTGGCGCTCGTCAGGAAGTAGAGCGCGGCGAGCACCGCCAGCCCCGCGCCGAACACCAGCGCGCCTCCCGAATAGCCGAGCCCCGCGTCGGCGATCCAGTCGCCGAGCGCGGTGCCCAGCGTCTGCGAGAAGGTGATGGTGATCCAGTAGAAGGTCTCCTCGCGCGGCCCCGCGACGCTGTTCACCGACACGGTGCCGAGCGTCCGATGCCAGACGAGCAGCGACAGGAGGACGCAGGCGAGCAGCAGCAGCGAACCGCCGGGATAGCCGATGCCGATCTCGCGCGTCGCGAAATCGGCGAGGGTGGTGCCGGCGGTGGTGGAGGCGACGATGGTCGCCCAGTAGAGCCATGGATTGAACGCGCGCGCCCGGATCTGCACGACGACCAGCGCCACGAGCACGACGCCGAAGATCGCCGTGCCGATGAGGTAGCCGTAGGGGACGGGGTGGGCGGTGGTCTCGCCGAGCCAGCTCATCGTCACCGCGTCGCCGCCGGTCTCGCCGAGCGTCGTCGCGAGGATCTTGACGATCCAGAAGCCCAGGGTGACGGCGGGAACCTTGGTCAGCGCATCGCGGCGGCCGTGGTCAATTTGTGAGGAGGTCATGGCTTTCCTTCTTTGCGTTCCCGCGGAAGTTCAAGAGCGGCCCGGAGGCCGGGGCGGTTGTCGGTGAACCGAAGCGTCCCGCCATGCAGGGCCGCGACCGCCGCGACCAGGTTCAGGCCCAGTCCGTGGCCTTGCCCCGAGCGGCTTCCCTCGAGCCGGATGAACCGCTCCACGATCCTTCCGCGCTGATCCTCCGGAACGCCCGGGCCGTCGTCGGCGACGACGAGGCGCGCCGCTCCGTCCGCCGCTTCGACGCATATCTCGATATGCGTGCCGCTGGGCGTGTGCGCCTGCGCGTTCTCGATCAGGTTGACGAGCGCCTGCGCCAGGAGCTCGCGATCGCCGCGCACGACCAGGTTCGGCTCGACGGAGGCGGCGAGCGCTCTGCCGCCTTCCGCGACGGCCGGGAAATAGCTCTCGGCGACCTCCGATGCGAGGACGCTGAGGTCTACCGGCACGAAGCTGTGACGGATCTGACCGCCCTCCACCTCGGCGATGCGGAGGATAGCGGCGAAGAGCGCCAGCACATCGTCGACGCGATGCAGTGCGTCTTCGATCAGCGCGGCCTCCCTCCCGGGAGCGGCCGTGGCAAGCCCGGCTTCCAAGCGATTGCGAAGGCGTGCAAGGGGCGTGCGCAGGTCGTGGGCGACGTCGGTCGAGATCTGGCGCACGTTTTCGATGAGGCTGCCGATCCGGTCCAGCATGGCGTTGAGCGATCGCGCGAGACGGTCGAACTCGTCGCCGCGGGGGCCGATCGGCATTCTCCGTGCGAGATTCCCTCCCACGACCGCCTCGGCGGCGCGGCTGATCGCGTTCAGGCGGCTGCGCAGGTAACCGCCGAGGAGCAGCGCCCCACCCATGCCAAGCGCGACGACCAGAAGGAAAGCGGCCGCGAAGACGGAGATGATCGTACGGTCGATCTGCTCGATCCTGTCGCGGTCCGCGGCCACGAGGAGGGTGGCGCCGTCTCCGAGCGCGACCGCCAGGCCGCGCCCCGAGTCGGGCCCCTCGCGCGGGTCGACGAAGCTGAGGTCGTGGAGACCCAGCCGGGGGCGCTCGCTCCGCAGCGACCCCGCGATCCGGCGGCCGCGCCGGTCGAACAAGGCGTAGAGCAGCCGGTCGCGGGACGTCGAGGCTTCGCGCTGAGCGATCGCATCGACGATCTCCTGTGGCCCGTCCGAGCGATATTCCTGCGCCAGCGTCGTCGCCTCTTCGCCCAACGCCGCGTCCAGCTGCCGCGTGAATGCGAGGTGCATGCTCCAGAAGAGCACGACGCCGAGGCCGAGGATGGCGAGTGCGAACGCAGCGGAATAGATGAAAGCGATGCGGTATGCGGCGCTCCCGAACAGGTCACGCATCGACGCGCATTCGATAACCGACGCCGCGCACCGTCTCGATCGCGTTCGAGCCGGTCCCTGCGTTGAGCTTGGCACGAAGCCGGCTGATGTGCGTCTCGACGATGTTGGTCTGCGGATCGAAGTGGAACCCCCACACCCGCTCTAGGAGCATCGTCCGCGTCACGGCCTTCCCGGCGTTCCGCATCAACTCTTCGAGCAGCTGGAATTCGCGCGGCTGCAGCGACACAGCCTGGCCGCAGCGCCACACCTGGCGCGAGAGAAGGTCCATACGAACGTCCCCCGCCTCCAGCACCGTGGGGGTGTCATGCATCGGCTTACGGCGCCCGAGCGCATTCAGCCGCGCGGCAAGTTCGGAAAAGGCAAACGGCTTGACCAGATAATCGTCGGCGCCGGCGTCGAGCCCGGCGACGCGATCCTCGATCCGCCCCAAGGCGGTCAACACGAGGACCGGCGCCTCGATGCCGGCGGCCCGGACGCGTTGCAACACGCTGAGCCCGTCCAGCGCCGGCAGCATCCGGTCGAGGACGAGGATGTCGAGCTGCTCCGTGAGCGCATAGTGGAGTGCATCGAGGCCGTCGCCCGCGCGGAGAACGGTATGGCCGAGTTCGCGCAGGCCCCTTGCGACGAACTCGGCCGCCTCGTCATCGTCCTCGGCGAGGAGGATCTGCATCAGTCGTGATCGACCTTTCCTTCGGACTTGTTCTCGACGATGCGGCCGCTCACCGCATCGACGCCGATCTCCTGAACGTTGCCGTGCAGGCGGATGTCGAACGAATAGCGCCAGCCGCCATTCTCCTTCTCCAGCTCCGCGCTGATGACGCGGCCGGGCGCCGCCCGAAGCGCGATAGTGCGCGCCCGGGCCATCGATATGCGGGCCGCAGGCGCCTGGGGCGCGGCCTCCGCGGCGGCACCGGCGGAGAATGCTGCGAGTGCGGTCAGCGCCGCGAGGGTATGAATTTTGGACATTGCAAGTCTCCTATGACAGGTTCGTCGAACGAATTGGATCCTGGGCGATGTGAGTTTCGGCGCAGCTTTCCGCGAAACTACGGTTTCTCAACGTCTTCCGGCGGCAGGTCCTCCACGCGCCGCGCATTGCGCAAGCCCCAGAGAAAGAACCGCATCATCGCCGCGAAGGGCTCGCAGCGGCCGAGCGAGACCGGGCCCCCATCGTCTTGGGCTCTCTCCGGCTCGCGCCGTGCGCCTTGCGATGGAACGCTTTCAGCGGAATCGATTGGCATGGGCGATCTCGGGCTTCGGCTCGGCGGCCGCTCGGACCGGTTCATGGCGCGGGCAAGGTTCGGGGCCGATGATGGGAAGTTTACAAAATCCCAATGTGCCCCCGGCCGCGTTGCGGCGGCCGTTAATCCGACCTAGCGACGCATCGAATGGTACGGCTTGGATATATTGGCTGCGGCGCGGCACTCGCTTTCTCCTTGGGCACCCCGGCCGCGGCCGGGCCGCCTTATGTCAGCGACGATCCGGAGCCGACCGATTACAAGCACTGGGAAATCTACCTCTTCGCAGCCGGCGGCGGCCGGCAGGGCGAGACCGCCGCCGACGCCGGCGTCGACCTCAATTACGGCGCGGCGAAGGACCTCCAGCTGACCGCCGTGCTGCCACTGGCCTACGATCGCAGCGGCGGCCGCAGCCGCTTCGGCAGCGGCGAGGTCGAGGTGGCGGCCAAGCTCAAGCTCGTCCACCAGGCGAAGGGAAACGCGATCCCGGACGTGGCCGTCTTCCCGCGGCTCTTCCTGCCCACAGCGCGGGCCGGCCTCGGCAGCGGCCGTCTTCAGCTGCTCCTGCCCGTGTGGGCGCAGAAGGATTTCGGGCCGTGGTCGCTGTTCGGCGGCGGCGGCTATCAGATCAACCCGGGCGCCGGAAACTGCGATTATTGGCTGACCGGCGTCGGCCTCACCCGCGCGCTGTCCAAGAAGCTGACGCTCGGCGCCGAACTCTACCATCGCGGGCCGGACGCCGAAGGTGGCAAAGCGTTCACTGGCGTGAATGCCGGCCTCAGCTACAAGGTCGCCGGCCCCTATTCGCTGCTGCTCTCGGTCGGCCCCGGCCTGCAGCACCGCCGCGAGGAGGGCCGCTACGCCGTCTACACGGCGCTGAAGCTCGATTTGTAAGGGAGAGCGAGATGAGGACGATTCTGCTGGCGCTCGCCGCCCTCGTGCCGGCCGCAGCCGCGGCGCTGCCGGTATCGACCCCGCAGGTGGCGGAGCGGATCGGCATTCCCGACGGCGGCTGGGACCTGCTCGCGGTCGATCCCGCCTCGCACCGCCTGCTCGTTGCCCGCACCGACGGCGTGACGGCGGTCGACCTCGCCGACGGCAAGGTGACGCCGCGGCTGATCGCCGGCTCCCGCTTTCACGCGGTCGTTCCCGTCCCGGGCACCGGCCTCGCGGTCGCCACCGCCGGCGGCAGCGACAGTGCGATCGTCTTCGAGACGGCGACCGGGACCGTGCGAGGGCAAGTGAAGACCGGCGCCAACCCCGACGCGGCGGCCTACGAGCCCGCCTCGAAGACGGTGTGGGTGATGAACGCGAAGGACGGGTCGATCACCATCGTCGACCCCCGCGCGGCGAAGGCGGTGGCGACGGTGGCGGTGGGCGGCGCGCTTGAGCTGCCGGCGCTCGACGGGCACGGCCACCTCTTCGTTAACGTCGAGGACAGGAACGAGATCGCGGAGATCGCGATCGCCTCGCACAAGGTGATGAAGCATATCCCGCTGCCGGGCTGCGACGGCCCGACCGGCCTCGCCTATGCCGCGGAAGGCGTGCTGATCTCGGCCTGCGGCAACGGCGTCGCCAAGCTCGTCCGCGCCGCCGACGGCAAGCTGGTCGGCGAGATCGCGATCGGGCCGCACCCCGACGGCGCCTTCGTCGATCCCGGCCGCCGCCGCGCCTACATTCCCTCGGGCGGAGACGGTACGCTGACGATCCTCGACACGTCGGGTCCGCTGCCGCGGAAGGTCGCGACCGTCCAGACGCAGCGCGGCGCGCGCACCGGCGCCGTCGACCTGGAGAGCGGCCGCGTCTACCTCCCAGCCGCCCGCTACGAAGCGCCCGCAGCGCCGGGGCAGCGGCCGAAGATCGTGCCCGGATCGGTCGAGATTCTCGTCGTGCAGCCCGGCAACAGAATCACCGGCTGACGCGCGCCGCCGCCGCCGCTAAGGCTTGGCGCCATGTGGCAGCTCTACCAATTCCCGCTCTGCCCCTTCTCGCGCAAGGTGCGGCTGATGCTGGCCGAGAAGGGCATCGCCCACGAGCTGGTGCGCGAATCGCCCTGGCTGCGGCGCGACGAGTTCGCGGACTTGAACCCGGCGGGGAAGACGCCGGTGCTGGTCGAGGAATCGCGTGGAATCGTGCTGATCGATTCGGCCGCGATATGCGAATATTTCGAGGAGACGGTCGACAAGGCGCCGATGATCCCCGGCACCGCGCCCAACCGCGCCGAGATTCGCCGGCTGGTCGCCTGGTTCGACGAGGATTTCCACGGCGACGTGGTGCGGCCGCTGATGGACGAGCGGATGCGCAAGCGGCTCGTCAGCCGCGACCCGCCCGACACGGCGGTGCTGCGCGACGCGATGCGGGGGGCCAACGGCCATCTCGATTATTTCGACTATCTGCTCGATCATCGCCGCTGGCTGGGTGGGCCGGTGCTGAGCCTCGCCGACCTCGCGCTGGCGGCCCAGCTGTCGGTCGCCGACTATCTGGGCGGCATCGACTGGCGCGGCCACAAGCAGACGGCCGATTGGTATGCGGTGATGAAGTCCCGCCCGAGCTTCCGGCCGCTGCTCAGCGAGCGGATGGAGGTGATCGTGCCGCCGCCGCATTACGACAAGGTCGATTTCTAGGACCAGCGGGCGTCGCGCCGCGGAACAGCGCCCTTCCCTCCCCGTTCGGGTAGCGGACCGCATCGAGGGGAGCGCACGATGAAGATCGGATGTGTCGGCCTCGGCCAGATGGGGAGGGCGATCGCGGGCAACCTCGTGCGGGCGGGCCACGAGGTCCGCGTCTGGAACCGCACTGCCCCGAGAGCCGAGCCGCTGGGCGCCGCCGGCGCAACGGTCGTCGCCAGTCCCTCCGAAGCGGCGGACGCCGACGTCGTCCTCACGATGCTCGCCGACGACGCGGCGGTGGAGGGGGTGGTGTTCGGCGAGCGCGGCATTCTCGGCTGTCGGGCGATGCACGTGTCGATGAGCACGATCGGCATCGCTTTCGCCGACCGGCTCGACGCCGCTCACGCCGAGCGGGGCCAGGCCTTCCTGTCCGCGCCCGTCTTCGGGCGGCCGGCGGCGGCGGAGGCGGCGCAGCTCTTCGTCCTGTGCGCCGGCGCCGAGGAGGCTCGGCGCCGCGCCGGGCCCCTGTTCACAGCGATATCGCAGCGGGTTTTCGAACTCGGGGAGAAGCCGTCCGCGGCGAACCTGGTGAAGCTGTGCGGCAATTTCATGATCATGGCTGCGACGGAGGCGATGGCGGAGGCGATGACGCTCGCGGAGAAAGGCGGCATTGCACGGGCCGCCCTGCTCGAGGTGCTGACGGGCACCCTGTTCGGCGCCCCGCTCTACAAGACGTATGGACAGCTGCTGGTCGACGACCGCTTCCGCCCCGCCGGCTTCGCCGCGCCGCTCGGGCTCAAGGACATGAAGCTCGCCGCCGCAGCCGCCGACGCGGCGCGCGTGCCGATGCCGCTCCTTTCGCTGGTGCGCGACCGGCTCGTCTCGGCCATCGCGACCGAAGGGGAGGAGATCGACTGGGCGGGCATCGCGCTGCCGGTCCGGCGGGCGGCGGGGTTGTAAAGGTCTGCACCTCCCCCGGCCGGCGTCCGAGTGTAGGCTAGGGGCGAGGGGTCAGAGTCGGTGCCAGCGTCCCTCGACTTCGCTCGGGACGAACGGAGTGGGGGCGACGCAACCGAGCCCACGCTCGCCTCCCGATGCCATTGTCAGTTCCGGGCCGCCGCCGTCTTGTCGCGGGCGGCGCGGAATTCGGAGTCCGGGCTCCAGTTCGGCCATTCCCGCGAATTGGCGAGGCGGGCACCGACCGCGTAGAGCATCGACAGGTCCGCCGCCATGCCGGTGAGGTCCCAGTCCGGGCTCCATTCGTCGGCGGGCTGGTGGTAGCGCTGTTCGGTATAGGCCTTGGCGAGCGCCTCGCCGCGTTCGGTGCCGCCGTTCACCAGGTCGTTGCCGCTTTCGAACGAGATGGCCGGCACGCCGCGCTTGGCCATCGGGAAGTGGTCGGAGCGGTAGAAGCCGCCCGCCTCGGGATGCGGCTCGGGCATGAAGGTGCGGCCGCGGCGGCGGCCTTCGGCGATGAGGTCGTCGAGCAGGCCGAGCCTGGCCGCGCCGGAGATCGAGAAGTTGCGGGCAGGACCCGCGACGCCGAGCGCGTCGGTGTTGATCATGCCGACGGTCCTGGCGAGCGGGTAGAGCGGGTTGGCCGCATAATATTCGGAGCCGAGCAGGCCCTTCTCCTCGGCGGTGACGGCGAGGAAGACGACCGAGCGGTCGGGCCGCGGGCCGTGGGCGAAGGCGCGGCCCATCTCGATCAGCGCCGCGACGCCCGTCGCATTGTCGACGGCGCCGTTATAGATGGTGTCGCCGCGCGCGTCCGGGCGGCCGACGCCGAGATGGTCCCAATGCGCCGAGTAGACGAGCGTCTCGTCCGGATGCCTGGCGCCGACGACGCGGCCGACGACGTTGTGCGAGACGATGACCTTCGCATCGACCGCGTAATCCGCGCTGAAGCTCGCCTTGAGGGGCACCGGGCGGAAGTCCCGGCCCTGCGCCGCCTTCTTCATCGCCTCGAAGTCGAGGCCGGAGGCGCGGAACAGGTCAACCGCGACGTCGCGCTGGATCCAGCCTTCCATCGGCGTGTGGGCCGCGGCGGGGTCCTTGCGGACGATGTCGAACTGGACGTTGGTGTTGGAATTCTTGACGGTGTTCCAGCCGTAGGAGGCGGGGCCGGTCTCGTGGATGACGAGGACGCCGGCCGCGCCCTGGCGCGCGCCTTCCTCATATTTGTAGGTCCAGCGGCCGTAATAGGTCATCGCCTTGCCGCCGAAATCGCCCTGGCCCGTCTCGTAATCGGGGTCGTTGACGAGCACGACCATGATCTTGCCGTGCAGATCCACGCCTTTGAAGTCGTCCCAATTGCGTTCGGGCGCCCTGACCCCGTAGCCGACGAAGACGAGCGGTGCGTCGGCGATCGCCACGCGGTGCGCCCCGGTCATCGCGGCGCGGACGGCGATCTGGTCGCCTTGCGCGAGCGGCTCGCGCTTGCCGGCGAGGCCGAAGGACAGGCGCGGCGGACCGTCGATCGCGGCGCGCAGGAGCGGTACGTCCTGCGTCCAGCCGCGCTTGCCGTTGACGAGGCTGCCGCCGGGCTGCAGGCCCGCCGCCTTCATCTGGTCGACGATGTAGGCGACCGTCTTCGTCTCGCCGGCCGTGGCGGGGCCGCGGCCCTCGAACGCGTCGGACGCAAGGATCTTCACATGGTTCGAGAGGCGCTGCGGGTCGAACGACACGGCCGGCGCGGCGGCGGCCGCAGCGGCGAGCGGGAGGAGGAAAAGTCCAGCGGAAACAAGGCGCTTCATGGCGGCTCCGGGGTTGCGATCGGCGCTGCTTTAGGCGCTCGCCGCGGCGGCGCAAAGGTTCATCGCGCGGCCTCGATCCGCAGCGCCAGAGCGGCGCGCAGGCCGGGACGGTTGTCGTCGAGCTCCAGCACGCCTTCGTGGAGGTGCGCGACCGCCTCCGCGAGCGCGAGGCCGAGGCCGGCGCCGGCGCGCGAGCGGGAGCTGTCGAGCCGGCCGAAGCGGCGGCGCGCCTCGGCGCGGTCCTCCGCCGGGATGCCCGGCCCGCGGTCGGCGACGCCGAGCGCGAGCCGGCCGCCGCGGGCCTGCGCGAACAACAGGATCTCGCCGCCGGAGGCCGCGTAGGCGAGGGCGTTGTCGACGAGGTTGCTGAGCGCCTGGGCGAGGAGCTGGCGGTGACCGACCATCGGCAGGGCGTCGCCCGACGTCTCGACGCGGAGCGCGACACCCGCGTCCTCGGCGAGCGGGTCATACATCTCGGCGAGCTCGGCGAGCAGGCCCGCGGCGTCGAGCGGGGCGAACTGCTTGCGGCTGGCCATCGCCTCGGAGCGGCCGATCTCGAGCACGGTGCCGAGAATGCGCATCAGCGCGTCCGCCTCCTGGATGACGCCGGCGAGCAACGTCTCCCGCTCGTCCTGCGGCGCTCTCAGCGCCGCGTCGACGCGCGCGCGCAGCCGCCCGATCGGCGAGCGCAGATCGTGGGCGAGCGCGTCGGTGACCATGCGCAGTTCGTCCATGAGACGGCCGATGCGATCGAGCATATGGTTGATGCGGGCACTGAGCGCGTCGAACGCGTCGCCGCTGCCGGCGAGCGGCACGCGCTGGTCGAGATCGCCCCCCGTCACCCGCTCCGCCACCTCGGCGATCGCGTCGACCCGCCGGCCGACATAGCGGGCGATGAGCAGGCCGCAGAGCAGGCCGAGCAGCACCGAAAGAATGCTGGCGACGAGGATCGAGCGCTCGAGCGTCCGCCTGAGCGAGGTCCGTCCCGCATAGCCGCGACCCGACAGCAGCCAGTCGCCGCCGTCGAGCGGCCGCAGCAGATAGCCGGCCTCGAGCGGCGCGCGGTGGCCGCGCACGCGGACCGACCCCTCGCGATAGCCCGGCGCGAGCGGCAGGCGCGGCGCGATCAGAGCCTCGACATTGCCGCTGCGGCCGCGCCCGGTGGCATCGAGCGTGGCGGCGAGATATTGGGGATCGTTCGCCCCCAAAGTATCGGCGATGGCGCGGCGCAGGCCGGGCCGCCCCGCGGAGAGGTAGACGTCGTTCAGCACCGCCGATTCCTCGGTGACGTGGCGGCGCAGCGAGCCGGCCTCTTCCTCGACCGTCCGCCAGTAGATGAAGCCCATCACCACCAGCGACGCGGCGAAGGCGAGGAGGGCGGAAAGCAGCGCCACCCTCACCGTGATCGGGACGCGGGCGAAGCTCAGGCCGCCGCCTCCAGCTTGTAGCCGGCGCCCCGCACCGTGTGGAGGATCGGCCGCTCGAACCCTTCCTCCAGCTTGCGCCTGAGGCGGCTGACATGGACGTCGATGACGTTGGTGCCCGGATCGAAATGATAGTCCCAGACCTGTTCGAGCAGCATCGTGCGGGTAACGACGCGGCCTTCGTTGCGGGCGAGATATTCGAGCAGCCGATATTCGCGCGGCTTCAGGTCGATCTTGCGCCCGGCGCGCTTCACCGAGCGGGCGAGCGGGTCGATCTCGAGGTCGCCGACCGCGATGCGGAGGTCGGCCGCGCCGCCGCCCCTGCCCTCGCCGCGCCGCAGCAGCGCGTTGACCCGGGCGAGCAGCTCGCCGAACGAGAAGGGCTTGACGAGATAATCGTCGGAGCCGGATTCGAGGCCCTCGATGCGGTCCCCGACCGAGGCCAGAGCGGAGAGGATCAGCACCGGGGTCGAGACGCCGGCGGCGCGCATCGCCCGGAGCGCCGCGAGCCCGTCCATGCCGGGGAGCATGCGGTCGAGGATGACGAGGTCGAAGCTGCCGTCGGAGGCGAGGAACAGGCCGTCGCGACCGTCGCCGACATGCTCGACGCTGTGGCCCTCCTCGGCGAGGCCGCGGACGAGGTAGACCGCGGTCTCGCGATCGTCTTCGACGAGGAGGATCTTGCGTCCCATCTCTGCTCCGCCCCCTTGGTGCGGCGTCGCGCCCGCCGAGGCAAGCGGGCGGTTCACCAAGCCCCCAAAAAAGCCGCCCGGCGACAGGGGAGGCGCCGGGCGGAGTGGCAAAGGAGGTTCAGCATCAATCATCGGGACGAAGCAAAGCGGGCCTCGTCGGGACGGCTTCTAGCGCCCCCGCTTTGCCGCGAAGGTGGCTGGCGGGTTACAGCTTGGTCATGATCGCGGCTCTGAGGCGCGCGGCGCTGTGCTAAGCCGCTGACTCGACTGTAGAACAAAAATAGGATTTGCCTTTAGGAAGATTTTGTGTTCTACTGACGTTCGAATCGAGTCGAGTCGGAACCTGTGGGGCGAAAGGGGCTGGCCATGCGAACGAGAGTCATTGCGGAGCTGGCGGCTGTAGCGACGCTGGTGCTGGCGCTGTGCCTGGGGGCGGCCGCCGCGGCGACCGAGACGATCACCTACACCTACGATGCCAAGGGCCGGCTGGTGAAGGTCGAGCGGTCGGGAACGGTCAACAACGGCGTCACGACGCAATACACGCACGACAAGGCGGACAACCGCGCGAACGTGACCGTCACCGGCTCGCCGAACACGTCGCCGCCGCCGTAAGTCGCTCCCCACGAAGTGGTACTTCGTGGGGGCCCCGGACAGATCGGGCCGAAGCGAGACTTTGGCCCGGGGTAAGGAAGTTTGCCCGCCGGGCGCGCGGGCGTGTCTCTGGGGGGAGACCGTGGCCATG
>JAFAZW010000052.1 GCA_019239415.1 Alphaproteobacteria bacterium
GCGCCAATCGCGGCGGCAGCTTCTTCAATCGGCCCGCGGGCGGCGTCGATCTCTGCAATGCGCCGGTGCCGGTGCGGAAGGCGCCGTAGCGGGACAAGAAAGCGCCGGCCCCACGAGGTGGCCGGCGCTTTCAAACCCGGAACAGGACGCTAGGCCGCGTAGGCCTGTTCGCCGAACATCGGGCGGCGGATGGTGCGGACGATCGCGCCGCCGGCGATCATCGGGGCGTTCTCGAGCGGAAGCGCGGTGGCGCAGAAGGCGCACTCGGCCATCGACCGGCCGATATACCAATGCGTGCGGCCGCAGCCGGGGCAGTAGTTCGTCTCGTGCTCGCGATAGACGATGTGATAACCGCGCTGATCCGCCTGCGGGATGATGCAGCCGCCGCGCGCTTCCAGGATACTCGTCGCCATAACTCGTGGCTCCTTTCACTCACTTGCGGGCACAACGAGCGACGAGTCTGAAGAGTTTCATGGCGTTAGGATGAACGGCGCCGGCGCGCGCCGCGGCGGCGGTGGCGCTCAGCCGCAAAAGTCCCGGAATTCCGCCACGATGAGGCGTTCCTCCGGAGCGGTGAGCCGTTTGCGCAACAGTCTCGAAATATTTTTTGGAGGCGGTGAACCGCTCACAGCCGGATCTTGTCGGTCCGCCGTGCGCCGGCCTTGCGATTGCGGTGCCGGTCCCGACGCGCGTGGACGGTCACGGCGACGATCGGAAACAGGACAGCCGCGGCGACGCCCAGGGCCAGCCCGACGGCTTCGAGCTCGTACAAATCTTCCATCCTCCCCGACTCGATGCAATAGCGCGGTCGGGGATGCCGGTCATCACCGGATTGGTCGAAACGTCGGAAGGTCGGCGGCGCGCCGACGGCCGGTGCGCCCCCGTCCCCGTCAGATCGTGGTCGGCGCGGGATCGGCCTTCTTGGCGTTGTCGTCGTCGCCGGCCGGCGCCCCGGCCTTCCACCGCTCCGCGAGGCATTTGGCGAGCGCGGCCATGGCGCCGTGGCTGCCTTGCAGCGGAAGCGTGTCGAAGCTGCGCCCGTTCTGGCTGATGCGCATGCCCTTCGACGACGCGAAGGCGTCGATGAAGCCGCTATTGTCGGACCCGCCGGGCTGGACGGTGAAGAGGAGGCCCGGGCCGTCGCTGTCGATATGCTGGCGCGCGATCGCCTGGACCGGCCAGGACTGCGCGTCGGTGTCGAGCTTCAGCGCATAGTTCGCCCCGTCGCGCAGGCTGTTCCAGCCGCGATTCTGGAGCAGGAAGGCGAGCTTCGCCTCGCCCGCAAACGCCCAGATCGACAGCATCGTCCCCTGCGGCGAGGTCGCCTGGACCATGCAGCCGTTAGGCATCTGCGCGAGAGCCCAGCCACCCATCTCGTCACTCTGGCCGAGCGCGGCGGCCGGAGACGCCGCGACCAGCAACCCAATCATCATACGCCGGAACATGCTGGGCTCCTTTCAGCCCCACCCGCGGATGTTCCCGTTGCACCGCAGAACAGCCGGTCCGGCTTTTGGTTGC
The DNA here is from genome assembly GCA_019239415.1 of Alphaproteobacteria bacterium. Taxonomy (GTDB): domain Bacteria; phylum Pseudomonadota; class Alphaproteobacteria; order Sphingomonadales; family Sphingomonadaceae; genus Allosphingosinicella. The sequence continues at coordinate 1,519 of JAFAZW010000052.1, forward strand.
TCCAAGCGACGAACGGTTGGGCGCGTTCCCGATCTCCGCCGCGGCGGGCATGTCGGCCCGGCGGCGGGGGAACGTTGCGGAGGCGTGATCGTTCTCGCCGCGCAACGTGAAGGAGTATCCGATGGGCAAGGCTCTCATCCTGTGGCTGCTCGGCGTCCCCGGCGTGATCGTGATCCTGCTGCTGGTCACGCACGTCATCTGACGGCCTCGCACCCAGGGTGCGCCGCGCGGCGCACGTCCGTTTCCCCCCGGGCAGGGCGGCGCCTTGAGTTGACGGCGCATCCGTGCTTCATTCGCGCCTCGCTCCAGGGGGAGACTCAGCACATGGCTACCAACCCGACCGGAACCGCGCCGTCCCTCGTCGATCGCGCGAAGAACATCATCCTGCGCCCGAAGGAGGAATGGGCGGTGATCGACACCGAGCCCGCCACCGTCGGCAGCATCTATCGCAACTATGTGTGCATCCTTGCCGCCATTCCGGCCGTCGCCATGGCGATCGGCCTGCTCGTGTTCGGTGTCTCGCTGTTCCTGATCACCTGGCGGCCGCCGATCGGCTATGTCGTCTCGCAGGCGGTCCTGACCTACGTCATGGCGCTCGTCCAGGTGTTCGTCCTCGCCCTGATCATCGAGGCGCTGGCCCCGAGCTTCGGTGGACAGAAGGACAGGGTGAAGGCCCTGAAGGTCGCCGCCTATTCCTACACGCCGGCCTGGATCGCGGGCATCCTCTATCTGGTCCCGGCCCTCGGCCTGCTGGTGCTGATCGCGGGGATCTACGGCTTCTACCTGCTCTATCTCGGCCTGCCGCTGCTGATGAAATCGGCCCCCGACAAGACGGTCGTCTATCTGATCGCCATCATCGTCGCGGCGATCGTCGTCGGCATTGTCCTCGGCGCGATCACGACGGCCGCGATGCACGCGTTCATGCCCGTCGGACCCACCGCCGCGGCATCGGGATTCAGCCTGCGCTGACGCGATCGAAGAGGGCGCTCTCCGCCTCGCGCGAGAGCGTCCCTTCGAGCACGGCCCGTCGCGCCCAGCCAAGCTCGTCGGCGAGATAGCGGTCGCCGCCGAGGTGCGGTACCTGCGCGCGGATCGCTCGGCGTGCCGCCTCCACCGCCGGCGACGAAGCGAGCGGGGCGTGGAAGTCGAGGCCCTGCGCCGCCGCCAGCAGCTCGATGCCGACGACGCCGGCGGCGTTGCCGGCGATCCGCCGCGCCTTCGTCCCGGCGTGCGTGGCCATCGAGACATGATCCTCCTGTCCCGCGGACGTCGGCACGCTGTCGACGCTGGCGGGGAAGGCGAGGCTCTTGCTCTCGGAGACGAGGGCGGCCGCCGTCACCTGCGCGATCATGAAGCCGGAATTGACCCCGCTGTCGGCGACCAGGAAGGGCGGCAGGCCGCTCATCTTGGGATCGACCAGGATCGCCGTGCGGCGTTCCGAGATCGAGCCGATCTCGCACAGCGCCATCGCCAGCATGTCGGCCGCGAAGGCGACCGGCTCGGCGTGGAAATTGCCGCCGGAGATCGCCTCGTCGCCGGCGAGGACGGGATTGTCGGTGACGGCGTTCGCCTCGATCTCCAGGGTGCGCGCGGCGCTGCGCATGAGGTCGAGGCACGCGCCCATCACCTGCGGCTGGCAGCGGAAGCTGTAGGGGTCCTGCACCTTGGGACAATCGTCGTGGCTGTGCCGGATCTCGCTGCCTTCCAGCAGGCCTCTCAGCACCGCCGCGACGGCGATCTGGCCCGGCTGCCCGCGCGCGGCGTGGATGCGCGGATCGAAGGCGGCGTCGGTGCCCTTCAGCGCATCGGTCGACATCGCGCCGGCGAGGAGGGCGGTTCCGAAGACGCGCTCGGCCGTGAACAGGGTGTCGAGCGCTATCGCCGTGGAGACCTGTGTCCCGTTGATGAGGGCGAGCCCTTCCTTCGGACCGAGCACCAGCGGTTCGAGACCCAGCCGCGCAAGACCCTCGGCGGCGGGAATGGCCTCGCCCTGCACAATCAGTCGGCCCTCCCCGATCAGCGGCGCGGCGAGGTGGGCGAGCGGCGCAAGGTCGCCCGAGGCCCCGACCGAGCCCTGCGCGGGTACCAGCGGCAGCGCATCCGCCTCCAGCAGCCGCAGCAGTCGCTCGACGACGACCGGCCGGACCCCCGAATGGCCCCGCCCAAGGCCGATCGCCTTCAGGGCCGTGGCCAGTCGGACGACGCGGGCGGGGAGGGCGTCGCCCAGCCCGCAGCTGTGCGAGAGGATGAGGTTGCGCTGCAGCTCCTCGAGCCGCTCTGGCGGGATCCGCGTCTGGGCGAGGAGGCCGAAGCCCGTATTGACGCCGTAGACCGTACGGCCGGAGGCGAGGATGCGCGCCACCGCGTCGGCGGAGGCGAGCAGGGCCGTCCAAGCCGGCTCGGCGAGGCGGAGCTGCGCTCCCGACCAGACGGCGCGGAGATCGGCGAGGGTGACGCTGCCGGGGGCGAGGATGATCGTCATATCGTCATCCCGGCGAAAGCCGGGATCTCCTTGGGAGTCACGCTGGCGCATCTCCGAGAGGAGATCCCGGCTTGCGCCGGGATGACGGGAGATCTCACGACATCACCATCGGCAGGTCGAGCCCCTGCTCGCGCCCGCAGGCGATCGCCTCGTCGTAGCCGGCATCCGCGTGGCGCATGACGCCGGTCGCGGGATCGTTCCACAGCACCCGCGCCAGGCGCCGCGCCGCCGCCTCGCTGCCGTCGGCGACGATCACCATGCCGGCGTGCTGCGAATAGCCCATGCCGACGCCGCCGCCATGGTGGAGCGAAACCCAGGTCGCCCCCGACGCGGTGCTGAGGAGTGCGTTCAGCAACGGCCAGTCTGACACCGCGTCCGATCCGTCCTTCATCGCTTCCGTTTCGCGGTTCGGGCTGGCGACGGAGCCCGAATCGAGATGGTCGCGGCCGATGACGACCGGCGCCTTCAGTTCGCCCGACGCGACCATTTCGTTGAAGGCGAGTCCGAGGCGGTGGCGCTGGCCGAGCCCCACCCAGCAGATCCGCGCCGGCAGGCCCTGAAAGGCGATCCGCTCGCGCGCCATGTCGAGCCAGCGGTGGAGGTGCGGATCGTCGGGGATCAATTCCTTCACCTTGGCGTCGGTCCGGTAGATGTCCTCGGGATCTCCCGACAGCGCCGCCCAGCGGAACGGGCCGATGCCGCGGCAGAAGAGCGAACGGACGTAGGCTGGGACGAAGCCGGGAAAGTCGAAGGCGTGGGTGACGCCGGCGTCGGCGGCGACCTGACGGATGTTGTTGCCATAGTCGAAGGTCGGCACGCCCATCGCGCGAAAGGCCAGCATCGCCTCGACGTGCACCGCCATCGACGCGCGCGCCGCCGCCTCGACTTTCCCCGGGTCCCGCTCGCGCTCGCGCACCCATTCCTCGACAGTCCAGCCGATCGGGAGGTAGCCGTTGACCGGATCGTGCGCCGAGGTCTGGTCGGTCAGCGCGTCCGGCCGGATGCCGCGGCGGACCATGTCCGGCAGGATCTCGGCGGCGTTGCCGAGCAGCCCGACGGAGGTGGGATGCTCGGCGGTGCGAAGGATCTCAAGCGCCTCGTCGAGGGTCGCCGCCCGCCGGTCGAGGTAGCGCGTCTCGAGGCGCTTGGCGATGCGGCTCTCCTGGCATTCGATCGCAAGGCAGTGGGCGCCCGCCATCACCGCCGCCAGCGGCTGCGCGCCGCCCATGCCGCCGAGGCCCGCGGTCAGGATCCAGCGGCCCCGGAGGTCGCCGCCATAATGCTGGCGGCCCATCTCGGCGAAAGTCTCATACGTCCCCTGCACGATCCCCTGCGTACCGATGTAGATCCAGGAGCCGGCGGTCATCTGGCCGTACATCATCAGGCCGGCGCGATCGAGCTGGTGGAAATGCTCCCAGGTCGCCCATTTCGGCACGAGGTTCGAGTTGGCGATCAGCACCCGCGGCGCGTCGGCATGGGTGCGGAACACGCCGACCGGTTTGCCCGACTGGACGAGCAGGGTCTGGTCGTCCTCCAGCCGCTCGAGCGTCTCGACGATGCAGTCGAAGCTCTCCCAGTCCCGCGCGGCGCGGCCGATGCCGCCGTAGACGACCAGCTCTTCCGGCGCTTCGGCGACACGCGGATCGAGATTGTTCTGGAGCATCCGCACCGCCGCCTCGGTGAGCCAGGACCTGGCGCGAATCTCGGAGCCGGTGCGCGCCTCGATATGGCGGCTGTTGTCGCGGCGGGTGTGCATGGCAGCGCTTTAGGCGGAGTACGGGCCGGAGTGAACCGTCATCCCCGCAACTCCCGTCATCCCGGCGAAGGCGGGGATCTCCCGGAGAAGGGCTGCCGCGCCTGTCGCGAAAGGAGATCCCGGCTTTCGCCGGGATGACGTCAGGCATCCACCCCCGCGACGATGCGCTTCTCGGGTCCCGGCAGCCCGATCCAATAGGCGAGCTCGGCCGGCCGCCCGATGCGCCAGACACACAGGTCCGCCGCCTTGCCGGCCGCCAAGGTGCCGACCTCGCGCTCCAGCCCGAGCGCCTTGGCGGCGTTGCGCGTCATCCCGGCGAGCGCCTCCTCGGGTGTCAGGCCGAACAGGGTGCAGGCCATGCTCAGCATCAGCGTTGGCGAGAGGACCGGCGACGTGCCCGGATTGCAGTCCGTCGCGACCGCCATCGGCACGCGGTGGCGGCGCAGCAGGGAGATGGGGGGCTTGCGCGTCTCCCGCAGCGCGTAGAAGGCGCCCGGAAGAAGCACGGCGACCATCCCCGCCGCGGCCATCGCCGCGACGCCGGCCTCGTCGGCATGTTCGAGATGATCGGCGGAGAGGGCGCCGAACTCCGCCGCCAGCGCGGCGCCCTGGAGATTCGACAATTGCTCGGCGTGCAGCTTCACGCGGAGGCCGTGCGCGCTCGCCGCCTCGAACAGCGCCCGCACTTCGTCCGGAGCGAAGCCGATACCCTCGCAAAAGGCGTCGACCGCCGTCGCGAGCCCTCGCTCCGCCGCTTCCGGAAGCATCTCCTCGACCGCCAGCCGGACGAACGCCTCGCGGCTGTCGCGATGCTCCGGCGGCAGCGCGTGGAGCGCGAGGAGGGTGGGCGAGACCCGGACGGCCTCTTCGTCCGCGAGCCGCCTCGCGGCCTCCAGCATCTTCATCTCGCTGGCAAGGTCGAGGCCGTAGCCGGACTTGATCTCGATCGTGGTGACGCCGCCCGCCAACAGCGCCCGCAGCCGAGCGCGTGCCTCGTCGACGAGCGACTCCAGGGCGGCGAGCCGCGTCGCCTTGACGGTGGAAACGATGCCGCCGCCGGCGCGGGCGATCTCCTCGTAGCTGGCGCCCTCCAGCCTTCGCTCGAATTCCCCGGCCCGGTTGCCGCCGAAAACGAGGTGGGTGTGGCAATCGATCAGCCCGGGGGTCACCCAGGCACCGCCCAGGTTTTCCAACGACGCAGCACGGTAGCCGGCGAGATCGATCCTGCGCCCCACCTGGACGATGCGGCCGTCCTGGATGCCGATCGCGCCGTCCTCGATCGCGCCGAACGGCGCGCCTACCGCCGGGTCCATGGTCGCCACGTGGCAGTTGGTGAGCAGCCGGTCCCACATTAGAGGAATGTCTTAGAACGCGGCGAGGGGAGAGCAAATGGCCTGGGCGTCGGTGGCGGACCTTATTGGGAGCGAAGGCGAGGTCGCGCTGGTCGGCGTTCCGATGGAGGCGGGGTCGGTGACGGCCGGGCGCTGCGACCTGGCGCCCGACGCGGTCCGGCGCACGCTGCGCCGCATCAGCACCTATGACGTCGAGACGGGGCGGGAGATCGGCACGCACGTCCACGACTTCGGCGATCTTCCGGTGCAGGGAGTCGCGCCCGCCGATGGCTTTGCGCAGATTCGCGACGCGGCGGCGCGCGCCGTGCAGGGTCACGGCCTCACTCTCCTCCTCGGCGGCAATAACGCCGTCACTCGCCCGGCCGCCCACGCGCTCGGCATACCGCTCGCGAATGTGGGCCTGATCACGCTCGATGCCCATTTCGACATGCGCGAGACCGACGTCGGGCCGGTGAACGGCAATCCGGTCCGCTGCCTGCTGGAGGATGGCCTCCCGGGCTGGAATGTCTGCCAGATCGGCCTCGCGCCGTTCGCCAACACGGCCAAGATGCACGCCGATGCGCGCGGCGCCGGCATCAGCGTGTACACGATCGCCGACTGCCGGCGCCTCGGTATCGACGAGGTCCTCGATGAGGCCCTCGCCCGTCTCGCCCACAAGGAGGCGCTGATCGTCGATTTCGACATCGACGTGATCGACCGCGCCCAATGTCCGGGAGCCCCCGGCGCGCGGCCCGGCGGCATGCCGGTCGAGATGTTCTTCGCCGCCGCCCGCCGCCTCGCGGCCGAGCCGCGCGTGCGCCTCGTCGACCTGACCGAATTCGACCCGAGCCTCGACGTCGCGGACGTCACGGCGCTGACGGCGGCGCGCTGGGTGGCGGAGATCCTCGCGGGCTTCTCAGCCCGCTAGCGCCTTCAGCGGCACCGACGGATCCGCGAGCTTCGCGGGGTCGGCAACGATGCCCGCTTCGATCAGCTTGCGTCCCTGGACATAATCGCGGGTGGCATTGACGCAGTCGAGCGCGATCACGCGACCTTGGAGCAGGTAAAGGACGGAGAAGCTGCGCGTCGCCGCGTCGCCGCGCACGACGGTCGCGTCGTGGCCGATCGACAGGCCGACGCTCTGGAGCTTGAGGTCGTACTGGTTCGACCAGAACCAGGGCATCGCCGTGTACGGCTCCTCGATCCCCATGATCGCCTTCGCGGCGGTCGCGGCCTGGTCGTGCGCGTTCTGCACCGACTCGAGCCGGAGCCGCAGCCCGCCCGCCCACCGGTTCTCGTGCGCGGTGCAGTCGCCGACCGCATAGACGTCGGGAAGGCTGGTCCGGCAGCAGGAGTCGACGTCGACGCCGTTGGCGCCGGCGGCGCCGGCGGCGAGAAGCGGACCGACGGCCGCCTCGATGCCGATGCCGACGATCACCAGCTCGGCGGGAAGGATGGCGCCGTCCGCCAGCGCCACGCCGATCGCGCGACCGTCTCGGCCCTCGATCCGGGCGGCGCCGGTGCCGAGCCGCACATCCACGCCGTGGGCGCGGTGCTCGGCTTCGTAGAAGCGGGAGATTTCCGGTCCCGCTACCCGTGCGAGCAGCCGGTCGAGCGCCTCGAGCAGCACGACCTCCCTGCCGAGCTTGCGCATCGCGGCCGCGGTTTCGAGACCGATATAGCCGCCGCCGATCACGGCGACGCGGCGCACGCTGGGGAGCTCTGCCAGGATCGCATCCGCGTCGGCCCTGCGGCGAACGACGTGGACTCCTTCGAGATCGCCGCCCGCGCAGTGGAGCCGGCGGGGCGCGCCGCCCGCGGCCCAGACGAGGCTGCCGTAGCCGATCCGCTCCCCGGCCGCCGTTGCCACGCGCTTCCCGGTCGCGTCGATCGAGACGATCCGCGTAGCCGGGAGCAGCGCGACGTCCCGGTCGGCCCAGAACCCCTCCGGCCGGATCAGCATGCGCGCGAACGGCTTGTCGCCGGTGAGATAGTCTTTCGAAAGCGGCGGCCGCTCGTACGGGAGCTCCGGCTCGGCGCCGATCAGGCCGATCGAGCCGGCGAAGCCGAGCTGGCGCAGCTGGATCGCCGCCTGCGCGCCGCCATGCCCCGCCCCCACGATCGCCACATCGAACTGTCGCATGCCGCACCTCTAGCCAATCGGATGCCGCGGCGGCCAGCAGGTGCCTTGTTTCTTCGCGCCGGTGGGGGCAGGTGGCGGGGGTGACGACCGACACCGATCCCGCGCTGCAGGAGACGTTCCGCCAGGCGATGCGCCGGGTCGCCTCGACGGTGAACGTCATCACCGTCTGCATCGGCGGCACGCCGATGGGAATCACCGCGACGGCGATGTCCTCCATCTCGGTCGATCCGCCGAGCCTCCTCGTCTGCATCAACCGCACCGCCTCTATGCATGGCGTTATGGGCGATGTTTCGCATTTTCGCGTCAACGTCCTCCACCGCGACCAGGAGGAGATGGCGCGGATCTTCGCCGACCGGCGCCACCAGGCGCTGCGTTTCGCGAGCGGCTGGACGGTCGATTGCGAGCGGCCGCCGCGGCTCATCGACGCGCAGGCGAGCTTCCTGTGCCGGCGCATCGATCATCACGGCTTCGGCACCCACTCGATCTTCATCGGCCAGGTGGAGGAAGTGACCTTCCGCGGCGACGTCCACCCGTTGGTGTACGTCGACGGCCAGTACGGCAGCGCCCGCTAGGTCCGGCTGAGCATCCGGTCGACGCTGTCGTCGGCGGTGCCCGCCTTGCCGTGATCGCTGCCGACCTCGTGCTCCAGCGTGGTGCGGATTTCCTCGATCTGCTTGTCGGTGAGGTGCTCGATGCCGATGAACTGCTCGCGCGCCGCCTCGATCGCGCGGAGCATCTCGTCGAGCTTGGCCTGCATCGCCGCCGCGTCGCGATTCTGGCTGTTCTGGATCAGGAACACCATCAGGAAGGTGACGATGGTCGTGCCGGTGTTGATGATCAGCTGCCAGGTGTCGGAATAATGGAAGAGCGGCCCCGTCACCGCCCACATCACGATGACGGCAAGAGCGACGACGAAGGTGAAGGGCTGACCCGAGGCGGCGGCGATGCGCGAGGCGCAAAAGGTGAAGAATCGGTCCACGGGCCTGCCTCCGGACGACGTTCCGGCTGTGTAACGCTTAACCTCGATCAAGGATGCGACGCGCGTTGACAGGCTTCCGAAGCCATGATGTCCTGCCGATGCGAAACGGGAGGAGGCGAGGGTGGCGGCGTGCCCGCAATGCGGTTCACCGGTCGAGGGCGAAGACCGGTTCTGCGCGGCTTGCGGAGCAGCGATCGGGCCGGGCGCCCGCCGCATCGACCTTTCGCAACCCCGCAATCTGGCACGCATTGCGCAGGTGGTGGCGCTGGTCGGCTTCGTGCTGCCCTGGATCACGGTGTCGTGCCAGGGACGGGTGCTGGCCCAGGTCTCCGGGCTCGACATGGCGCTCGGCCGCTCCACCATCCGCAACCCGTTCACCGGGGTCTCGCAGGTCCACAGCGCTTCGCCGAACGCCACGATCGTCATTGCCCTGGTGCTGATCCTCGCCGGCCTGGCGGTCAGCTTCAACTTCGCCGCCGCGCGCGTGGCGCTGGCGAACGTGGTCGCCTGCGGCGCGGCGCTCCTCCTCATCGCCTATGAGGTGCTGGTCTCCGCCGGTGCCATGGTCCGTTCGCAAGCGGCCGGAGCGTCCGACGATCTCGACCGCTACGCACAGGGCCTGCGCGACGCCGTCCACGTGGGGACCGGATTCGGCTTCTGGCTTACCTGCCTTGCCCTCGTTGCGGCGATCTACTTCTCATGGAGGTCGCGGGCAGGCCCGGCGCCGCCGCCCGTCTGATCGATAGCGCCGGTCGAACGTTGTCGCTCCGAAAGGAGCGCCGCTGATGCCGTCAACCGTCATCCGGCACATCGCGTACCGCCCCGACCTGCGGTTGCTCGACGTCGAGTTCACCACCGGCCGGCGCTACATCTTCCGCGACGTCCCGCCCGAAGCGGCAGAGTCGTTCCGCCGCGCGCGGATCAAGGGCCGCCATTTCAATTCGCGCATCCGCGGCCGCTACGTCTTTGAGGAGGTCACGGAGCCGACGGACGGCGGCTAGCGGCCCTTCTTGGCGGCGGATGGGTCGCCCGCCGTCGGCGCGGAGCGCTGGCACGGCGGCAGGCCGAGCGACGCGGCGTCGGTGCACTTGCGGACCTGAACCTCGCCGCCGGGCGAGATGAAGATCGCCCAGTCGCCGCTGTCGACGCAGTGCGTCGTCCACATCGCCATGTTCTTGTAGTCCTGCTGGTAGGCGCCGCCCTCCGACTTCTTGCAACGCTGGCCCGAGTCCATGATCGCCCGCCGCAGGCCGAGGTTGCGGTAAATCTCGCTCATCCCCTTGAGCTGCTCGGATTGCGGATTGGCGAGGCGGACGCTGGCGACGTTGCCGCCCCCGGACGAGCCCTGCCCGCAGGCGGCGAGGGCAAGGCTGAGGGCCAAGGTTGCGAAAGTGCCGCGCATCAAAGTTTCCTCCTAATGCTCAATCGCGCCGACGAACCGCTCGTTCCCGACGAAGCCGAGCTTTTCGATGCCGGACCGTTTCACCGCTGCGAGCACCGAATCGAAGCGGCCGTAGCGCAGATCGCCTTCGGGCTGCAGATCGAGGATGCCGTCGGGCGCGGCGGCGCGGAAGGCGGCGAGGCGGGCCGGAAGGTCCACATCCGCAAGGGCCGCGCCGTCCCAGGCGAGGCCGCCGCCGGGCAGGATAGCCAGGCGGTGGGTGACGGGCTTGTCGTCGACCGGCGTCCCGGGTCCGGGCAGGCGGATCTTCACGCTGTGGGTCGCGAGCGGGATGGTGAGGATGAACATGATGAGGAGGACCAGCATCACGTCGATCAGCGGCGTCGTGTTGATCCCGGAGATCGGCGCATCGGCGGGAACTGCGAAAGCGAGGCGGCGGCCGGCGGTGCGCACGATCTCTCTCCTGTTTGTTATGGTATCACATACCGCACAAGGTCCCGCGGCCGCAACAGGTTCCGTGCACTTTGCGCGTCTCAGAGTGCGAGCACGTACCAGCGCCGGTCGGTTCCGGTGCGGGCACGGCGGAGCATGACGCGGCCGGACGTACCGAACGGCTTGCCGCCGACGAAGCGCCCCGTGGTCATCACCGGCACCTCGACATAGTCGAAATCGCCTTGCGTGGCGGGACCGCCCGCCGCGCCGAGCTCGGCGTGGTAGCTCTCGTACGCGCGAAAGTTGGCGACGAAGCGCGGCTTGTCCGCGCCCCCGGCGGTGCGCAACGCGTAGGCGGCGTCATAGTCGCCGGCTTCGATGCGGTCGTAATAGCGCCGCAGCACCTCCGCCGCTTTCCGCGCTTCAGGGTTCACCTGCGGGTACGCATAGGTGGGCTTATCGTGGCGCTGGGGTTTTGGCGCGTGCGCCTTGCCGCAGGCGGCGAGGAGGAGGGGGAGGAAGATCCAGAGGCGCATGCCGCGCTTATGCCTCCCCATCCAGCGGATGGGGAGGGGGACCACCGAAGATGGTGGAGGGGTGCGTGCGCGGCCGCTGCGGTCTTCCGAGAGAAACTCTGATTCTACGTCAGCGACCCCTCCACCAGCTTCGCTGGTCCCCCTCCCCAAGCTTCTCGCTTGGGGAGGCAAGGTTAAGCCGTCAGCCGCGTCTGGGTGCCGTGGATGAGATCGGTGGCGCGCTCGAAGCTCATCGGGCGGCCGAACAGATAGCCCTGGATTTGGTGGACGCCGAGGTCGCGCATGCGGGTGAAGTCGTCGGCGGTCTCGACGCCTTCCGCGGTCACCGTCATCCGGAAGCTCTTGGCGAGCTGCACGATCGACTGGATGATCGCGACCGTCTCGCGGTTGTGGGCGGCCTCCCGGACGAACGAGCCGTCGATCTTCAGCTTGTGGAAGACCGCCTTGTTCAGATAGCCGAGCGAGGAATAGCCGGTGCCGAAATCGTCGAGCGCGATGCCGACGCCGAGCGAGCGCAGCCGCTTGAGGACGTCGAGCGAGCCTTCGCTGTCGCCGAGGAAGACGCTCTCGGTCACTTCGAGCTCGATCCGGTTCGCCTTCAGCCGGTATTTGGAGAGCGATTCCGAGACCGTGTTCGGCAGCGCCGGCAGGATGAGCTGGCGGGCCGAGAGGTTCAGCGCGACGCTGATATAGTCCGGCCAGATCGAGGCGGCGCGGCAGGCCTCGTCGATCACCCAGTCGCCCAATTGCATGATGAGGCCGGTCTCTTCCGCGAGGGTGATGAATTCGTTGGGCGGGACCATGCCGCGGGTCGGATGGTGCCAGCGGATCAGCGCCTCGAAGCCCATCAGGCTCTGGTCGGCGGCGTTGATGAGCGGCTGGTAGTCGAGGCGGAACTGCTTGAGCGTGATCGCCTGCCTGAGGTCCTGCTCGAGCCTGAGGCGATCCTCGGCCTCGTTCTGCATGTCGGCGGAGAAGTAGCAGCAGGTGCCGCGGCCCTGGGCCTTCGCCTGGTAGAGGGCGAGGTCGGCCTTCTGGATGAGATCGTCGACGCTCTGGCCGTCGATCGGGCCGAAGGCGCAGCCGATCGAGACGCCGATGCGGATCTCGGCCTTGTCGATATGATAGGGCTCGGCGACCGCGCCGATGATGCGGCGGGCGAGATCGTCGACCTTCTTGCGGCTCTGCGCGTCGCGGATGACGATGGCGAACTCGTCGCCGCCCATGCGGCCGACATGGCCGACCTCGCCGGCTTCCTTGACGAGGCGCTGCGACACCGACTTGAGCACGGCGTCGCCCTTGGGGTGGCCGAACGTGTCGTTGACCGGCTTGAACCCGTCGAGGTCGAGAAACATGATCGCGCAGGGCACGTTGCCGGCCTGGGCGCCGGACAGCGCCTCGCCGAGCAGCTGGCGCACGCGGCCGCGATTGGGCAGGCCGGACAGCACGTCCATGTTGGCGAGGTTGGTCAGGCGCTCCTGCGTGCGGCGGACCTCGGTGATGTCGGAGCCGACCCCGCGGAAGCCCTGGAACTGGCCCGACATGTCGATGATCGGATCGCCGGCGAGGCTGATCCAGCGGGTGCCGCGGCGGGTCTTCAGCTCCATCTCGAGATTGGCGAAAGGCTGGCGGTCGAGCAGGGTGCGGCCGAGCGCGCTGTTGCCCCCCAGCGTCGCGGGAAGCGAATGGCCGATGAGCTGGCTCGCCGAGCGGCCGAGCAGGCTGGTCATCCGCGAGGAGATGTAGACGACGCGGTTCTCGGCATCGACCTGCCACAGCCAGCCCACCCCGCGATGCTCATATTCCTTGAGCAGGAGGCGCACCGACTCGGCCTGGGTCCGCACCTTGGCGATGATCTGCAGCTGATCGTAGGTGAAGCGGGTGAGCCGCGTCATGCCGAAGATGGCGACCGAGGCGATGCCGACGATGGTCGCGCCGATCAACGGATCGAGCAGGCCGTTGCCGAGCCAGTAGGCGGCGCAGAGCGCGGCGGTGAGCGTCGCGATCCAGGCGTAGGCGGCGGCCGGCACCGACGCGAGCGCGACGGCGGCGATGATCATCGACGCCATGGCGAGGACGATGACGACCTGCGCCTCATAGGATTGGTGCGAGAAGGTCCAGGTGGGAAGGGACGCCCAGACGCCGGCGAGGCCGATCGCCTCCGCGACCGGGATCAGGGCGGGGCCGCGCTCGGCGGAGCGGCTGCCCGAGTTCGAGCGCTCGTGCATGGCGCGCCGGAAGTAGGCGGCGTTGACGGCGCCGACGGCGGCGAGCCAGCCGCCGATCAGCACCGGTCCGGTCTGCGCGAACAGCGCCCAGGCGACGAGCAAGGCCGCGCCGACGGCGGTGCCGGCGAAATAGGGCGCGAACAGCGCCCGCGTCTGGGCCTGGCCGTTATGGAGATGCGCTTCGCGCAGGCGCTTGGAGCCCGCATCGGCGCCTACCGCCTCCTCGGCGACCTCGACCGGCTCCGAATCCTGTTGCTCGAGGTCCAACGGGACGGGTGCGTGATACATGGGATTCCCTGGTCCTGACGCTTGGTCAGCGTCGTACCGGGAGGAGTTTGATGGAATGTTAAAGGCGCGATTAAATGTTTCGGCGCCGGAGGGTGGAGGCCGATCCCCTTCCCTGCAGGGGAGGGGTTAGGGGTGGGTCCGCCGCAGGCGGGCGGGAACGCTGAGGCCGCAGGAGGCCTCCGGCCTACCCACCCCCGGCCCTTCCCTTTCAGGGCGGGCAGGAGCGCGCTAGCAGCCCTCGTATTTCCAGTTGCGGCGCCTGCCTTCCGCCATCCATTCGACCGCCTGGGCGATGCGCTTGGCCCGGGTCTCGGGTCGCTTGGCCTCCACCACCCATTCGACATATTCGCGCCGGCAGCTGGGCGGGAAGGCGTCGAACGTCGCGGCGGCGCTGGGCTGGGCGTCGAGCGCCGCGCGCAGGTCGTCGGGCGGCGGCAGGTCCGGCTTCGGCGGCTTCTTGGGTCGCGGCGCCGGGCCTTCCGACGCCTTCGCGGCCGCGGCGCGGATCAGGCCGGCGAGCGTCGCCGGCGGCGGGAGGTCGTCTACCGACGTGAGGCGCCCGAACTGCCCCATCGCACCTTCCTGGACCTGGTCGCCGATCAGCTCGCGCCCTCGCCAGAAGCCGAAGCTGGCATGCGCCTTGAAGGCGGCCATGTTCGCAAGCGGCCGGCCATTCAGGAGGAAAGCGGGCATGCTCCACTTGATCGATTCCTCCACATCCGGGCAGGCGTCGTGGACGGCGGCGCGGATGTGATCGAGGATCGGCCGGGCGAAATCCGCCTGGCGGGCGATATAGGCGTCGATGCGCGGGTCCCTGCTCATCAGCCCATCTTAGACTCGTTCCAGCGCTGAATCGATTCGCTTCGCCGCGGGCCGCGGAACGTTCGATTCCGCGCCGCTTTCACCGGCGATTCTCGCTGGAGAATCAACGTCATGCTTGCCACGCGTCTGGCCTCGTCGATGATCGATCGGATCGCCTATGACGAGCGCGAGGCGGTGCTCAGCATCTGGTTCCGGGACAGCGGGCGGTACCTTTATGCCGACGTCCCGCGCGCGATCTACGAGGCACTCAAGACGGCCCCCTCGGCGGGACGCTATTTCAACCGCTGCATCAAGCGTCGCTTTCCCTGCCGCCCCGATCCCGAACGCCGCAAGTTTCGTCCGACCTGGGCGCCGCCCGCGCGTTGACGCCGCCCGCGCATCGGCTACACCCTTGAAAAGAGGGGGAATGGGGGGATGGCGGCAAGATCGGTTATGCCGGGCCTCAGCCTGGTCGAAGACTTCGTCGTCGCCGCCGACGGCGCCCGGTCGGTCGCCGAGCTCAGCCGCCTGACGCGCGAGGCGGTACGGGAGCTCGGCTTCGACTATTTCGCCGTCGTCCATCACGTCACTTTCGGCCGCCCGACGCCCGATTATGTCGGCCTTCACGCCTATCCGCAGGAATGGGTTGCCGCCGTGCGGGACATGGGCCGTCCGCCGGACCCGGTGCAGCGCGCCGCGGAGCGCACCGGCTGCGGCTTCCGCTGGGACGCGATCGGGTCGATCGTGGCGCTCAAGCCGTGCGAGCGGGCCTTCATGGAACAGGCAGCGCGCCACGACATTGCGGACGGCTTCACCGTGCCCAGCCACGTGCCGGGAGAGGCGCCCGGATCCTCGAATTTCGCCGTCCGCGCGGGACGGGCGGTGCCCGGGCGCAACCTGCCGGCGGCCCAGGCGCTCGGCAACTTCGCGTTCGAGGCGGCTCGCCGGCTCAACCGCGCCGGCAAGGGGGAGTGGCTGGCGCCGCTGGCGCTGTCGGAGCGGCAGCGCGAGTGCGTGCTGCTCATCGCCCGCGGCCTCAGCGACGCGGCGATGGCGCGTCGGCTCGGGCTCAAGCCGCGGACGGTCAACGAGCATGTCGAAGCCGCGAAACGGCGCTACGCCGTCACCACCCGAACGCAACTCGTCGCCAATGCGCTGCTGCGCGGCGAGATTGCATTCTCGGACATGATCGGAACGGCGGGCTGAGCCGCTGCGGCCCCTTGCGCGATCGTTCCACGTTCGTCACAATCGCGCCATGACCACCGAGCTCCACGTTCTCGCCTGGGGGTGCATCCTCGCCCTGGTCCACGTCTTCGCCGCGGCGCAGGTGAAGACCCGGCAATATGGCACCAAATGGAATCTCGGCGCGCGGGACGAGATGCTGCCGCCGCCGACGCCGATGGTCGGGCGCCTGGCGCGGGCGCAGGCCAATTTCTTCGAGACCTTCCCGCTCTACGCGGCGGCGGCGCTCACCGTCACGCTCGCCCATCTGGGCGACCGCTGGACGGCGATCGGCGCCTTGCTGTGGATCGGCGGCCGCATCGTCTACATCCCGCTCTACGCGCTCGGCGTGCCGGTGCTGCGGTCGGTCGCCTTCATCGTCAGCCTCGCCGGGATCCTGATGGTGTTGCGGCCGGCCCTCGCCGCCGTCTTTCACTGATCCCGGCGGGGGATGTCGCGGATCGTGCCGACGATCCCGTCGCCGCAGCGTATCGCCACCGAGCCGTAGTGCTTCAGTGCCCTGAAACGACCCTGGACGTGCTGGACAACGGGGCGGCCGGTGCCGGGCCCGTCGGTCCGCACGAAGATCTGCTGGACGGTGCCGGCGAGGTGCTGGACCGGCCCCCGGTCGAGCGAGACCGTATCGCTCTCCGGCGCCGTCACCTCCCCTTCGACGAACAGGAAGGTGCGGTGGAGCGGCGCCTTCTGCTGGGTGACGCTGATCCGCGCGACGGAGGCGCGCCAGCCGCCGGTCGCGAGCGCATGGCAGGGCGAGTAGACGATCCTGTCGCCCGGCTCGCCGAGCAGGCACGCCGAAGGCAGCATCAGCAGCGGGAGCGTAAGGAGGGCGCGGCGCATGGCCGGCCTCTAGCCCGCCGAGGCGGCGGCGGCTAGCTGCGCCGCCCGCCTGCGACCGGAGCGGTAGCCTTCGAAGACGAATATCGCGAGGGCCGTCCAGATGAGCGCGAAGCAGAAGAGGTGCGCCCGGGTCAGCGGCTCCCCGAACAGCGCTACGGCGAGCAGGAATTGCAGCGACGGCGCCACGTACTGGAGGAAGCCGAGCGTCGAATAAGGCAGGCGCTTGGCCGCGGCGGTGAACAGGAGCAGCGGGATCGCCGTCACCGCGCCGCCGAGGACGAGGAGGAGGTCGGTGCCGGGCGCAACGCGAAAGCTGCTCTGGCCGTGGGCGATGAGCCACGCGATCCAGCCGAGCGCCGCGGGGGTGAGGAACAGGGTTTCGACGTAGAGCCCCTCGAACGCCTCCACCGGCGCCACCTTGCGGATGAAGCCGTAGGAAGCGAAGCTCCCGGCCAGCGCGAGGCTGATCCACAAGGCGCCGCCCGCGCCGAGCGCGAGGATGGCGACGCCGATGCCGGCGAGCGCGACCGCCCCGGCCTGGCCGCGGGTCAGCCGCTCGCCGAGGAAGGCGACCCCGAGCAGCACGTTGACCAGCGGGTTGAGGTAATAGCCGAGGCTGCCTTCGAGGACGTGGCCGCTCGCCACGGCGTAGATGTAGACGGTCCAGTTCACGGCGATCAGCGTTGCCGTCAGCAACAAGGTCAGCGCGAGGCGCGGCGCGGCAACGGCGGCGCGGATCGCGCCCCAGCGCCGGAACGCGGCGGCGAACGCGGTGAGGAAGACGAGCGACCAGACGATGCGATGGGCGACGACCTCGAGCGCGCCGACATGGGCCAGCGCCTTGAAGTAGAGGGGCAGCACGCCCCACACCGCATAAGCGGCGAGGCCGAGAACGATCCCGGTGCGGGCGTGGCTCTGGGGGCGGGTCACGCGGCCGGCGCTAGCCGAGGCCGCGAGGCGCGACAAGCATTTGGCGGCCCCGCGCGGATCGGCTAACCTTGTGCTTTCGTTTGTGGAGTCCCGCTCATGCCGCCCGCCTCGCGCCTCCTCGTGTCCCTCGCCGCCTTCGGCTTCCTCGGCGGCTGCGGCGGCCAGGACCAGGCCGCGAATCTGGCGGCGACGAACCAGCAGGTTTCGGCCGAGGGGCAGGCGCAGACCGGCAAGATCCGGGTCAAGGGGCCCGGCATCGACATGACCTTCGTCCTGCCCAAGGCGATGCGCGGCGAGGCCAAGGCCGGCGAGAACAGCCGTATCCTCTATCCCGGCTCGACCATCGAGGGGCTGGCGATGGTCGGCAGCGAGGCCGACGGCAAGAAAGGCGGCGGCGACAGCGAAGTCGAGTTCAGCTTCGCCACCGCCGATCCGCGCGACAGGGTCGTCGCCTGGTATCGCGACGCGGCGCGCGGCAACGACTTCCGCGTCACCGCCGTCGAGAAGGAGGGGAGCGACGTCGTCGTCCACGCCACCCAGAATGACGGCCATGTCGTCAAGGTGCGGCTCGGCGACCGCGCCGGCGGCGGGACGGCCGGCCGCGTCACCGTCCATCACAACGACTGAAGCCCGCATGGCCGCGCTCGCCGATCCGGAGGAGGTGCGCGCGCACCTCGTCGCGGCGGCGAAGGCGGGGGTGGCGCTGAGCTACGGCGCGCTGCTCGAGCAACTCGGCTATCGCTTCAGCCGGCCGAAGATGCGGGCGCTCTGCGCGGTGCTGGGCGCCGTCGACGACGAAGCGGCGCAGCGCGGGGAGCCGGAGCTCGCCGTCCTCGTCGTCCGGCAGAGCGACGGCATACCGGGCCAAGGCTGGTGGGTCGCCGGGGGTGGCCGCAACCGCGGCTATGAGGGCGCCTGGGAGGGGCCGGAGGCGCGGCGGTTCGTCGCGCGCGTGCAGGCGGAAACCTTTGCCTGGTGGCAGTCCCATGGCGGCACAGGCGGCGGCGGCGGGGCCGGTTAACCACCTCTGCTCACCCATTGCGCCGCGCGATTTGGCAGGATGGCGTGCGACAGGGAGAGCCTTATGACCAGCCGCACGATCCTCATCGCATTCGTTCTTGCCGGCAGCGCCGCCCTTGCCGGCTGCAACCGCGGCGCCGACGCCGGCAACAATGTCGCCGCGCTGGACAACCAGCTCGTCGCCAACCAGGCCGACGCGGCTTTGACCGGCGCGCTCGGCAACCAGATCGCCGTCGATCCGGCGGTCGCGAACGGCTCGAAGCCCGCCGCCGACGGCCAGGCGGAGGCCGCCAAGGCGACGCCGGGCGCGATCGACAAGGCGCGCCTCGCGCTCAACGGCGCCGACCACAAGGGCTGCGCCTCCGACGCCGCCAAGCTCGACACCGGCAACCAGTGGGCCGACCGCCTCCCCGCCGCCTTCGGCGCCTATCCCGGCGCCAAGGTGGTCGAGGCCGCAGCCAACAATGCCGACGGCTGCAGCGTGCGCATCGTCAACCTGACGACGTCCGACGACTGGCAGCGCGTGCTCGACTGGTACAATACCCGCGCGGTGAAGGGCGGCTACACGACCGAGCACCGCGTCGAGGGCGCCGACCACGTCCTCGGCGGCACCAACGCCAAGGACGGCGGCGCCTATTTCGTCGCCGTGACGCCGGGCAAGGGCGGCAGCGAGGTCGCCTTCGTCGCCGACAAGGGCCGCTAGGCGGGCCCGGCGCGGCGGCGGTCGACGAACGCGATCGCCTCCCGAACCGCCCGGCTGCGGTCCGCGCGGAGCAGGCCGGTCACCTCCTCGAGATTGGGGAGAGCGTCACCGTGCCGGACCGCCGCCTCCGCCGCGAGCCGCCGCACCTGCGGGGACCGGTCCCGCGCGGCCAGGCCGGCGAGCGTTGCGAGTGCCACCGGCCTCGTCACCGGACGCTCCTGAAAGGTGAGCGTGCGGCGCCACAGGCCGTGCGACTTGTCGATCCATGTCCTCCGATAGCCGACCGGCCAGCGGGCGCGGCCGCGCAGCAGCGTCCGCATCGCTTCCGCCCGCACGGCGGGGAGCGACGCGCACCGGGCCAGGCGCAGCAGGTGGCGGTCCATCGCCGCGCCGCGCAGCGCGTCCCGCAGCATGGCGGTCTTGGCGCCCGCGCCGGGGGCCTCGAAAAGTGCCGCGAGCGCGTCCGCGACGTCCTCGCGCCCGAGCGCCTCATCGAGGACCGCGGCCTCCGCGCCCCAGCGGCGCCAGGCGTTCCGCCGCCCGATGAGGAACCGTGCGGCGGCCGCCAAGACCGCGGGGTCGGTCTTGGCGAAGGCCCGGCGCGCGGCGGTCGCGGCCGCCGCGCGGACCTGCGGCACCCAGTCGTTCAACCGGCGGGCGAGCGCCGCGACCCAGAAGGGGCCGTCCAGCGCGGCGTCGAGGCGCGCGAGCGCCGCCTCCCGCACATAACCGTCCCGGTGGAAAAGAAAGAGCGCCGCCAGCGCCGGCTGTGCGCTCAGGAGGACGATATCGTCGCGCTGGCGCGGTGGGAGCAGCCACGCCGTCCATGGATTCACCGCCCGGACCGGCGCATGGCGGCCGAACAGGCCGAGGAGCGAGGCGACTTCGGCTTCGACCAGGCCGGCGGCCTCCGGCGGCAGCGCGCCGAGGCCGTCGATGCAGGCGCCGAGGTCGCCGGGCACCTCGCCCGCCGCGATGGCGTCGCCGGCGTTCTTCAACAGGGTCAGCAAAGGTTCGGCGATGGTTGTGGGCTGGTCCGCGGACATGGCGATCGGCCTAGCAGCCTCCGGCGCCGGCTTTCCACCTTGACGCGGTCGGAGGGTGGCAACGCCGCCGGACGGCCGCTAGAGCGGCGCCATGCCCAACCTCCTCCTCGTCCTCCTCGGCGGCGCGGCCGGCGCGGGGCTGCGCTACGAAGCGGGTCGGCTGGCGCTGAAGCAGTTCGGACCCGGCTTCCCCTGGGGCACGCTGGCGGTTAACCTCGCCGGAGGGCTGGCGATGGGCCTGCTCGCCGGCGCCCTTTCCGGCGTCGGCATGACCAGCCGGCCGGCCTGGTTCCTGCTCGGCGTCGGGCTGCTCGGCGGCTTCACCACCTTTTCCGCCTACAGCCTCGACCTGTTCCTGATGCTCGAGCGCGGCCGGGTGGGGCTGGCCTTCGCCTACGGCGCCGGCTCGGCGCTCGGCGCGCTGGGGTTGCTGGCGCTCGGCTACTGGATGGCGCGGGCGGCGGCATGAGCGACGTGCGCGCCTTCACCGTCGCGCCGGACGACGACGGCATCCGGCTCGACCGCTGGTTCAAGCGCCACCTGCCGGAAGCAAGCTTCAACATCGTCTCGCGCTGGGCCCGCACCGGCCAGCTCCGCGTCGACGGCCGGCGCGCCGCGCCCGGCGACCGGATCGAGGCGGGTCAGACCATCCGCGTCCCCCCGGCCGAGCGGCCCGCCGATCCGCGCCCCAAGGCCCAGCGGCGGCCGCTCAGCGCAGACGAGGTCGCCTTCGTCAACGAGATCGTGATCCACCGCGATCCCCAGGCCATCGTCGTCAACAAGCCGCCGGGGCTGGCGACGCAGGGCGGCACCAAGACGAAGCAGCATCTCGACGGCCTGCTCGACGGCTTGGCGAACGACCGAGGCGAGCGGCCGAAGCTCGTCCACCGGCTCGACAAGGACACGTCGGGCGTCCTCCTCCTCGCCCGCACGGCGCGCGCCGCCGCCTTCTTCTCCAAGGCCTTTTCAGGCCGCACCGCGCGCAAGGTCTATTGGGCGCTGGTCGTGGGCGTGCCGGAGGTGCGGGACGGGTATATCGACCTGCCGCTCGCCAAGCAGCCGGGGACGGGGGGCGAGAAGATGCATGTCGACGAGAGCGAGCACGGCCTGCCCGCCCGCACCCGCTACCGGGTGATCGACCGCGCCGGAAACCGCGCCGCCTGGGTCGAGCTGCAGCCCTTGACCGGCCGGACGCATCAGCTGCGCGTCCACATGGCGGCGATCGGCCACCCGATCGTCGGCGACGGCAAATATGGCGGCCAGGAGGCGTTCCTCACCGGCGCGATCAGCCGCAAGCTCCACCTCCACGCCCGGCGCCTCCGGATCGATCATCCGGGCGGCGACCGCATCGACGTCAGCGCCGACTTGCCGGAGCATTTCCAGACCACCCTCGCCGGCCTCGGCTTCGACCCGGCGGAGGGCGACCTGCCGCTCGACGAGGTGAAGTTCGGCGAGACGGCGGAAGGCAAGCGGCGCGCCGCCACCGCGGCCGCCAAGGCGCGGCGCAAGGAGCGCAAGGGCGAGCGCCGCAACCGCGGGCGCGGCTGATGCACCCGAACCGCAAGTTCCACATCGCGGCGCGGGAGGAGATGGCCGCGCTGGTCCGGGCCGAGGGTTTCGGGACGCTCGTCGTGCCGACGGCGGCGGGGCTGCGTGCCGTCCACGTCCCGCTGCTCCTTGAAGGCGAGCGGCTGCTCTTCCACGTTTCGCGCGGCAATGCGGTGCACGGCGCCCTCGCCGCCGGCGCCGAGGCGCTCGTCGTCGTCAACGGCCCCCACGCCTATGTCAGCCCGGACTGGTACGGCCTGCCGGACCGGGTACCGACGTGGAACTATGTCGCGGTGGAGCTGAACGGGCCCGTGCGGGCGCTGTCCGAGCACGAGCTGGTCACGCTGCTCGACACGCTGTCCGCGGAGTTCGAGAACCGGCTCGCGCCGAAGCGGCCCTGGACTTCGGCCGACCCTTCGCCCGGCCATGTCGGGCGGCTGCGCAAGGCGATCGCCGGCTTCGCCCTCGACATCCGCGAGTGGCGCGGCACCGCCAAGGTCGACCAGGACAAGCCGCCGGAAATCCGCGACCGCATCGCCGCTGCGCTGCGCGAGCGGGGCGAGGAGGCGATGGCCGAAGTGATGGACCCAAGTTCCTCCCTGCCGACAGGCCCCATCTCCGATAGGGAGGCACCCGCTTGAACCGCCTCGCCATCTTCGACTGCGACGGCACGCTCGTCGACAGTCAGGCGGACATCTGCCTCGCCATGGAGCATTGCTTCGCCGGCGCCGGATTGCCGCCGCCGCCGCGCGCGCGGACGCGGCGGGTGGTGGGTCTCAGCCTCGTCGAGGCGATGCGGGCGATGGCGCCGGAGGCGGAGGACGCCGTCCACCGGGCGCTGGCCGAGGCGTATAAGACGGCGTTCCAGCGGCTGCGGGGGCAGGGGCTGGTCGAGGAGCCGCTCTACGACGGCGTCGCGGAGCTGCTCGACAGGCTCGAGGCGGACGGCTGGCTGCTCGGCGTCGCCACCGGCAAGTCGGATCGCGGCCTGGCGCTCTGTCTCGAACGCCACGGCCTCGCCCGCCGGTTCGTCACCCTGCAGACCGCCGACCGCCACCCGTCCAAGCCGCACCCGTCGATGATCGAGGCGGCCCTTGCGGAAACCGGCGCGGACCCCGAACTCAGCATGATGATCGGCGACACGAGCTACGACATGGCGATGGCGAAGGCCGCGGGCGTGCGCGCGGTCGGCGTCGCCTGGGGATATCACGAGGCGGAGGAACTGGTCGCCGCCGGCGCCGACTGCGTGGCGAGGCGGCCGGCGGAGATCGCGGCATTGGCGGAGGCGATGGCATGACGCCGCCGGACGACGATCTCTGGCGCAACCGCTTCATCGCGGTGAACCTGACGCGGATCGGGGGAACGGCGGTCGTGCTGCTCGGCCTCGCCATCTGGTACACGAACGTCCTGCGGCCCGGCGGCGTCCCCGCGATCGGCTTTCCGCTCGCCCTCGCCGGGCTGGTGGCGAGCTTCTGGGGTCCGATCGCCCTCTCGCGGCACTGGAAGCGCAAGGACGGACGGTGAAGCGTTTCTATCGCGAAGCCGCCGCCGCGCCGGGCGCAGGCGGGGTCGCCGTGCTGCTCGACGGCCGCCCGGTCCGCACGCCCGCCCGGGCGCCGCTCGAGGTGCCGACCGAGGCTCTGGCCGAGGCGATCGTCGCCGAATGGGACGCGCAGGGCGACAAGGTCGACCCGCGGACGATGCCGCTCACCGGCCTCGCCAACGCCGCGCTCGATCGGGTGGCGCCGGAGCGGCAGGCCTTCGCGGCAGGCCTCGCCCGCTACGGCGAGAGCGACCTCCTCTGCTATCGCGCCGACGGTCCGCGGCCGCTGGCCGAGCGACAGGCGGCGGCCTGGGATCCGCTGCTCGCCTGGGCGCGGCGGCGCTACGACGTCGATTTCGCCGTCACCGCCGGCATCGTCCACCAGCCGCAGCCCCAGGCGACCGTCGAGCGGCTCGCCGCCGCCGTCGCGGCGCGCGATCCGTTCGCGCTGGCCGGCCTGGCGCCGCTGGTAACGATCTCCGGCTCGCTGGTCGTCGCGCTGGCGCTGGCGGAAGGGGAGATTGGGCTGGAGCAGGCGTGGGCGGCGGCCACCGTCGACGAAGCCTGGCAGGCCCAGCAATGGGGCGAGGATCCGCTCGCGACCGAGGCGCTGGCGAACCGCCGACGCGAGTTCGAGGCGGCCTGGCGGTTCCTGACTTTGCTGTAGGCAGAGCGCGTCACAGAGCGGGTCAGGGTTCCTGCACGTGATCCGGTGCGACCGGAGCGGCGCCCGCCGCATGCCCGCGCGGCACGAACCATCGCGCCACTACCAGCCCCGCCGCGATGAAGGATACCGCTTCCGCCACGAAGGCGTAGATCCAGAAGCCCCAGCCGAAATGGTTGGCGATGGGGGTGGCGAGGAAGATCCAGGCGCAGACGCCCAACGATCCGAACACGACCAGCCGGGCGAGCCCCCCGAACGCCCGTCCCGCCGCCACGGCGCCGAGGCCGAAGGCGATCAGCATGCCGGCGCCCAGCGCCACGATGAGCCCCGGCAGCAGCCCGGCCGTCCCGGTGGGCGAGAAGCCGTCGATATTGTAGTCGACCGTCGCGATCGGCCCCTTGGCGAAGAGGAGGGCGCCCTGCTGGCTCTTCGGGTCCGGGATCCGGTAGGTGCCGGTGCCGGTCTGCGTCAGGTTCTGCGCGAGCGCGGTCTGCACCGCGGCCCCCTGCGCGTCCGGCAGGTTCGTGTAGGCGAGCCCGGAGAGCGGCGTCTGCCAGAACAACCAGCCGAGGGCGAAGAGGATGAAGCCCGCGACGATCCCGCCGAGGAAGCTGCGCGCCATGGTTCGTCTCCCCTGTCCTTTGCCGCCCTTCTAGCGCAGCCGCAGCCGGAAGGGCAGCGGGAGTGAGCAAATTCTCCTTTCCCGAGCGGGGAGAGGTTGGGAGAGGGGGCTCGGCGCCAGAGATTATCCTCTGAGCCCAACCCCCCTCACCCTCACCCTCCCCCGCTGGGGAGAGGGAAAAAAGATCAGGCCATCAGGTCGCGCACGAAATCGTGGAGGAAGACGCGGCGTGAGGCCTTGAGCCGCTCGGCCTTGAGGATGTTGTGGACCAGGTCGCGGCATTTCTCCGCGTCGTTGTTGATCAGCACATAATCATATTCGGCCCAGTGGCTGATCTCGGCCGCCGCGCGGGCCATGCGCTGGCCGATGACCTCGGCGCTGTCGGTGCCGCGGCGCGTGAGTCGGCGCTCCAGCTCCCTGAGCGAGGGCGGCAGGATGAAGACGCGGACGATGTCGGGGTCGACCTGCTTCAATTGCTGCGTCCCCTGCCAGTCGATGTCGAGCAGCACGTCGCGGCCGGATTCGATCACCCGCTGCACCTCATTCTTCAAGGTGCCGTAGCGGTAGCCGAACACATGCGCCCATTCGAGGAAGGCGCCGGACGCGACGAGCGTGTCGAACTCCTTGTCGGTGACGAAATGATAATCGCTGCCGTCGCGCTCGCCGGGGCGGATCGGCCGGGTGGTGGCGGAGACCGACATGTCGACGCCGTCGTCGGTTTCGAGCAGCATGCGGGCGATGGTCGATTTGCCGGCGCCGCTCGGGCTCGACAGCACGAACAGCAGGCCGCGGCGGCGGAAGGC
>JAFAZW010000069.1 GCA_019239415.1 Alphaproteobacteria bacterium
AAACCCGCCATGATGCGGTGCCACAGGGTGCGCGCGGCGCGCAGCTTCGCGATCTCCATGAAGAAGTTCATGCCGATGCCGAAAAAAAAGCTGAGGCGCGGCGCGAAGGCGTCGACGTCCAGCCCCTTGGCGCGGGCGGCGCGGACATATTCCATGCCATCGGCGAGGGTGAAGGCAAGCTCCTGCACCGCCGTCGCCCCCGCCTCGAGCATGTGGTAGCCCGAGATCGAGATCGAGTTGAACCGTGGCATGTGCCGCGAGGTGTAGGCGATGATGTCCGCGACGATCCGCATCGAGGGCTCGGGCGGATAGATGTAGGTGTTGCGGACCGCGAACTCCTTGAGGATGTCGTTCTGGATCGTGCCGGAGAGCTGGTCCTGCCGCACCCCCTGCTCCTCGGCGGCGACGATGTAGAAGGCCATGACCGGGAGGACGGCGCCGTTCATCGTCATCGACACGCTCATCGTGTCGAGCGGGATGCCGTCGAACAGGATCTTCATGTCCTCGAGCGTGTCGATGGCGACGCCCGCCTTGCCGACGTCGCCGGTGACGCGCGGATGGTCGCTGTCGTAGCCGCGGTGGGTGGCGAGGTCGAAGGCGACGGAGAGGCCCTTTTGGCCGGCGGCGAGGTTGCGCCGGTAGAAGGCGTTCGAATCCTCGGCGGTGGAGAAGCCCGCATATTGGCGGATCGTCCACGGCCGGCCGGTGTACATCGAGGCGTAGGGCCCGCGCGTGAACGGCGCGAAGCCGGGGAGGCCGGGGTCGATGCCGGCTGAGTCTTCAGCGGTGTAGAGTGGCTGGACGGCGATCCCTTCCGGCGTGTGCCAAATGAGGTCCTTGCCCTTTACCTCCTTGGAGGCGGCGGCGTCCCAGTCGGAGCGGGTGGGTTTGTCGTTGCTCATCGATCTTCCCAAGTGTGACGAATCGATTTCACGACGACGAACGCACTATCGACGGCATAGGTCAGCACATACTGAAAGTCGGAGATCAAAACAGTCCGGTCTTGGCTTCCCGGCTGACGTGGCGCGCGGAGCGGCGCTTCGACCAGACGCTCTGCTTGACGCGTGATCGCATGCTGTACCCGCAGGGCCCATTCGAAGCTGCGCTGCTCGTTGAAAACAGCGATCCGGTCGAGGTCGTCCAGGGCTTCGGCGGCCCAGCGTAGCTCCCTCAAGCTGCGTCGCGCCGGGCGCGCCGGCGTTTTCGCAACTCCGCCAGCATTTCCTCGGTCGTGTAGAGCCGTCCCGCATTGCCGAGGCGTTGGCGCAACTCTTCGACATAGCGCGTTGCCGCTTCATCGGAGCGCAGGAAGGGCAGGCGCTCGCGCAGTTCCAATAGGGGCCGCTCGCCGTCGAGCCAGGGCTGCAGCTCGGCCACATCGACAGTCGCGACGCCGATTTGCGGAGAGTCTTCCATGCAGCCGCGCGTATCACCGATTGCTTCTGGACGCTACCTCGGCGTCTCCATGATCTCGGTCAGCACCCCGCCCATGTCCTTCGGGTGCACGAAGAAGATCGGCGTGCCGTGGGCGCCGATGCGGGGCTCGCCGAGCACTTTGGCGCCTTTGGCCTCGAACCAGGCCTTCGCCTCCTGGATGTCGGGCACCTCGTAGCAGAGGTGGTGCTGGCCGCCGGCCGGATTCTTCGCGAGGAAGCCGTGAATGGGCGAGCTTTCGCCGAGCGGCTCGATGAGCTCGATCTGGCTATTGGGCGTGTCGACGAAGCAGACTTTCACGCCCTGCGCCGGCAGGTCGAACGGCGCGCGGATTACCTCGGCGCCCATTACCTCGCGGTAGAAGGCGATCGACTTCTCGATCGACGGCGTCGCGACGCCGACATGATTGAGGCGGCCCAGCTTCATGTCCTCGCTCCCGTCAGCATTGCGTCACCCGGGTCTGGCCGCCTTGCAGCACGAACTTGCCGCCGCGCCTGACCCAGGTTTCGGTGAACGGCTCGGCGGCCGCATAGGCGACGTCGAAGGAGACGTCCTTCTTCACGTTGACGATCTTGCCGTCGATCGTCACCTTCGCGGCGTCGTCGCTGACCGCGCCCTCATTGTCGTAGTGGAGCGGGATCGGGCCCGAGCTGACCGGCCCGGAAGGCGCCAGCTCGGTGAGGGTAGCACTCGCACAGACATAGCCTTGACCCATGCCGCTCCCCTCCTCGAAGATGGCCGGGAAGCTGGTGAAGGCGTTGGTGAGCTTCCACTGCGGCGCCTTGCCCCAGCCGGCGCCGCCGACCAGGTTCGGCCAGGAGCCGGTGACCTCGAACTTGTCGGCATTGGCCTTGAGATAGTGGACGGCGAGCGCGCCCGCGCAGGCGTGGCAGTCGTCGGTCGACGGGCCGGCGCTGACCAGCACCGCGCGATCGCCGATCCAGAACAGGTCCTTCGGCTTGTAGACCACCGTCTGGCCGTTGACCTGTGCGCGCGCTTCGCCGGTCGCGCCGCCGAAAGCCGCCGCGAAGGCGCGGCCGAGCTGCTCCGCCTTGGCGAGCGAGCGCACGTCCTGCGCGGGGGGCGGGGCGGCATTGAGGAGGTTCGTATCGGCCGGCGCGTCGGCCGGGGCAGGGAGCGAGAGGTTGACGATCCCATCGTCATGCCCGCCGCCGGCGGTGCGGCCGATCAGCAGGCCGATCGCCACCGCGATCGCCACCCCGCCCGCGCCGAGTCCGACGTAGAGCGGCGTTCGCGATCGCCGCGGCTCGGCGGCGTCGACCTCCGTCACCCGCTCCTGCACCGGCGGCATGTCGTAGCCGAGCAGCCGCCTCTTCTCAGCCTGGAACTCCTCGTCGGTGAGCGCCCCGCTCTCGCGCAGCCGCTGCAGCCTCTCAAGCTCGTCGTACCGCTGGCTCATGGCTCCCCCTCAGAGCGGGATGTTGTCGTGCTTCTTCCACGGATTTTCGAGCTGCTTGTCGCGCAGCTTCCTGAGGCCCAGCGCGATGCGTCGGCGGGTCGAATGGGGCATGATCACTTCGTCGATGAAGCCCTTCGACGCCGCGACGAACGGATTGGCGAAGCGGGCTTCATATTCGGCGGTGCGGGCGGCGATCTTGTCCGGGTCGCCGATGTCCCTGCGGAAGATGATCTCGACCGCGCCCTTGGCGCCCATCACCGCGATCTCGGCCGAAGGCCAGGCGTAATTGAGGTCGCCGCGCAAATGCTTCGAGGCCATCACGTCGTAAGCGCCGCCATAGGCCTTGCGGGTGATCACGGTGATCTTCGGCACCGTCGCCTCCGCATAGGCGAAGAGCAGTTTGGCGCCGTTCTTGATGATGCCGTTATGCTCCTGCGCGACGCCGGGGAGGAAGCCGGGCACGTCGACGAAGGTGACGATCGGGATATCGAAGGCGTCGCAGAAGCGGACGAAGCGGCCGGCTTTCTTCGACGAGTTGATGTCGAGCACGCCGGCGAGCACCATCGGCTGGTTGGCGACGATGCCGACGGTGCGCCCCTCGATGCGGCCGAAGCCGACGATGATGTTGGCCGCATGCGCCGGCTGCAGCTCGAAGAAGTCGCCCTCGTCGACGACCTTCCGGATCAGCTCGTGCATGTCGTAGGGCGTGGCGGCGCTGGCCGGGATGAGGGTGTCGAGGCTGTCCTCGGTTCGGTCCCAGGGGTCGTGGCACGGTCGCTCGGGGAGGTCGTGACGGTTGGAGAGCGGCAGGAAATCGAAGAAGTCGCGCGTGGCGAGGAGGGCGTCGATGTCGTTCTCAAAGGCCACATCGGCGACGCCGCTCTTGGTGGTGTGGGTGACGGCGCCGCCCAGCTCCTCCTGGGTCACCACCTCGTTCGTCACCGTCTTCACCACGTCCGGACCGGTGACGAACATGTAGCTCGAATCCTTCACCATGAAGATGAAGTCGGTCATGGCCGGCGAGTAGACCGCGCCGCCCGCGCACGGCCCCATGATGAGGCTGAGCTGGGGCACGACGCCGGAAGCCAGCACGTTCCTCTGGAACACCTCCGCATAGCCGGCGAGGCTGGCGACGCCTTCCTGGATGCGGGCGCCGCCGCTGTCGTTGAGGCCGATCACCGGGGCGCCGACCTTCATGGCCATGTCCATCACCTTGCAGATCTTCTGCGCGTGCGGCTCGGAGAGCGAGCCGCCGAATACGGTGAAGTCCTGCGCGAACACATAGACGAGGCGGCCGTTGATCGTGCCCGAGCCGGTGACGACGCCGTCGCCGGGGAATTTCTGCCCCTCCATGCCGAAGTCGGCGCAATTGTGCTCGACGAACATGTCATATTCTTCGAACGAACCCTCATCGAGCAGCACCGACAGCCGCTCGCGGGCGGTCAGCCGGCCCTTGGCATGCTGCGCCTCGATGCGCTTCGCGCCGCCGCCCAGCTTCGCGGCCGCGCGGCGGGCTTCCAATTCTTCGATCGTGGTGGCCATGGCCGCGCTTTACGGCGGCGGCGCTGGGGAGGCAATCAGCGCCCGTCGAACCGCGGCTGGCGCTTTTCCAGGAAGGCGAGGACGCCAGCGCGGAAATCGTCGGTCCTGCCGGCCTCCCGCTGCGCCGCGCGCTCGGCGGCGAGGGCTCCACTCAGCGGCGTGTCCTGGGCCTCCCTCGCGAGCTTGCGGATGAGGCCGAGCGCGCGCGTCGGCCCCTGCGCCAGCCGCGTCGCGAGCGCGACCGCCTCGGAGGCGAGATGCTCGTCGTCGACGACGCGCGAGATCATCCCCCATTCGAGCGCCCGCGCGGCGGGGATGCGCTCGCCGAGCATCATCATCTCAAGCGCCCGCGCGCGTCCGGCGAGGCGCGGGAGGAGCCAGGTCGCGCCGGCGTCCGGGATCAGGCCGATGTTGACGAAGGCCTGCAGGAAATAGGCCGAGCGGGCCGCGACGACGATATCGGCGGCGAGCGCGAGCGAGCAGCCGGCGCCGGCGCAGGGTCCCTGAACGGCGGCGACCACGGGAATGTCGAGCGCGAACAGCGCCTCGATCAGCGGGTTGAAATGCTTCTCCAGGGCGGCGCCGGCATCCTCGGGCAGGCCGTTGCCGCCCAGATCGGCGCCCGAAGAGAAGCCGCGGCCTTCGCCGGCCAGCAGCAGGCAGCGCGCCCCGGACCGATCTGCCTCTTCCACGGCGGCGCGCAGCTCGTCGACCGTCTGCGCGGCGAGCGCATTGAGCCGCTCCGGGCGCGCGATCGTCAGTGCTGCGACCGCATTGGGGCCAATCTCCAGCCGGACATGCTCGTATTCCATCGCCGCCCCCGTTTGTACCGCCGCGACCCGATTGACACAGAGACCGCGCGCCAGCAACTTCGCGGCAGGAAGGCAGGGGCATAAATGAATATCGTGGTCAGGGTCATCGCCGCGGCGGCGGCATTCGGCATGGCGACCGGCGCCATGGCGGCCAAGGCGAAGGTCGGGGAGCCGGCGCCGGGATTCAGCCTGGTCACGTGGGACAAGCGAAAGGTTTCGCTCGCCGAGCTCAAAGGCAAGGTGGTGGTGATCAACCACTGGGCGACGTGGTGCGGCCCGTGCAAGGCGGAGATGCCGATGATGAGCGGCTTCCACCGCAAGTTCCAGGACCGCGGCTTCGAGATATTCGGCGTGACGACGGAGGATTCGGTCCCCGAGTACATGCTAAAGAAGCTGGCAAGCGTGCTCTCCTACCCGCTCGTTCACCGCTTCTCGAGCAGCGCCTACCCGATCCTCAATGCGGTCCCGACCTCCTACGTGATCGATCGCAAAGGTGTCGTGCGCTACGCCAAGGCCGGCTCGTTCGACGGCAAGGAATTCGCCGACCTCATCCTCCCGCTCCTCAACGAGCCGGCGCCCGCCGTTTCAGGGCAGACGCACTAGTTGCGATGACCAAGATCGGGGATCGGTGGCGAGAGGCGCCATCGTTTGCAGCGCGGCTACGAACGCTACAGCCGCTTACCCCCGACGTCGCGACGAAACCAGCAGCGGTCGGTCCGCTGACCCTAGCGCCTTCCGCCCTGGTCTATGCGGTCGGCCCGATCCTCGTGCTCATCGTGAGTTCCTGGCTCTTTTCGACTTATGGCCAGACCGCACCCCATTACATGCTCGAGACGCATCCGGACGGCCGGCTCGAGAGTGCGGGGCGATTGCGCGCGATCGCAATGTGGCTGGTGCTCGCCATTGTCGGCGTCGGTTGCCTCGGACTCTGGGCCAAGGAGCTGATGCGGTTCGACCGGCGAAGCGCACGGATGCTCGCTGGAGCGTGGATCATCACCGCCGCGACGCTCACGCTTTCCGTATCCTCGGGCAATTTCCAGGGGCGCGCGGAGCGGGTCCTGGGCGAGCACACAATCTGCAACATGCTCCAGCCGCCGCCCAAGACCAAAGCCGTCTTTCGTGACCAGCAGGGACAACTGGAGGCGTACCGACGCTGCACGTCCGAAGACCCCTATTTTGCGCGGCTGGCGGAGCTGAATTCGCGACAATTGGCACTCCTGCTCCTCTTCCTCCCAGCCATGCTCTTCGGAGCCGTCTCCTGTGCGGCCGGCCCTCCCGACCGCCGAGACGAGCAGGTTCTGCGCCTCAAGACGTTCACCTATCTCTCTGCGGCCCTGGTCGCGGCTGGCCTCCTGTTCCTGAGCGCGCTGCTGCATTGGCCAGCCGGGGCGCTCAGCGAGGGCTCCGCAAGAATCTACAATGCCCATGTGTCGTCATATCTTCTCTATTGGGCGGTCACCTACTCGGCCATGATCGCCGCTTACTACATTCCCCTCAGCGCCAAACTGTCGGGCGGGCTGGTGGGCCCGGCGGCCGCGGCAGGCGATCTCCATCCTCTCGATGCCCTCAAGACGATCGCAACCATCTTCGCACCCGTCATCACGGCGCTGCTGGGCGATATCGTCCACTTCTGATCGCGTCCGCCGGATGCGGTTATCCCGTCGCCGCGCCCTCCTCCGGCGCGTGGAGCCGGAGGCGGGTGACGCGGCGGGCGTCGCTGTCGGTGACTTCCAGCCGCCAGCCGGAGGGGTGCTCCAGTATCTCGCCCTGCCGAGGGACGCGCCCGGCGAGCACGGTGGCGAGGCCTCCGAGCGTGTCGACATCCTCCTCGACGGCGCCGAGCCGGGCATCGATCGTCTCGGCCACTTCATCGAGCTCGGCGCGGGCGTCGGCGTCCCAGATGCCGTCCTCCACGGCGATCAGGGCGCCCGGCGTCTCCTCGTCATGCTCGTCCTCGATCTCCCCGACGATCTCCTCGACGACGTCCTCGATCGTGACCAGGCCTTCGGTGCCGCCGAATTCGTCGACGACGATGGCGAGGTGGACTCGCTCGGCGCGCATGCGGGCGAGGAGGTCGAGCACGCCCATCGATTCCGGGACATAGAGCGGCTTGCGCAGCAACGCAGAAATGTCCGCCGGCGGCACCTCGGCGGCGACCTGGACCGCGAAGACATCCTTGACGTGGACCATCCCGACGACGCTGTCGAGGCTGTCCTCGTAGACGGGGAGGCGACTGTGGCCGGCCTCGGCAAAGGCGCGGACGAGGTCCGCGAAGGCGATGCTGCTCGGCACCGCGACGATGTCGGCGCGGGGCACGGCGATGTCGGCGACGTTGCTCTCGCCGAAGTGGAGAAGGTTGCGCAGCATCTGCCGCTCGATCGGCGACAGATCCCCCACCGCGGGGGGCTCGCCCTCGTGGCTCTCGATCGCTTCCTCGATCTGGTCGCGCAAGGTCGCTTCGCTGTCGTCCCCGAACAGGAACGTGCGCAGCCCGCGCCAGAAGCTGGGCTGGCGCTCGGGCACCTCGGCGGACGGGTCAGCCATCAGCCTTCCACCCGATAGGGATCGGCGATACCGAGGCCGGCAAGCGCCCGACGCTCGATCGCTTCCATCGCCTCCGCGGCGTCGTCCCCCTGCTCATGGTCATAGCCTAGCAGATGGAGCATGCCGTGGACCACCAGGTGCGTCGCGTGGTCGGCGACCGTCAGCCCCTTCGCCGTGGCCTCGCGCGCGCAGACGCCGCGCGCCAGGACGATGTCGCCGAGCAACGCTTCCACGTGCCCCGCCGCAGCGAGCGAGGGGAGGAGCTCCGCCTCGACCAACGGAAAGGAGAGGACGTTCGTCGGCTTGTCCTTGCCGCGCCACGTAGCGTTCAGCGCCCGCACTTCGCCGTCGCCGGCGAACTTCACCGAGACTTCGATGCCAAGCGCCGTCTCGGCAAGCGACGCGTGGTCGCTCGCGGCGAGCGCGGCGCGCACGGCATTCGCGGCGAGCGCATCCCAATCGGTACTACTGTCCCATTCTTCGGAGACGTCGGCCTCGACGAGGATCACCCCTGCTTCCCCTCATACGCCTCGACGATGCGGCCGACGAGCGGGTGCCGGACGACGTCGCCGGCGCCGAAGCGGATCATCGCGATCTTGGGAATGCCTTCGAGCTTGCCGACCGCGTCGGCGAGGCCCGAAGCACCGGGATTGGGTAGGTCGACCTGCAACGGGTCGCCGCAGACGACCATGCGGCTGCGCATGCCGAAGCGGGTCAGGAACATCTTCATCTGCGCCGGCGTCGTGTTCTGCGCCTCGTCGAGGATGATGAAGGCGTCGTTCAGCGTGCGGCCGCGCATGAACGCGATCGGCGCGATCTCGATCTCGCCGCTCGCGATCCGCCGCTCGACCTGCTCCGCCGGCAGCATGTCGTAGAGCGCATCGTAGAGGGGTCGCAGATAGGGGTCGACCTTCTCCTTCATGTCTCCAGGGAGGAAGCCGAGCCGCTCGCCTGCCTCCACCGCGGGCCGGGAGAGGATGAGACGGTCGACGGAACCGCCGATCAGCTGCTGGACCGCCTGCGCGACGGCCAGATAGGTCTTGCCCGTCCCGGCGGGGCCGAGCGCGAAGATCATGTCGTCGCGCGCCAGCGCCTCCATGTAGGAGGCTTGCATCTTGGAGCGCGGGACGATCGTCTTCTTGCGGGTGCGGATCATCACCTTGGGCGGCTCCGCCACCTCGGGCGCGATGATGCCTTCCAGCGTCGGCTGGCCCGACATCGAGATGATCGCGTTCACCGTCTCGGCGTCGATGTCATGGCCCTCGTCGAGGCGGTTGTAGAGGCCGACCAGCACTTCGCGGGCGCGGGCGGCGTCCTCCGGCTCGCCCTCGATCTGTACCTTCGCGCCGCGCGCGGCGATGTAGACGCCGAGCCGGTCCTCGATGGCGACGAGGTTGCGGTCGAACTCGCCGAACAGCGGCCCCAGGAGGTGCGGCTGCTCGAACTCGATCTCGAGCCGCGCGCGCGGGGCGGCGCTCTCGGCGGCGGGTCTCTTGGCCATTATGCCGTCATCCCGGCGAATGCCGGGATCTCTTCGGGACGCGCCGGGACATTCCGGAAGGAGACCCCGCCTTCCGCCGGGATGGCGGTTCCCCGCAGACTGTTCGGGCCGGCCTCGACGACGTCCACCCCCACGAGGCTGCCGAGCGGCGCATCGGTCTTCACGTGTACCGACTGCAGCCACGGCGACTTGCCGACGCGCTGGCCCGGGCGCTTGCCGTCGCGCTCGACGAGGATGGTCGTGCGCTTGCCGACGGTGGCGCGGTTGAACGCCAGCTGCTGGGCGTTGAGCAGAGCCTGGAGCCGCTGCAATCTCTCGTCCTGCACCTCTGCCGGCACCTGCCCTTCCATCGTCGCGGCCGGCGTGCCCGGACGCGGCGAATATTTGAACGAGTAAGCCTGGGCGTAGTTCACCGCCCGGACGATTTCGAGCGTCGCCTCGAACTCCGCCTCCGTCTCGCCGGGAAAGCCGACGATGAAGTCGCCCGACAGCGCGATGTCCGGCCGCGCCGCGCGCACCCGCTCCAGGACGCGAAGATAGCGGTCGGCGCTGTGGCTGCGGTTCATCGCCCTGAGGACGCGATCGCTTCCCGACTGCACCGGGAGGTGCAGATAGGGCATCAGCGTCTCGACCTCGCCATGGGCGCGGATCAGGCCTTCGCGCATGTCGTTGGGGTGGCTGGTCGTGTAACGGATGCGCGCCAGGCCGGGGATCCGGTCGAGCGCGCGGATGAGGCCGTCGAGTCCCTGCGTCCGGCCTCCCTCGTCCTCGCCCTCCCAGGCGTTGACGTTCTGGCCGAGCAACGTGATTTCCTTCGCCCCGGCGTCGACCAGGGCGCGCGCCTCGTCGATCACCGCGGCCCAGGGCCGCGAGACCTCGGCGCCGCGCGTGTAGGGGACGACGCAATAGGTGCAGAATTTGTCGCAGCCTTCCTGGACGGTGAGGAAGGCGCTCGGCCCCTGCCTGCGCCGCTTCGGCAGCGCGCCGAACTTGGACGCCAGCGGCATGTCCGTGTCGACCGCCCGCCGTCCGGCGGCCGCCTCGCCGACCAGCGCCGGCAGGCGATGATAGGCCTGCGGGCCGACGACGATGTCGACGCTCGGCGCCCGGCGCGGGATCTCGGCGCCCTCGGCCTGGGCGACGCAGCCCGCGACGGCGATCATCGGACGGCTGCCATCCTCCCGCTTCAGCCGGCCGATCTCGGAATAGACCTTTTCGGCCGCTTTCTCGCGGATATGGCAGGTGTTGAGGACGACGAGATCCGCCTCCCCGGGCGCGGCGGCGGCGAGACCCTCCGCTTCGAGGAGCTCGGCCATCCGCTCGCCGTCATAGACGTTCATCTGGCAGCCAAAGGATTTGATCTGGAAAGTCCGGGGGTTGGGCATCGGCTGCCTATAGGCGATCCGCCGCCGCCCCGGAAGGTGCGCCGCCCAGCGCCTCGACGATCTCGACGCGCGCCCGCTCCGCCAGCACCTTGCGGTCCCCGGCCGCGCCCGGATCGATGCGGGCGAGAAAGCGGACCGTGACGGGGACGCTGCCCTTGCGGGAGAGGATCCGCCGCGCGTTGTCGGGGGCGCTCTCCTCGCCGATCCAGGCGATGTCGTGGCCGGCGTCGCCATAATCGAGCGCGACCGCCTGCACCTGGACCCCGGGCAGCGGCGGGAACAGCGCCGCCAGGAGGCTCCCGCGGAACGGCAGGATGTCCATGCCGCCTTCGGTCGTGCCTTCCGGAAACAGAGCCACCGGCTGGCCCCGCGCCAGCGCCTCCCGCAGCGCGTCCGCCTGATGCCTGACCGCCGCCCGCGAGGAGCGGGCGATGAAGACCGTGTTGTTGAGCCGCGCCAGCCAACCGACGACCGGCCAGCGCGCGACATCGTCCTTCGACACGAAGGCGGTGCCGCTCGCCCCGGCCAGGACAAGGATGTCGAGCCAGCTCAGGTGGTTGGCGAGGAAGAGGACGTGGCGATGCAGCGGCTCGCCCTCGCTGCGCACCCGCATCCCCGACGCATAGGCCGCCCAGCGCAGGAAGCGGCGGGGCCAGCGCGATCCGCCGAGAAGGCGGCTTCCATAATGGAGCGGTACGCAGACGAACAACCCGAGCACGATGAGGCCGGCGCGCCAGAGAAAGCGGGCTTTGCTCATGCGGCGCGCCGCCTCAAGGCTTCATTTCTTGCGATCGAGCGCGACGCCGTACAGCTCCATCCGATGGTCGACGAGGCGAAAGCCCAGCTTCTCGGCAATGCGACGCTGGAGCGCCTCCAACTCATCGTCGACGAACTCGATCACGCGGCCCGTCTCGACGTCGATCAGATGATCGTGGTGGGTGGCATCGGCCGCTTCGTAGCGGGCGCGTCCGTCGCCGAAATCGTGGCGCTCGAGGATCCCCGCCTCTTCGAACAGCCGCACCGTGCGGTAGACGGTGGCGATCGAGATTCCCGGATCGATCGCCGCCGCGCGCGCGTGCAGCGCCTCGACGTCGGGATGATCCTCGGCCTCGGAGAGAACCCGCGCGATCACCCGGCGCTGCTCCGTAATGCGCAAACCCTTTTCGGCGCACAGGGCTTCGATATCGATCGGTCGCGTCATCCGACCATCGATTTAGACGAATCTGGGAGAGGGTAAAGGCGGCCGGGCGCCCCCCGGGCCCGGCCAGCCCTGCAACTTACTTCGCGCGCGCGGTGCGGCGGCGCTTCGTGCCGAGGCCGATCTTCTTGGCCAGGCTGCGGCGCTGCTCCGCATAGTTCGGCGCGACCATCGGGTAGTCGGCGTTCAGGCCCCACTTCTGGCGATATTCGTCCGGCGTCATCTGATAGTGGGTCATCAGGTGCCGCTTCAGCATCTTCAGCTTCTTGCCGTCCTCGAGGCAGACGATGAAGTCCGGCTTCACGGAGGAGCGGATCGAGACTTTCGGCTCGGGCTTCGCCGGCTCCGGCTCCTGCTGGGCGCCAAGTCCGCTCAGCGCGTTGTGCACGTTGGCGATCAGATTGGGAAGATCGTTGACCGCCACGCTGTTGTTGCTGACGTGGGCGGAGACGATATCCGCGGTGAGAGTGATCAGCGTCTCGTTCATTTCGTTGGTTTCAGCCATGCCTATAGCCTGCACACTTCCTACCACGGAGGTTGAGCAAATTGCCCCCCGGAGGCCCGAATGGTCCATTTCGGTGTTTCTTACAAGGGAAAATTGCGCTTTCCGAAACTTTCCAGTCTACGCGCGGCGAGCGAGGGTCAGCGCGTCGTAAAGGCGACCCCCCTCACCATGATAGTAATTGCGCCGGCGGCCAACTTCCTCGAATCCGGCACTCCTGTACAGAGAAAGCGCTGGGTTTCCGTCTCGCACCTCAAGATGAAGGCGCGACGCGCCGCGGCCCTTTGCCAGGTCTATGAAGTGTTTGAGCAGCGACGTGCCGACCCCGCGGCGCTGCGCGCCGCCCGCTACGGCGAGAAGCAGCAGCTCCGCTTCACCCGCGACGATGCGTGCCAGCGCGAATCCCGCCACCGAGGGTCCGAGACGGGCCAGCGACAGCCACACGCCCGGCATCGGCAGCAGCCCCGCGCATTGCGGCCCGGTCCAGGCCTCGCCATAGGCCGGGTCGAAGCTGTCGTGCATCACCTGCATGACCGAGTCGAGGTCGCGCACGCTCCCCTCGGCGAGGCTGAGGACGGACGTGGCGCTCATGCCGGCCGTTTCGCGTCGGGTGCGCGGCCATAGATGGGGCTGGCGGCGAGGCTGCGGAGCGCCCGCGGCAGCAGCCGCGCGTCGGCAGCACGGGGGAGCGCATCGCGCGCCTCGCCCCAACCGCGCGCGGCGACGAGAGCGGCGGCGGCGGAGCCGATCACGCGCGGCGCCGTCACGGCCCCCGCGGCCTCGTCGGGCGGGAGCGAGAGGAGACCGTCGAGCGGGCGAAGCGGATCATCGCCGAAGCTTTGCACGAAAATCTGTCCATGTCCTCCTTGCAGCGCGACCCCGACCGCGCGCGATGGTTCATGGACGGCGCCGGCAGCGACCAGGCTCATCGACGAATAGCCGGCGAGCGGCACCCCCCAGCCGATCGCGAGGCCGTGCGCGGCGGCGAGGCCGACCCGGACGCCGGTGAAGCTGCCGGGCCCGCAGTCGACGAGGATCGCCGCGGGGCGACGGCCGCCGAGCACAGCGGCGATCATCGGAACCAGCCGCTCGGCATGGCCGCGGCCCACCACTTCGTGCGCCTCCGCGAGAACCCGGCCGTCCTGGAGGAGCGCCACCGAGCAGGCAGGCGTCGCGCTGTCGATGACGAGGGTGACGGGGCTCATCGGTGCCGCTTTCGCGCGGCGGCCGCGGATGTCAAACGGCTTCGACGGCGTCGACTTCGGGCACGTAATGCTTCAGCAGGTTCTCAATGCCGTGCTTGAGCGTCATCGTCGAGGACGGGCAGCCCGAGCAGGCGCCCTGCAGCGCCAGATAGACGGTGCCGTCGCGGAAGCCGCGATAGACGATATCGCCGCCGTCGCCCGCGACGGCGGGCCGGACGCGGGTCTCGATCAGCTCGCGGATCTGGGCGACAATGTCGGCGTCGGCCGGATCGTCGCCGAACTCGGCGTCGTCGCCAGCGACGGCGATGCCGCCGGCGCTGGCGGGGTGGACCAGCGGCGCGCCGCTCGCGAAATGGTCGAGGAGGATGCCGAGCACCTGCGGCTTCAGCTGCCGCCACTCGGCGCCGGGCGCGGCGGTCACGGAGATGAAGTCGCGGCCGAAGAAGACGCCGTCGACCCCACCGGTCGAAAAGATGGCGGACGCCAGCGGGGAGGCCTCGGCCTCCTCTTCGCTGGCGAAGTCGCGCGTCCCCGCCTCCATCACCCGCTCGCCGGGGAGGAACTTGAGGGTCGAGGGGTTCGGCGTGGTCTCGGTCTGGATCAGCATCCCCGGCATGTGGCGCCGCCCGCCGTGCCGATCAAGCCCGCCGCGTCACACGTCCCAGCGCAGCGGCTGGTGCTCCGGCACGCCTTCCTTGAACACGACCGGCCCGTCGGCGCGGATGTTGGGCAGCAGCAGCACCTGGCGGACGATCTCGGGAATCATCGCGGCGCCGATCGCCCGGCCGAGGCATTCGTGGTGGCCGTACCCCAGCGTGAACGTCTGCCAGATCGAGCGCTCCGGATGGAAGGCGAGCGGATCGGCGAAGGCCGCCTCGTCGAACATCGCGCTGTGGGTGCAGGCGATCACGGTCTTGCCGGGCGTCACCGTCGTTGCGCCGGGGGTCCCGCCGGCGAGCAGGGTCGGCGTGTGGCAGACGCGGAAGAAATAGGGGAAGACGGGATTGTAGCGCAGCGCCTCGAACACATAGCCGTCGAAGGCGGCCGGATCCGGCTGCGCGGCGGCCGCGCGCGCGGCGACGAGCTCGTTCGGCCGCGACAGCAATTCGGCAAGCGCGTTGTTGACGGTGCCGGAAGTCGTCTCGATCGTCCCGATCAGCAGGCCGCCGGCGTTCAGCACGACTTTCTTCAAGGGGAAGTCGAGCCCCCGCGAGAAGGAGAGGCGCAGCAGGCGCGTCACCGGATCGTGCTTGTGGCGAAGCAGCGCCATCTGCGCGCCGCGCACCAGCATCACCCGCCCGAGATAGAGGGCGAGCATGAACAAGGACCGCTTGCGCTGCGCGACGATATGCTCGGGGTCGGCAACCACGTCGCGGTCGAACGGCTGGTTGTGGAACGCGTCCATCTGGTTCCAGTAGGACCATTCGATAAGCTTCTTCGCGTCCGATCCGGAAAAGCCGAAAAACTCCTGGACGAGGCGCGCCGGCACCATGCGGGTGAGCTGCTGCGGCGCGTCGATGGCGCCGTTCGCGTCGCGCAGGATCCGCGCCGCCTCCTCGCCCACGAACTGGCGGATCGCCGGTATCTCCTCGAAATCGAGGATCGACTTCATGATCGACTTGTCGCGCCAATGGTCGGCGGTGTCGTCCTGCGCCATGAAATAGGCGCCCTGCTTGGGCTTGTAGAGGTCGACGCCGAAATCGTGCCAGCGCTGGAGGACGAGCGTGCAGTCGGCGTGGCGGGTGACGAAGACGAGGTCGTCGGGTAGCTCCATGACCGGCCGCTCGGCGCGCAGCTCGGCGAAGAAGGGCTGGCGCTCGTTCAGCATCAGTTGGCGGACGAGCGGCCATTTCTGCGCCGGCGCGGCGGCGTCGATCCGATCGAGATATTGTCCCATCGCCCGCCCCCTCAGAGCGTCTTCAGATATTCGAGCAAGGCGAGCCGCTGATCCTCGCTCAGCTGACCGACTTTGTAATTGTGGCCCACGTTGCGGTTGCCGTCGAGCGCCACGTCGAACCGGAACGCATTGCCAGGCGCGGCCGGATCGGGCTTGCCGCCGGCCGGCGTCGGGCAGCCCGCGCCGCTTTCTGCGCCGGTCTGGTAGCCGACTTTGGACACATTGTAGCGGCGCGTGCCGACGTAGAAGCAGGTCGGCCGCTTCTCGGGCGGCAGCAGCAGGTCGTAGAGGGTCGGGACCGATCCGTCGTGGAGGTAGGGCGCGGTCGCCCAGATGCCCTCGAGCGTGCGGGCCTTGTACTTGAAATAGGGCGAGTTCGACTTGAAGCAGGAATCGAGCCGCCCCTTCTTCCG
This sequence comes from Alphaproteobacteria bacterium, assembly GCA_019239415.1. Lineage (GTDB taxonomy): Bacteria > Pseudomonadota > Alphaproteobacteria > Sphingomonadales > Sphingomonadaceae > Allosphingosinicella. The sequence continues at coordinate 15,854 of JAFAZW010000069.1, forward strand.
CTCCGCCGGCGAGACGGCGGTCGCGGCCTTCGTCGTCTTCGGCAGCTTCTCGATGCCGAGCGCGAGATCGAGGGCCTGCTCGGCGACCTGCTGCCACTTCGCGACCAGGCTGCCGACGACCGTCGTCGTCAGCATGTTGGCGAGCGCCTCCGTCTCCTGCGTGGGCGGCCCGCTGAAATAGTTGCGCGGCCTGCCGTTGAGACGGCCGCTCGCGCTCTCATAGGAAACCGCATTGCACGCCATCCAGGGATCGGTGTTGTTTCCGCCGGGATCGCCGGCCGCGAGCGGCACCATCGTCACGTCGTAAATGCCGCCGTTGAGGTTCTTCTCGCTGTGGCAGCCCGCGCAATGCTGCTCGTAGAGCGGCTTGCCCTGATCGGCCCTGGCGCGGTTGATCGCGCCGGGCCAGGGCGGCGGCTTGAGCTGGCGCAGCAAGCCCTCGAGCTCGTCGAGCTGATCGGCGCGGATGCTGGAGTCGAAGCCGCCCATTTCGGGATTCGGCTTGATGACCACATCGCCGAACACGCCCACCACCTCGCCGGCATTGCGGCCCAGCGCGCTGTAATCGAGGATCTTGCCGTTCGGGAAGGTGATCCGCTTCGGCTTGCCTCCCTTCGGACGGACCTCGACGATGCCGTTCCACTGCAGTTGGCTCTCGCGGTAGATGTTCCACAGGAACGGATAGCTGACCGGCGCATCGGAAGGGTTGGCAGTGGCGGGGCGCGAGCCCGCCGGGAGGCCGTAGACCGCGAGCTGGGACACCTTGTTGAAGATGTGGCCGAACGCGTCCAGCCGACCGTAGCCGTAGCGCAGGTCGGTCTTGTTCAGCCGCGCATTCTCGGTCTCCCAGCCGATCAGCTTCTGGAGCTCGCCCGTGAGCGTCGCGCGATTGGCGTCGCTGTCCTGCCCGCCGAGCACCTTCTTCGCGAAGCGGTCGAACTTGTCGGCATTGCCGTAGGTGGCGTTGAGCGCCGCGTCGACGCCTTCGATGAACCCCTGGAAATCGACCAGGCTCGGTCCGCCGTCGACGACCAGGCTCTTCCCGTCGAACTCCAGGTTCGCGGTGTGGCAGGCGGCGCAATTCAGGCCGAGCCACGGCTCCTGGTTCTTCTGGCCGGGGAACCAGCGCAGCTTGGTGTAGCTCAACTGATCGTCCGGCTGCTGATCGATCGCGAAGCCGACCGGCAGCTGCGGATTCTTCAGATTCGGGACGGTGATGAAGCGGAAGCGCGCGAGGTTGCCGTTCTCGAAGAAGGCCTGCTGGTCCTCGGCCCGCTCGAGGGCCTTGGCCCAGGCCCAGGGCAGCAGCCGCGACCCCTGGGTGGGCTGGTACCAGGCGCCCCGCTGATTGCCGTCCCAGCCCTGCGTCAGCCAGGGATTCGCGTCGGTGGCCGGGCCGGGCTTGCCGCCCGCGCCCATGTCCTTGCAGGCGACGACGCCCAGCAGGAGCGACGCGCCCGCCAGGAGGGAAATTCTGCCAAGCTTCGCCGATCCGGTCATGCCGCCCCCCCTTGCGCGCATCGCGCGCCATGCCCGGCCGGCCGCCCGCGCGATGCGCGGATCCGCCTCCGCCAGGCCTGCCTCGCAGTCCCGCCGATTTCGCTCCCCAAGTCAATGGATTTCAGCGCCGAAACGAAGAAGATTTCCGGTTGCGCGCGGCGAGACGACCAAGGCACAATTCGGCGACCGGACGGGCGCGGGGAGGCGAACCATGGGAGTTGCGATCAGCGGCGCGCAGTATCTCTGGCCGAATGCGCGGGTTCCCTACGAAGTCGATCCGGCATTCCCGGACCCGCAGCGCGTGGTCGACGCCGTCGCGGAGTGGAACGGCCGCACGGTGATTCGCTTCGAGCCTCGATCCGGCGAGAACGATTATCTGCTGATCATGCCGGAAGCCGGCTGCGCCATCTCCGATGTCGGCCGGCGTGGCGGGGAGCAGCGTATCTGCATCGGCGACAGCTGCACCGCCGGGCAGCTCGCCCACGAGCTGGGCCATACCGTCGGACTGTGGCACGAGCATTGCCGACACGACCGCGACGCCTGGGTGTCGATCGTCTGGAACTACATCGAGGACGGCTGCGAGGACAATTTCAAGATCGACTTCATCGATGGGACGGCGGCGGCGACCGACGATATCGGTGCCTATGATTACGGCTCGATCATGCATTACGGTGCCTACGACTTCGCCGTCGACGACCAGCTCGCGGTGATGACGGCGCTGAAGGCCATCCCGTCCGGCGTCACGATGGGCCAGCGCGACGCCCTCAGCGACGGCGACATCGCGGCCGTCTCCGCCCTCTATGCCGGCGTCGCGCCCGCAAGGCGCTAAACTGGCTATCCGGATCTTCGTCATGCCGGACTTGATCCGGCATCCACCTTGTCCCCTTCTCCCATGAGATGAAGCAGGTAGACCCCGGATCAAGTCCGGGGTGACGAGCCAACTGAAGCGTCGCCCCCCTAGAACCCCACCTTCAGCGCCGCGAAGCCGCCGAGGTCGTTGCCGCCGCGGCGCTCGAACGAGCCGCTGCCCTGGACCTGGAGCGACACCGCGCCTCCGAGCGAGAGATCGGCGCCCGCGGTGACGCGGCCGTAGGTGCGCTTGGTGCGGCTGCCCAGCGCGAAGCTGTTGACGATGGTCGGCGCCGCCGTCTCGGAATAGCGGACGATGCGGCCGTCTCCCTCGAAATCCTTCTCCGCCAGGATCTCGGCATAGGGGCGGACGGCGAGGCCGCCGACCTCCGCATTGCCGCGCAGCTCGAGGCCGGCGCTGCCGGTCAGCGCCTTGACCCGCTGCCGCTGGACGTTGAGCGTCAGCACCGGGTCGCCGGCCTCGGTATAGCCGCCGATCGTGGCACGGGCATAATTGACCGCCGCAACCGGGCCGATCCGAAGGCCGCCCGTTTCCATCAGATAACCCGCCTTCGCTCCGGCCAGCACATTGTGGCCCTTGGGGCTGGCATGGATCTCGTCGATCACGGCGGTGCGGCGGATCTTGTAGTCGAGCCAGCCATAGCCCGCATAACCCTGCGCGAAGACGCCGCCCGAGGCGAAGCCGGCATAGGCGCCGAGGTGCCAGGCCTCGGCGCGAGCGCTGCCGGTGCCGGTGTTCATGTCGGCCTTGGGGCGGCTGTAGCTGATCGCGCCGCCGACGACGGCCGAGCCGGCCTCATATTCGGCGCCGCCGCTCACGCCGTAGGTGTCGAGCGTGTAGTCGAGGCTGGTGAGCGTCGCGCGCTGGCGCTGGTGCTCGGTGCTGCCGCTGACGAAGAAGTGGATGCCGTCGCCCTCCGCGCCGGCGCGGGCGTTCGAGAGGTCGAGGCGACCGGTCATGACCTTGCCGAAGCTTGCCGCAGCCTGGAGGCCGGCGTCGGTTTGCGCCTGGAACTGGAGCGGCGCCTCGAGCTGGCGCACCGCATATTTGCCGACGATCGCAAAGCCGGCCGAGGTGAGGTGGAGGTTGTCGACGTAGAACAGATATTTGTCGAGCAGCTCGGGGTTGGTGGTGACGCAAGCGACGGGACAGGCGCCGGCGCTCTGCAGCCCGAAGGCGCTGAGGTTGGCCGCGACCTGGTCGCCGATCTTGTTGAGATCGAGATAGTTGACGATGACGCCCTTGGAGGCATAGCCGGCGAGGACCGGCTGCATGCCCGAGTTGAAGGCGCTCGAATAAGCGCTTCCCACCTGCGCGATCGGCTGGCCTACCACTTCCGGGAGCCGCCCCGTGTCTCCGGCCAGGAAGGTGATGTTGCGGGCGCCGGCGGCGACCAGCGCATCGAGCCCGGCCTTCGCCTCCCCGACCTTCTGGGTCGCCTGCGCCGGGACGCCGGCGAGGAGGGTGGAGATCTGCGCGGCGGTCGGCGTGTTGCCGAGGCTCTTCTCATAGGCGCGCGCGTCGTTGCCGCCGATCGAGATCACGAGGAGGTCGGTCGGCGCGAAGGTGCCGCTCACCCGCGGGAAGGTGGCTGGCCCGCCGCCGGCGAGGAAGGACTGATATTCGGTGACGAAGCCCGGGATGCCCGGGCCGTTGATGTTGCCGTTGTTGGTGAAGGCGCCGCCGATCGCGAAATTGTCGTCGCGCACGCCGAGGATCTGCGACATCGTGTCGACGAAGTTGGTGCCGTTCGAGAAGCGGCCGTTCGAATAGACGGCCGGCGGCGCGACGCCGAGCAGCCGGAACAGGTTGCCGGTGTCGGCATAGGAATCGCCGAATGCCACGATCCGCCCGACCCGCTGCGCCGAAGCCGGCGCCGCAGTCGCCAACGCCGCAAGAGCCGCTCCCCCACACAGGAGCTTCGTCGAAAAACGCATGAAAATCCCCTCCCCAACAGCCGCCCCCCGGCGGCGCCTGTGGCGAGACCGTGCCGCGCTTTGCGCCGACTTACAAGGCGGTAAATTAGCCGGGGCCGCTGCCCCGCTCGCGCTGCTTCACCTTGCGCACCTCGGCGAGCTGGCCGCGCAGAATCGCGATCGCGTCCTTCTCGGCAGCGGTAAGATCGGCCAGGGGGAGCCGCTCGATCAGCACCTCCAGCGCGTCGCCGATGCGGCCGAGCTGACGGCCGTAGCTGCCGACCTCGTCGAGCACCTTCTGCTCGATTTCCGGGTGCGGGGTCTGGCCGAGGTTGATGTTGACCAGGCCGAGTTGCGCACCCTGATTGTAGAAGGTCCACGGGTTGATCGCCTGCCAAAGCTTCTCCGGCGCGAGCGGAACCTTGAAGATGCTGTCGGCCATCACTTTTTCTCCCTCACCGGCGCCGTCCTCCCCCCCTGCAGGCCAGCCATTCCTCGAGATGGCTCGAGGGAAGGCCTTAGGGCCGTCCCCCGGACGCCCCTAGCCGCTGTCGCGGCCCAGCCATTCCTCGAGCCATTTGATCGTGTAATTTCCAGCCAGGAACTCGGGGTCCTGGACGAGCTTCTGGTGGAGCGGGATGGTGGTCTTGAGGCCGTCGACGACGAATTCCTCGAGCGCACGGCGCAGGCGCATGATGCAGCGTTCGCGGTTCGAGCCGTAGACGATCAGCTTGGCGATCATGCTGTCGTAATAAGGCGGCACCCGGTAGCCGGCGTAGAGGCCCGAATCGACGCGCACGTGCATGCCGCCCGGCGCGACGTAGTTCTTCACCAGGCCCGGCGAGGGCGCGAAGGTCTGCGGGTCCTCGGCGTTGATCCGGCACTCGATGGCGTGGCCGCGGAAGCTGATCTGGTCCTGGCTGCACGACAGGCCCTCGCCGGCGGCGATGCGGATCTGCTCGCGCACCAGATCCATGCCGGTGATGTACTCGGTCACCGGATGCTCGACCTGGAGCCGCGTATTCATCTCGATGAAGTAGAATTCGCCATTCTCGTAGAGGAACTCGATCGTCCCGGCGCCGCGATAGGCCATGTCGGCCATCGCCTTCGCGACGATGCCGCCCATCCGGTCCCGCTCCTCGGGCGATATGACGGGAGAGCCGGCTTCCTCGAGCACCTTCTGGTGGCGGCGCTGCAGCGAGCAGTCGCGCTCGCCCAGGTGGACCGCCTTGCCCTCGCCGTCGCCGAACACCTGGAACTCGATGTGGCGCGGATCGCCGAGATATTTTTCCATATAGACGGTGTCGTCGCCGAACGCGTTCTTCGCCTCCGAGCGCGCCTGGCTGATCTGCGTCTCGAGCTCGTCCTCGGAACGGACGACCTTCATACCCCGCCCGCCGCCTCCGGACGCCGCCTTGATGAGCACCGGATAGCCGGTCTCGCGCGCCACCGCCCGTGCTTCGTCCAGCCCTTCGACGGGGCCGTCGGAGCCCGGCACCAGCGGGAGGCCGAGCTTGGCCGCCGTGCGCTTGGCCTCGACCTTGTCGCCCATCACGCGGATATGCTCCGGCTTCGGGCCGATCCAGACGATGCCGTGCGATTCCACGATCTCGGCGAAACGGGCATTCTCGGAGAGGAAGCCGTAGCCCGGATGGATGGCGTCGGCGTGCGCGATCTCGGCGGCCGAGATGATGTTGGGGATGTTGAGATAGGAGTCCGCGGCCGGCGGCGGACCGATGCACACGGCTTCGTCGGCGAGGCGGACGTGCATGGCATCGGCATCGGCGGTCGAATGGACCGCCACCGTCTTGATGCCCATTTCGTGGCAGGCGCGGTGGATGCGGAGCGCGATCTCGCCGCGATTGGCGATGAGGACCTTCTGGATCATGCCCGCGTCACTCGACGATGACGAGCGGCTGGTCGAACTCCACCGGTTGCGCGTCGACGACGAGCACCTGGCGCACCGTCCCGGCGCGCGGCGCGACGATGGGGTTCATCACCTTCATCGCCTCCACGATGAGCAGGGTCTCGCCCTCGCGAACGCTGTCGCCGACCGACACGAACGGCTTCGATCCCGGCTCGGCGGAGAGATAGGCGGTGCCGACCATCGGTGACTTGACCGCGCCCGGATGCTGGGCGGGGGCGACGTCGGCGGCGGGCGCGGCCGCGGCCGGCGGCACGGGAGGCGGCGCGGCGACGAGAGGCGCAGCGGCGGCCGGTGGCGCATGGGCGAACGCCACTTCCCGCTTCACCACGATGCGCCGCTCGCCGTCGACGACTTCGATCTCCGTCAGCTCATTCTGGTTGAGAAGCTCGGCGAGCTGGCGCACGAGATCGGCTTCGATGCGCATGCCGCCCGCCTCGGGCGAGTCGCGTTCGTCGGTCATTCCATTCCCCTTTGAAGGGCGCGCTTTAGTCAAAACGACGCCGCCGCGTCCAGCGCGAGCAGGTACCCCGATGCGCCGAACCCCGCGATCGAGCCCGCGGCGACCGGCGCGACGAAGCTGCGTCGGCGGAAGCTCTCGCGCGCCTGCGGGTTGGACAGGTGGACCTCGATCACCGGGGTCGCGATCGCCTTCACCGCGTCGTGCAACGCCACCGACGTGTGGGTCAATCCGCCGGGATTGAGGATCACGGCCTTCGCGCCTTCCGCCTGCGCCTCGTGCAGCCAGTCGATGAGGTGTCCCTCATGGTTCGACTGGCGGATCTCGACGGCGAGGCCGAGCGCCTGCGCCCGGTCTTCGAGCCGCCCCGCGATGTCGTCCAGAGTGTCGGACCCGTAAACCTCCGGCTCCCGCGATCCGAGGAGATTGAGGTTGGGCCCGTTCAGCACGTAGACGGTGGGTAGCGTCGCCATGGCGGGACGCTATAGGGGCTTCCGCCCGTGTCCCCAAGTTCGTTCGTGCCGAGCGAAGTCGAGGCGCGCGGCTCCGAGGTCGAGGGGCGGCCCTCGGCTTCGCCCGGGACGAACGAGGTTGGTGTGGATCCCATTGAAACGAACTCGATCCGGGTGAACGGCGAACACCGCCGCGTCCCCAAGGGGATCACCGTCGCCGAGCTCGCGCTCGATCTCGGCCTCGAGCCGACGCGCGTCGCCGTTGAACGCAATCTGGAGATCGTTCCCCGCTCCACCCTCGCCGAGGTGACGATCGAGGACGGCGACGATTTCGAGATCGTCACCTTCGTGGGCGGGGGCTGAGCGTGACGAAGCTGATGGACGAAGCGGCGGTCAAGCAGCGCACGCTCGACGTGGCCCTTGCCGTTCACGATCCTTGGACCGTCGCAGGCCGCACCTTCACCTCGCGGCTCATCGTCGGCACGGGGAAGTACAAGTCGTTTTCCGAGAATGCGCGCGCGGTCGAAGCGTCGGGGGCCGAGATCGTCACCGTCGCGGTGCGGCGGGTGAACGTGTCGGATCCGCAGCAGCCGATGCTGGTGGACTTCATCGACCCCAAGCAGGTCACCTACCTCCCCAACACGGCCGGCTGCTTCACCGCCGAGGAGGCGATCCGCACGCTGCGCCTCGCCCGCGAGGCGGGCGGCTGGACCTTGGTCAAGCTGGAGGTGCTGGGCGAGGCGAAGACCCTTTATCCCGACATGGCCGAGACGCTGCGCGCCACCGAGATCCTCGCGAAAGAGGGTTTCGAGCCGATGGTCTATTGCGCCGACGACCCGATCGCCGCGAAGAAGCTCGAGGACGCCGGGGCCGTGGCGATCATGCCGCTCGGCGCGCCGATCGGTTCGGGCCTCGGCCTCCAGAACGAGGTGATGATCCGCATCATCGTCGAGCAGGCGAAGGTGCCGGTGCTGGTCGACGCCGGCGTCGGCACCGCCTCGGACGCGGCGGTGGCGATGGAGCTGGGCTGCACCGGCGTCCTCATGAACACGGCCATCGCCGAAGCGAAGGATCCGGTGCTGATGGCCCGCGCGATGAAGCTTGCGGTCGAGGGCGGCCGGCTCGCCTACCGCGCCGGCCGGATGGGCAAGCGGCGCTACGCCGACCCGTCGAGCCCGCTCGCCGGCCTCATCTGAGCGAGCCATATCGTCGCATCGCCGCACGCCGGGTCCCGCACCCGGTGGTCGACGACGGCGAAGCCGTTCGCCTCCAGCAGGGCGGCATAATCGTCGCTGTCGAGGCTGGCATGGTAGAGGGGCTCGCCCTGCCACCGGCCGATCGCCTCGCCGCGCTCCCAGCCGCTGGTGAACATCAAGGCGCCTCCCGGCGCCGCATGGGCGGCGAAGCGCGCGAACATCGCCTCCTGGTCCTGCGCCGGCAGGTGGAAGAAGCTGTGCCAGGCGAGCAGGCCGTCGAAGCGGCGACCGAGATCGAGCGCGCGCATGTCGGCGGCGATCCACTCGTGCTCGGGGAACCGCGCCGCGGCCATCGCGACGAGCGAGGGCGAAGCATCGACGCCCGTCACCCGCGCGTCTCGCGCGACCAGGTATCGGGCGATCGGCTCGCCCATCCCGCAGCCGATATCGAGGACGCGCGGGCGCGGCGGCAGCAGCGCGAGGAAGCGTTTGAGCCACGGCCGTTCGAACAGCTCGCGGCCGCGCTGGCGGTCCCAGGCCGCGGCATTGCCTTCGTAGAGGCCGACGATTTGCTCGTGCATGCGCCCAATGTGGCAGATGCGCGGGATCGACGGGAGATGTTCCGCACCGGGGCGAAGCGCGCTATTGCGGCGGGCGGCGCGCGCCCGTAGCTCAGTTGGACAGAGCACGAGCCTTCTAAGCTTGGGGTCGCAGGTTCGAATCCTGCCGGGCGCGCCAGCTATTTCAATGACTTAGGTGGATACAGGGGCTCTCCTGCACGGCGGGATCAGCGAGCCGGCCGCGAGCGCGCTCGACCATGTCCTGCTCGTCGTCCAGATCAACGACTGGTCGCTCCGCACCATCGCCCCGATCGAGATGAAGACGGGGTTCAGCTGGGTGCAGGCCAAGCCCGCCTGCAGCCTCGCTCGTGTCGCCGCCAGCGGCGGGCCATAGAGATGATCGAAAGCGGTGCGCCGCAGACGCCCTTCCTGCGCTTCGGCGACCCGGGGGCGGATGGAGGCGTTCGTCGAGGGGACTGATCTGCCCCTCTTCGGCGCGATCGATCAGCGCGTCGTTCCGGCGGCCGGCTGACCGCCCTGCACCAGGCGCTCGAGGGAGTTCAGATCCTCCTCGTCGGCCCACCAATACTGAGCGAAGAGGCCATCGCGGCCGAACAGCGCCCGCGTTATCCCAGCCGTGCCAGCCTGCGCCCATAGTCCCGCGAGCCGCTCCGCCATCGGATCGTCCACTAAGCCGCACGCGCCGCGCACGAACAGCATCCAGGCGGCCAAAGCGGCAAGGATTGCCGGGCAACGGCGGCCGGCCTGCCGGCTCTCCTCCAGCGTCGCGAGCCAGCGCTGGGGGATCTTCTGCGAGCCGTCCATGGCGATCTGGCGCAGCCGATGCGCGAGCGCGGCGTTCGCGAAGCGGTCGAGGAGGCGCTGCGCGTAGTCCGCGACCGCGAAGCCCTTCGGCAGTGTCGCGCCGGCTTCCTCCACCATCAACCGCGTGACGAGCGGCCGGATTGCCGGGTCGGCGATGGCCTGGTGCACGAATTCATGACCGGAGCGGAGGCCAAGGTAAGCGAGCGCGGAGTGGGCGCCGTTCAGCATCCTGAGCTTCGCGACCTCATAGACGGATACATCCTCGACGAACGTCGCGCCGACCGCCTCCCAGCGCGGACGCCGGCCGGCGAAGCGATCCTCGATCACCCACTGCGAGAAGGGCTCGGTCACCACCGCCGCCTCGTCGCGAAGGCCGAGCCTGGCCTCGATGGCGGCGAGATCCTCGGCTGTCGTGGCCGGCACGATCCGGTCGACCATCATCGAGGGAGTAGCGCACTCGGCTTCGAACCAGGCAAGGAGCGCCGGATCGGCTTCGGCAAGAAAGCCTCCGAGCCAGCCCCTCAGCTTTGCGCCGTTGCCGCTCAGGTTGTCACAGCTGAGCAGAGTGAGGCCCGGCAAGCCGGCGGCCCGCCGGCGCGCAAGCCCGTGGCGCAGGAACCCATAGATCGACGAAGGCGATCCCTCTCCGCCGCGATCGGCTAGCGCAGCGGGCGCATCCGGGACGTAGCCCTTCTCGGTGATCGTGAAGCTGACGATCGACGTGGCGGGGGCGGCGATGAGGCGGATTACCGCCTCGGGGTCGTGAGGCGCGACGAGCAGGTCCCGCACCGCGCCGATCAGCCGCCCCCTCTCCCCGTCAGCTCCGCGCTCGGTAACGGTATAGAGACCGTCCTGCGGCGCCATCGCATCGCGAACGGCGGGAGAGCGCAGCGACAGGCCTGCGATGGCCCAGTCGCGATCGCCCGCGCCCATCGCTCCGTCCGTGTAAACCGCCTGATGCGCCCGGTGGAACGCGCCGATGCCGAAGTGGACGATACCGATCGTCTGCGCGTCGCGATCATAAGCGGGCCGGGACACACCGCCCGGGAGCCGCTCCGCAGTGGCGGCGGACAGTCTCACAGCCGGTAAGCCCGCCGCACCAACCCCGAGGTAAGCTCGTTCGCCAGCTCGGCGGCTTCCCAGTCGAGCAGGCGCCCCTCGGCGACCAAGCGCGCGAGGAAGGCGCAGTCGACCCGGCGGGCGACGTCGTGGCGGGCCGGGATCGAGAGGAAGGCGCGGGTGTCGTCGTTGAAGCCGACACTGTTGTAGAAGCCCGCCGTCTCGGTCGTCATCTCGCGGAAGCGGCGCATGCCTTCCGGGCTGTCGTGGAACCACCAGGCAGGGCCCAGCTTCAAACACGGATAATGGCCGGCAAGCGGCGCGAGCTCGCGCGCATAGGCGCTCTCGTCGAGGGTGAAGAGGATGATCGAAACGTCGGCCTCGTTGCCGAAGCGGTCGAGCAGCGGCTTCAGCGCCTGGACGTAATCGGTGCGTGTCGGGATGTCGGCGCCCTTGTCGCGGCCGTGGCTCGCGAACAGGGCGCGGTTGTGGTTGCGGAAGGAGCCGGGGTGGATCTGCATCACCATCCCGTCCTCGAGGCTCATCGCCGCCATTTCCGTCAGCATGTGGGCGCGGAACAGCTCGGCATCCTCCGGCGAATGGTCGCCGCCGATGATGCGGGCGAACAGCGTCTCGGCCTCGCTCGGGGAGAGGTCTGCGGTCCGCGCGGTCGGGTGTCCGTGGTCGGTGGCGGTGGCGCCCATCGCACGAAAGTCCGCGCGCCGCTTGCGATGGGCGGCGAGATAGCCGCGCCAGCTCAGCACGTCCTCGCCGCTTAGCGCCCCGAACCGCTCCAGCGCGCCCCGGAACTGCTCGTGCTCGGCGTCGATCACCGGGTCGGGCCGGTAGGTGGTGACCACGCGTCCTTGCCAGCCCGAAGCGCGGATGGCGGCGTGGTGGACCAGCTCCTCCTGCGGCCCCTCGGTGGTGGCGAGGAGCGCGATGTCGAAGCGGTCGAACAAGGCGCGCGGACGGAATGCCGGGTTCGCCAGCGCCTCGCCGATCCGGTCGAAATAGAAGTCGGCCGTCGACGGCTCGAGCGCCACGTCGAAGCCGAACACCTCGGCGAAGACATGGTCGAGCCACAGGCGCGAAGGCGTGCCGCGGAAGAGATAATAGTGGGCGGCGAACAGCCGCCAGGCCTCGCGCGGGTCGGCAGACGACGGGCCGGCGCGGCTGGGCACGCCGAGCCGCTCCAGCGGCACGCCCTGCGAATAGAGCATGCGGTAGAGATAATGGTCGGGCGCCAGCAGCAGCTCGGTGGCGTTGGACCAGGGCGCGTCGGTCGCGAACCAGGCGGGGTCGGTATGGCCGTGCGGACTGACGATCGGCAGCCCCCGCACCTCGGCGTAGAGACTGCGCGCGACCGCGCGGGTCGTGGCATCGGCGGGAAACAGCCGGTCCGGATCGAGCTTCAGGGGCGTCGGCATGGTTTCTCCTAGAGTCCGCCCGAGCGCCGGGCGCGCTCGCGGTTCGTCGCGACGCCCTCCCGCGCCCGCGCCACCGCCTCCTCCTCGCTGGCAACGAGGAAATCGTCGAGAACGTGGCTGAGGTGCGAGCGCATCGCCGCGCGTGCGGCGGCCGGGTCGTGGGCCCGAAGCGCAGCCGCGATCGTCCGATGGTGGTCAACAACGGGACGCATGTCCGCGTCACGGGCGTGGCGATGGAGGAGCGCGCATTCCGGCGAGCTGGAACGCAGGTCCCAATAATATTCGATCGTCCGCGCGATCAGCGCGTTGCGCGTGGCCGCTGCGATGAGGAGATGGAAGTCGCGGTCGGCGGCGTCGCTGAAGCTCGGCTGCGCATTCTCCGCAGCGATCCGGTCGACGAGCGCATCGAGCCGGTCGAGCTCCTCGTCGGTGATCTGCGTCGCCGCCAGCGCGGCCGCCTCGCCTTCGAACAGGAGGCGCGCCTCGGTAAGCTCGAAGCCGGTGACGTTGAAGGCCGGGCTGTCGCCGCTCTGCGGAAGCCGGCGGACATACGCGCCGGCGCCGAGCCGCACTTCGACGAGGCCCTGGACCTCGAGCGCGATCATCGCCTCCCGCACCACGGGGCGGCTGACGTTGTGCTCCTCGGCGAGGTCCCGCTCGGCGGGGAGGCGGTCTCCCACCGCATATTTTCCGCGCGCGAGCTCGTCGAACACAAGCCGCGCGATCCGCTGGTACAGCCTGTCGGTCCCGCGCTCCGGACCGCGGGATCCTCCATTTCCGCCCAGTTGCGTCGCCCTCGCCGTCGCCATGCCAGCCTCCTGCACTGGCCTTACCAATTCTGTTGAAATTGGCAAGGCACGTAGTAAGCTTCCTCCTTCACCCGAACCTATGGGATCCTCCATGAAGATCACCGCCGCGCGCGTCCTTGTCACCTGCCCCGGCCGCAATTTCGTGACGCTGAAGATCGAGACCGACCAAGGCGTTTACGGGATCGGCGACGGGACGCTGAACGGCCGCGAACTGGCGGTCGTGTCCTACCTTGAAGACCATGTGGTCCCGACGCTGATCGGCAAGGATCCGCGAAGGATCGAGGACATCTGGCAATATCTCTATCGGGGGGCTTACTGGCGCCGCGGTCCGGTCACGATGCGGGCGGTCGCCGCCGTCGACGTCGCCTTGTGGGACATCAAGGCGAAGGTGGCCGGCATGCCGCTTTACCAGCTGCTTGGCGGCAAGAGCCGCGACCGCGTCATGGTCTATGGTCATGCCAACGGCGCCGACATCGACGAGACCGTCGAGGCGGTGGGCCACTATATCGAGCTCGGCTACAAGGCGATCCGGGCCCAGACGGGCGTGCCGGGTATCAAGGACGCGTATGGGGTCGGGCGCGGCAAGCTCCACTACGAACCCGCCGACGCCGCCCTGCCGAACGAGACCGGGTGGGATACGCGCAAGGCGCTGAACTATGTGCCCAAGCTGTTCGAGAAGCTGCGGGCGACCTACGGGTTCGAGCACCATCTGCTCCATGACGGCCACCACCGCTACACGCCGCAGGAAGCGGCGAACCTCGGCAAGATGCTCGAGCCCTACCAACTCTTCTGGCTGGAGGACGTGACCCCGGCCGAGAACCAGGACGCATTCAAGCTGGTCCGCCAGCACAGTGTGACGCCGCTCGCCGTGGGCGAGATCTTCAACACGATCTGGGACGCGAAGGACCTCATCCAGAACCAGCTGATCGACTATATCCGCATGACGATCGTCGGCTCCGGAGGCCTCACCCACCTGCGGCGCGTGGCCGATTTCGCGAGCCTGTACCAGGTGCGGACCGGCTGCCACGGCGCCACCGACCTGTCGCCGGTGACGATGGGCACCGCGCTCCATTTCGACAGCTGGGTGCCGAATTTCGGCATCCAGGAATATATGCGTCATACGGAAGAAACCGACGCCGTCTTCCCGCACGACTATCGCTTCGAGGACGGCCACCTCCATTGCGGCGAGACGCCGGGCCACGGAGTCGACATCGACGAAAGGCTGGCCGCGAAATATCCCTACAAGCCCGCTTATCTCCCCGTCGCGCGGCTGGAGGACGGGACGATGTGGAACTGGTGAGCGACCGACGACATCCTCGTCGTCAGCGAAGGCATGGCGGCCCTGGAGGGCACTGTCCGCGCCCTTCGGCGATGTCACCGTCCGCCCGACCGGCGGCATCACAATCGAGCCGGCTTCCAACCGCCCGCGGCTCGAACACGTCGGCGGCAAGTCGCGCTTCCCGGGGGCCAGCGCCTGCGGACATGAACGAAATTTAACCGAAGCGGTCGAATTCCCGTTGCCAAGCCGAAATCGTCCGCGCATCATGCCTGCCCGGTCCTGGCGTTTCTAGGGCTGGAACAGACACGAGCATCGCCCGTCTTCCGATTGCGAGATCAGTCGGAAGATGTGCCTTAGACGAACGCCCGCAGCGATCAGCACCGATCTCTGCGGAGGCAGCCACTCGTTCGGCGTGAAGAAGTTACCGTCGCGGTAATCATAGTCCCACTTAGCAGAGACGCTGCGTGCTACCGTCCGCTTGTCTTGTCCAGGCAATCGTCCGTGGGACTCGGTCTTCCTAAAGTTCGTCGGTGCGCAGCACGGTCCGCCAAAAACGTCTCAACGTTATTCGCCAATATCTTCCGTGTTTATCATCGTAAACCGAAATTCGAGAGGTTTGTCTAAATACCGGTCGTCCGGGATGCTGCACGACTCGTCGCCAATTTGGGCACAAAAGCCGCTAATTTTGTGGAAGCACTAAGTCCCTGCTTGCATTTGGATTTTTCGCTGTCAGCATCCCCCTCGCGGCCGTCCTGGTCGCAATTGGGAGAGTGAAAATCATGAATCTCAGGAAATGGGGGCTTTCCGCCCTCGCGCTGACGTTTTGCGCGACGACGGGTACCGTGGCCTATGCAAATCAGCCGGTCGAGCGGAGCGGCAATCACTACCACAAGGTCGCTTGCGACCGCGGCAATGCGCCGGGCACCGCGCGGTGCCATGCCCATGTCGTGACCGATGCGGCCGGCAACGAGCTGACCGCCAACGTCAGCCCGAACGTCACGCCGTCGGGTTACGGCCCGAGCGACCTGCGGTCAGCCTACAACATCACCACCAACGGCACGACCACGATCGCGATCGTCGACGCCTATGGCTATCCGAATGCGGAAGCGCATCTCGGCGTCTATCGTTCGCAATATGGCCTGCCCGCCTGCACGACGGCGAACGGCTGCTTCAAGAAGGTCAACCAGAACGGCGTCCAGGGCAGCTATCCCGCGACGAACACCGGCTGGGACCAGGAGCAGGCGCTCGATCTCGACATGGCGAGCGCGATGTGCCCCGGCTGCAAGATCGTCCTCGTCCAGGCGACGACGGCGAGCTACGCCAACCTCGCCCAGGCGGTCCGCACCGCCGCGGGGATCGCCGGCGTCACCGTGATCTCGAACAGCTACGGCGGTTCGGAAGCCGGCACGACCAGCTATGAAGCGTCGTACAACCAGCCGGGCAAGGCGGTCACCGTCTCGACCGGCGACTCGGGCTACGGCGTCCAGTTCCCGGCGTCCTCGCCGCACGTCATCGCGGTGGGCGGCACCAACCTGGTCCGCGCCTCCAACAGCCGCGGCTGGAGCGAGACGGCGTGGAGCTCCGGCGGCTCGGGCTGCAGCACCGTCTATGCGAAGCCCAGCTTCCAGACCGACGCGCTCTGCACGATGCGTATGGAAGCCGACGTCTCGGCGGTCGGTGACCCGAACACCGGCGTCGCCGTCTACGGCCCGACCAGCGGCAACCAGGCCGGCTGGATGGTCTTCGGCGGCACCAGCGTCTCGGCGCCGCTGATCGGCGGCATCTACGGCGTCACCGGCCACACCCCGACCGGGGCGGCGAGCATCTACGCCAACAAGGCGTCGCTCAACGACGTGACCAGCGGCACCAACGGCAGCTGCGGCGGCACCTACTTCTGCACCGCGGGTGCGGGGTATGACGGCCCGACCGGCAACGGCACGCCGAACGGCGTCGCGCCCTTCTAAGGTCGCGGCATGAGGAGGAGCGGGCCCGGCTTGCCGTGGCCCGCTCCTTTCCTTAAGCTCAGCAACATCTTGGAAAACCAGCCGATTCCCGCCGCGACCCGTTCGCCCGCGCGCGCGCTCCTCAAGCGTTTGATCGCGCTGCTGTTTCTCGTGATGGGCAGTTCGGCGGCCCTCGCCCAGGGCGGTCCGTCGACCCTCACCAAAGTTACCGTCCTGGCCGACACGCCGACCGAGACTCGCTTCCAGCTCGACCTCTCGCCCCGCGCCCACGGCTTTGCGCCGGTCGGCAACGACGTGAACCGCCCCGCCCTCGGGCTGGCCCTCACCAACCGCGGCTCGAGCGCCGTCACCCCGCCGAACCTCAAGGGGCTGGTCCGCCAGATCAGCTTCGAGCAGGTCGAGACGATCCTCATCCTGCGCTTCTCCGTCACCTCCGCCGCCAGCGTCACCGCCAGCGCGAGCGGCGACCGCACGATCGACGTCACCGTCTCGACCAGCGGGCCGGCCGTGCAGGTGAAGGCGGAAGGGCCCGGCGTCGTCGCCAGCGACGTGCCGCAGCCGCGCGGCTTCTCGCCCGGCGAGACGTTCGAGCTGGTGCAGCTGAAATATGCCGACGTGAGCGAGATCGTCGGCCTGCTGAGTGCCGGCGCCAGCGTCAAGTCGAACGACTTCTTCGTGCCGCGCGAGCCGGCCTTCGGCTCGAACAGCCTCACCGGCAACGCCTACAATCCGGGACCCGCCGTCAAGGCGCCGGGCAGCGACGACACCCCGCTCGGCCAGTCTATCGACGCCGGCATGGCGATCGACCGGCGGCTCAACGCCGTCTGGCTGCGCGGCGCGCCCGATTACATCGCCCGCATGAAGCAGATGATCGCGGCGATCGACGTGCCGCTCGACAGCGTCGTCCTCGAGACGCAGTTCGTCGAGCTGACGGAGAGCGGCGCGCGGGCGATCGGCATCGACTTCGCCAATTCGAACGGCCAGATCGCCGTCATCACCGGCCAGACCGGCCAATTCATCCCGCCCGGCATCCGCGAGGGCGGCCGGCTGTTCAGCGCCAGCGTCCAGGCGGCGATCTACGCGCAGATCCAGAAGGGCAACGGCCGCATCGTCTCCAAGCCGCGCATCGCGGCGCAGAGCGGCTCGACCGCAAAGATCATCACCGGCGACGCGCTGCCGATCCTCACCGCCATCACCCTGTCCGGCGTGAACGGCGTCAGCCAGCAGGTCCAGTACGTCAATGTCGGCGTGACGCTGCAGATCGCGCCGCGCGTCAGCATCGACGGCTACGTCTCCAGCCACATCTTCTGCGTCGTCTCGAGCGTCACCGGCTTCAGCCAGGGCTATCCGACGATCAGCCAGCGCCAGGCGGAGACGTCGGCCACCGTCGGCGACGGCGAATCGTTCATCATCGGCGGCCTCAGCCAGGAAAACGTCATCAAGACCAAGACCAAGGTGCCGCTGCTCGGCGACATCCCCCTGCTCGGCCAGGCGTTCCGCACCGACCGGCAATCGCAGTCGAAGACCGAGCTCTACATCGTCGTCACCCCGCACATCGTCCACCGCGTCGACACGCGCCAGGCGGGCGCGGCGGGGGTCAGGACGGTGCCGACCACCACGACGACGGTAACCTACGGGCCCGGCGGCCCGCAGCCGGCGGCGGTGCAGCCGCAGCCTCAGCCGCCGCAATAGGAGGGCCGCTAGGCTCGCGGTGCCCTGTCCTTCCCGTCATCCCGGCGGAAGCCGGGATCTCCGCGGGGACGTGCACTGGATCTTCATGATCCCCGATGTCGAGGCGATCCCGGCTTTTGCCGGGATGACGGGCGAGCCCTCGCGCCGCAGTCACGCCCGCACTACATCTCAGCCGTCATGCCCGCGTCGCTGCCCCTCGTGCCGATCGTCGTCGCCGCCGGCGCGGTCCTGCTCCTCGCCCTGCTGACGCGCGTACCCTTTCTCGGCGCGGCGATCCGGGTGGCGATATCGCTGGCGCTCGTGGCGCTCGTCGTGCTGATGGTGACGGAACGGGCGCCGCTCAGCCCCTTCCTCGGCAGCGTCGCCGACACGCTGCACCTCGACGAGCAGGAGGTGGCCGGCAAGGAAGTGCGGATCCGCATGGCGCCGAACGGCCATTTCTTCGCCACCGTCACCATGAACGGCGTCAGGCGCCGCATGCTCGTCGACAGCGGCGCGACGGTCACCGCCATCTCGACCGAGACGGCGGCCGAAGCGGGGCTCAAGCCCGACCTGGATCCGGTCCCTGTGGTGCTGCAGACCGCGAACGGCACGGTGGCGGCGAAGACTTCGACTGTGCCGGAGCTGCGTCTCGGCGCCATCGTCGCGCGCAACCTCAAGGTCGTCGTCTCCCCCGCATTTGGCGACATGGACGTGATCGGCATGAACTTCCTCTCGAAGCTCGCCTCCTGGCGGGTCGAGGGGAAGACCCTGATCCTCGTCCCCCACCACCCGCAGCCCGTGAAAGCGTGACCGCGCCGGTGGCGGACCTGCCGAGCGTCGCGAGGGCCTGCCGTGCCGTGCTCCTCGCGGAGGCACCGCCCGCGAAGGTGAAAACGGCTCGCGCGGTCGCCCGCGCATGGCGCAGGGGCGAGCTGGTGCACGCGTTCGACGTCCCCATGCCCGACCGGCCCGCCCGCCCCGACAAGCCGGACCTGCTCCCGCCCAATGCCATGCCGAAGCGCGGGCGGGGCGGCTCCGACAAGGGGCGCATCGCCATGCTGCACGCGCTCGCGCATATCGAATTCGTCGCGATCGACCTCGCCTTCGATCTGGTCGGGCGCTTCGGCCAGGACTTCCCCCGGGCGTTCGTCGACGACTGGATCGCCGTCGGCGCCGACGAGGCGATGCACTTCGCCCTGCTCGACCGGCGGCTGCGGGCGCTCGGCAGCTGCTACGGCGCCCTTCCCGCCCATGCCGGCCTCTGGGAGGCGGCCGAGGCCACTGCGCACGATGCGCTGGCGCGGCTGGCGGTCGTCCCGATGGTGCTCGAAGCGCGCGGCCTCGACGTCACCCCCGCCACGATCGCCCGCTTTTCAGGCGCCGGCGACGCCGCCTCGGCGGCCATCCTGGCGCGCATCTACCGCGACGAGATCCGCCACGTTCGCGCGGGCACGAAATGGTTCGAAACGGCCTGCGAATGGCGGAGAATCGGGCCTGTTTCGGAGTGGCAACGACTGGTGGCGGCGCATTTTCGGGGTGCGATTAAGCCACCGTTCAACGATTCGGCGCGCGACGAAGCCGGTCTGTCCCGCGATTACTACGGCGGCCTTGCCGCGGAAGGATATGTTTAACAGTCTCCCGGCCATCCAGTCGCGGAGGGGGCAATCTCCTGACGGATAAGGGCTTTCGAGGCCCTTCGGATGACGATTTTGCGGCACGATCCGCGCGCGGCTTCGCCTGCGCCCGGCGCGCCAGCTGAGGATGCTCTGTGCTGACCAAGACGACGAACGCCGGCTTCACGGGAACGTTCCGCAAGATGTTCAAGTCCCGGGATATTTTCCTGCACGACGGTCGTTCGCTGCGGCGCTTCCGGGTGACGCCGGGGGTCCAGCTGTTCGCCGTCATCGCCGCCTTCACCTTGCTGCTCTGGTCCGTCCTCGCCACCGCCCAGCTTGCCGTCGCGGCGACGGCGCCGGCTGCCAATCCCGCCGAGATCGCGCGGATGCAGCGCGAGGTCGCGGCGATGCAGGCCGACGTGGCGGCGATCAAGGCCGCTGCCCAGCGCCGCCTCGCCATGACCGAAGCCGAAATCCGCCGCCTCGGTCTCCAGCCGGAGCGGATCAAGGCGCAAGGCGTCGGCGGCCCTTACGAGCCGGTCGAGACCGCCCACGCCGCCGACCCCAATTTCAAGGCGCTGTTCACCAGCTGGAAGAAGCTCGAGCAGCTCGAGCAGGGCACCGTCGCCATCCCGTCGACCGAGCCGGTCCACGGCACCAATTTCACCTCGGGCTTCGGTGTCCGCTCCGATCCGTTCAAGAGCCGCGCCGCGATGCACCCGGGCATCGACCTCGCCGGCCCCTACGGCACGCCGATCTATGCCACCGCCGACGGCATCGTCGGACGCGCCGAGTGGAACAGCGGCGGCTACGGCAACCTCGTCGAGATCGACCACGGCCACGGCATCCAGACCCGCTACGGCCATTTGTCGCGCTCGATCGTCCATGCCGGCGAGCGCGTGAAGCGGGGCCAGCTCATCGCCTACATGGGTTCGACCGGCCGCTCGACCGGCAGCCACCTCCATTACGAGGTGCGGCTCGACGGCCGCGCCGTGAACCCGATCCCCTTCCTTCAGTCGGGCGAGTATCTGCAGTCGGTGCAGCGCCGCGCCGCCGCCGCCACCCGCGTCGCCGTCGGCGGCCCGGAGAGCGCCGACTGATCCTGTTCAGGAGAGGCTAAAAGGCCGGGGCCGCTTCCGAGAGGAGGCGGCCCTTTCTCTTTGCGACGCGCGCGAAACCCTCCGGCGCCTGCTTGGTTGTCGTCTCGAAACGAAGGAGGTTGCGCATGCCGGTGTCGAACACCCCGATCGTCGAGCGCATCGCGCGCGTCATCGCCGGCCGCGTTGTCAGCATCAACGCCGAGGGCGACGAGAAATCGGCCGGCGACCGCGTCGACGCCACGTGGCCCGATTATGCGGAGGACGCCCGCTCGATCCTGCGCACGCTGCGCGAGCCCGACGAGGCCATGGCCGACGCCGGCGACGCGGCGGTCTGGGAGCGGATGGTGTTGGCCGCGCTGGAGGCGGAGAACGCCTGATGGAAGAAGGGCCGCCCCGGCATCCCGGGACGGCCCTTCCGCATTGTCCAGCCAAGGCGGCTGATATCGGTTAGCGCGAGGCTCCCTCGGGGGCTGCGCTCATCCGACGCGCCGCGTGCGGCATTTGACAATGAGACATCAGACCACCTCCTTTTCCGTTGTTGAACAGTGGACCAAATATGGGGTTCGGCGTCAAAAATGTAAGGGCGCCATTCACTTAGCGGCGTTTGCCTGCCCGAGCCCAGCCACCTAAGCTGAAGCGGGGGGAGAGGCGCTGACCAGGAACATCCTCAGCCCGTGTGATGCCGCGATGGCCGGACGCGCGCGCGCTTCCGCCCGCGGCCCGGCGCATCCGAATTTCGTCCTCGCCACCTGCATCCTCGCCTCGAGCCTCGCGTTCATCGAGGGCGGCGTCCTCAACGTCGCGTTGCCGGCGATCGGCCCCAGCTTCCGCGCCAGCCCCGCGGCGGTGCAGTGGGTGATCAACGCCTTCACCCTGCCGCTGAGCGCCTTGCTCCTGCTCGGCGGAGCCGCGGGCGACCGGTACGGTCGTCGCCTCTGCCTCGCGCTGGGCATGGCGATGTTCGCCTTCTCCTCGATCCTCTGCGCGCTGGCGCCGTCGCTCACGCTCTTCCTCGCCGGCCGCGCGTTCCAGGGCATCGGCGCCGCCATGGTGCTCCCGAACAGCCTCGCCATTCTCGGCGCGGCCTTCGAAGGCGAGCGGCGCGGCCGCGCCGTCGGCCTGTGGGCCGCGCTTGGCGCCGTCGCGGGCGCGGCGGCGCCGCCGCTCGGCGGCTGGCTGGTCGACCGCGCCGGCTGGCCGTCGGTCTTCTACGTCAACCTGCCGGTGGTGGCGGCGGCGCTGCCGCTCGCCTTCCGCTATGTCGGAGAGAGCGCCGAGCCGGCGCGGGCGCCACCCGACTGGGCCGGCGCCGCGGCGGCGACGGCGGGGCTCGGCGCGCTCGCCTTCGGCCTCACCCTCTGGTCCGGCGGGCGCGGCGGGGCCGCGGGCCGCGCCTGGTGGGTCGTCGCCGGCACCGCGCTGCTCCTCCTCTTCCTGCTGCAAGAGCGCCGCCGCGGCGACGGCGCGATGATGCCGCTGTCGCTGTTCGCCTCCCGCCGCTTCGCGGGACTGACCCTCCTCGCCTTCCTGCTCTACGGAGCGTTCGGGGGGATGCTCGTCCTCCTCCCCTACGTGCTGATCGGCGCGAGCGGCTATTCGGCCCTGGCGGCCGGCACGGCGCTGCTGCCCCTCCCCGCCGTCATCGCGGGGCTCTCCCCGCTCACCGGCCGCCTCGCCGCGCGCACGGGCCCGCGGCTGCCGCTCACCATCGCGCCGTCGATCGTCGGGGGAGCGTTCCTGCTGACGCTGCGGATCGGCGCCGATGCGGCTTACCTGGCCGAGGTCCTGCCGGCGGTGCTGCTCATGGCGATCGGCATGGCCTTTGCCGCCGCGCCGCTCACCACCGCCGTGCTGGGGTCGGTCGACGAGCGCCACACCGGCACCGCCTCGGGCCTCAACAGCGCGGTGTCGCGCAGCGGCGGCCTCATCGCCACCGCCTTGCTCGGGTCCGTGCTCGGTGCGCGCGGTCCGGCCCTGGTCGCCGGCTTCCACCATGTCGCGCTGGCGGCCGCGGCCATCTGCGCCGCGGCGTCGCTCAGTGCCCTACTGCTGCTCAGCGGCGACTGAGCTCAGCCGTCGTGGGCGGCGATCCAGTCCTCGACCACGGGCGCGATCCGCTCCCGCCACTTCGATCCGTTGAAGATGCCGTAATGGCCGACCCCGCGGGCGAGATGGTATTTCTTCTCCCGCGCCGGCAGCCGCGTCGCGATGGCGAGGGCGGCCCTGGTCTGGCCGATGCCGGAAATGTCGTCGCGCTCGCCCTCGATCGCGAGCAGTCCCACGTCGGCGATCGCCGCCGGATCGACGCGCCGTCCGCGGTGCTTCATCGCGCCTTTCGGCAGCAGGTGGCGCTGGAAGACGGCGTCGACCGTCTGCAGGTAGAATTCCGCCGTCATGTCGCAGACCGAGCGATATTCCTCGTAGAAGCGCTTGGTCGCCTCCGCGCTCTCGCCGTCGCCGTCGACGAGGTGCTTGAACATCTCCCAATGACTGGTGAGATGGTCGCCCAGATTCATCGCCATGAAGCCGGCGAGCTGCAGGAAGCCCGGGTACACGGCGCGGCCGGCGCCGGGGTAGGTGTAGGGCACGGTGGCGATGACGTTGCGCTCGAACCAGGCGAAGGGCAGCTGGGTGGCCAGCGTATTGACCGCGGTCGGCGCCTTGCGCGTGTCGATCGGGCCGCCCATCATCGTCAGCGTCCGCGGTCGGCAGGGATGCCTGTCCGCGCTCATCACCGCCGCGGCCGCGTAGCAGGGCACGGACGGCTGGCAGACGGCGAGCATGTGCGCCCCCGGCCCGATATGCTCGAGGAACGCGATCAGATAGTCGACATAGTCGTCGAGGTCGAAGCGGCCGGCGTCGGTGGGCACCAGCTTCGCGTCGCGCCAGTCGGTGATGTAGACGTCGTGACGCGGCAGCATCCGCTCGACCGTCCCGCGCAGCAGGGTCGCATAATGACCCGACATCGGCGCCACGATGAGCAGCCGCGGCCCGCCTTCCACGCCCTCGCGACGGAAGCGCTTGAGCTGCCCGAACGCCTTCCTGAGCACGATCTCCTCGCGCACCCGCACCTCGCGGCCGTCGACGATGGTCCGATCGAGCCCGAATTCCGGCTTGCCGCGCGGCGCCGACGCGTGGGCGAAGACGTCCAGCGCCGAGGCGACGATCGGCCCCATCGAGCTGTAGGCGAAGGGGTTGGCGGGATTCTGCATCCAGCTCGCGCCGATATCGGCCAGCGTGCTGGCCCCGGCGAGCAGCGAGCGCTGCATCTCATAGGCGTCGTAGAGCATCGGCTCTCCAGATGGGATACCGCGCCGGAAGGGTCAACGGTACGAAAGACTTAGCGTGAGAACCGCCGACCCGGACGAAGGCTCCGGCGGCGGTGGCGGCATTGAGCGTCGGTCCATGCGCTGCTAGGCCCCCTTCATGGCTCGAACCGGCGCCGATACACCGCCTCCCGGCAGGCTTGGCAATCTCGTCATCATCTGGCGTTTCGTCGGCCGATACAAGGGCCATGTCGCCGCCGCTTTGCTCGCGCTCGTCGTCGCCGCCGGCGGCATGCTCTACATCCCCAACTCGTTCCGGCTGATCATCGACAAGGGCTTTGCCGCGAGCCGCGGCGACATCAACCCCTGGTTCGAGCACCTCCTCGCTGCCGTCCTGGTGATGGCGGTGGCGACCGCCTTCCGCTTCTATTTCGTCTCCTGGCTCGGCGAGCGCGTGGTGGCCGACGTGCGCGAGGCGGTGCAGCGGAACCTCGTCCGCCTCGCCCCCTCCTATTTCGAGGAGAACCGACCGTCCGAGATCGCGTCGCGCCTCACCGCCGACACGACGATCATCGAGCAGGTGGTGGGCACGACGATCTCGGTCGCCTTGCGCAACGTGGTGATGGGGATCGGCGGGGTCGCCTATCTGTTCGCCCTGGCGCCGAAGCTGACCGCGATGCTGCTCGTCGGAATCCCGG
>JAFAZW010000040.1 GCA_019239415.1 Alphaproteobacteria bacterium
GCCCGCTCGCGCTGCGGCTGGCTCTTGTTGCCGTGGATCGCGTTCGACGCGATGCCGGAGGCGTTCAGCTGCTTCACGATCCGGTCGGCGCCGTGCTTGGTCCGCGAGAAGATCAGGACGCGGTCCATATTGCCCTTCTCGCCGAAGCCGACGCGCAGCATGATCGTCAGCAGCGCCGGCTTCTCCGCCTGCTGGACGAAGGTGACATACTGGTCGATCCGCTCGACCGTCGTCGCCGCCGGCGTCACCGCCACCTGAGCGGGGTTGGTCAGAAAGCGGTCGGCCAGCTCCCTGATCGCCTTGGGCATGGTCGCCGAGAAGAACAGACTCTGGCGCTGGGCCGGGAGCAGCTTCACGATCGCCTTGAGCGCATGGATGAAGCCGAGGTCCAGCATCTGGTCGGCCTCGTCGAGGACGAGGATCTCGACCCCGCGGAGCATCAGATAGCCCTGCTCGATGAGGTCGATCAGCCGGCCCGGCGTGGCGACGAGGATGTCGACGCCGCGGCTGACGTCTTGCCGGTTCTTGTTGATCGACGTGCCGCCGAACACGGTGGCGACGCTCATGTGGCTGAAGCGGGCATAGGCGCGGGCGCTCTCGGCGATCTGCGAGGCAAGCTCGCGCGTCGGGGCGAGGACGAGCATGCGGCAGGTGCGCGGCTGCGGCCGCTTCTTCGAAGCGGCAAGCCGGTCGATCGAGGGCAGCATGAACGCGGCGGTCTTGCCGGTGCCGGTCTGGGCGATGCCGAGCAGGTCGCGCCCCTGAAGCAGGGTCGGGATCGCCTGGCTCTGGATCGGCGTCGCGTCGCGATACTCCTTCAGCGCCAGCGCCTGGAGGACGGGCTGCGACAGCCCGAGGGATTCGAATGACATGGAATGACTCACATAACGTGCGGCGCTACGCGCAGCCGGAACGGCGCGCGCAAGCGCAGCGAGTTCTGGTGACCCGCGTGAAAAGGGAAACCTTGGAAAGTACGAAGCGGAGCCGGGGCCGCCAACGGCCTGTTCACGCTGCAATGGCGCTTCGCTGAGGGGGCATGTGGGCGCAAAGGCTTAAGAAGTCAACAAGAGCGGGGCGTGCCGGCCCCGTCGTCGCCGTCGGCTGCTCTCCCATGTCCGGCGACGGACATCGCGTCCGCTCGCGAACACAAGGACGATCGACAGCAGGCGCCAGAAGGACGGGGAATACGTACTCGTTCGCGGAGAAGCGCGTGCTCCCTCTCTCGTGTCCGCTTCTCGGATGGCCCTGCCTGACTGGCGCATTCCTTGCATCGCTCGCACCGCCACATGGGAGCCCTGCCGATGCGAAAGCCGATCCTTCTCGCCCTTGCCGCCTTGTGTCTGACACCCGCCGCCGCCCGCGCGGCGCCCACTGCGAGCGCGGAGCTTCCCGCGAAGCTGCAGTGGCAGATCAAGGCGTCCGGCCGCGGCGACGGCAAGGTCGAGCTCAACCTGAGCTACCGCACCGCCCATTCGACCAGCATGTGGGGTCGCGCGATCGACCTCGCGGACCTGCAGGGGCTCGATCGCGCGGCGCTGGACGGCACCGGCAATGCGCCGGTGCGCTTCCGCATCGTCCGCGATGCGGGGACGTTCCACTGCGAAGGCGCGGCGTGGCGCGGCAACGGCACCGGCGAGTGCCGCTTCATCGCCAGCGCCGCCTTCGCCGCCGAGCTCGGTCGGCGCGGCTACGGGACGCCCGACGAATTCCAGCTCTTCCAGCTCGCGATGGCGGACATCGGCCGCCTCTATCTCGAGGAGCTGGCGCGGCTGGGTTATGCGCCGCCCGCGCTCGCCGAGCTGGTCCAGGCGGGTAACCACGGCATTCACCTCGCCTATCTTCGGGAGATGGGCGGGCTCAGCTACCGCGTCGGTGCGCTCCCGGCGCTGGTGCGGATGCACGACCACGGCGTGGGGCCGGACTATGTCCGCGGCATCGTCGCGTCCGGACTTACCGACCTGCCACCGGACACCTTGGTCAGGATGCGCGACCACGGCGTCTCCCCCGCTTATGTCGGCGCGTTGCGGCGGCTGGGCTATGGCGGGCTCGGCGTCGACCGGCTGATCGCGCTACGCGACCACGGCGTCGGCGCCGATTACGTCGCAGCCCTCTCCGCGAACGGCCTCGCGGGTCTCTCGCTCGAGGATATCGTGCGGCTGCGCGACCACGGCGTCTCCGCCGACTTCGTCTCGGGCCTGCGCAGCGCGGGCTACAGCTTCGGCCCGGACGAGTTGGTCCGGCTGCACGACCATGGCGTGACCGCCGACTTCGCCCGCCGCGCCGGCGCCCGCCTCTCGGCCGACGAGCTGATCCGTCTCCGCCTCGGCGGCTGAGACCCCTGCACCTTTTCTGCACGGCAAGCGCAAGGCCGTTCCTCGGGCGGCTGCGCGGCCGCTCCATCGCTGCCGTCTAGCCGGACCTCCCGAACGACGAGGAGCCGATGGAGATTGCCGCCCCCCTGCCTGCCGCCGCCGGCGCCGGCGCCGCGCCCGCCCGCTACAGCCATCGCGCCAAGATCGGCGCGCTGCTCCTCCTCGTCGGGGGGGCCGATTGGTTGTTCTTCGACCAAGGCGGCGGATCGACCTGGGGCGCCTGGACGCTCGCTTTGCTGGCGCTGCTGCTCGCGACCGTCCCGCCGGCGCGGCGCGGGACGAGCCGCGCCGCCGTCGCGGCGGCCGCACTCTTTGCCCTCGCCCTCACCTGGGATCCTTCGATACTGGCGCTGGCGCTGTTCTGGGCCGCGGCGAGCCTTGCCATGCTCCTTCCCAAGGCGCGGTTCGACAATGGCTGGCACTGGGCGCTGCGCCTCCTCTGGCAGGCGCTGAGGGCCTTCATCGCCCCCGCCGCCGACGGCCGCCGCGTCGACCATGCCCGCGCGCGGCACCCAAGCGGCCTCGGCGGCCATATCAAGACGCTGGCCCTGCCGCTGGCGGGGACTGCCGTCTTCCTGGCGCTGTTCGCCACCGCCAACCCCGTGCTCGGCGACGCCTTCGCCCGCCTCGACGTCGCGCTGATCTTCGCTTCGCTCACGCTGTCGCGCATCGCCTTCTGGCTGCTGGTAGCGCTGCCGCTTTGGGCGCTGTTCCGTCCGAAGGTGCTGCGCTTCGAGCGCGGTCCCGCCACCGCGGACGCGGACCTGCCGCTGCCCAGCGCCGCCTCGGTCACCCTGTCGCTGCTCGCCTTCAACCTCGTCTTCGCGCTCCAGAACGGCATGGACATCGCCTTCCTGTGGAGCGGCGCCCGGCTGCCGGACGGGATGACCCTCGCCGGCTACGCCCATCGCGGCGCCTACCCTTTGATGGCAACCGCCCTCCTCGCGGGACTCTTCGTGCTGGTGACCCTGCGCCCCCGCTCGCCACTTGCCGAAAGCGCGGCGATCCGCCGCCTGGTCTATTTGTGGATCGGCCAGAACGTCCTCCTCGTGGCGTCGACCGTGCTGCGGACCCTCGATTATGTCGACGCCTACTCGCTGACCCGGCTGCGCATCGCCGCCCTGATCTGGATGGGCCTCGTCGCGGTCGGGCTCGTCCTCATCTGCTGGCGGATCTGGAAGGGGCGCAGCGGCGCCTGGCTGATCAACGCCAATTGCGCCGCCGCCTCGCTCGCCCTCACCGCTTGCACCGTCGTCGACCTCGGCGCGGTCGCGGCGGAGTGGAACGTCCGGCACGCCGGGGAGGCCGGCGGGCACGGCGCCGCGCTCGACATCTGCTACATGGAGGCGCTGGGGCCGTCGGCGCTGCTGCCGCTGGTCGAACTGGAGCGACAGCCGCTCGCGCCGAGTTCGCGGGCACGGGTGGAATGGGTCCGCAACCTGATCCTCGACCGGCTCGAGCCGGCCCAGGCCAACTGGCGGCTGTGGACGGCCCGCAACGCGCTGCGGCTGTCCGAGGCACGGGCCGGACTGGCGGAGGCGCGGCTGCCGCGGCGGACGGCCGCGCGGCAGGCGTGCGATCCCGCTTTGACAGCCGGGGGGGACTGACCGACATGTACGCGATGGGCCACAAGATCCTGATCGTCGACGACGACCCGCACATCCGCGAGGTGCTGAGCTTCGCCCTCGGCAAGGCCGGGATGGCGACCCACGAGGCCGGCGACGGCGAGGCGGCGCTGGCGGCGGTTGGGCGGACCAAGCCGGACCTCGTGGTCCTCGACATCAACATGCCGCGCATGGACGGCCTCGAAGTGTGCCGCCGGCTGCGGGCCGAGGGAGACCTGCCGATTCTCTTCCTCTCCTCCCGCGACGACGAGATCGACCGGGTGGTCGGGCTCGAGCTCGGCGCCGACGATTACGTGGTAAAGCCGTTCAGTCCGCGGGAGGTCGTCGCCCGCGTCGCGGCGATCCTGAAGCGGGGCGGGCGTGCGCTCGCCGAGGCGGGGGCGAAGGAACCCGTCGTCCACAACCGGCTGCGGCTCGACCCGGAGGCGTGGGAGGTGCGGTGGGACGGGGCGGAGGTGCCGGTGACGGTGACCGAGTTCCAGCTTCTCCTGCTGCTCGCGAGCCTGCGCTCCAAGGTGTTCACCCGCGACGCGATCATCGACCGCCTGCACGGACCGGGCTTCGCGATCACCGACCGGACCATCGACAGCCATATTCGCAACCTGCGCCACAAGTTCGCCGCCGTCGGCGCGAGCGACCTCATCGAGACGCGGCCGGGTGTCGGCTACCGGATCGGCCGGTGCCTCGGAGAGGCCGCCGCTTGATCGGCGCGCTGAAGGGAATCGCCAAGCGCCACTGGCCGGCGCTGCGGCTGCGCACCATCCTCTTCCTCAGCCTGCTGTTCGTCGCCGCGCTTCCCGGCGTCGGCGCGGTCTTCCTGCGTGTCTACGAGAATACGCTGGTCCAGCAGACCGAGGCGGAGCTGATCGCGCAAGGAGCGGTGCTGGCCGGCGCGTGGCGGGCGGACTGGCCGGCGCCGCTGCCGCCTCCGCCGGACACGCTCGAGCCGCAGCCGCCAACGATCGACCTCAATGCGATGCCCGTCCTCCCGGCGCAGCCGGACACAGAGGCGACGACCGGGGTGGCGGCGGCCGAGGCGCGGGCCGCGGCCGTCAAGCTGGCCCCGGTGGCGCGCGAGGCGTCGCGGACGACGCTGGCGGCCACCCGCATTCTCGACGCGCAGGGGATCGTCGTGCTCGGGGCCGAGGATTTCCGCCGCTCCTACGCGCGCCTTCCGGAAGTGCGCGCCGCACTCGCCGGCCGGACCACGACCGTGCTGCGCCGCCGCGCCGACTACGAGCCCCGCTACGCGCTCGAATGGCTGAGCCGCGCTTCCAGCATCCGCGTCCATTATACGCGCCCCGTTCTCGCCGGCGGACGGGTGATTGGCGTCGTGATGCTGTCGCGCAGCCCACGCGGACTGTTCGTGGGCATCTATCAGGACCGCGGCAAGATCGCCGTCGGCGTCGCCCTCATCTTCCTCACCCTGGTCGCCCTCGCCGGCCTCATCTCGCGCGGCATCGCCCGCCCGATCGACGCCCTCGCCGAGGCCACCGACAATGTCGCGCGCGGCCGGCTCACCGTGCCGGAACCGCCGCCGACCGCGGCGGTCGAGATTCGCAGCCTCTACGTCAACTTCGCGGCGATGGCCGAGCGGATCGAGCGGCGGTCGCGTTACCTCCGGGACTTCGCCGCGGCGGTCAGCCACGAACTGAAGACGCCGATCGCCGGCATCCGCGGCGCGCTCGAACTCATCGAGGAGCATCCCGGGATGCGGCCGGAGGAGCGCGCGCGCTTCCTGGCAAACGCCCGCGCCGATGCCGACCGGCTCTCGCACCTGCTCCGCCGCCTGCTCGACCTCGCCCGGGCGGATATGGCGGCGGCGCCCGAGGATGCGGCGAGCGACCTGACGGAGGCGGTGCTGAAGGTCGCCGACGCGCATCGCGGCGCCGGCTTCGCGGTGAACGTGGACCTGCCGGCGCTGCCGAGGGTGGGGGCGCCGGCCGAACTGATCGAGACTGTCGTCGAGACGCTGGTCGAGAACAGCCGGCAGGCCGGGGCAGATGCCGCGTGCATATCCGCTACATCGGATGCGACGCGGGTGCGGCTCAGCGTCGCCGACGACGGGCCGGGCGTGCCGTCGGCCGACCTTGAAAGGATCTTCGAGCCGTTCCACACCAGCCGCCGCGCCGAAGGGGGCTCGGGCCTGGGCCTGGCGATCGCGCGATCGCTGCTCGACGCATGCGGGGGGACGATCCGGAGCGTCAGGATGGAGAAGGGGGCGCTGTTCGAAATCTGCCTCCCGATCGCCGGATGGGAAGGGGGACCACCGAAGGTGGTGGAGGGGTAACTGGCGCTGGAGCCGTAGAATACCCCTCCACGAAGCACAGCTTAGTCCCCCTCCTCATCCTCGCGGATGCGGAGGCAAGACTTACTCGAACTCCAGGATCACCGCGTCGACGGCGAGGCTGTCGCCGGGCTTTGCATCCACCTGCTTGACCGTGCCCGCCTTCTCGGCGCGCAGGATATTCTCCATCTTCATCGCTTCGACGACGGCGAGGGGCTGGCCGGCTTCGACCTTGTCGCCTTCGCCGACGTGGAGGGCGGTGAGGAGGCCCGGCATCGGGCAGATCAGGAATTTCGACAGGTCCGGTGGGACCTTTTCGATCATGTGCCCGGTGAGCGCCGCGACGTGCGGCGGGAGGACGTCGACCCGGTGCGAGGCGCCGTGGGCGGTGAGGCGCCACTGGCGGCCGGCGCGGGCGATTTGCACCGTGCGCCTGCGCCCGTCGATGCTCGCCTTCAACAGCCGCTGGCCGGGCCGCCATTGGCCGATCAGCTCCCGCCCCTCGCCCTCGTCGACATGGGCGATGAGGCCGCCCTCGAAGCCGTCGAACTGGACGTGCAGGCTGTCGCCGCCGATGCGAACGACGCGGATCGGCGGCGGCGGCGTGTGCGCGCCGAGCTGTTGGCTGATCTCACCGGCCCGGCTGTCGGCCTCGATCGCGGCGAAGGCGGCGAGGACGGCAAGGTCCTCGATCAGCTGGCGGTCGGCCGGCGCGCCGTGGAAACCCTCGGGATATTCCTCGGCGATGAAGCCGGTGGTGAGGCGGCCCTCGCGGAAGCGCGGGTGCTGCATCAGCGCGGAGAGGAAGTCGACATTGTGGCCGATGCCCTCGATCTGGAAGGCGTCGAGCGCGTCGACCTGCGCGTCGATCGCCGCCTCGCGGGTGGGCGCCCAAGTGACCAGCTTGGCAATCATCGGGTCGTAGAACATCGAGACCTCGCCGCCCTCGAACACGCCGTCGTCGACACGGACGACGTCGTCGCCGCTCCGGCGCCCGCGCGGCGGCCCGTAGCGCACGAGCCGACCGGTCGACGGAAGGAAGCCGCGATACGGGTCCTCCGCATAGACGCGGTTCTCGATCGCCCAGCCGTTCAGCTTCACCTCGTCCTGCGTGAACGGCAGCTTCTCGCCCGCCGCGACGCGGATCATCAGTTCGACGAGGTCGAGCCCGGTCACTTCCTCGGTCACCGGGTGCTCGACCTGGAGCCGGGTGTTCATCTCGAGGAAGTAGAAGCTCTTGCCGGTGGGGTCGGCTCCGGAGACGATCAGCTCGACGGTGCCGGCGCTGTAATAGCCGACGGCGCGGGCGAGGGCGACGGCCTGCTCGCCCATCGCGCGGCGCATCTCGGGCGTGACGAACGGCGAGGGCGCCTCCTCCACCACTTTCTGGTGGCGGCGCTGCACCGAACATTCGCGCTCGCCCAGATAGACGATGTTGCCGTGCTGATCGCCCATCACCTGGATTTCGATGTGGCGCGGGCTCTCGATGAACTTTTCGATGAACACGCGGTCGTCGCCGAAGCTCGCGAGGCCCTCGCGCTTCGTCGCCTCGAAGCCTTCGCGCACGTCCGTTTCGGACCAGGCGAGGCGCATGCCCTTGCCGCCGCCGCCGGCCGAGGCCTTCATCATCACCGGATAGCCGATCTCGCCGGCGATCTTCACGGCGTCCTCGGTCGTCGCGATGTCGCCGAGATAGCCGGGGACGACGTTGACGCCCGCCTCCTTGGCGAGCTTCTTCGATTCGATCTTGTCGCCCATCGCGGCGATGGCGTTGGGCGGCGGACCGATGAACGCGATCCCGGCCTCGGCCAGCGCCCGGGCGAAGCTCTCCCGCTCGGAGAGGAAGCCGTAGCCGGGGTGGACGGCCTCCGCGCCGGTCTCCTTGCAGGCGGTGATGATCAGCTCGGCGTTGAGGTAGCTCTCGCTCGCCGGCGGAGGCCCGAGCCGCACGCTTTCGTCCGCCATACGGACGTGCGGCGCCCGCGCGTCGGCGTCGGAGTAAACGGCGACCGTCCTGATCCCCATCTTCCTGGCGGTGCGGATGACCCGGCACGCGATTTCGCCCCGGTTGGCGATCAGGATCTTCTTGAACATCGTCACTCCGCTGCAACCCGCGCCGGCTCGGCGGCCTCCATAGCGCGAAGCCCGAGCTTGTCGAACAGCGCGGCATCGGCGCCGGCGCCGGCATTGCCCGTCGTCAGCAGCTTGTCGCCGGTGAAGATCGAGTTCGCCCCGGCGAGGAAGCAGAGGGCTTGGGTCGCCTCGCTCATGCTCTCGCGGCCGGCGGAGAGGCGGACCATCGAATGGGGCATCAGGATGCGGGCGACGGCGACGGTGCGGACGAACTCGATGTCGTCGATCTTCGCGAGCGGCGTGTCCGCGAGCATGTCGCCGAGGACTGTGCCCTTGACCGGCACGAGCGCGTTGATCGGCACGCTCTCCGGGTGGGCGGGGAGCGTGGCGAGGGCGTGGAGGAAGCCGACGCGATCCTCCCGGCTCTCGCCCATGCCGATGATGCCGCCGCAGCATACCGCCATCCCGGCGGCGCGGACGTGCTCGAGCGTGTCGAGCCGCTCCTGATAGGTGCGGGTCGTGATCACCGCGCCATAATGTTCGGGCGAGGTGTCGAGATTGTGGTTGTAATAATCGAGGCCGCCGGCGGCGAGCCGCTCGGCCTGGTCCGGCGTCAGCATGCCGAGCGTCATGCAGGTCTCGATCCCCATCGCCTTGACGCCCGCCACCATGGTGCACAGCGCGTCCATGTCGCGCTCCTTGGGCTCGCGCCACGCCGCGCCCATGCAGAAGCGCCCGGAGCCGTTCGCCTTCGCCTCGGCCGCGGCCTCGAGGACGGCGTCCACGTCCATCAGCTTCTCGGCCTTGAGCCCGGTCTTCGCGTGCGCTGACTGACTGCAATAGCCGCAATCCTCTGGGCACCCGCCGGTCTTGATGGAGAGCAGGGTGGAGAGCTGCACCTCGTTCGCGCGGTGGCGGTGCCGGTGAATCCTCTGCGCCTCGAAAACCAGGTCGAGGAAGGGCATGTCGAACAGCGCGCGGACGTCGTCGCGCTTCCAGTCGCTACGAGTCATTCGATCGGTTCCTGCGAGGCGGCGATGATCGTTCGGAAACGGCGGAGCGCGATCATGCCCTGTCACTCGACGTCAAGGCGGACGAAGTAGTTTTGGTATGCAATGCGATTGCGGCCAAGCTCACGCGCTGGCTCGAAGCGCAGGGCGCTGACGTGCCGACAGACGGCAGCGTCTCCGGCGTCGGTGCCGGCGCTCTGGCTAATCTGACAGCGCGTGACCCGTCCGTTCCCGTCAACGTCCAGGAATGCGGCGGGGTGGCGGTTCGGGAAAAGATCCGGGGCCCCTGTCAAACTGCGGCCGCCCGGATCGATCAACCGCGGCGGGACATTGCCGGGTATCGGTCCAGGCGGGGGTGGCGGCCAGTAGGGCGGCCGACTCGGGTCGCGCAGCGAAAACGTCATAACCATGCGAACGGTGCCGGGCCGTGCATTGCCTTCCGCGTCGAGCCCGTGTCGGAAGCGGCCGCGGCTCATCACGACGGCGCAGGCCTGCTTCTCGAAATCGGCGCCGGCGGCCCCTTGCACGAAAGCGACCCTGCAGCCTGTCGCCCGACCCGCTGCGTCGACGGCGATCTCCAGGAAAATCTGGGCCTCGCGGGCCTCGCGGCGAGCCGCTTCGGGGTAATCGGCGGCGCTCACCCACTGACGTACCCCCTCAAGCGGCGCGGGCGAGCGGATGAGACCCGGGTCCCGATCTCCGCCTGCCTCAAGCAGGAGGACATCCGCGACGCGCTCGCCCTTGGACGCCTCGGCGTCGCTCGGCCGATGAGGCTCGGCGCCAGCCTGCTGCGGAACGACGCTCGCTCCCAGCAGCAGGAGCGAGGTGAGTGCCTGAAGCTTCGGGAAGCGCTTGCCCATCATTCGGCGGCTTCCTCGACCGGAGGCATGTTATGACCGAGCAGCTTCAGCACCTCGGCGGCGGCTTCGACGAGATTGGTGCCCGGGCCGAAGATGGCCTGAACCCCCGCCTCGCGGAGCATGTCGTAGTCCTGGGCCGGGATGACGCCGCCGACGACGACCTTGACGTCGGGGCGGCCGAGGTCGCGCAGATGGCCGATCAGCTCGGGGACGAGGGTCTTATGGCCGGCGGCGAGGCTGGAGGCGCCGACGACGTCGACCTCCTTCTCGACGGCGAGGCGGGCGCTTTCCTCCGGCGTCTGGAAGAGCGGCCCGGAGACGACTTCGAAGCCGAGGTCGGCGAAAGCGGAAGCGACAAGGTTGGCGCCGCGGTCGTGCCCGTCCTGGCCCATCTTGGCGACGAGCAGTCGCGGCTTGCGGCCGAGACGGCGTTCGACGGCGCCGACGCCGGCCTCGGCCCGGCTCCAACGCGCATCGCCTTCATAAGCCGCGCCGTAGATGCCGCGGACCGGCTCGGGCACGGTATCGTAGCGGCCCCACGCTTCCTCCAGGGCGTAGCTGATTTCGCCTAGCGTGGCCCGCGCACGGGCGCATTCCACGGCAAGCGCGAGAAGGTTCGTTTCCGCTCCTCCCTGGAACTGGGAGGGGAACCGCGCAGCGATGGAGGGGCCCCCGCTCTCCACCCCATTGGAGGCTGGGCCCCCTCCACCATGCTGCGCATGGTCCCCCTCCCGGTTCCGGGGAAGAGCTAGGCGCGCCGCGTCCGTGAGCGCCTGAAGCGCGTCGCGGCACTTGCCCTCGTCGCGTTCAGCCCGCACCTTCTCGATCCGCGCGATCTGGCCCGTGCGGACCTTGTCGTTGTCGACTTCGAGGATATCGAGCGGCTGCTCGTCCGCGAGGCGGTAGCGGTTGACGCCGACGATCACCGTCTCGCCGCGGTCCACCTTCGCTGCGCGCTCGGCCGAGGCTTCCTCGATGCGGCGCTTCGGCATGCCCGCGCGCACCGCAGCGGTCATGCCGCCCAGCGCCTCGACCTCCTCGATCAGCGCCCAGGCCTTGTCGGCAAGGTCCTTCGTCAGGCTCTCGACGAAATAGCTGCCGCCGAGCGGATCGGCGACGTTGGTGATACCGCTCTCCTCGGCGAGGATGAGCTGGGTGTTGCGCGCGATGCGGGCGGAGAAATCCGTAGGGAGAGCGATCGCCTCGTCGAAGCTGTTGGTGTGGAGCGACTGGGTGCCGCCGAGCACCGCCGCCATCGCCTCGACGGTGGTGCGCACGATGTTGTTCCACGGGTCCTGCTCGGTGAGCGACACGCCGGACGTCTGGCAGTGGGTGCGGAGCATCAGCGACTTGGGGTTCTGCGCGCCGAAACCCGCCATGATGCGGTGCCACAGGGTGCGCGCGGCGCGCAGCTTCGCGATCTCCATGAAGAAGTTCATGCCGATGCCGAAAAAAAAGCTGAGGCGCGGCGCGAAGGCGTCGACTTCGAGTCCCTTCGCCTGCGCCGCGCGGACATATTCCATCCCGTCCGCAAGGGTGAAGGCGAGCTCCTGCACCGCCGTCGCGCCCGCCTCGAGCATATGGTAGCCGCTGATCGAGATCGAGTTGAAGCGCGGCATGTGCTGCGACGTGTAGGCGATGATGTCCGCCACGATCCGCATCGAGGGCGCGGGCGGATAGATGTAGGTATTGCGGACCGCGAACTCTTTCAGGATGTCGTTCTGGATCGTGCCGGAGAGCCGGTCCTGCGCCACCCCCTGCTCCTCGGCGGCGACGATGTAGAAGGCCATGACCGGGAGGACGGCGCCGTTCATCGTCATCGACACCGACATCTGATCGAGCGGGATGCCGTCGAACAGGATCTTCATGTCGTCGATCGTATCGATCGCGACGCCCGCCTTGCCGACGTCGCCGACCACGCGCGGATGGTCGCTGTCATAGCCGCGATGGGTGGCGAGATCGAAGGCGACCGAGAGCCCCTTCTGCCCGGCGGCGAGGTTGCGGCGGTAGAAGGCGTTCGAGTCTTCGGCGGTGGAGAAGCCGGCATATTGGCGGATCGTCCACGGCCGACCCGTGTACATCGAGGCATAGGGGCCGCGGGTGAACGGCG
>JAFAZW010000043.1 GCA_019239415.1 Alphaproteobacteria bacterium
CGAATCTATAACGGTACCATAGAGTCCATTTTTTCGTTGACAAGCGAATCTAAATTGGACTAGACCGTACGGTACTGATCAACCAGAACGGAATCACGGCCATGGCTGTCCCCTCCTCCACGCGCCGCCACCTCGCGGTTCTGAGCGCCGCCCTCCTGACCGGCGCCTGCGCGTCGGTGCCGAACCTCGGGCCGAAGCCCACGCCCGCGGCAGCGGCGTCCCTGCCGGCCGCCCAGTCGCTCGCCGGTAGCACGGCCGAATGGCCGGGCGGCCGCTGGTGGGAGAGCTATGGCGACGCGCAGCTCGACGCTTTGATCGGCGAAGGCCTCGTCGGATCGCCCGATCTCGCCGCCGCCGCCGCGCGCTTCCGTCGCGCCCAGGGCTTCGCCCAGGCGGCGGGCGCCAGGCTGTTGCCGAGCGTGGATGCGGCCGCATCGGTCTCCGAGCTGAACCCGCCCAACAGCGTCGGCGTGCCGCTGTGGAGCGGCTTCAAGGATTTCGGCAATGCCGGGATCGGCTTCGGCTTCGACCTCGATCTCTGGGGCAAGAACCGGGCGGCGCTCCGCGCGGCCAAGAAGGACGTGGAGGCCGCGCGCTTCGACGCCGAGGAGGCGCGATTGATGCTCACCACCGGCATCGCTGCCACCTATGCCGACCTCGCCGCCCTCTATGCGCAGCACGACAGCCTCGAGAGGGCGCTCGACGTGCGCGCCCGGTCGCTCGCGCTGGTCAAGCAGCGGGTGGATGCCGGGCTCGACAACGATTCCGCGCTCCGCCTCGCCGAGGCGCGCATCCCCCAGACCAAGGCCGAGCTCGCCGCGACGGACGAGGCGATCATGCTCGCCAAGCACGCGCTCGCCGCTCTCGTCGGCACCGGCCCGGACCGCGCCCTTGCCATCACCCGCCCGGCGCCCGGCAAGCTCCAGGCGCACGGCCTTCCAGCCGGCGCGTCCATCGAGCTCATCGGCCGGCGTCCCGACCTCGCCGCCGCCCGTACCCGGGTCGAAGCCGCATCGGACCGGATCAAGGAGGCGCGCGCCGCTTTCTATCCGAATGTCAGCGTCTCCGCGCTGGCGGGCTTCGCGTCGCTGGGGCTGAGCGACCTGTTCAAGTCCGGCTCCGGCTATGCCGGCGTCACGCCCGCTATCTCCCTGCCGATCTTCCACGGCGGCGCGCTGCAGGGCAATTATCGCGGCAGCCGCGGCAGCTACGACGAAGCCGTCGCCCTCTACGACGCGCAGCTCGTCCAGGCGCTGCGGCAGACCGCCGACGCGGTGACGAGCCGCCAGGCGCTGGCCGAGCGGCTCGCCCATTCCCGGAGCGCCCTCGCCTCCTACGAAGGCGCGCTCCGCCTCGCCCAGCTGCGTTACGAAAAGGGTCTTTCGACCTATCTCGACGTGCTCACCGCGCAGGAAGGCGTCGTCAGCGCCCGCCTCGCCGTCGCCCAGCTCGAGACCCGCGCCTTCACCCTCGACGTGCAGCTCGTCCGCGCCCTCGGCGGCGGCTTCGCTGACGCCTGACCCAAAGCCTTTCCAGGAGACCTCCCATGGCCGACAGAAATCCCGACGAATTCCACGCCATCGCCGAAACTGAGAGCCCGCTCGCCGGCGCCGCCCGCAAGGCGAAGCGCCGGAAGCTGTTCGCCGCGCTCGCCGCCGGCATCGCCCTCAGCGGCGGCGGCTACAAGGCGTATGACGCGCTCGTCGCCTCCAAGCACGCGGCGACGGACAACGCCTATGTCGGCGCCGACGTCGCGCAGGTGACCTCCCAGCTCTCGGCCTCCGTCGCCGACGTCCTCGTCGAGGACACGGCGCAGGTCCGCAAGGGCGACGTGCTCGTCCGCCTCGACGATACCGACGCCAAGATCGCGCTCGCCAATGCCGAGGCCAATCTCGCCAGCGCCGTCCGCAAGGTCGAGGGGCTGCACGCCACCGACAGCGGCCTCGGCGCGCAGATCGCGGCGCGCGGGGCCGACGAGGCCCGCGCCGCGGCGCAGGTCAGCGCCGCCCAGTCCGAGTTCGACAAGGCGAAGATCGACCTCCAGCGCCGCCAGTCGCTAGCCCAATCGGGTGCAGTGTCGCAGGATGAACTGACCTCCGTCCGCACGGCCTACCACAACGCCGCCGCTGCCGTCCGTGCCGCCCAGGCCGCGCGGGCTCAGGCAGCCGCTGCGCGCGGCGCTGCGGTCGGCGAGCGCAACGCCAACCTCGCGCTCATCGCCAATGCGAGCATCGACAACAATCCCGAGGTGCTCGCCGCCCGCGCCGCGCTCGAACAGGCCAGGGTGAACCTCGCCCGCACGGTGATCCGCGCCCCGATCGATGGGGTCGTCTCGCGGCGCCAGGTCCAGGTCGGGCAGCGGGTCCAGCCGGGCGCGATGCTGATGACCGTGGTTCCCGTCCAGGCCGCCTATGTCGACGCCAACTTCAAGGAAGTCGAGCTCGCCAAGGTCAAGCCCGGCCAGACCGTGACCATGACCTCCGACCTCTACGGGTCGAAGGTCGTCTTCCACGGCCGCGTCGCCGGATTCTCGGGCGGCACCGGCGCGGCCTTCGCCCTGGTGCCGGCGCAGAACGCGACCGGCAACTGGATCAAGGTCGTCCAGCGGCTCCCGACCCGCATCGCGCTCGACCCGAAGGAACTGACCGCGCACCCGCTGCGCGTGGGCCTCTCGATGAACGTCGACGTCGACGTCTCCAAATAAGGGAAGGAAAGCCCGCCATGGCCAGCCTCGCCGCGGCCCCGCCGCAGGAAGGAAGCGCGCGCCCGCTCGTCGGGACGGCGCTCTACGTTGCCGCGATCCTGATCGGGCTCGGCAACTTCCTCGTCGTGCTCGACACGACGATCTGCAACGTCTCGGTGCCGACGATTGCCGGCAATCTCGGTGTTTCCTCGACGCAGGGCACGTGGGTGATCACGTCCTACGCCGTGGCGGAGGCGATCACCGTCCCGTTGACCGGATGGCTGGCGAAGAAGTTCGGCGCCCAGCGCACCTTCATCGCCTGCTACCTCTCCTTCGCGGTGGTCCAGTTCTTCTGCGGCATGTCGCACTCGCTCGGCATGCTGCTCGGCATGCGGGTGCTGCTCGGCCTCGTCGGCGGGCCGATCATGCCGCTTTCGCAGATGCTGCTGCTGCGCATCTTCCCCAAGGAGAAGGCGACGCTGGCGACGGTGATCTGGGCGATGACGACGCTCGTCGGCCCGGTCGCCGGCCCGATCCTGGGAGGCATCATCTGCGACAATTACGGCTGGCCCTGGATCTTCTTCATCAAGGTGCCGATCGCGGCGGCCGCGGGCTTCGCGCTGATGAAGCTGATGCACGGCCAGAGCGACCCGAAGGCGCCGGCCTTCATCGACAAGGTCGGCCTCGCCCTCCTCGTCATCTGGGTCGGCGCGCTGCAGATCATGCTCGACGAGGGCCGCAACCAGGATTGGTTCGCCTCGGAGGAGATCTGCATCCTCGGCATCGTCGCGCTGATCGGCTTCCTCGCCTTCGTGATCTGGGAGCTGACCGAGAAGAACCCGATCGTCGACTTGAGGATCTTCCGCCACCGCGGCTTCGTCGGCGCCGCGCTCACCTACGCGGTCGGCTACGGCGCCTTCTTCGCCAGCATCGTCCTGCTGCCGCTCTGGGAGCAGAGCGCGATGGGCTACACCGCCACCTGGGCCGGCTACGCCACCGGCATCATGGGCATCCTCGCGGTGGTCTCGGCGCCGTTCGTCGGCAAGGCCTGCGAAAAGATGGATCCGCGCCTGATCGTCAGCGCCGGCATCCTCGGCATCGGCGCGATCATGGTCTGGCGGATGTGGACGTTCAATCCCGACGTCACCTTCACTCAGATGGCCTGGCCGACGCTGTGGACCGGCCCGTTCATGGTCATGTTCTTCGTACCCGTGACCGGCCTCGCCATGGCCAGCGTGAAGCATGACGAGCAGGCCAACGCCGCCGGCCTCTCCAACTTCATGCGCACCCTCGCCGGCGCCTTCGCCACCGCGCTCGTCCAGAGCGGCTGGTCGAACGCGACGCGGCGCAACGAAGGCGAGATCGTCAACGCGATGCAGCATGGGCGCACGGCCGTCGAGGGCCTGCTCGCGCAGGGCGTGCCGCTCGACAACGCCCGTGCCGCCCTGTGGCAGGTGATCGAGGGGCAGAGCGTGATGCTTGGCACCTTGAACATGTTCGGCGTGATCGCGCTGTGCCTCGCCTTCTCGGCGACCCTCATCTGGCTGGTGCCCAAGCCCAAGGGCCCGATCGACACCAGCGGCGCCCACTGAGCGAAGGAGCCGAACGCACCCCCCGCGCCCCACTGTTCACGAGATTCGGCCGCCGCGATGCGCGGCGCCGGATACCCACCGAAGGCTTCCGACCACCGGCCGCCGCGTGCCCCGCGCTGGCCGCTCGGGAGGGCTGTGCCTTCGTCATCCCAGAAGGAGAATCAAAGTGCGTAATTACTTCCTCTCGATGCTCGTCGCGGCGACCATGCTCTACGGCGCGCCGGCCGCAGCCCAGAATTTCACCGGCCCGTCGGTCGGCGTCCAGGGCGGCTGGCAGCAAGAGAAGGTCCGCACGCCGAACACCAATCTCGGCGTCCTCCCGATCGACCGCTCGCGCGATGCGGCCGTC
The DNA here is from genome assembly GCA_019239415.1 of Alphaproteobacteria bacterium. Classification (GTDB taxonomy): domain Bacteria; phylum Pseudomonadota; class Alphaproteobacteria; order Sphingomonadales; family Sphingomonadaceae; genus Allosphingosinicella. Next base: position 4,625 of record JAFAZW010000043.1, read on the forward strand.
GCGGGCGTCTTCGCGGGCTACGACCGCGAACTCGGCCGCGGTTTCGTCACCGGGGTCGAGGCCGGGTTCAGCATCGCGAGCAGCGACAAGCTGCGCGGCGGCACCGGGACGAGCGCAATCACGATCGATCCCAAATGGTCGTTCGATGCCACGGCGCGCGCCGGCTACCTCGTCACGCCCGAAACCCTGGTCTACGTGCGCGGCGGCTATGCCAACGAGCGCATCCGCGCGACGATGGCGAGCGGGTCCGGCACCGGCACCTCGTCGGACAATCGCGACGGCTGGCTGGTCGGCGGCGGCGTCGAGCGGATGCTGATCCCGAATGTGTCGGCGCGGCTCGAATACCGCTTCACCGACTTCGGCGACAGCAAGGGCATGTACGACCGGCACCAGGTGCTGGCCGGCATCGCCTACCGCTTCTGAGCGGAAGCGGACCCGTGAAGACCGGGCGCAGCTTCGTGCAGGCACGGCGGACCACCTCTCCCCTCGGTCCTCGCCGTCGCCGCGCCGTCCGCGCCCGGCCCCCCGTGGCGGCGAAGATTCCGACCCCCGCCGCCGCATCCGCCGGTGCGTGCCCGCCCCGTCCCCTGGCGGGCACGCACCGCACCCTCAAGCAACCCTATCTCAGCGCGCGCGGCCTCTCGATCCTCGTCCACCTCCTGGCCGGGGCGCTGGTGCTCCTCCTCTACGTCGTCGTCGAGCGCACGCTGGAAGAGCCCATACCGGCGCTGATCGTCACCGCGGTGCTCGCAACCTGGATCGTGTCGATCGGCGCGACGGCACCCGGCGGCGGCCCGAGGCGGCGATGACCGCGCACCGCGGCGCGACACGGTCGATCCGCCGCCACGCGAAGCCGGTGGCGAAGCGTAACGCCGCCATCCGGCGCTGAGTGACCCGGCGGCTTTCCTCTGTTCCGCGGCCGCGGCCAGTGGACCGCCTCGTCCGGCGTTGCGCAAAGCCACGCGATCCAGTTGCCCTGCGCAAGAAATGATGCTCTTTTCGCCCTCACGAATAGCCGCGCCAGTCTCCGCGGCCGGCGAGGCAATGATGGGCGTGAATATCGACAAGAGGGATGCGCGACTTGATCTCGGCGCGGTCCAGGTGCGGGCCGGCTGCGGCAACGGATGGGTTTCGGCCGACCTGGATCTCGTCGCCCTTCTCCTCGATCGCTCCGGCCGGGTGACGGACCCTTCCCGCATCGTCTTTCACAACAACGCGCGCACGCCCGACGGGACGGTGGTCTGGTCGGGCCGCGCCGTCACCGGAGAGGACCAGGAAAGTATCCTCTTCGACTTGTCGCGGCTCGATGCCCATGTCGTCGAGGTCATCGTCTGCGTCGCGGTGTTCGATCCTTCCCGCCGCCTCAACTTTGGACAGATCGAAGGCTCCTCGCTCGTTGTTTCAGACGCCGCGAGTGGACGCGAAGTCCATCGTTGCGAGCTCGGCGAGGACCATGGAACGATGAGGGCGCTCGAGGCGGTGCGGCTGATGCGCCTCGGGCGCAGCTGGCAGGTCGAGCCGCTGGGCCGGGCGCACGGCGACGGTCTCGAGCCGATCCTCGAACATTATGCTCCGGGCATCGCCGTTCGCCTCGCGAAGGACGAGTCCGCGCCGAGTCCGCCGCGATCGCGTCCTGCCGATTGCGACCCGCGCGACATCTTCGCGGAGCTGGTGAGCAGCAAACCGTTCGACGGCTATTGCTCGACAACCGAACGCCAGGCGCTGGTCCGCGAAGCCCAGCTCATCGGTCTCGATCCCGCAGGCGCCGAGATCGTGCTCGACTTCGAGCTCGAGCGGCGTCGGATCGCCAACGAGGCCGTCCTTCTCCAGCGCCTGGAGTCGATCCTCCACCAGTTTACGGACGACGACAAGAAGCTCGACGACAAGGAGCGGCGCGATGCGCTCCAGCTCGCCTGCCGTCCGGCGGGCGGGTGCAGCAAAGGTCTGCAATATGATGTCGCGGAGGACTATGTGACACGGTTCTGCCGCATGAACGGCGTCCGCGTGAAGGCGGGGCTGTTCAAGTGGATAGTGCCATAAGAGGGGGCTGGCGATGAATTCGAATGACCGTGCGTGGCTGGATAACCGCGTCCACGCCGCCGTGGACGATGACTTCTACCTCGATCGCGACGAGGAGAAGCGGATCAAGGAGGAAGCATCGAGCCGCGGCATTGCGATCCGCGACATCGAGCTGGTGATCCGCGAGGAGCTGCAAAAGACGGAATCGATCAGCGAACGGCAGCTGCTCGACGATCTCGATCGGCTGCTGCACCAGTTCACCGATGACGACAAATTCCTCGACAGGAAAGAAGAGCGGGATGCCTTCGACCAGGTGGTCCGCGCCGCCCCCGGCAAGCGCAAGGGCCTCGATCCGCGCGTCGCCGAAGAATATGTCACGAGCTTCTGCCGGGTGAACGGCATCCGCCGCCAGACCGAGCCGGGGGGCGGCACGAATCGCATGCTGTTACCGCTGCTGGGCGCCTTGCTGCTGATCGTGCTCGTCGGCGCCTTTCTCGTCGCGCGCGGCGGCGGCGGCTCGTCGGGCGGGCGTCACGCCGCCATAAGCCAGGCGGACAAGGATGAGATCGACGGCCATCTCCGGCGCGCGACCGACTATGTCGAACGCGCGCAATATACGGATCCCCCGGAACGCTCCGCGAAGGCCGAGCTCGACGCGGTCAAGCGGGCCGACCCCGACGGGACCTATCGCAAGGACGAAGTCGCCGGTCTCCAGCACAAGATCGTCGACCATTATATCGCTCTCGCTCAGGAGAGCGCTCGCGACGGCGAGAAGGATGCGGCGGCGCAATGGCTCGGCCGCGCGCGGCTGATCGGCGTCGACGCCGAGCAGATCGACCAGAAGAGCCGCGAGCTGGGGATCGAAGGCCGCTGAGCGTCCCGAGGCGAGCCATTCGCGCCGCGGACGGCGGCGCGGGTGCGCCTCGTCAGACGGCCGGCGGCGGCGGCGGCACGATCTGGGGCGGCGGCGGCGGCTCCGGCGCGAAGACGACCCGCAAGGCCGGTTCGCTCGCCGCCGGCGTCCACGCGCTTCCGCCCACCGCGTTGTAAACGAGGCTCTGCTCCGAGAAGCGTCCCTGGCGGTGCATCTGGCGAAGCTCGGCAAGGCCGAACGGCCCTTCGCTCTTGCCGTCCTGCGCGACGAAGAAGGACACGGCTGCCTCCGCCGGGGGTGGCGGCGGCACTGTCGTCGCGGAGACCGTCGCAGCCGCGGGCTGCGCCCCGGCGACGGTCTTCAGCGCGTCGTCGCGAAAGGCTTCCGGGTCGAGCGTCCGCTTGTCCGTGGCTCGAAAGGCCGGCGCATCGTCGGGATCGCGGTTCGCCTCGCCATTCTCCACGTCGTTCAAGCTTCCCGCGACCGCGAGGCTGTAGCTCTCCACATTGTCGAACAGCCGGTCGTTCATTTCGCCGAGCGCAGCTGCCGGGACCTTCGACCCCAGGCCGGCCTTGGCCTTGCGGCGGAAATCGTCGGCAAGCTTCATCGAGACCTGGAATCCCAGGCCGGTCGGACGCGTCTCGTTCCCGAAGGAATCCTGCTCCCGCGGGGGTGCGTAGCCGCGCTTGGCGTTCCACTCCGCAAGTGCCGCAAGCGCCAGCCATTGCATCGGCGTGAGCTTCGCCTCGAACGCCTCGATCAGGCTCTGGATGCGGGCGAGGTGCGAGGTCTCGAAACCCTTGGCCCGGATCTTCCGCTCGGTGCCGACCGACTGAAGGTCGAAGCGAGACATGTCGACATAATAGCGGGGGTCCTGCTCGCGATTGTCCTCGGCCGCCAACGCCCCGCGGCGCAGCACGCCGTACATCACCCCCTTGAGAAATATCGACAAGACTTCCCGCTGCTGAGCCAATTCCTCGTTCGTCGGCACCACCGGGTTCGGGAAGCGCAGATAATCGAAATGATTGTGGAGCGGGAGCGGATCGCGCGCGGAGAGCTCCCGCTCGTACGACTTGCGCCACGCGTCGCGAAGCGGCGCGATGGCGTCGAGCGGATAGCCCGAAAGCTCGCAGTAGCAGATGATGCGGCCGCGGACCCCCGATTCCTCGATGGTCGGCGCGGAAATGCCCCGCCCTTTCGGCATCTCGTCGGCGATGACGGCCGAAAACTGATCGCGGAGCACCTGCGCGTCGGGTGCCGCGATGATCATCTTGAACTGCTCGCCGCGAGGCTGGAAGCGGTCGAACTGCGCCGGGACCCAGGGCATGGCGCGGGCGAGCATGCGCTCGATCACGCGGCGGCGCTCGTCCGGCGTGAGCGAGCGCAACGCCTCGACCGCCGAGGGAATCCGGCGCTCCTCGTCGGCAAGCTTCTCCTTCGCGATCGCGCGCAGCTGGTTGATCAGCCGGAGCCGGTCGGCGTCGTTGCGCAGCATCGGGAACATGCCGCGGCAGCCGCCGAAGTCGGTGAACTTCTCGTTCGCCCAGGTGCGCGCCTCGGTTGCCGTCCGTTCCTCGGCGATGCGGCCGGCGCCGCGGTCGATGACGATATAGACGCCGTTCTCCGGCCGGTTCACCGCGTCGCGGACGCGGTCGGCTTCCGCCGAAACCATGTCGAGGACGGCCTTTACCGAGCGGCGGCCCTCGTCGAGCTCGCGGAGCAGCCCGGTCCAGGTGACGTCCCCTTCCTCGTCCGGAGCCGAGCGCTCGCCGAGATAGTTCGCAAGATCGTCGAGCAGCTTCTGCGCCTCCACCGCCGCTGTCGCGCGCAGCCAGAACTTCAGCCCCTCGCCGAGGTCGGTCTCGAAGTGGCGCAGATATTCCTCGGCTGCGTCGCGGTCGACGCCGCCGAACAGGCGCGGCTTCGCCGCCTGCTCCAGCTTCTGCAGGGAGCGGACGAGGTGCCGGCTCATGATCTCGTCGGCGACGGCCCGGAACTTCGCCGCCGCTTCGTCGAGCTGCGCGCGAATGCCGGTGCCGTCCTTGGCGAGCTCGTCGCGAATCTGCTCGACCAGCTCGATGGTGAAGTCGAGGCCGCCATTCTCGCGGTCGTCGACGAGGTCGTAGAGCGCATGCTTCAGCGACTGCGGCCCTTCCTCGGCGGTGAGCTGACGCAGGATCCGACCGCGCGCCGCCTCCACCTCGCCGCGGCGGATGCTGGCGGTCCCGGCGCGCGCCAGCACCTCCGCCTCATATCGTGCGCGGATCTTCTCAGCCTGCGCGGACCAGTCCTTCGGCTCGCTCGCCTGCTCCCGCATGGCGCGCACTTCGCCGGAAATATCTTCCAGAAGACGGCCGTGGATCGACTTCATGTCGTCGCTGACCATCAGCTGGTCGACCATCGCGTAGGCGGCGACCGCGTTCGGGCGCGGCGACAGGAATTCGGGGAAATCGTCGAACAGCTTCGGGCTGAGCAGCATTTTCGAGCGCATGAAGGCGTCGCGATCCTTGACCCCGGGATGGCGCCCGCTCGCTCCTTCGAAGACCCCGAAGAAGGCCTGCAGCATCGTCTTGCTGGCGTCGCTCAGCGCCGCCTCGTGCTCGAGCGCCCCCGTCGTCGCGACGATCGACTGGCCGATCGCCGAATAGCCCTTGGCGTAGCCGAGCACATGGCGGTCGTCGCCGGCGATCGGCGGGTGGAACATCTGCATCTTGTGCTGTTGCTGGTTCACCGCGATCGAGCGCTTCTTGCGGGCGAACTCGCTGCTGCCGAAATCCTCGAACAGGATATCGGCGATCATGTCGTAGATATCGTCGACGCGCTCGGTGCGGTCGCCGTTGAGGTTCGCGGTATCGAACAGATAGACGTCGTTATAGGGCTTCGCGGCCGACGGCCGCTCCACGCTCGTCCAGCTGCGGGCATAAGGCGGCTGCGGGTTGGGCCGCATCACATATTCGAGTTCGCTGAGTGCCGCGAAGCCGTTGGCGAAGACGCGATCGCGGTTCGCGCCCGCATAGCCGCTCGGCAGCATGAGGAAGAGATCGACCTGGTCGGCGCGGGGCGAAGACATGGAGCGGATGGCAAGGCCCGCGTCGATGAAGGCGCCGGACCCCGTACCGCCCGCCAGCGATCCCACCACGACGACGCGGAGCTGGCGCTGCGTGACGATGCCGAGCCTCGCGAGCGCCTGCTGCGTGCTGACATTGTCGAGAACCGCCGCCGACTTGGCGGTCATCGCCTGCTTGAAGGCGTCGAACTGGTGGAAGAAGAGCAGCCGCGAGATCGAGCGGACCTGGCCCGCTCCCTTCTCGGTGTCGATCGTCGAGAGATCGCGGCTCGGCAGCCACTCGGCGATCGCCGGATAATTGGCCTTGTTGTTCTGGTAGAAGCTCACGTCCACCTTGGCCTGGAGCGTGTCGCCCTTGCCGAAGGCGACCGCCTCCGCCATCGGATCGGTCGTCGCGGCGCGCCCCGTCTCGCGCGCCTCGTTCGTGTCGGTGTCGAAGTAGAGGAATCCGGCCACGGGGAATTCGGACATCGAGTTCAGGCGGGTGCCCTTCCAGTCCGCCTGGAGGATCCGCCGCCGCAGGCGGAGCAGGATTTCCATGCCCGTCCCGCCCAGGCCCACGAACACGGTGGGCCTGACCTCCACCTCCACGTTGGTCGGCGTCTGAATTGCCTGCGTCTCAGCCACGATGTCGTCCCCTGCGTCTCGAATGGGCTCAAGCCGTGCGGCGGGCGCGCGACGTCATCATCATCGAGATGACGACGCCGATGACCAGAACCGCCACCGTCAGGCCGATATAATAGGAATAGCCGAACAGCCCGCCGGCAATCCCCGCGATGACCAAAGCGCCGAACAGGAGCAGCGACAGATACCACGTCCATGCCGCCGCATTGGCCGAGTCGATCGTCGCGCGCGACGCGATGAGCGACTTGCGGATGACTCCCCTGACGATGAGCAGCAGGCCGCCCAGCGCCAGCAGCGCGGCCAGCGCGAGGATCAGCGCCGTCGTCCCGAGCCCGTGCTCGACGGCGATGGGCGCGAGATCGCCGGACGTGTTGAGAGTGGAGGCGTTCGTCGCTGCCGGGGTCGCTCCATTGGCGGCATCCGGCGCCGGAATGAAATCATCGCCCGATGACGCGCCCGTGTTCGCAACCTGCATGATCCTGCCTCCCCCTTTGGTCTAGTCGTTCAACGGTGTCACCGACGGCGGACCGAACATCCGGCCCATCACCTCGGCCCGCGTCCCATAGGCATCCGCCAGCGTCCGCTTCTCGCGCGGCTTGATCCGGATCCGCTGGTCGCCTTGTCCGACGCGGACCGTATATTCGCGCGGCCGCGCGCTCATGACCAGCAGGAACAACGCGGCGGCGAGCGCGAGCGCGGCGAGCGCGATCGCCAGGATGAGCGGCCAGGGCGAATAGCGAAAGGTGATCTGGACCGGCACCTTCATCGTCGCCGACGAAATCCGCCGATAATCGAGGAAGACTTCCGGCAGATGCGCCGCCATCGCCGCCTCGGCCTGCTCGTCGCGGATCATCTCGCCGCCGCTGATCGCCGAGATGCGGGCGACGAAGGCCGGGTCGAGCGAGAAGCGCAGATCCTGGAGCCGGACTTCCACCTCCCCGACGGCGGTCCGTTCGTCCTCGAGCAGGCCGGCAAGGCCGCCGGAGCGGGGGACGGCCGGCAGCCGCAGCTCGAGCTGGACCGGGCCGGATTCGCCGGCGGCCTTCACATTCTCGAGCACCTGCGGCGTCATCGACGCCTGCCCGCTCCTGAGCGCCGGGTCGGCCGAGTGCCAGCCGGTGGTCAAAGCCGCGCGGGCGATGTTCTGCGGATAGTAGGTGTTGCGCACCGTGCCCTGCAACCGGACGACCGACGGGCTCCCGCCGGGCACGCCGGAGACGATCAGCCGTCCCTTCACCACCTCGGCGGTGACGCCGGCGGCGGCGGAGGTCAGGTGAAGCTCGACGGGATCGGTCGTCAGCGGCTTCAGCTTCACGGGGGGCGCCGGAAAGAGCGCCCTCACCGGCGCGCCCGGCCTCAGGATCGCGGCCAGCGCATTCGCGCCGCGCTCCCCATAAGCGAGGGCATAGACGATCAGCCCCTTCTCGTTGAAGTGCGGGCCGGTGACGACCTTGCGCATCGGGAAGGCGGCGATGGCGGTGATATGCGGCGACTGGCGCAGCGCGTTGTAGAAGGCGCGGGTATTCTCGACCACCGTGGGGCGGTTGTCCGGCGCGTCCTTGTTGTTGGTGACGATCCAGATCACGCCCTCGCGGCCGCGCATGATCCGCGAGAAGGTGCCGGTGAGGGCGCCCTTGAAATCCGCATCGGCATAGGCGCCGGACGGCTTCCTGGGCAGGTCGATCCGGGCGAGGGCGGCGGCGATCGCGCCGGCGTCGTACGGGCCGTCGAACATCACCTCGGGCGAGGTCCGGCCCGGTACCTGTCCCTCCTGGTTGAAGGCGGCGACGACGACCGGAACTCCCTGGAGGTTGGCCTTGCCGATGAGCGAGCCGACGAAGGCGCGAAGCGGCGACTTCGGATCGAGGTAGAATGGCTCCATCCATCCCGAATTCTGGATGAGGAACACCTGCTCGACCGCGCCCGCCCCCCCGCTCGCGGGCGCGGGCGCCGCCAGGACGAACGCCGCGATCAGCGAGAGGAAGAAAGACGCCAGCTTGCGCATTGATTACTTTCGAAGTGATGGACGCACAGTCGATCGCCGTCGAGAAAGATCTCGAGATCATCGACGGCACTGATCGTGAAGCGTTGGCCAAGAATTGCAAGGCCCGCCTGGTCGCGGTGCACGGCGAGGGCGGCCTGCCGCGGCCGTGCCGGGGCCTCCCTGAACAGGAACTCCCGCATCCCCTGTCCGGGGCCGAGATCTTCCATCAGCGCGAGGACCGTCTCCCGGCTGCCGATACGGAGGATCGGCATCACCCACCAGCCCGCGAAATCGTAGTCGAGCGTGATCTCCTCGGCGACCGTGCCCCAGGGATCGGCGTAGCGCTCCCGCACCCGGAAGGTCTGCGACCCGACGCTGAGGAACGGGCCCGGCAGGTCCTTGACGTCGCGGGCCCCCTTCAAGGTCATGCAGCAGGCGACCGCGGCGCCGCGATTGAGGCCGTCCGACGAAATGCGGGTTCCGAACATCCACAGGCGGCCGTTCTTCGCGCGGTAGGGCCGCAGGAAGGGCAAGGCGGCCACGCCCGGCGGCCACGGGTGCCAACGCCCCCCGAATTGCTCCTCGGTGCGCTCGATGAGCAGGAAGCCGGCGGTGCCCGGCCAATAGACCAATCCCGTCTCGGCGTTGGCCACGGGCGCGCCGAGCTGGCCGGGCTCGGTGGGGGCGCCCTCGACGGGGATCCAGTCGAGGGCGCCGCCCGGGTCGCGGACGGCGATGCGAATCTCACCCGCCACGTCGACCGGCAGCAACACGCTGTCCTGCAGCACGGCCGCCGGTCCGATGGGAGTCCCGCCGAGATCGATCTGGCGCAGGGTGGGCTGCTGGTCCGCGAGGACGTGCACGAGGCCGCCGTCGTTTCCGAAGAAGACGCCCTCGCGGGTGCCGACGGCGCCGAAGGCGAAGGGCATGGTCTCCGCGGCCGGAGCGAACCGCCCGAGGGCAAACCATTTGCCGGTGAGCGGCGCCTTCCACCAAGCCTGACCGTCGGCGACGTTAAGAGCAACGAGCCGCGCCGGGCTGCCGCCCGCGGCGAAGAAGCGCGCCCCTTCCGGAATGGTCTCGTCCTGCCGCGACGCGACGTCGAGACCGCTCGCCCAGCCGAGCTCCGGCCACCCCTCCTCCCCGATCGACCGGCCGAGGGTGCGGCGGAGCGGCGGCGTCTCCGGGAGCGCGGCCCCGGTGAGCGGGTCGAACGCGAAGAAGGAGGGCCATCGCGCTCCATCCTCCCCCACCTTCAGATCCAGCAATTCCCGTTCGACGAGGCGGGTGCGGCGTGCATCGGCGGGCACGACGCCCCTGGCAGTGAGCGCCCAGCCTCCCAGGGTAAACGCCGGGGGCGCCGCGGTCTCGCCGTCGGCGCGAGGTACGCGATCGGGAGACGGCGAAGCCGCGGTTCGCATTTGCCGCTCGGCCGGCGAGCCAGGCCCCGCGCGGGCGTCATCCGCTCGCGGCGGCGGCAGCGGCGGCGATATTGCCGGGTCCGCAACGCGTAGGCGCTCATCGCTCGCCGGAGGCGCCGGCGGCGCGGGCCGAGGCGGCGGCTTTGCCGCCGGGGGCGTGGGCGCGGGCTTGAACACGCGCTGCAGATCGGCCGGCGTGCAGCCGATCCCCTGCGCGAGCGGGGCCAGCCCTTCCTGATACCCCTGTCCGATCGCTCGGAATTTCCACGCTCCGTTCCGCTGGTAGAGCTCGCCGATGACGGCCGCGAGCTGCCGTTCCTCCGGGAGCCGGAACCGCGCCAGCTTCGAGCCCTGCGACGCCAGGTTGATCTCCACGCCGGCCCGGCCGCAGTCGACGGCCGCCTGATCCTGGGCGACGGCGCAGAAGCTCACCTTCTGAACGCGGCCCGGCATCGCCGGAACGTTGATCTCGAAGGTGGCGTGACGGGTGCCGAGGCCGGTCATCCGCACCTCTCCGCCTACGCTCTCCGTCCTTCCCGGTCCGATGAGATCCGCGATATCGCGAACCTTACCGTCGGCGCCGAGGAGGCAGCAGCACAGCGAAAGCGCATCCTCCACGCTCCAGGCCAGCTCGGCGACGACGAGCGCGGCGGGCAACGCCAGATTCGCGCCCGGGATGAGATCCTGCGCCGACATCTCTACCCTGCTCCAGCCCCTTTCGCCCGCCGCGTCGGGCACGAGGCACCCGGCGCGTGCATCTGATGGACGGCTAGTCGCCGCGCGGGCAACAAGAATCTTGCCTCCCGACCCCCCGCCGCCAGGCTCAAGCGCCGTCGCGGCAACGGAAAAAACGGTTGCCTATCGACTCCCGCCTGCCTTAGCTTCGCGCCTACAGGGGAGATCCATGGTCAGCTTAGTCAAGGGGCAGTCGGTCAGGCTGGACAAGATCGCCGACGCGGGTCTCAGGCGGGTCACGATGGGGCTCGGCTGGGACGTGCGGCAGTCGAGAGGCTTTCTCGGGCTGTTCGGCGGCGGCGGAGGCGATATCGATCTCGACGCCTCCTGCCTGCTGTTCGACGCGACCGGGGCGCTCGTCGATGCCGTCTGGTTCCAGCAATTGCAGAGCAACGACGGCAGCATCGTCCACACCGGCGACAACCGGACCGGCGCGGGCGAAGGCGACGACGAACAGATCATGGTGGACCTGCAGCGGCTTCCGGCGAACGTCACCACGCTCGTCTTCACGGTCAACAGCTTCACCGGCGACAGCTTCGACCGCATCGAGAACGCCTATTGCCGGCTGGTCGACCAGGCGGGCGACCGCGAGCTTGCCCGCTTCGACCTCACCGGCAGCGGGTCCCACACCGGCCAGGTCATGGCGAAAGTGTCGCGGCGCGACGGCGGCTGGGAGATGACGGCCATCGGCGACCGGACGAACGGCCGGACCTTCCACGACATGATGCCCGCGATCGTCTCGCATCTCTGACTGCCGGGGCGCTGCCGATGGACCTGACAATGGGCGGCAATGCCCCGGTCGGCGGGGGCTCTGTCGCGGTGACCCTGTCCGCGCCGGGCGGGCGCCTCCGCGGGTACGAATGCTCCGCATATCTCCTCGGCGCCGGCGGCAAGGTCCGCGGCGACCGCGACATGATCTTCTACAACCAGGCGGTCAGTGCCGACGGCGCCCTCCGCCTGAGCTCGAGCGAGGGCGAGGCCCGGTTCGAGGTCGCCCTCGATTCGATCGACGCCGCGGTCGAGCGCATCGTCTTCTGCGTCACGACGGATCCGTCGGGCGGCCGGAGGACCGTTGCCGAGGCGGACGGCCTTGCCATGGCGATCGCGCGGGAGGGAGTTTCGCTGTGCCGCTTCGCTCCCGATCTCGCGTACGCCTCCGAAGCGGCGCTGATGCTCGGCGAGCTGTACCGGCGGGCCGGGTCCTGGAAGTTCAGGGCCGTCGGACAGGGGTTCAACGGCGGCCTCGCACCGCTGGCGCGGTCGTTCGGCATCGACGTCGCGGACGACCCGCCGCCGGCACCCGCCGTCCCCCCTCCGCCTCCGCCGCCAGGGGCCGCGCCGGCGCGGGTGAATCTTGCCAAGGTGACCCTCGACAAGAAGGGGCAATCGGTCAGCCTCGAGAAACGCGGCGCCTCTTACGGCGAGATCCTGGTCAACCTGAACTGGTCGAGGGGACGGAGGGGCTTTTTCGGCGGCGGCGCGATCGACCTCGACCTGGGCTGTCTGTGGGAGCTCGCCGACGGCGACCGCGGCGTCGTCCAGGCGCTCGGGCGCGACTTCGGCGACTATGCGCTGCCGCCCTTCATCCGGCTCGACGGCGACGACCGCACGGGCGATGCGGCCGGGGGCGAGAATCTGCGGATCAATGGTGCCGAGTGGGCGAGGATCAAGCGCGTCGCCGTCTTCGCCACCATCTACGAGGGCGTGCCGAACTGGCGCGAGACGGACGGGATCGTCACCGTCACGCTCCCGGACCAGCCGCAGATCGAGGTGCGGATGACCGAGGGCCGCAATGATCGCGCCCTGTGCGCGGTCGTGCTGCTCGAAAATATCGGCGGGACGCTGCGGGCGACCCGGATCGTCGACTATTACCGGGGACAGAGCGAGCTTGACCGCGCCTACGGGTGGGGCATGCGTTGGGTCCCGGGCCGGAAGGATTGAAGGGGAACAGGATGCTTAGCCATTTCAAAGGGGCAGTCGTCTTCACTGCGATCTGCCTCGCCCTCGCGGCCTGGCTCGGGTGGGGCCTGACGCACTCCGCTGCCGGGACCGCGGGCGTCGTCTGGATCGTCATCGTCCTGGGGGTGCTGGAAGTCTCGCTCTCGTTCGACAACGCCGTCGTCAACGCCGCCGTCCTCAAGGACATGCCCCCCATCTGGCGGAAGCGGTTCCTGACCTGGGGCATGGTCATCGCCGTGTTCGGCATGCGGGTCGTGTTTCCCCTCGCCATCGTGGCGATCGCCGCCAGGCTCGGCCCCCTTGCCGCCGTCGAGCTCGCCGCCGAGAAACCGGCCGAGTATGAGCGGATCATCACGTCCGCGCACGTTGGGATCTCCGGGTTCGGAGGAACCTTCCTCGCCATGGTCGGCCTCACCTACTTCTTCGACCAGGACAAGGAAGTTCACTGGATCGGCTTCGTCGAGCGATGGCTGGCGAGGATGGCCGCCGTCGAGGCAATTCAGATCGGCATCGTCCTCCTCGCCGTTTACGGAGTGTCGCTCCTCCTGCCGCCGGACGACGCGTTCACGCTGCTCAAGGCGGGGATCTTCGGGCTCCTCGCCTTCCTCGTGGTGGAAGCGATCAGCTCCGTCCTCGAACCGGAGGACGGATCGGGCATCGTCGTTCGCGCCGGGATCGGCGGCTTCCTGTACCTGAACATGCTCGATTCCGCCTTCTCCTTCGACGGCGTCATCGGCGCGTTCGCGCTTTCCAACAACATCTTCATCATCGCGCTCGGCCTCGGGATCGGCGCCATGTTCGTCCGGTCGATGACCGTCCTCCTGGTGGAGCGAGGCACGCTTTCGGAATATCGCTATCTCGAGCACGGCGCATTCTGGGCGATCCTCATTCTGTCGGCGATCATGCTGCTTTCCTCCCGCTTCGAGATTCCGGAGGTCGTCACCGGGTTTATCGGCGCGGTCCTGATCGGGCTGTCTCTCTGGGGTTCCGCCCGGTACAACCGGATCAACGGCAATCAGGACGCCGCCGAGGACGGGGGCGTCGCGCCCGACGGGAGCGTCGTCGAAGGAACCGGAGCGGCCGGAGGAGCCTCATGAGCATCAGCCTGGCAAAAGGCGGCAATATCAGCCTTTCGAAGGAGGAGCCCGGCCTCAGGAACGTGCTCGTCGGCCTCGGCTGGGACGCGCGCGAGAGCGATGGCGCGGACTTCGACCTGGACGCCAGCGCATTCCTGCTGACCGCGGCGGGAAAGGTCCGCAGTGACGGCGACTTCATCTTCTACAACCAGCTGCGCTCGCCGGAGGGGTCGGTGGAGCATACCGGGGACAATCTCACCGGCTCCGGCGACGGCGACGACGAAGCGATCAAGGTCGACCTGACGAGGATTCCGCCGGACGTCGAGCGCCTCGCCTTCGCCGTCACCATCCATGAGGCCGTCGCCAGGCGCCAGAATTTCGGGATGGTTCGCAACGCCTACATCCGCATCGTCAACAGCGACAGCGACCGCGAGGTGGCGCGATACGATCTCGGCGAGGATTATTCCACGGAGACGGCGCTCATCTTCGGCGAGGTCTATCGGTACGGCGGCGACTGGAAGTTCCGTGCCGTGGGCCAGGGGTTTCAGGGTGGACTGGCCGCGCTCGCGCGCGGCTTCGGCGTCGACGTCGGTTGAACAAGGGAGCAGGAATGTGGCGGTATCTCTGACCAAAGGCGCCAATGTCAGCCTGTCGAAGGAGGCGCCCGGCCTCCACACGGTCCAGGTCGGCCTCGGCTGGGACCAGCGCGTCTCCGACGGCAGCGAGTTCGACCTCGACGCCAGCGTGTTCATCCTGACCGAGGCGGGCCGGGTTCGCTCCGATGCCGACTTCGTGTTCTACAACAATCTGGAGGGCGCCGGCGGCGCGGTCGTCCATCAGGGCGACAACCGCACCGGCGCGGGCGAGGGGGACGACGAGTCGGTCGTGGTCTCGCTCGACCGGCTGCCGCCCGATGTGGCGAAGCTGAGCTTTGCCGTGACCATTCATGAAGCGGACTCCCGCCGGCAGAATTTCGGCATGGTGACCAACGCCTTCATCCGCATCGTCAACGCGACCGGCGGGAGCGAAATCGCCCGCTACGACCTGTCGGAAGACGCCTCCACCGAAACCGCGATGATCTTCGGCGAGCTCTACCGCCACGGCTCGGAATGGAAGTTCCGCGCCGTCGGCCAGGGATTCAACGGCGGCCTCGGCCCCCTTGCCCGTTCGTTCGGCGTGAACGTGTGACGCTCGAGGCCTGCACCGGGTCTGGAGGATGAGGTGACGGGCTGCGACAGCCTGAGCTTCGCCCTTTCCGGCGGCACGATCACCTTCGACATCGGCGCGGCCGCGCCCGGCTGGTCGTTCGACCGGCTCTGCGCAGTCGGCGAGCGCGACAACCCGCGCCGCCCCTTCCTGATCGTCTCGCGCGTGCTCGGTCGCCACATCCCGGCGCCGCCGTCCGATACGCGCCGGGCCATGCGGGACCTTGCCGCGCAGATTCCGGCCGATTTGCCCCAGCCGACGCTCGTCGTCGGGCTTGCCGAGACGGCGGTGTGCATCGGCCACGGCGTGTATGAGGAGCTCGTCCGGCGCGGGATCGAGGGCTGCTATCTGCACACCACGCGCCAACGCGGCGACGCGCCCCTGCTGTGCCGGTTCGAGGAGCCGCACAGCCACGCCTCCTCGCACCTCGTGTACCGCCCGCATTTCGATCTGGCGGCGTTCCGATCGCTCGTTCTCGTCGACGACGAGGTCTCGACCGGCACCACCCTCGCCAATCTGGAGGACGCGCTCCTCTCGTCCCTGCCGCGGGTGGAGCGGGTCGTGATAGCGGCACTGACGGACTGGAGCGGCCGCGGCGAAGCGGGAAGCCCCAGCGTCGCGCTTCTCACCGGCCGCGCGCGCTGGACGCCGGACCCGGCCTCAGCCGATGCGGCTGCCTCCTTTCCCGAGCGCGCCGAGGCCGGGTTCGGCCGGCTGGCCTCGCCACCGCGCCACGCCCGGCGCGGGGTCTCGCGGCCGGACGACCTCCCCGGTTTCGACCGGCGCCGCCTCGCCCTCCCGAAGGATCGGGCGATCCGGGTGGTCGGCACCGGCGAGTTCACCTATCCGCCCTTCCTGCTGGCGGAGGCCCTCGAGGCGGACGGGCGGGACGTCGTGGTCCAGGCGACGAGCCGCAGCCCGGCGCGCGTCGGCGGCGCGCTCAGGTCGAAGCTCTGCTTCGCCGACAATTACGGCGCCGGCGTGCCCAATTATCTCTACAACGCAGGAAACGAGGGTGAGGAGCGGATTGCCCTCCTGTGCTGCGAGACGGGCCGGGGCAGCCTCGACCCGACGCTGGTCCGCGCCCTCGCCGCCGTCCCGGTCGCCTTCGCCTGACCGATGCGCGCGATCGTTCTCGCCGATCTCGACGACACGTTGTTTCAGTCGCGGAGAAAGTGCCCCCCCGACATTCCCGAGGGCCGGCTCCGCTCCATCGCCGTCGATGCGGACGGCAAGCCGGTCGGCTTCGCGACGCCGCGGCAGTCGGCCCTGCTGCGCTGGCTCTCCGAGGGGGCGTGCGTGGTTCCGGTAACCGCCCGAAGCCGCGCCGGACTCGAACGCGTCTCCCTGTCCTGGCGGTACGCGGTCTGCGCGCACGGCGGCATCATCCTGGAAGACGGCCGGCCGTGGCCTGCGTGGGAGCGCAGGATGACCGACGCCGCCGCCGGGTGCCGAGGCGCATTCGACGACCTCGAAGAACGGCTGGCCCAGGCCGGCAACCAGGATCTGCGCATCACCCGCATCGGCGGGCCGTCGCCGCTGTTCCTCCTCGCCAAGCACGGGCGGAGGGATGACGAAGCGCTCGCCGCCGTCGCCGCCGCGCTGACACCGGCGCTGCCGGAGGGTTGGCGCGCGTCGCTCAACGGGAACAACCTGGCGCTGCTGCCGGCGCATATCCGCAAGGAAGCCGCGGTCGCCGCGCTGCTGCCGCGGCTGCGGGAACAGTGGCCGGACGCCCCCATCGTCGGGCTGGGCGACAGCTGCAGCGATGCCGCCTTCCTCCGCCTCTGCGACGTCGCCGCGATGCCGAGCCGCTCGCAACTGGCGCGCGCGGCGCTCGGAACCGCGCCGTGAGCGCCGGCTTCTCCGGCAGCTATGCTGCGGAAGACGTCACGTTCCTCCTCAAGCCCGTGACGATGGCGGCGACGGGCGTCGCCGAGAAGGAACGGCTGATCCAGACGGGCCGACGCCATTATTCCGAGATGATCTCGATCGAACCTCCTCCCGACGAGGAGCATCTGCGCCTCTACCGCGAGGCGCTGGCACGCAACGGCGCGCGGCTCGCAGCGGACGTCGCAACGCTCGCGCGCCTGCTCGCGGAGGCGGTTCCGGCGCCGCGCGAGGTCGTGCTGCTCTCACTGGCGCGGGCGGGGACTCCGATCGGCGTCCTGCTGCGCCGCGCCCTGCTCCGCCAGGGACGGCGCGCCGCCCACTATTCGATCAGCATCGTCCGCGACCGGGGGATCGACCGGACCGCCCTCGCTCACGTCGCGCGCCGCCACGCCGCGGCGGACGCGGTGTTCGTCGACGGATGGACGGGCAAGGGTGCGATCGCCGCGGAGCTGCGCGCCAGCCTCGCCGCCTGCACGCTGGGCTTCCGCCCGCGCCTCGCGGTCATTACCGACCCCGCGGGGCGCGCGGACTACGCCGCCGGCAACGACGACTATCTGATCCCCTGCGCGCTCCTGAACGCCGTCGGCTCGGGCCTCGTCAGCAGGACGATCCTCAACGCTTCGGTGGTCGGGAAAGGCGAGTTCCACGCGTGCCTCTATTATGACCATTATACAGGCCGCGACCTCAGCCGGGACTTCGTGGATGCGGTGGATGGCCTTGCCGCCTCGATCAGGCCTGGCCCGGAAGGCCCTGCCGTCGAGCCCGACGGCGCGCGCACGCGGTGCGATGCTTTCATCGCGGCGCTTCTCGCAACGGAGGGGCTTAAGGATGCCAATCTCGTGAAGCCGGGTATCGCCGAATCGACCCGCGCGCTGCTGCGCCGCGTCCCCATGAAGCTCTTCGTGCGCGATCCTGCGGATCCCGACGTGCACCATCTGTTGCGGCTCGCCCGGCTCAAGCGCGTCGGGCTGGCCTCGCTCCCGGCGAGCGCGCCGTTTCGCGCGGTCGTCCTCATCCGCAGCCTCGGCGCGAAGGAGCGCGCGGCGTGATCGATCCGCTTTCGCTCGGCGCCACGCTCTATCTGCCCGCCGTGCGGCCGCGGCTCGCCGAAACGCTGGCGCTTCGCCCTATTCCGCAGCTTCGCTCCGCGGTCGTCTGCCTCGAGGACGCGGTGCGCGACGTCGATCTTCCCGATGCATTGGCAGGCGTCGCACGGCTCCTCCTTGCCCTCGCTGCGGAAGCCGCGCCGCGTCCCCGCCTGTTCCTCCGGCCACGCGACGCGGCGATGCTGGCGCGGCTCCTGGAGCTGCCGGGCATCGAACATGTCGACGGATTCGTTCTTCCCAAGGCGACCGTGGCGCGGTTCGAGGCCTTCGTCGAGCGGATCGAGGGGCGGCACCACGTCCTCATGCCGACGCTGGAGACCGCCGACGTCTTCGAGCCCGACGCCCTCCGTCGGCTCCGCGAGGCCTTCTGCAAAGCCCGCGAACGGGTCTTGCTGGTGAGGATCGGCGGGAACGATCTGCTCCAGACCCTCGGCACGCGCCGGTCGCGGCACCGCACCGTCTACGACGGTCCTCTCGGCCCCACGATCGCCGCGATCGTCACGACCATGCGGCCGCAGGGTCTTCACCTGTCGGCGCCGGTCTTCGAGCATTACAGCCGTCCCGCGCTGTTGCGCGAAGAGGTGGAGCGAGACCTCGAGTTCGGCCTCTTCTCCAAGACGGCCATCCATCCGCTCCAGGTTCAGGTGATACAGGATGCCTACGCCGTCACGGCTTCCGAACTGGCGGCCGCGGAAGAGATCTTGGCCAAGACCGGTCCGGCCGTGTTCGGCGACGAGGGCTCGATGGTGGAGCCGGCGACGCACCGTGAATGGGCAACGGCCATCCGGCGCCGCGCCGATTATTTCGGGGTTCGCTCCGACGGAACCGCGGCCCGGGCGGCCCGCTAGTCGAGATCGAACGAGGATCCGTATTGCATGTCGATGAACCGCACGTTCTGCGTGAACGCATCGACGTCCCCCTGCGCGATCATCTTCGAAATCTCGCGCAGCCGCGCAAGCAGCTTCTCCAGTTGATCGACGAGAATGTAGCTGGCTGAACGGCCGGTCTCCCGGAACACTTCGGCGCGATGCTCGGGCGGGATATCGATGTAGCTTTGAATGAGCCGCGGGAGATGAACGGTCCGAATCCGCTCCAGCTCGTCGAAGGGCCCCATCCCTCTCCGCGCGGCGCACCGCTCCTCGAGCTCAACCAGCAGACTCAAGACTTGCGCGACCTTCTCCCGCGCACCGGCGGGAAGCTTGTTCCTGTCGAATTCCACATCGCCGCCGGCGGGGGGATGGGCCGCAGGCCCGGCCGCGTCGGCACCATTCTCGGCGCCCTGGCCGAAGCTCCCACCGAGAAGCTGAAGGAGACGACGAAGCACCATATCTGTCGCTTTTACGCCGCCGTTCGGCAACGGCAACCACGAGTCGCCTTCAACGCGAACCCATCGCGGTCTCTCCCGAGCGCGGCGAGCGCCGGCTCTGCAACGGCCCGGACGCTCGCCTCTTTGCCACGGCGTCGGTCACCCGCGGTCGGCAAGCGCCGGCGGAGGTACGGCTGAGACGAGCGGCCCAGCGCTAAGCGACGACGTAAATGTCCGAAGGCGCCAGCGGCGGCAGGTTGGTGAGCGTGGCGATGAGGACCGGCGCGTCGCTGCCCGCCCCGTCGTCGTCCCAGTAGAGCTTCCCGTCGTCGGTGTCGTAGAGGAACTCGCCCAGACTGCCCGAAGCCGTCGGGTTCGCGCCCGAGACGAGGAGGACCGACCCACCCTCCGCGAGCCCGCCGCCGAAACCGCTCGCCGAGATCTCGATGCGATCGGTGCCGCTGGCGAAGTCGGTGATCTGGTCCGGGCCCGTCGTGGGCAGGGTGAAGCTGAACACGTCGCTGCCGGCGCCGCCGGTCAGCACGTCCGACCCGGCATCGCCCGAGAGGAAGTCGTTGCCGTCGCCGCCGTCGAGGCTGTCGTTGCCGTCGCCGCCGCGCAGCACGTCGTCGTCGTTGCCGCCGGTGATGACATCATTCCCCGCTTCCCCGGAGATGTTGTCGTTGCCGTCGCCGCCGGAAATCTGGTCGTCGCCATTGCCGCCGAAGATATTGTCGTTGCCGGCCTGGCCGAAGAGTTGGTCGTTGCCGTCGTCGCCGGAGATGTCGTCGTCGCCGTTGCCGCCGTCGATATAGTCGTTGCCGTCGCCGCCGTTGAGATTGTCGAGGCCGTCGCCGCCATAGATGGTGTCGGCGCCGGCGAGGCCGAACACCGCGTCCTGTCCGTCGAGGGCGTTGATCGTGTCCGGGCCGACCGAGCCGATGAGGATGTCGTCGTCCGCGGTGCCGGTGATCGTCTCGCCGGTCGGCGCTCCCCCGTCCGGCGGATAGCCGGGCACGAAGTTGGCGTCGGTGAAGGCGGTCGCGTCGGTATTCTGGAAGATGGCAATCGTCGCCCAGTTCGCACCGCCGGCCGTGCCGTCCTGGTCCCATTGCAGGAGCGTGTCGGCCCCGCTCTGCTCCAGCCGCAGGAAGCCCGACCCGAACGGGTTGGAGCTGCCGTCCCAGCCGATCAGCAGGCTCAGCAGCGCGCCGTCGTCGCCCATCAGCTGGAACAGGTCGCCGCCCGCGCCGGGCGTGAAGTCGGTGACCGTGACCGCCGCGGTGCCGGTATCGGCGTAGAGCAGCTCGATCGTGTCGCTGCCCGTACCGGTCGTGATCGTGCTGGCGAACGAGCGGTAGGAGAGCTTGATCGTGTCATTGCCGTCGCCGCCGTCGATCGTCTGCGATCCGTCGAATGCGGCGGCGACGATGAGGTCGTCGCCGCTCCCGCCGGCGAAGCTGTTGGTGCCGCTGAAGTCGGACAGGAAATCGTCGCCGTCGCCGCCGTCGAGGCTGTCGTTGCCGGCGCCGCCGTTGAGGCTGTCATTGCCGGCGCCGCCCGAGAGCTGGTCGTTGCCGGCGTCGCCGACGATATCGTCGTTGCCGTCGTCGCCGAACAGCTGGTCGTTGCCGGCGCCGCCGGAGATCTGGTCATCGTTGTTGCCGCCGTGGATGACGTCGTTGCCGGCCTCGCCGTTGAGGCTGTCGACGCCGTCGCCGCCGGAGACCGTGTCCGCGCCGCCGCCGGCGAACACGGTGTCGTTGCCGCCCTGGGCGTCGATCGTGTCGTTGCCGGCGGTACCGACCAGCACCTCGCCGGCCGCCGTGCCGGTGATCGTCGCGCCGGCCGGCGCGCTGCCGTCGGGCGGATAGCCGGGCAGGAAATTCGCGTCGGTGAAGGCCGTCGCGTTGGTGTTCTGGAACACGGCGAGAGTGTCCCAATGGACGCCGCCCGCCGTGCCATCCTGATCCCATTGCAGCAGGGTGTCGGCGCCGCTCTGCACCAGCCGCAGGAATCCCGATCCGAAGGGGTTGGAGTCGCCGTCCCAGCCGCTGAGCAGGCTGAGCAGCGCGCCGTCGTCGCCACCCAGCTGGAACCGGTCGCCGCCCGCGCCCGGCGTGAAGTCGGTGACGGTCACCGCTGACGTGCCGACGTCGGCGTAGAGCAGCTCGATCGTATCGCTCCCCGCTCCGGTCGTGATCGTGCTCCCGAACGACCGGTAGGAGAGCTGGATCGTGTCGTTGCCGTCGCCGGCATCGATCGTCTGCGGCCCGTCGCCCGCGCCGGCGAGGATCAGGTCGTCGCCGGCGCCGCCGGTGAAGCTGTTGGTGCCGGCGAAGTCGGACAGCACGTCATTGCCGTCGCCGCCCGCGAGGCTGTCATTGCCGTCGCCGCCGAAGATCACGTCGTTGCCGCTGCCGCCGTCGATGGTGTCGTTGCCGTCGTCCCCGCTCAGGCTGTCGGCGCCGTCGCCGCCGTGGATGACGTCGTTGCCGCCGAGGCCGAACACCGTGTCGTCGCCGCCCCGCGCGTCGATCGTGTCGCCGGCGTTGCCGCCGGTCAGCGTCTCGGCGGCGTCGGTGCCGGTGAGGATGTGGCCATCGTCGCTGCCGAGGATGGTGATGCTGAGCGTCGAATGCGCCTGCGCGCCATGCTCGTCCTGGATCGTGTAGGAGACGTTGACGACGAAGGTGTCGCCGTCGTTGAGATAGTCGAAATCGGTGCCCGGGTCGAAGCGGACGTGATTGTTCACGATCGACACGCTGCCCTGCCCCGTCGGGACGGACGCCGCGATGAGGCTGAGGACCGCGCCGTGATCGATGTCGCTGTCGTTGGCGAGCACGTCGAAATCGACGATCGCGTTCTCGTCGGCGCTGGTTGCATCGGGATTGGCGGTCGGGGCGTCGTTGACGCCGGCGATGTGGAAGACGAGGGCGCCGGTGTCGCTGCCGTCATTGTCGGTGACCCTGTAGTTGAAGCTGTCGACGACATTCTCGCCGGCGGCCAGGGCCTGCGCCGCAGCCGACAGCACGTAGCTGTAGGTGCCGTTGGCGTTGAGGGTGAGCGTGCCGTAGGTGCCGACGAACACGCCGGCGGTGACGTGAAGCGCGTCGCCGTCAAAATCGTAATCGTTGGCGAGGACGCCGGTCGGACCGCTGCTGACGACCCCCGCATCCTCGTTCGTGTAGACCTGGTCGTCGACGGCCACGGGTATGTTCTTGCCGCTGCCGATGTCGATGACGCGATCGGCGAAGACGAGCCGCTCGACGTTGATCACCCGGTCGTGCCCGTCGGCGCCGGCGCCGCCGAGGTGGACGATGTTGAGATAGCCGCCGCTGGTGAAAAAGGTGTATTCGTCGATCGGACCTGAATAATAAGCGGTGTCCGGGCCGTTACCGCCGTCGATCAGATCGTCGCCAGCGCCTCCGGTAATATCGTCGCTGCCATTGTCGCCGTATATCTGGTCGTTGCCGGCGCCGCCATTCAGGGTGTCGTTGCCGTTGCCGCCGTGAATGACATCATTGCCGCTGCCGCCATTGATGATGTCCTTGCCGTTGCCGCCATTATAGATCGTCATCGCGAATCCTTCCCCGCTTTCCGACGATCAGGCGCAACTGACACCCGCATTTCCCGCGAAAACAGAGCTGGACGAAGCTGCGATGATGCTGGCGCGGCGGCTCCCGATCTGATCCCCAACTGCAGAACCGGCCGGATCGACTGAGTGGAATCCTAGTCGCTCGTCATCGCTTCTCGTGAGAAACGACTCGACCCCCCTGCCCTGCTTGCGTGAATAAGGTGACTCGCGCGGCGGCAAGTGTCCAGTGCTCAACGCAGGCCATGGAGACCACCCGGCGGGCTGGTCTTTTCGGGCGAAGGATTCTAGCGCGGCGGGCAGCGGAGATTCCCGTGCCGGACAGGCTTACCGACTCGTTCTTCAGAGCGCTTTTCAACGCGCCGGTGCTCGGCATGGCGGTCGCCGACATCGCCAGCCGCCGCATCGTCGCCACCAATCCGCGCCTGCGCGAGATCCTCGGCGTCAGCGTGGAGGAGATGGAGGCGCGGGCCGAGCGCGGCCGCGAGTTCACGCCCAAGGAATATCATGCGCTCGACGAGGAAGCGCTGCGCCGACTGGCCGAGACCGGGCACGTCGAGCCGTTCGAGAAGGAGTTTCAGCGGCCCGGCGGCGACCGCGTCCCGGTGCGGGTCAGCGCGAGCATCGTTCCCGAATTCCCGAACCGCGCCGTCATCTTCGTCGAGGACATCTCCTCGGAACGGCAGAGCCGGGAGCGGGAGCAGGCCATCCAGCAGCGGCTCCAGATCGCCCTCTCCGCCGCCGAGCAGGGCGTGTGGGATTTCGACCTCGTCACCCGGGAGATGATCTACTCGGATCGAGCCAAGGAGATATACGGGCTGCCGGTCGACCGGCCCGTGACCTACGAGATCGTCAGGGACGCCACCCACCCCGAAGACTATCCGAACACCTCGGCGCAACTGCTCCGCGCCATCGATCCGAAGGTGCGGGACCGCAGCAGCTACGAATATCGGATCGTACGGCCGGACGGGGCGATCTGCTGGGCGCTGGCGTTCGGGGAAGCGATCTTCGAAGGCCCGCCCGGCGCCGAGCGCGCGGTCCGCTATGTCGGCACGATCCAGGACATCACCGAGCGCAAGCGGGCCGAGCGCCGTCAGCAGCTGCTCGTCGCCGAGCTCGACCACCGGGTCAAGAATACGCTCGCGATCGTCCAGGGTATCGCTTACCAGACGCTGCGCGGGGGCGCGGTCCCCGACGCCGTCGCCGAAGCCTTCGCCGGCCGGCTGCAGGCCCTTGCCTCCGCCCACGACATCCTCACCAAGGCCGGCTTCGAGACCGCGAGCTTGCGCGGCATCGCGGAAGCGGTCCTCGAAGTTCATGACGGGGAGGAGCGGCGCGTGCGGCTCGACGGCAAGGAGGTGCAGCTGACGCCGCAGCTCGCCGTCAACCTCGCCATCGCCCTCCACGAGCTCGCCACCAACGCGGTGAAGTACGGCGCCCTTTCCGTGCCCGGCGGCCGCGTCGAGTTCACCTGGCAGCAGGCCGAAGGCCGCCTCCTCCTGACCTGGCGCGAAAGCGGCGGCCCGCCGGTCGCCGAGCCGGAGCGCGAAGGGTTCGGCACCCGCATGATCCGCCGCGCCCTCGCCAGCGAGCTGCGCGGGCCCGTGACGCTCGAATTCCGCCCGGAGGGGCTCTTCTGCCGGATCGACGCGCCGCTCGCCCCCGCGCGCGGCGACAGCGAGGCGATTGCGCCCGACCGGGAATCGTTTTAGGTCTAAAACAATCTGGAGGTCGTGCGATGCGGGTCGCCTGCCTCGGCGGCGGCCCCGCCGGGCTCTGTTTCGCGATATCGATGAGGCTGCGCGACCCGCGGCACGAGATCCACGTCTTCGAGCGCAACCGCGCCGACGACACGTTCGGCTGGGGAGTCGTGTTCTCCGACCAGACGGTCGACAACCTGATGGCGAACGATCCGGTCTCCGGAGCGCAAATCCGCGACGAGTTCGCGCATTGGGACGATATCGATGTCCATATCCACGGCGAGACGATCCGCTCGTCCGGCCACGGCTTCATCGGCATCGGCCGCAAGCGCCTGCTCGAGATCCTCCAGGACCGCGCCCGCGACCTCGGCGCGGTGCTCCAGTTCGAGACCGAGGCCAGCCCCGACCTCGCCGACTGGGACGGCTACGACCTCGTCGTCGCCGCCGACGGCGCCAACAGCCGCATCCGCACCGCCTACGCGCCGCATTTCGGCGTCGACGTCCAGGTCCGCCGCAACCGCTTCTTCTGGTTCGGCACCAGCCGCGTCTTCGAGGCTTTCACCTTCGCGTTCGAGGAGACCGAAGCTGGTTGGGTGTGGGCGCACGCCTACCGCTTCGGCGAGGGCCTCTCGACCTTCATCGTCGAGATGGGCCCTGAGACGTGGGAAAAGCTCGGCCTCGATAGGGTGAGCCAGGACGAGGCGATCGCGCTGTGCGAACGCCTCTTCGCCCGATATCTCGGCGACCATCCGCTGCTTTCCAACGCGCGCCACTTGCCGGGCCCGCAGGCGTGGCTGCGCTTCCGCCGCATTGTCTGCGCGCGCTGGTCCTACCGCAACCTCGTGCTGCTCGGCGACGCCGCCCACACGGCCCATTTCTCGATCGGCTCGGGCACCAAGCTCGCGCTCGAGGACGCGATCAAGCTCGCCGAGGTGCTGAACCGCCCCGGCCTGCCGCGTGAGCGCGCGCTCGAGGAATATCAGGCGGAGCGCGGTCTCGAAGTGCTCAAGCTCCAGAATTCGGCGCGCAACTCGACCGAATGGTTCGAGACGCTCGAACGCTACCTCCATTTCGAGCCGATCCAGTTCGCCTACTCGCTCCTCACCCGGTCGCAGCGCGTCAGCCACGAGAATCTGCGGCTGCGCGACAAGCCCTGGCTGGAGGGAGTCGAGCGCTGGTTCCAGTCGCGCGCGCTCGGCACGCCGGTCAACGTCCCGGCGCCGCCGATGTTCGCCCCGTTGCGCCTGCGCGGCCTCCGGCTCGCCAACCGCGTCGTGGTCTCGCCGATGGCGACCTATTCCGCCACCGAGGGCCTGCCGAACGACTTCCACCTCGTCCATTATGGGACGCGCGCCCAGGGCGGCGCCGGCCTCGTCTACACCGAGATGACCTGCGTCTCCCCGGAGGGCCGCATCACCCCCGGTTGCGCGGGGATATGGACGCCGGAGCAGGTCACCGCGTGGCGCCGGATCGTCGACTTCGTTCACGCCAACAGCCGCGCCGCCTTCTGCCTGCAGCTTGGCCATTCGGGGCCGAAGGGCAGCACGAAGCTCGGCTGGGAAGGCTATGACGTGCCGCTCGACGAAGGCAACTGGCCGGTCATGGCGGCCTCGGACGTGCCCTGGTCGCCGGCCAACCAGATGCCGCGGCCGATGACCCGCGCCGACATGGACACGGTCGTCGCGCAGTTCGTCGCCGCCGTCGCCATGGGCGAACAGGCCGGATTCGACATGGTCGAGCTCCACGCCGCCCACGGCTACCTTCTCTCCAGCTTCATCACCCCGCTCACCAACCGCCGCACCGACGAATATGGCGGCACCCTGGAGAACCGCCTGCGTTTCCCGCTGGAGGTGTTTCGGGCGATGCGCGCCGCCTGGCCGCACGACAAGCCGATGTCGGTGCGCATCTCCGCCAACGACTGGATGGGCGAGGCCGGCGTGACGCCGGACGAAGCGGTGCGGATCGGCCGCGCCTTCGCCGAGGCGGGCGCGGACCTCATCGACGTCTCCGCCGGCCAGACCTGGGCCGACAGCCGCCCCGTCTACGGCCGGATGTTCCAGACGCCCTTCTCCGACCAGATTCGCAACGAGGGGCACCTGGCGACCATCGCCGTCGGCAACATCTACGAGCCGGACCATGTCAACTCGATCCTCGCCGCCGGCAGGGCCGACCTCGTCGCCCTCGCCCGCCCCCACCTCGTCGATCCGATGTGGACCCTGCGCGCCGCCGCGGGCCACGATTTTCGCGGGGTCCACGTCCCGCCACCTTATCTCGGCGGCATGGCCCAGCTCGCGCGAAACATGGCGCGCGAAGCGGAGCTGAAGGCGTGAGGGCATCGCCCTCACCCTCCCAGCCTTCGGCTGGGCCCCTCCCTCTCCCGAAATGGGAGAGGGGTTGTCGGCGGCACCAGCTCCTCTCCCTTTACGGGAGAGGGAGGGGCCCATTGCGCCAGCAATGGGAGGGTGAGGGACAGTGAGGCTGGCCGGCGTGCACGCCCTCGTCACCGGCGGCGGCAGCGGCATCGGCGCCGCCATCGCCCGCGTCCTCGCGGCGGAGGGCGCGCGGCTGACACTGGTGGGGCGGCGCGCCGAACCGCTGGAAGCAGTGGCAACAGAAATCCGTTCCTCCCGAGCGAAGTCGAGGGACGCCGGCACAGACCTGCGCCCCTCGACTGGGCTCGGGACGAACGATGTCTATCTTTGCACCGCCGACGTCACCGACCGGGATCAGGTGCACGCCGCCTTCGCCGCCGCGCGCGCGGCGCACGGACCGATCGCCATCCTCGTCAACAATGCCGGCTTCGCGCAGTCGGCGGCCTTCGCCGACACGGATCCCGACCTCTGGCGCCGGACGATGGCGGCAAACCTCGACGCTGTCTTCCACTGCAGCCAGGCCGCATTGCCGGATCTGCGCGCGGCAGCGGCGGGGCGGATCGTCACGATCGCCTCCACGGCCGCCCTGGAGGGCTTCGCCTACGCCGCCGCCTACACCGCCGCGAAGCACGGCGCCCTCGGCCTCACCCGCGCCCTCGCCGCCGAGCTCGCCGGGACGAAGGTGACCGTGAACGCCGTCTGCCCCGGCTTCACCGATACGCCGCTGCTGGAGCGATCCGTCGCGGAGATCGTCCGCGCGACGGGCCGCACGCCCGAGGAAGCGCGCGAAGCCCTCGCGCGCCGGAATCCCGGCGGCCGGATCGTGGCGCCGGAAGAGGTGGCGGCGGCCGTCGCGCGCCTCTGCCTCCCCGAAAGCGGCGGCATCAGCGGCCAGGCCGTGCTCGTCGGCGGAGACGCCGCATGAACCGCCCGGCGGCCATCCCCGAAAAGCACGGCGGCGCGCCCGGCGAGCGGCTCAGCGTCCGCGTCTGGCTGCGCCTCCTGAGTTGCACGATGGCGATCGAGAAGGAGGTGCAGCGCGGGCTCGCCGGCGCCTTCGGCACGACCTTGCCGCGTTTCGACATCCTCGCCGCGCTCGAGCGTGCGCCGGGCGGCATGACGATGGGAGAGCTCTCCCGCGCCCTCCTCGTCTCCAACGGCAACGTCACCGGCCTCGTCCGCGGGCTCGCCGCCGAAGGCATGGTCGAGGTCGCACCGCTCCCGTCGGACCGGCGCGCCACCCGCGTCCGCCTCACGCCCGCCGGCGCCGCCCGCTTCGCCGCGATGGCCGCGGCGCATCATGACTGGATCGATGCCTTGCTCGGCGGCCTCGGCGAGGAGGAGCGCCGCGACCTCCACGCCCGCCTCGGGCGATTGAAGCACTCGCTCGCGACCGCAACCGGAGCCGCCGCCGATGGACCCTGAACGCTTCCGCCCCGACCATTTCCTGTGGGAATTCGCCGGCGGCGTCGCCACCGTTACGCTCAACCGGCCGGAGCGGAAGAACCCGCTCACCTTCGAAAGCTATGCGGAGCTGCGCGACGCGTTCCGGGCCCTCGCCGCGACGCGCGCCGTCAAGGCGGTGGCGATCGCCGGCGCCGGCGGCAATTTCAGCTCGGGCGGCGACGTCCACGAGATTATCGGGCCGCTCACCGCGATGGGCATTCCGGGCCTGCTCGACTTCACGCGCATGACCGGCGACCTCGTCAAGGCGATGCGCGCCTGCCCCCAGCCGATCGTCGCCGCGGTCGACGGCGTCTGCGCCGGCGCCGGCGCGATCCTTGCCATGGCCGCGGACCTGCGCCTGGCGACGCCGGCGGCGCGCACCGCCTTCCTGTTCGCCCGCGTCGGCCTCGCCGGCTGCGACATGGGCGCCTGCGCCATCCTGCCCCGCATCGTCGGCCAGGGCCGGGCGGCGGAGCTGCTCTTCACCGGCCGCTTCATGAGCGCGGAGGAGGGCGCGCGCTGGGGCTTCTACAACCGCCTCGTCGACGCCGACTCGCTCCTCCCCGAGGCGCAGGCTTTGGCCCGCGATCTCGCGAGCGGGCCGAGCTTCGCACACGGCATCACCAAGACCCAGCTCAACCAGGAATGGAACGTCAGCCTTGAGACGGCGATCGAGATGGAGGCCCAGGCCCAGGCCCTCTGCATGGCCACCAACGACTTCCGCCGCGCCTACGAAGCCTTCGCCGCCAGGCGCAGGCCGGAGTTCGAAGGTGATTGAGCGGCCGGAAAAGCCCCTCTCCCTTTACGGGAGAGGGAGGGGCCCGCGATGCACAGCATCGTGGGAGGGTGAGGGCATAGGCCTCATGTGCATTCCCTCACCCCCCCGTTGCTGGCGCAATGGGTCCCCCCCTCTCCCGAAATGGGAGAGGGATTCATGAGCGACTTCCTCGACTGGCCGTTCTTCGAGGAGCGGCACCGGGATCTCGCCGGCAGGCTCGAAACCTGGTGCGCCGACGAACTCTCGGACGAGGAGCCGGTCGACGTCGACGCCGCCTGTCGCGCCCTCGTCCGCCTACTCGGCGACGGGGGCTGGCTGCGGCATTGCGTCCCGGACGCGGCCGGCAAGCTCGACGTGCGCAGCCTCGCCCTGATCCGCGAGACGCTGGCGCGGCACTCGGGGCTCGCCGACTTCGCGTTCGCGATGCAGGGGCTCGGCTCGGGCGCCATCTCCCTGTTCGGCACCGACCCGCAGAAGGTCGCCTACCTCCCCGCCGTCGCCCGCGGCGAGAAGATCGCCGCCTTCGCGCTGACCGAACCGGACTCCGGCTCGGACGTCGCCGCCATCGCCACCCGCGCCGACCCTGACGGCGACGGCTACGTGCTGAACGGCGAGAAGACCTTCATCTCCAACGGCGGCATCGCCGATTTCTACGTCGTGTTCGCGCGCACGGGCGAGGCGCCCGGAGCGAAGGGCCTCTCGGCCTTTCTGGTGGACAAGGACGTGCCGGGCCTCGACGGCACCGACCGCATCGACGTGATCGCACCGCACCCGCTGGCGCGGCTGCGGTTCACGGACATGCGCCTCCCGGGCTCCGCCCTGCTCGGAGAGCCGGGACGCGGCTTCCAGCAGGCGATGGCGACGCTGGACATATTCCGCACCACCGTCGGCGCCGCCGCGCTCGGATTCGCCCGCCGCGCCCTCGATGAAGCGACCCGCCGCGCCCTCGATCGCCCGCTCGCCGGCGCCATGCTCGCCGACCATCCGGTGACCCAAACGGCGCTGGCGGAGATGGTGCTCGACGTCGAGACCGCCGCCCTCCTCGTCTACCGCGCCGCCTGGCTGCGCGACGTCGCCGGCCGCCGCAACAGCCGCGAGGCGGCGCTCGCCAAGCTCCACGCCACCGAAGGCGCCCAGCGCGTCATCGACAAGGCGGTGCAGCTGTTCGGCGGTCTCGGCGTCACCAAGGGAGTCGCGGTCGAGCGCCTCTACCGCGAGATCCGCGCGCTGCGCATCTACGAGGGTGCGTCGGAAGTGCAGAAGCTCGTCATCGCCCGCCATCACCTCGCGGAGTATCGCCGATGAAGATTCTCCAGCCGCCGGGCTGGCCGCGCCCTAAAGGCTATGCCAACGGCATCGCCGCCGAGGGCAGGCTGGTGGTGACCGCGGGCATCATCGGCTGGGACGAGGCGGAGCGGATGGTCGCGCCCGACGTCTGCGGCCAGCTGCGCCAGGCGCTGGCGAACACCCGCGCCATCCTCGCCGAGGCGGACGCCGGCCCCGAGCATATCGTGCGCATGACCTGGTATGTCGTCGACCTCGACGCCTATCGCGCCCGCCTCGCCGAGATCGGCGCGATCTACCGGGAGGCGATGGGCCGCAACTTCCCGGCCATGGCGGTGGTCGGGGTCACGGGCCTCGTCGAGCCGGCGGCGCTCGTCGAGATCGAGACCACGGCGGTGGTGCCCTGAGCATGCGGAGCGCGCATCTCGACAGCTTCGTGCGCGACCGCCTGCCGCCGCCGGAGGCGCAGCCGGAATTCCTCTTCGACCTCCCGGAGCTCCGCTACCCCGAACGCCTCAACGCGGCCTCCGCGCTGATCGATGCGGGCTCCGCCGACGCGCCCGCGGTGATCAACGACGGCGGCACCTGGAGCTACGGCGACCTGCGGCGGCTTTCGGACGGCATCGCCCGCTTGCTCGTCGAGGAGGAGGGCCTCGTCCCGGGCAACCGCGTGCTGCTGCGCGGGCCGAACGGGGCGATGCTGTTCGCGGCCTGGCTCGGCGTGCTCAAGGCCGGCGGCATCCTCGTCACGACCATGCCGCTGCTGCGCGCCGGCGAGCTCGCCACTTTGATCGAACGCGCGCAGGTCCACCACGCCATCGTCGACGAGCGCTGCCTCGAGGACTTCCTCGCCGCCGCCGACGAGACGGCGCTGATCCGCTCGCTCCTCACCTATCGCGGCGATGCCGGCGGCGGTCGGCTCGAACAGCGGCTCGAGGCGAGCGCGCCCGGCTTCCGCGCCGTCGACACCCACCGCGACGACGTCGCCATGATCGCCTTCACCTCGGGCACGACCGGCAAGCCGAAAGGCTGCATCCACTTCCACCGCGACCTGCTCGCCTCCGCCGACAGCTTCGCCCGCCGCCTGCTGGAGCCGCGCGCGGACGATCGCTGGCTCTGTTCGGCGCCGATCGCCTTCACCTTCGGCCTCGGCATGTCGCTGACCTTCCCCTGGCGCTTCGGCGGGGCGGCGATCACCGTCGAACAGGCCTCGCCCAAGGCGATGCTGGGGGCGGCGGCGCGCCACCGCGCCACCATCCTCGCCACCGCGCCCACCGCCTACAAGGCGATGCTGGCGATGCACGGCGGGCACGACCTCGGCGCGCTGCGCACCTGCGTCTCCGCCGGCGAGCACCTGCCCGCGGCCACCTGGACCGCGTGGCGCGACGCGACCGGCCTTGCCATCGTCGACGGCATAGGCGCGACCGAGATGATGCACATCTTCATCTCGGCGGCCGGCGACGCGATCCGCCCGGGCGCCACCGGCCGCGCGGTGCCAGGCTACCGCGCCTGCGTCCTCGATCCGAACGGCAAGCCCATCCTCCACGCCCCGGGCCGGCTGGCGGTGAAAGGCCCGACCGGCTGCCGCTATTTCGACGATCCGCGCCAGGCCGCCTACGTCCAGGGCGGCTGGAACCTCACCGGCGACACCTATCGCGAGGACGAGGACGGCTATTTCTGGTACGTCGCCCGCTCCGACGACATGATCGTCTCCTCCGGCTACAACATCGCCGCGCCGGAGGTCGAGAACGCCCTTTATGCGCACCCCGCCGTCGCCGAATGCGCGGTGATCGGCGTGCCGTGCGAGGAGCGCGGCCAGCGCGTGAAGGCGTTCGTCATCGTCGCCGCGGGCCACGATCCCGGGCCGGCGCTGGCCCGCGCTCTGCAGGACCACGTGAAGGCGACGATCGCGCCCTACAAATACCCGCGCGAGGTCGAATTCGTGGCCGCCCTCCCGAGGACCGCCACCGGCAAGCTCCAGCGTTTCGCCTTGCGCGAGGCTCCGGCTGCCGGACCCACGGGAGCGTCACCCCGGACTTGATCCGGGGTCCACCTTCCTCTCGCGGCCGCCGGAGCAAGATGGATGCCATTGAGCAGGTCGCCATGTCCCCCGGACATGGCTGCAAGGGTCCGGGGGACGTTTGCACCTGCCCAATCAAGTCCGGCATGACGAAGGCAGAGGCCTCCGCGCCACTGGCTCTCGTCCCCCGCCTCGGCTAGGCGGCCCGCATGGCCCCGCCCGTGATCGTCCTCGTCCGCCCGCAACTCGGCGAGAATATCGGCAAGGCCGCCCGGGCGATGCTGAACTTCGGCCTTACCGAGATGCGGCTCGTCGCGCCGCGCGACGGCTGGCCGAACCCGGCCGCCGGGCCCGCCGCGTCGGGCGCCGACCTGGTGCTGGAGCGGGCGGAGGTGTTCGCCACCGTCGCCGAGGCGCTGCACGACATCCCCCACGTCTACGCGACCACGGTGCGCAAGCGCGGCCTCGTCATGCCGGTGGTGACTCCGGAGGAAGCGGCGCGGGAGATGCGGGCGTTGCCGGAGCGCTCGGCGATCCTGTTCGGCGCCGAACGATCGGGCCTGGAAACCGACGAAGTGGCGGTCGCCGGCAAGATCGTGACCGTGCCGATCAACCCGGCATTCCGCTCGCTCAACCTCGCCCAGGCGGTGATTCTCCTCGCCTACGAATGGTCGAAGCACGAGACGCTGGCCGTGCCGACCGAAGGCGAGCCGCGCGAGCCGCGCGCGACCCAGTCGCAGCTCGAAGGTTTGGTCCAGCAGCTCTACGGCGCCCTCGACGCCGCCGATTATTTCCACCCGCCCGACCGCACCCCGGCGACGAAGAACACGGTCCGCACCATCCTCACCAAGGCCGGGTGGTCTAACCGCGAGGTCCAGGCGATGCGCGGGATCGTCAGGGCGCTCGTGCAGGGACGGCGGAAGTAAGGACTGGGGACTGGGGACTGGGGACTGGCTGAACCCCCGTCCCTAGCCCCTAGTCCCCAGTCCCCAGTCCCCTCTCGTCGAACCGCGTGTACTCGTAGGCGATCGACTCCTCGACCAGCCGGTCGTACACCTCCGCGACCGCCGCGGCGGGGGCACCCTCCGCCTCCGCCAGCCGCACGGCGTTGCCGATCACCTCGGCCTTGCGGGCCTCGTCGCGGACGTGGCCGCGCTCCGGCTTGATCCGCGCCGCCGCCTCCATGTAGCGGAAGCGGTCGGCGAGGAGAGCGACGATCGCTTCGTCGAGCCGGTCGACGCCATGCCGCACCTCGGCCATGGTCCGGCAGTCCGCCGGCTTTACCCGCTTGTCCTCTGTCATGGCGGGCTCTTTAGCGGCCTCAACCCCCCTGTCGAGGTTGACTTATCGGCCTCCAGCGGCCATGTGCCCCGCTTCGCAATTGGCTCCGCACCCCCGGTGAAGCGGCAGCCGCGTCAGGCGCAAGGCTTGGCGGTGCGGTTCCGGGGACTCGTAAACCAAGCAGATTGGACCCGACATGAGCAAGCGCAGCAGCGCCAAGTACAAACTCGACCGCCGCATGGGCGAGAACGTCTTCGGACGGCCCAAGAGCCCCGTCAACAAGCGCGAATACGGCCCCGGCCAGCACGGCCAGCGCCGCA
>JAFAZW010000072.1 GCA_019239415.1 Alphaproteobacteria bacterium
GATGCCGACCGTGTCGCTCCCCGCGCCGCCGTCGACGCTGTCGCCCGCGCCGAACGCCGCCCCGAACGAGAAGGCGTCGTTGCCGCCGCCGCCCGACGCCGTGTCCGCGCCGCCCTGCGACAGGTCGAAGAAGTCGTTGCCGCCCGAAGCCGCGACGTTGTCGTTGCCCGCCCCGCCGGTGAAGGTCCAGTTGCCGGCGCCGACATAAGTCAGCTTCTCGACGTTCGCGGGAAGGGCGTAGTTGGCGAGGGTGGTGCGCACCTCGTCCGTGCCCTCGCCGGCATTCTCGATGACGACGTCGTTCGCATTGTCCACATAATAGACGTCGTCGCCCTTGCCGCCGGTCATCGTGTCGGCGCCCGCGCCGCCGTCCAGCGAGTCGTTGCCGTCCCCGCCGGACAGCGAATCGTTGCCGGCGCCGCCGTAAAGGCTGTCGTTGCCGCTCCGCCCGGTGATCTGGTTGTCCAGGCCGTTGCCGGTGAGCGACTGTCCGGTGACGGCGAGCCCGGTGAGGGTCTCGACATTGTCGGGCAAAGTATAAGCGGCGATCGTCGTGCGGACTTCGTCGGTGCCTTCCCCCGCGCCCTCGGTGACGACGTCGCCGGCGTCGTCGACATAATAGACGTCATTGCCTTTCCCGCCGATCATCGTGTCGGCGCCGGCACCGCCGTCGATGACATCGTTGCCGTCGCCGCCGCTTATGACGTTGTCGGCGGTGTTGCCGGTCAGCGCCTGGCCCTGATTGGAAAGGCCGGTGAGGTTCTCGAGATTGTTGCCGAGCGTGTAGCTGGCGAAGCTCGTGCGGACCTCGTCCGTGCCCTCGCCGGGATTTTCGACGATCGTGTCGTAGGCGCTGTTCAGATAATAGACGTCATTGCCGGTGCCGCCGGCCATGCGCGCGCCGTTCCAGCCGCCGATGAGGGTGTCGTTGCCGGCCTCGCCGTACAATGAGGGTCCGTAGACGGAGCCGGAGCCGTCGAGGACGTCGTCGCCGTCCCCGCCCCACAGGCCGCCGCCGCCGAACCCGGTATAGTAGGTCGCGATGATGTGGTCGTTGCCGCCGCGGCCGTACACGAACTCCCCGTTGGGATAGTAAGTGGTGCAGTACGGCACGAGAAGATCGTCGAAATTGCTGCCCTCGATCGAGAAGGCGTCCTCGATCCCGGTGATCGTGCCGCCGCCGATCGTCATCGTCGCCTGGGTCGCGAGCAGCCGGAAGTCGGCGCTGACGCCGCTCGGCGCCCCGAGGAAGCTGATCGCCAGCTTGTCGCCGTAGGAATCCTGCGCGCCGCCGTCGACATCGTCGCCATAGCCGGCGAAGATCACGTCGTCGCCGGCGCCGCCCTTGAGCACGTCATGCTCGGTCCCCGTGTCGGTCGACAGGCCCTGAGGGAAATAGGTGCCGGTGACTCCCGGCGTCTGGCTCCTGGAGAAGAGGAGGTCGCTGCCGTTGCCGCCGTCGAGCGTGTCGGCGCCCGCTCCGCCGATGAGGATGTCGTTGCCGTCCTCGCCGTAGAGGGTGTCGTTGCCGTTGCCGCCGTCGAGCGTGTCGCCGCCCTCGCGGCCGTAGAGCGTGTCGTTGCCGTCGCCGCCGGACAGCGTGTCGGCGTTGACACCGCCGGCGATGACGTCGTCGCCGCTCGTCGGGCCGGTCGCGTAGGCGGCGCTGACGGTGGTCAGGACGAGCTTGCCCTCATTGGCGTAGAAACCGCTCGACAGGGCCTGCAGGGTGACGAAGTTGCGGCCGGAGGCGTCGACCAGCAACTGGTCGTTGTAGGTGGCGCCGTTGCTGTCCCAGCTCATCGTGCCGACCGGCACGCTCGTCACCACGCTCCAGTCCGCGACGTTGAATTTCTTGACCACGCCGCTGTCGGGGAAATAGCCGTAAAGGTAGCTGCCGGTGACGTCGAAGGTCAGCCCTTCGACCGGCGCGCCGACCGACACTCCGCCCACCAGCTTGAGGTTCAGGTCGTAGATGAGCAGCGAGCCGTAATAGATGAACTGGACGACCTTGCCGGCGGCCTCGCTGATGGCGTTGTTGCCGAAGTTGAAGCCGGTGGAATAGCCGTTCCCGGTCGCCGCGATGGTCTGGTAATCGTCGCCATAAGCCGTGAAGCTGTGGCTGCGGTCGTCGAAGATGTACATCGGGCCGTTGGAGATGCCCGCTTCCGACAACAACGTCAGGTGCTGGTCTTCGACGAGAGCGGAGCGGCCGTTGGAATAGTAGACGCCGCCGGAGAGCGCGCCGAAGCTGTTGGAATCCAGGTTGAACAGGGAGTTCTTGTTCTGCCCGCCGCCGGTGAGGAGCGCGGTATGCGCGTCCACGACCTCGACGTCGTAGAAGGACGCCCCGCCCGCCTGCGAGTAAGCGGTCGCCAGACCGGTGGCCGTGTCGACGCGGTAGAGCGTCGAAACGCCCGCCGCGGGCTGGCGTTCGACCACCAGGATCCCCGTTCCGTCGGGCGTCAGGCTCAGCGCGCCGAGCGACGTGCCGACGTGCCAGGTCGCGACCTTCTGGTGCGTCGCGACGTCGAACACCTCGACGTCGCCGTTCTTCATCGCCGCGTAGAGCAAGGTCTGGTCCGGGCTGAACGCGACGTCGGCGACGCCGGCGGGCTCCAGCGTGAAGACATTATATCCGTCAGGCACGGCCATGCGACTGCAACTCCCCTCTTCCGCGAACGAGGCTAGGAGCGGAGCTTCCCCTGATGCAACAAGTATTTAGGGCCGTTTTGGTTGTGTAGGCGCCGCCGGGCTGGCGCCCGGCCTGGCGGTGGTGCCGCTTAGGTGACTCGAACACCTGACCCTCGCATTACGAATGCGATGCTCTACCGGCTGAGCTAAAGCGGCATACCCGGCGAAGGGGCGCCTCTACCAGCGGCCCTTGCGGCTGACAAGCGCCCGCGGGCGGGCGCCGGCCCCGCCAAGTCTTAACGGTTTCTCAACCATGGTTGCTGCATGCCCTTTGCCATGAACGGGGCAGCAAGGACCGCCTGATGGACAGCCTCAGGGCATTCGACGACGAGCCGGCCTACGGGTCCGCCACGGACGTGGAGGACGCGATCGAGGCGCCGCCCGAGATCGGCGTCGACGAGCGGCGGATGCACGTGCGCGCCTACAATCACTGGGTGTCGCTGCTCGACGGGCGCCCCTATCCGACGATCAGAGACCTCGATCCCTCGCGCATCGACGATTTCGGGCCGCACAGCGTGCTGCTCGATTTTTCGGACGGCGGCGAGGATCCGAAGGTCGCCTGGCTCGGCCGCGCGTTGCGCGAGGAATGCAACCTGATCGGCGACATCCGCCGCATCAGCGACGTCCCCAAGCGCTCGCTCCTCTCCCGCCTCACCGACCATTATCTCCAGATCATCGCCAACCGCGCGCCGATCGGCTTCGAAGCCGAGTTCGTCGGCCAGCGCGGCCTCAACACCCTCTACCGCGGCATCCTCATGCCCTTCTCGTCGGCCGGCGACCGCATCGACTTCATCTACGGCGTGATCAACTGGAAGGAGCTGGCGGACGTCGAGACCAGCGCCGACCTCGCCCGCCAGGCGCAGGGGGTGCTCGCCGCCGCCGCGCCGCCCGCGGCCAGCCCGGTCTGGGCGGACGGCCCCAGCGCCGAGGCCGCGGCCTTCGATGCCGCCGGTCCGGCGCGCGACGAGGACAGCTGGAGCGAGCCCAGCCTGCCGTTCGACGCCGGCCTCGCCGACCGCCTCTGCGTCGCCCGCGACTGCGCCGAGGCGGCGAAGAAGGCCGACGGCCGCAGCCGCGCCGCCCTCTACCGGGCGCTCGGCCACGCCTACGACTTCGCGCTCGCCGCCGCGGACGCGCCGGACGATTATGCCGAGATGCTCGACGATGCCGGCATCAAGGTCCAGGCGCGGGCGCCGATGACCGCGGTCGCCAAGCTCGTTTTCGGCGCCGATTACGACAAGGCGCGCCTGACCGAATTTGCCGCCGCTCTCGCCTGGGCGCGGCGCGAGGCGGTGCCGGCGGGCGGCTTTGCCGACTATGTCGAACGCGCCGAGGGCGGGCTCAAGGGCCTCGTCGCCCACGAGCGCAAGGCCCGGTGCCCGGCGCCGAAGCCGGACCTCGGCGAGCGCATCCGCGCCGAGCTGCGCGGCCGCCGCCCGCTCGGTCACGTCGCCTACGACATGGCCGACGCCGAGTTCGTCCTGTTCATCGGCCGCCGCGACGAGATCGGCGGCGCCGCTTTGGTCGCGCCGGTCACCGACCCCGCGCTCATCGAAAAGGCGCTCAGGAAAGTCGCGTAACGCCGGGTGCAGGGGACACGTACTTTTACATGTCCCGTTCAGGCGCCCCGGCGGGGACACGTACAAGTACATGTCCCCATCCCCCCACACCCTTGCCCGTCCGCCCGCGCGGGAGCATAGGGCGGCGCGACCGCGCGCCGGGCCCGGCGCCCCTCGGGAGTGATCTATGGATTCGGAGAGCAGCGTCGCGGAACGGCCCGCCGACGTGGAGATCGTCGACGCCCTTGCCCACGCGCTGGTCGCCGGGGCAGTCCCCGGCGAGATCGCCGATTTCACCGACGAGCAGCGCATCGCCGCCGCGACGTTTCTCGCCGCCGCCGCCCGCCGCCGACCCGCCGGCATCGCCCAGGTGCGGGTCGAATCGTCGGGCGGCGCGCTTGGCCAGCGGCGGATGCGGATCGCCGTGGTCAACGACGACATGCCGTTCCTGGTCGACAGCGTCGCCAACGCGCTCGCCGCCCGCGGCCTGACCGTCCACCGGCTGCTTCACCCGGTCGTCTGCGTCACTCGCGACGCCGACGGCTGTCTCGGGGCGGTCGAGCCGCTCTGCGACGACCGCCGGCGGCGCGAATCGTTCATGTATCTCGAGGTCGACCGCGACGATGCGCGCGGCCGCCGCGACCTCACCCTCGATATCCAGCGCGTGCTCGCCGACGTGCGCGCCGTCGTCGGCGACTGGCAGGCCATGCAGGCGCGGATGCGCGAGGACGCCGCCGCCGCCGGCGGCGAGGGCGCGGCCCTGCTCGAATGGTTCGCCGACGGGGCGATGACCCTGCTCGGCTACGAGGTCGAGCGGCCGGACGGGCCGCCGTCGAACCCGCTCGGCCTGTTCCGCCTGCCCGGCGACCCGACCGACCAGGGCGGCAGCCGCGGCGCGATCCGCTATTTCGAGGCGGGCGGCGCGGTGCCGCTGCTCACCAAGGCCGACCGGCGCTCGTCGGTCCACCGCCGGGTGCCGCTCGATCTCGTCGTCGTGCCGGTGCGCGAAGCGGGCAAGGTGGTCGGCATCGGCGTCCATGCCGGCCTGTGGACCAGCCAGGCGCTGAACGCGCCGGTCGAGGAGGTGCCGGTGCTGCGCGAGCGGCTGCGCCAGCTCGAGCGGGAGTTCGGCTTCGACCGCCACGGCCACAGCGGCAAGGCGCTGCGCCACGCCGTCACCGCCCTTCCGCACGACCTGCTGACCGGCCTCGGCATGGACTGCGTGCGCGAGCTGGTGACGACCGCCATGTCGCTCGCCGACCGGCCGCGGCCGACCCTTTTGCTCGTCCGCTCGATCCTCAAGGGCAACATGTTCGCCTTCGTCTGGCTGCCGCGCGACGAGATGACGACGCGGCGGCGGCTCGCCATCGGCCAGATGATCGCGGAAGCCTCGAACGGCCGCATCCCGAACTCGTCGGTCGAGCTGGGCGACGGCGACCTCGCCCTCATCCGCTACACCCTCTATGTCGGCGCCGAGACCCCCACGCCCGACGTCGCCGCGCTCGACCGGCGGCTCGACGCCATGGTCCGCGGCTGGGCGCCCGGCGTCGAGGAGGCGCTCGGCGAGCTGGTCGGGCCGCAGCGCGCCACCCGCCTCGCTCTCTCCTATCTCGACGATTTCCCCGAAGCCTATCGGCTGCAGACCGAGCCGCAGGAGGCGGCGCGCGACATCCTGCGCATCTGCGACCTCGACGGGGCCGGCGCCCGGGCGGCGCGGCTCTACGCCGCGGGCGACGGGGAGGGCGGTCAACTCAGGCTCAAGACCTATCGCCTGGGCGAGCTGATCCCGCTCTCCGACGCGGTGCCGGTGTTCGAGAATTTCGGCTTCCGGGTGCTCGAGGAGCGGCCCTGGGCGCTCGACGAGGGCCGGCTCGGCTACATCCACGAATTCCTGCTCGTACCGCGCTCGGGCGACGTGGCCGACGTGCTCGAACGGGCCGCGCTCGTCGAGCGCGCCATCGCCGACGTGCTCGAAGGCAAGGCCGAGAATGACGGCTTCAACCACCTGCTCGTCGCGACCGGCATCGGCCAGCGCGACGTCGTCCTCTTCCGCGCCTGGTTCCGTTACCTGCGCCAGGGCGGCCTCGCCTATTCGATGGCGACCGTGGCCGATGCCCTGCGCCGCGCGCCGGAGGTGACGCGCGGCCTCATCGCCCTGTTCGACGCGCTCCACGATCCCGCCGCGCGCAGCGGCCGCGACGCCGCCGCCGCCGAGGCGGAGCGGGTCGTCGCCGAGGCGCTGACCCGCGTCGCCGCCATCGACGAGGATCGCATCCTGCGCCTGTTCCTCGCCGTCATCCGCGCGACGCTCAGGACCAACGCCTTCGCCCCGGCCGGCGGCGAGGCGCTCGCCTTCAAGCTCGACAGCGCGAAGGTCCCGAACCTGCCCCAGCCGCTGCCCTGGCGCGAGATCTGGGTCTACAGCCCGCGGGTCGAGGGCATCCACCTGCGGGGCGGCCCGATCGCCCGCGGCGGCCTCAGATGGTCCGACCGGCGCGACGATTTCCGCACCGAGATCCTCGGCCTGATGAAGGCGCAGCTGGTCAAGAACGCCGTCATCGTCCCGACCGGCGCCAAGGGCGGCTTCTACCCCAAGCACCTGCCGCCGGTCGCCAGCCGCGACGCCTGGCTGGCGGAGGGGACGGAGAGCTACCGCATCTTCATCCGCGCCTTGCTCTCGGTCACCGACAATATCGTCGAGGGCAAGGTGGTCCACCCGGAGGGAGTCACCATCCGCGACGGCGACGATCCCTATTTCGTCGTCGCCGCCGACAAGGGGACGGCGACCTTCTCCGACATCGCCAACGCCATCGCGCTGGAGCGCGGCTTCTGGCTCGGCGACGCCTTCGCCAGCGGCGGCTCGCACGGCTACGACCACAAGGCGATGGGCATCACCGCCAAGGGCGCCTGGGTCTCGGTCCAGCGCCATTTCCGCGAGCTCGGCGTCGACGTCCAGGCGCAGCCGGTCCGCGTCGCCGGGGTCGGCGACATGTCGGGCGACGTGTTCGGCAACGGCATGCTCCTGTCGAGGGCGCTGAAGCTGGTCGCCGCCTTCGACCATCGCCACATCTTCGTCGATCCCGATCCCGATCCGGCGAAGAGCTGGGCCGAGCGGGAGCGGATGTTCGCGCTGCCGCGCTCCTCGTGGGACGATTATGACAAGGCGTTGATCTCGAAGGGCGGCGGCGTCTTCCCGCGCAGCCAGAAGACCATTCCCGTCTCGCCCGAGATGAAGGCGGCGTTCGGCCTCGAGGCGGACGAGATCGACCCGGCCGGGCTGATGACGGCGATCCTCAGGGCGCCCGTCGACCTGCTCTGGTTCGGCGGCATCGGCACCTACATCAAGGCGAAGGCGGAGACCAATGCCGAGGTCGGCGATCCCGCGAACGACGCCATCCGCGTCAACGGCGGCGAAGTGCGCGCCCGCGCCATCGGCGAGGGGGCCAACCTCGCCATCACCCAGGCCGGCCGCATCGAGTTCTCGCTCGCCGGCGGGCGGATCAACACCGACTTCATCGACAATTCGGCCGGGGTCGACTGTTCGGACAACGAGGTCAACATCAAGATCCCATTGAACCGCGAGATGAGCGAGGGTCGGCTCGCCTTCGACAAGCGCAACGCGCTCCTCGCCGAGATGACCGACGAGGTCGCGGCGATCGTGCTCGAGGACAACCGGCTGCAGACGCTGGCCCTGTCGATCGCCGAGCGCGGCGGGGCCGCCGACCTGCCGCCGCTGATCCGGGCGATCGAGGTGCTCGAGGAAAGCGGCCGCCTCAACCGTGCCGTCGAGGGCATCGAGCCGAACGAGGAGCTGATGCGGCGGGCGCAGGACGATCGCGGCCTCACCCGCCCCGAGCTCGCCGTCATGCTCTCCACCACCAAGATGGCGCTGCAGGCGGCGCTCGAGGCGGGCAAGATCACCGAGGATCCGACCCTCACGCCCGAGCTGCTCGCCGCCTTCCCGGCGACGATGCGCCGCCGCCACGAGGAGGCGATCCTCCAGCACCGCCTCCGCCGCGAGATCATCGCGACCAAGATCGCCAACCGCTTCGTCAACCGGCTCGGCATCACCGCCATCTTCCAGCTCACCGAGGAGGAAGGCGCCTCGTTCGGCCAGGCGGCGGCCGCGTTCGTCGCGGCCGAGCGGCTCTTCGGCATGCCGGCGCTGTGGGAGCGGCTGGACACGGCCGATCTGCCGGAGCA
This sequence comes from Alphaproteobacteria bacterium, assembly GCA_019239415.1. Classification (GTDB taxonomy): domain Bacteria; phylum Pseudomonadota; class Alphaproteobacteria; order Sphingomonadales; family Sphingomonadaceae; genus Allosphingosinicella. The sequence goes on from JAFAZW010000072.1 coordinate 8,457, forward strand.
GCTGCGGCTCGACCTGTTCGAGCAGGCCGCCGACGCCCTCTTGCTCCACGTCGCCGACATCTTGCGCAACGTGCCGGCCTCGATGAAGCTCGCCGAAGTCGTCGAGAGCCTGCAGCCGGGCATCGACAAGCTCTCCTCCTCGCTCTCCACCCTGTTGCGGCGCGAGGTGGCGGCGGAAAGCGCGGCGCGGCGCCAGCGGCTGGTCGCCGAAGGCGCGCCCGAGGACATCGCCGATCCCATCGTCCGCCTCTACGAGCTCAACGGCGGGGTCGGCATCGCCGCCCTCGGCCGCCGGCTGGGCGTCGACGAGATCGGGCTCACCACCGCCTGCACCCGCCTCGGCGAGACGCTGGCGCTCGACTGGGCCCAGGCCGCCGCCGGCCGGGTGCGGCCCCGCGACCAGTGGGAGCGGCTGCTCACCGCCGGGCTCGCCCGCGACTTCGAGCAGCTCCGCCTCGATTTCCTCGCCCGCAAGCGCGCGACGGACCCGCAGGAGGCGGTCGAGAAATGGGTGGCGGCGCAGGGCGCGCGGATCGACCAGTTCCGCCGCGTCGTTGACCGCGCCCGCCACGCGCCCGTCACCGCGCCGATGCTCGCCCAGATCGCGGCCCAGGCCCGGGTCCTGCTCGGGCGGTAGGACCCGGGGACACGTACTTTCACCCGCGGCGTCGCCCATCCTCGCCCGGCGCGGCTGAGGGTGTGTGTCCCCGCCTTGCCCCCCGATCCCGTCATCCCGGCGAAAGCCGGGATCTCGTGGCGTCCGGTCGTGGCGCCTTTGCGACGGGAGATCCCGGCTTTCGCCGGGATGACGGACGGCAGCCGCGAAGCCGCGCAAAGTGCGGCCGGCCAGCCGCAGCGCCCGCCACACCGCCGCAATCGCCACGGCCCAGATATTCGCAATCTGTTCCATGCATCAGTGTAGAACAGAAAAAGTCCTACAATGCAAATCCTATTTTTGTTCCGATTTTGCGCGTGAAAACAGCCACATCCGCAAATGGCTCGCGAGGTTGGCCGGCTCGGACGCGGCGACTCGCTCGGCGTCGAGTCGCGCGACGAGGGCGCTCAGCGGCAGCCCTTCCGCCGCCGCCGCTTCCCTCAGCGCCTCCCAGAAGACCGGCTCGAGGCTGATCGACGTCGCGTGTCCGGCGATCATCACCGAGCGCTTGACGGGGCCGCTCATGGCGTGGCGGAGGGGACACGACCTTTCCGGACTGCCGTGCTCGCCCTGGCGATGTCGCAGCTGAAAGTACGTGGCCCCATTCGCGTGTCCCCACCCAAGCCTCAATACATGTGCTGGCCGCCGTTGATGCTGAGCGTCGAGCCGGTGACGAAGCCGGCATCCTCGCCGCACAGGAAGGCGACGCCGCGGGCGATTTCCTCGGCCTTGCCGAGCCGCCCGACCGGAATGCGCGCGACGATCTTGGCGAGCACGTCCTCGGGCACCGCCGCCACCATCTCGGTGTCGATATAGCCCGGCGCGATGGCGTTGACGGTCACCCCGCCACGCGCGCCTTCCTGCGCCAGCGCCTTGGTGAAGCCGTGGATGCCGGACTTGGCGGCGGCGTAATTGACCTGGCCATATTGCCCGGCCTGGCCGTTGATCGAGCCGATGTTGACGATGCGGCCGAACTTGCGGGCCTGCATGCCCTCGAACACCGCCTTGGCCATGTTGAAGCAGCCGCCGAGGTTGACGTCGAGCACCTCGTCCCACATCGCCCGCGTCATCCGCTTCATCGTCGCGTCGCGGGTGATGCCGGCATTGTTGACGAGCACGTCGATCGGCCCCAGCTCCGCCTCGATTTGCCGGCAGCCTTCGACGCAGGCGTCGAAGTCGGAGACGTCCCATTTGTACGCCTTGATGCCGGTCCGCTCGGTGAATTCCGCTGCCTTCTGCTCGTTGCCCGCATAGTTGGCGGCGACGGTCATGCCCATGTCGCGCAGGGCGACGCTGATCGCCTCGCCGATGCCGCGGGTTCCGCCGGTGACGACTGCAACTCGTGCCATGCCATCCTCTCCTGTTTTCATTGTGGCGCCGCGTTACGGGGGCGGGAGCCATCCTTCAAGTTCCCGGCGGAGGATGCGGCGCAGCATCGCCATGCCTTCGGGGCTGTCGTTGAGGCAGGGGAGGTAGGCGAAGTCGGTGCCGCCGGCGGCGAGGAAGGTCTCGCGGCCGCGGATCGCGAGCTCCTCCAGCGTCTCGAGGCAGTCCGCGGCGAAGCCGGGCGCGAGCAGCGCCACGCGGGTGATCCCCTCCCCGGGCAGCGCCGCGAGCGTCGCGTCGGTCGCCGGCTCGAGCCACTTCGCCCGGCCGAAGCGCGACTGGAAGGTCACCCGCAGCGCCCGCCCCGTCGCTTCCGAGAGCAGCCGCGCCGTCTTCTGGCAGTGGCAATGATAGGGATCGCCGAGCGCCAGCGTCCGCTCCGGCATGCCGTGGAAGCTGGCGAGGATCGCCTCAGGCGTGAAGTCGAGCGCCGCGAGCCCCGCCTCCAGCTGCGCCGCGAGCGCGGCGATGTAGGCGGGATCGTCATGATAAGGCGGCAGCGTCCGCACCGCCGGCTGCCAGCGCAGGTGCCGGAGGTGCCGGAACGCCTCGTCATTCGCCGTGGCGGTCGTTGCAGCGCAATATTGCGGGTAGAGCGGCGCGATCAGGATGCGCTCGCAGCCCTGCGCCTTCAGCCAGTCGATCCGCTCCTTTATGGCCGGCTTGCCGTAGCGCATCGCATGGTCGACGATCACGCCGTCGCCCCAGCTTCCCGTCAGCGCCCTGGCCTGCCGCGCGGTGATGGCGGCCAGCGGCGACCCCTCGTCGGTCCACACCTGCCGGTAGGCGTGGGCGGACTTCCTCGGACGCGTGGTGAGGACGATGCCGCGCAGGATCGGCTGCCACACGAGCTGCGGGATTTCGACGACGCGCGGGTCGGACAGGAATTCCCTGAGGTAGAGCCGCACGCTCCCCGGCTCCGGCGCGTTGGGCGTGCCGAGGTTGACCAGCAGCACGCCGACCTTCGGCGGCGGGATCGGCGGGTGGTCCGGAGGCGCCATGGTCCCTTCCTCAGCCGATACGGTCGTTCCGCGTCAAGCGCGAGTCGGTTCGGCCGCCCGAATGCCGGCCATCGGCGCCGACGGCAGCCAGGATATGGCTTCGTTGACTTGGCGGACGCGAACCGGCTGGAGCGCTTGCGCCGCCGTGGGAAGGGCGTATCTTGTCGCTCATGAAGGTCAAGATCGTGGTGCACGAGGCCGAAGAGGGCGGGTTCTGGGCGGAAGTCCCGGTACTCCCGGGCTGCGCATCGCAGGGCGAGACGATGGAGGAGCTGATCGCCAATGTGCGCGAGGCGATCTCCGGCTGGCTCGAGGCCGATGTTACGCCGCCTGCGCCCGATGCGAAGGAGCGCGTTCTCGAACTCGCGCTGTGAAGCCCGTTTCTGGCTACGCCTTTGCGCGCGCGGTCGAGCGGCGCGGATGGACGTTGCTTCGCGTCAATGGGAGCCACCACATCTACGGGAAACCGGGCGAGTCGGCGCGGCTGTCGATCCCTTGCCACGGCGGCAGGCTGCTGAAGGCGGGACTGCAGCGCCATCTGATGAAGATCGCGGGTCTCACCGACGCGGAGCTGGACTGACCCGACCCATGCGGCGCGGTTCGCCGTCGGCGCTCGGCTGGCTCCAGGTTTCCCGCCTTACGCACCGTGATATTTCTGGCGCAGCGCCATCTTGTCGATCTTGCCGGTGCCGAGCTTGGGAAGCGGCGCCTGCTCGACCCAGATCCGTGCCGGCACCTTGAACGGCGCGATCCGCCCGTCGAGGCCGGCCCTGATCGTCTCGGGGTCGAGGTCCGGCTCCTTCTCGGAATAGACGACCGCCGCCGGCGCCTCGCCGAGCCGCTCGTCGGGAATGGCGAAGACGGCGGCTTCCGACACGCGCGGGTCGCCGTAGAGCGCCGCCTCGACTTCCTGCGCGCTGATATTCTCGCCGCCGCGGATGATGATGTCCTTCTTGCGGTCGACGATGAACAGGTAGCCGTCCTCGTCGACATAGCCGACGTCGCCGGTCCGCAGATAGAGGTCGGCGGTGAAGGCGGCGGCGGTGGCGGCCGGGTCCCGCCAATAGCCGCGGATGTTGGCGGCGGTGCGGATGGCGATTTCGCCGCGCTCGTTCGGCGGCAGGTGACGGTCGCCCTCGCCCAGGATCGACACCTCCACGAACGGGCGGTGCGGGCGCCCCGTCGACGCCGGCTTGTCGGCGTAATTCTCCCAGAAATTGCCGCAGCCGACCGCATTGGTCTCGGTGAGGCCGTAGCCGAGCGCGGGCTTGGCGCCGCGGAAGCTCTGCTGGAGGCGCTCGACGTGGCTGACCGGCCGCGCGGCGCCGCCGGCGGCGATGTCGGTCAGCGAGGAGAGATCGTATCTGTCGCGGTCCGGCGCCTGCATCAGCTCGAGGCTCATCGTCGGGACGCCGACGAAATAGGTCACCTTCTCCTTCTCGACGAGCCGGAGCGCCTCGCTGGGGTCCCATTTCGGCATCAGCACCATGCCGCGGCCGATGACGAAGCTGTTGAGCAGCACCGGCACTTCCCCGGTGACGTGGAAGAGCGGGACGCTGACGAGGGTTTTGGGCGGATTGGTCGGCGGCCGGCCCTCGCTCTCGAGGATGCCGAGCATGGTGAGCAGCTGGAGCGCATAGGCGTAGACGCCGGTGGTGACGGCGCGGTGGGTCGAGACGGCGCCCTTGGAAAGCCCCGTCGATCCCGAGGTGAAGAGGATGGTCGCATCGTCCTCCGGCGCCACCTCGGGCAGCGCGCCGCCGCCGCCGCGTGCGTGGAGCGGTGCCAGCGCCTCGCCGATCGGCCGGTCGATCGCGAGGGTGACGACCTTGCCCGGATCGCAGGCGGCGGCGATCCGCGCGCCGCGCGGGCCGTCGGCGAGGATCAGCGCCGGCTCGGTCAGCTCGAGCGCGTGGCGCATCTCCTCCGCCTGCCACCAGCCGTTGACGAGGGTGGCGACCGCCCCGGCCTTCAGCGCGGCCATATAGGTCAGGATCCAGGCCGGGCAGTTGCGCATCGCGATCGCCACGCGGTCGCCCTTGGCGATCCCCCAGCCGGCGGTCAGCGCCGCCGCGAGGCTGGTGGCTTCGCGGTTGAGGTCGGCGAAGGTCAGCCGCTCCTCGCCGGCGACCACCGCGACCGTCTCCGCGTGGAGCATGCAGAAGGCGTCGAACAGGAGCGGCAGCGTCGCCGGCAGGTTGGTGACGATCGCTCTCCCGTGGGCGTCGCGGCCGATCTGGATGCGCCCCTCGGGTCCGGTGACATGGGCCAGCACCGCGTCATATTTGCGGTCGAGCTCGCTCGGCATTCGGCACCCTTCCCGTTTGGTTTTGCCGCCCTTATGAGGGGCGGACGCGAGCGGGGGAAGCCTTGATCCACATGCTACTGACACAGGTTGCAGCAACGGCGGCCCACGGCATCCCGTTCACCAGCCTCCACCTCGATCCGATCGCGGTCCAGATCTGGAAGCTGCCGATCCGCTGGTATTCGCTCGCCTATCTCGCCGGCATCCTGGTCGGCTGGTGGTACCTCCTCAAATTGCTCGACCGCCCCGGAGCGCCGATGGCGCGGCGCCACGCCGACGACATGGTCTTCTACGCGACGCTCGGCATCATCGTCGGCGGCCGCCTCGGCTACGTGCTGTTCTACCGGCCCGACTGGTACTTCCAGCATCCGATCGAGATCGTGCGGATGTGGGACGGCGGCATGTCGTTCCACGGCGGCGTGATCGGCACCAGCCTCGGCATCTTCTACCTCGCCCGCCGCAACGGCCTCAGCTGGCTGCGCATCCACGATTATGTCGCCTGCTGCGTCCCGTTCGGCCTGTTCTTCGGCCGCCTCGCCAATTTCGTGAACGGCGAGCTGTGGGGGCGGGTCGCGGACGTGCCCTGGGCGGTGCGCTTCTGCGAGAATATGGACGTCCACAATTGCCTGCTCGGCCAGGGCCGCCACCCGAGCCAGCTCTACGAGGCGTTCCTCGAAGGCATCGTCCTGTTCGCGATCCTCGCCTTCGCTTTCTGGAAAACCGAGGCGCGCTACCAGCCGGGCAAGCTCGTCGGCCTGTTCCTGCTCGGCTACGGTCTCAGCCGCTTCGTCGTCGAGTTCTTCCGCGAAGCCGACCAGCAACTGATGGAGTTCGCGGCGCGCACCCATCTCCACATGGGCCAGTGGCTGTCGCTGCCGATGATCCTCGGCGGCGCCTATCTCGTCGCCACCGCCAGGAAGCGGCGGGTGCGGGTCGAGCCGACCGCGGGGACCGAGAGCGTCGCCTGACGCCGCGGTGACGGCGCTCCGATCGGCGTGCTACTCTCCGGCAGGGGAGGGGAGGGCCGATGGCAGGAATCGTCGCGGAGCGGATGGCGGCGGAGATAGACGGCGATTTCGTCGTCTTCGTGATCGGGATGCGCGTCAACCGCTGGTGGAAGCCTGCCAAGTGGCTGCCGGTCGCGTTGGCGATGCCGCGGATGCTGAAGGAATTGCGCGCCAGGCCGGAGAGCGGCTTCCTCGGCGCCGTCCAGGCGGGGTTCGTCACCGTCCAATATTGGCGCTCGTTCGAGCAGCTCGAAGCCTATGCCCGCGACCGCGAGGGTGCGCACTGGCCCGCCTGGACCGCCTTCAACCGTCGCATGAAGCACAGCCGCGGCGATGTCGGCATCTGGCACGAGACCTACCTGGTCCCCGCCGGCGCCTACGAGGCGATCTACATCGGCATGCCGTGCCAGGGCCTCGGCGCGGCCGGCCGCCTCGTCCCCGCCACCGGCAAGCGCGAAACCGCGCGGGGGCGGGCGGGGGGCAGGGAATTGGTGGAGACTGAAGGCCGTTCGGGCTGAGCTTGTCGAAGCCCTGTCCTTCACTTAGCGGCAGAAAAGGGAATCCAGGGCTTCGACGAGCTCAGCCCGAACGGATGAGTTACAAGTTGTCCTTCTCCCCAAGCCTTGCCGACACGCTGCGCCGCCTGATCGCGACATCGGGCCCGATCTCCGTCGCCGAGTACATGGCCCGGGCCAACGCGCATTATTACGCCACCCGCGACCCGTTCGGCGCAGGCGGCGACTTCGCGACGGCGCCGGAGATCAGCCAGATGTTCGGCGAGCTTGCCGGCCTGTGTCTCGCCGATGCCTGGGACCGGGCGGGGCGGCCGCGGCGGACCTCCTATGTCGAGCTCGGCCCCGGCCGCGGCACGCTTGCGGCGGACGCCTTGAGGGCAATGCGCGCGGCTGGGCTGGAGCCGCCGGTCGAGCTGGTCGAAACCAGCAAGCTGCTGCGTGCGAAGCAGGCCGAGCGGCTGCCGGCGGTGCGCTGGCACGACGATCTCGCGACGCTGCCGGAGACGGGGCCGCTGCTCGTCGTCGCCAACGAATTCTTCGACGCGCTGCCGGTTCGCCAGCTCGTCCGCTCCGGCTTCGGCTGGCGCGAACGCGTGGTCGACCTGGAAGCGGAGCGATTCGTGCCCCGGCCCGGGGCGCCGGTGCCGGCCTCCGCGATCCCCGCGCATGTGCGGGAGGCGCCGCAAGCTTCGGTCCTCGAAGTCTCGCCCGCCGCCGCGGCCGTGGTGCGGGAACTGGCGCGGCGGCTCGTCGCGCAGGGGGGCGTCGCGCTCATCGTCGACTACGGCCACGCCCGCACCGCCGCGGCCGACACGCTGCAGGCGGTGCGCGGCCATGCCTATGCCGATCCGTGGACCGACCCGGGCGAGAGCGACCTCACCGTCCATGTCGATTTCGAAGCGCTCGCCGCCGCCGCGGAAGCGGAGGGCGCGCGGGTGGTGGGTCCGGTGGAGCAGGGGGCGTGGCTGACCGCGCTCGGCATCGACGCCCGCGCCGCCGCCCTCGCCGCCGCCGCCCCGGCGCGGCGGGAGGAGGTGGAGGCGGCACGCCGCCGCCTCGTCGATGCCGATCAGATGGGCACCTTGTTCAAGGTCGTCGCGCTCGCCGCGCCCGACTGGCCCGATCCGGCGGGCCTCGCATGATTTCCTACCGTCCCGCCGTACCCGAGGACGCCGCGCTCGTCGCCGACCTGTTCGAGCGCGCGTTCGTCGAAACGTTCGGCCACCTCTACAAGCCCGCGGATCTGCAGGCCTTCCTGAACAAGCTGAGCCCCGCGGCCTTCCGCAAGGAGATCGAGGACCCGGCCTATCGGTTCCTGCTGGCGCTCGACGGGAATGAGGCGGCGGGCTTCTGCAAGATCGGGCCGCTGACGCTCCCCGTCGATTCCCAAGGCGCGCTCGAGCTTCGCCAGCTCTATCTGCTGCGCCGCTGGTACGGCGGCGGCATCGCGCCGGTGCTGATGGACTGGGCGCTCGGCGAGGCGCGGCGGCGCGGCGTCCGCACGCTGTACCTCAGCGTCTACAGCGACAATCATCGCGCCAAGGCCTTCTACCGGCGCTACGGCTTCGCCTATGTCGCGCCCTACGCCTTCATGGTGGGCGAGCAGGCCGACGAGGACGAGATCTGGAAGCTGGAGCTGGCATGAGCGTCGAGGTGCTGCGGGCGAAGGCGCTGGACGGCGTGGCGCACGGCTTCCTCGGCCGGCGCGGTGGCATGTCCGAGGGCGTGTGCGGCGGTCTCAATGTCGGCCTGGGATCGCGCGACGACCGGATCGCCGTGCACGAGAACCGACGCCGCGCCGTCGCTGCCGTGGCACCGGGCGCGAGCCTCGTCACCGTGCACCAGGTGCATTCCGGCGAGGCGCTGACGGTGACGGCGCCGTGGCCGGATGACGGCCGCCCCCACGCCGACGGCATGGCGACGGACCGGCCGGGGCTGGCGCTGGGCATCCTCACCGCCGACTGTGCGCCGGTGCTGTTCGCGGACCGCCAGGCGGGCGTGATCGGCGCGGCGCACGCCGGCTGGAAGGGCGCGATCGGCGGCATCGTGGAAGCGACGGTGGCGCGGATGGAGGCGCTCGGCGCCGACCGCGCGCGCATCGCCGCCGCCGTCGGCCCGTGCATCGCCCGGCGCTCCTACGAAGTGGACCACGCCTTCTTCCGCCGCTTCGCCGAGGCCGACGAGTCGAACGAGCGCTTCTTCTCGTCCGGCGTGCGCGACGATCGGCACCAGTTCGACCTCGAAGCCTATGTCCTCTCCCGCCTCGCCGCCGCCGGCCTCGCCCGCGTCGAGGCGCTCGGCGAGGACACCTACACGCAGGAGCAGCGCTTCTTCAGCTACCGCCGTGCGACCCACAGAGGGGAAGCGGATTACGGGCGGCAGGTCTCGATCATCGCGCTGGCCTGAGCCCCGGGACGGTCACTTTTCGCACGCGGGTGGGGACACGTACTTTCACCCGCCGCGCCGCCGTTTCGGGCACGCCAGTGCGTAAAGTACGTGTCCCCTGTCACCGCCGCGTGTGAAAGTGACTGTCCCTTGCCCCGCTCCCTGCGCTAGAGGGCGCGCGGGCGACGGACCTCACCCCTCCGGGGCGCGCAGCCGCGCGTGCCCGGTGGGCCTGCCGACGCGGCGGGCCCGGTCTCCACGCACAGTCACTCGCAAGGAGACACATCATGGCAGGCGAAGACGAATCCGACATGACCGGCGCGACTCCGCGCCGCCGGCCCAAGACGCCGGTGCTCGAAGTGGGAGGCCGCAAGCTGAAGCCCGCGACGCTGATGATGGGCCACGGCTTCGATCCGGCCCTGTCGGAAGGCTCGCTCAAGCCGCCGATCTTCCTCACCTCGACCTTCGTCTTCGAGAACGCCGCGGCCGGCAAGCGCCATTTCGAGGGCGTTACCGGCAAGCGGCCCGGCGGGGCGGAAGGCCTCGTCTATTCGCGCTTCAACGGTCCCAACCAGGAGATCCTCGAGGACCGCCTCGGCCTGTGGGAGGAAGCGGAGGACGCGCTGACCTTCTCGTCGGGCATGTCGGCGATCGCCACGTTGCTGCTCACCTTCGTCCAGCCCGGCGACGTCATCGTCCATTCCGGCCCGCTCTACGCCGCGACCGAGACGCTCATCGCGCGGATCCTCGGCAAGTTCGGCGTGTCGTGGCTCGATTTCCCCGCCGGCGCCGAACGCGCGGAGATCGAGGCGGTGCTGGAGCAGGCGAAGGCGAAGGGGCGGGTGCCGCTCATCTATCTCGAAAGCCCCGCCAATCCGACCAACGCGCTGGTGGACGTCGAGGCGGTGGCGGCCGCGCGGAACGCCTTGTTCGAGGAGGGGCAGCGGCCGCCGATCGCGATCGACAACACCTTCCTCGGGCCGCTCTGGCACCACCCGCTCGACCACGGCGCCGACCTCTCCATCTACTCGCTGACCAAATATGCGGGCGGGCATTCGGACCTGGTGGCCGGCGGCGTGGTCGGCGCCAAGGCGCTGATCGACCCGATCCGGATGATGCGCAACACGATCGGCACGATCACCGACCCGAACACCGCCTGGATGCTGCTGCGCAGCCTCGAGACGCTGGAGCTGCGCATGATGCGGGCGGGCGAGAATGCCGCCAAGGTCTGCGAGTTCCTGCGCCAGCACCCGAAGGTCGAGAGCGTCGGCTATCTCGGCTTTTTGACCGAGGGGCGGCAGGCGGACATCTACCGCCGCCACTGCACCGGCGCCGGCTCGACCTTCTCGCTCTATCTGAGGGGCGGCGAGGCGGAGGCCTTCGCCTTCCTCGACGCGCTGAAGATCGCGCACCTGGCGGTCAGCCTCGGCGGCACCGAGACGCTCGCCAGCGCGCCGGCGGCGATGACGCACCTGTCGGTGCCCGACGCGCGCAAGCAGGCGCTCGGCATCACCGACAATCTCGTGCGCATCTCGATCGGCGTCGAGGATCCCGACGACCTCATTGCCGATTTCGACCAGGCGCTGGCGGCGGTAGGGGGGTAAGGCGTCGCCCCAGCGGAGGCTGGGGCTTCAGCGGGTGAAGAACTCAGCGCCTTTCACCCGCTGGGGTCCCAGCCTTTGCTGGGACGACGGGTTCAATCCCGCTCCGGCGCGCCGAGGGGGAAATAGTGGCGGTAGGGGCGGCCGCCGTCGACGGCGCGGGCGACGCTCGGGCGGGCGAGGAGGCGTGTGCGATAGGCGCGCAGCGTCGGGAAGCGCGCGTCGTCGATCTGGTGGACCCAGTCGGCGTAGAAGAGCGACGGCGCCGCCGCGCAGTCGGCCATGGTGAAGCCCTCGCCGGCCGCCCAGCTTCGGCCCGCGAGATGCGTCTCCAGCCAGCCATAGGCGGTCTCCAGCCGCGGCGCGGCTCCGGCGACGGCTTCGTCGCGGTCGCCGCCGCGAAGCACGGCGACGACCGCCTCCTGCACCGGCGTCATCACGTAATGGTCGAACACGCGATCGAGGAAGCGGATCTCGAGCGCCGCCTGCGGATCGGCGGGGATCAGCCGTACCGGCCCCGGATGATGGAGCCCGAGATATTCGATGATGATCGTCGTCTCCGCCACCGTGCGCCCGTCGTCGACAAGCGTCGGGAACTTGGCGAACGGCCACAGCGCCCGGTGCGCCTCGGCGGCACCCGGCTCCTCGCCGACCGTCCGATAGGTGAAAGCGATCTCATTCTCCCACAGCGCGATCAGCACCTTCTGCGAGTAGGAGGAGAAAGGATGGGCGTAGAGCGTGAGCGCCAAGGCGGCCTCCTGCCGGTTGCGGGCCGGCACGGTTGGCACGGCGGGGGGCGCTTGGCCAGCCTTACTCGGCGGCGACCTCGACCAGGGCCGGGCGTCCGGCCGGGCGCTCCGGTGGGGCGCTGCGCGCCTGCTCGTCGGCGAACCAGGCGGCCGTTTCCTCGAGCCCCCGCTGGAGCGGCACGACCGGCTCCCAGCCGAGGCGCGCCTTGGCCCGGCCGATGTCGGGCTTGCGTCGGCGCGGATCGTCGACCGGAAGCGGACGGTGGACGACGCGCGAGCGCGAGCCGGTCATCCGCATCACCCGCTCGACGAGGTCGGCGACGGTGAGCTCGTTCGGGTTGCCGAGGTTGACGGGGCCGTCGTCGGCGTCGCTCGCCATCAGCCGCATCAGCCCCTCGACGAGGTCGGAGACGTAGCAGAAGCTGCGCGTCTGGCTGCCGTCGCCATAGACGGTCACGTCCTCGCCCGACAGGGCCTGGCAGATGACGTTCGAGACCACCCGCCCGTCGTCGGGGCGCATGCGGGGGCCGTAGGTGTTGAAGATGCGGGCGACGCGCACGTCGGCGCGGCCGGCGCGCTGATAGTCGAAGGTCAGGGTCTCGGCGGCGCGCTTCCCCTCGTCGTAGCAGGCGCGCGGCCCCGTGCAGCTCACCCAGCCGCGATAGGCCTCGCGCTGCGGGTGCTGCTCGGGGTCGCCATAGACTTCGCTGGTCGAGGTGAGGAGGAAGCGGGCGCCCGTCTCCTCGGCGAGGCGCAGCAGGTTGCGGGTACCGAGCACGTTGGTCAGCATCGTGTGCTCGGGATCGGCCTGATAATGGGGCGGCGACGCGGCGCAGGCGAGGTTGAAGACGTGGCTGAAGCGGGTACGCGAGATCCGTGCCGGCAGCGCCTCGACGATGTCGGCGTGAACGGAATCGAAGCGCGCTTCATGGTCGAGGTGGCGCAGATTCTCCGGTCGGCCGGTCAGGTAGGAATCGAGGCTCACCACCGTCGCGCCCTCGGCCAGGAGCGCGTCGATGAGGTGCGAGCCGATGAAGCCGGCGCCGCCCGCGACCAGGGCGGTGATTGCATTGGCGTTCCTCACAACAGCTCCTTCTTCCTCGACATCGTCGTCTTCGAACCCTCGACCGGTTCCACCTCGAAAGCCGACCCCGCCTTCGCGGCGGCGGCTTCGAGCAACGCCAATTCCAGCTCCGCCGCGCGGTCGGCGGCGCGGTGGCCGTGCATCACCCGCGCCCGGGCCCGGCGCCCCATCGCCGCGGCGTCCGTCTCGCCGGCGAGGAGGGCGACGACGTCTTCGGAGGTGCCGGCAAGGACGATCTCCTCGCCGGGCGTGAACAGCCCCGGGAGGCCGTCCCAGGCATCCGACACCAGCGGCACGGCGCAGGCGGCGGCTTCGAACAGGCGGCCCGACGGGCACCAGCCCGAGGCGGCCATCGCGGCACGCGTGATGTTGAGGGTCGATCGGGCCGCGGCGTAAAAGCGCGGATGTTCGGGCGGCATCACGTGGCGTTCGAAGAAGATGT
>JAFAZW010000003.1 GCA_019239415.1 Alphaproteobacteria bacterium
TTGGCGTTGATCTTGACCAGGAAGTTGCGGCCGATCGCCATCGGCTCGCTCTCGGGGTGGTTGATGTTGGAGGGGATGATGGCGCGGCCGCGGGCCACCTCGTCGCGGACGAATTCCGGGGTGACGTAGTCGGGGATGGCGGCGCCGAAATCCTGGCCGTCCCGCGCGGGCGCCCCCCGACTTCGCTCGGGGCGAACGGACTCCCGGAGCAGATCGCGGCCGAGATTCTCGCGGATCGCCACATACTCCATCTCGGGCGTGACGATGCCGCGGCGGGCGTAGTGCATCTGGCTGACGTTGGCGCCGGGCCGGGCGCGCAGAACCTTGCGGCGGACGTTCGGGAAGGGGGCGACTCCGCCCGAGCGGTCGGGCCCGAGCTGGCCGTTATCCTCCGGCCGCACCTCGCGCTGCGTCACCTCCTCGACATCGCCGCGGCCGCGGATCCAGTCGCGGCGGAGCTCGGGAAGGCCGGCCATGATGTCGATGGCCGCGGCGGGGTCCGTGTAGGGGCCGGAGCAATCGTAAACCCTGAGCGGCGGCTCGCCGGAGGTCGGCTCGAGGTCGATCTCGCGCATGGCGACCTTGAGCGGGCCGACGTGGATCTTGCGGCTGCCGCGGATCGGGCCGGTGGTGACCTTAAGCTCGGTGCGCGCGGGCCCTTCGACTTCGCTCAGGACAGGGACGTCGGGCATGTGTTCGCTCTCCAATTCGGACGGAGAGCGGGCGGCCCGTTCTCCCTCCCTACGCCGGTGTCAGCCGGATCAGGTTCGACGGGTCCTGGCCTCAGCCAGTTCTCAACCGCTTGCGCGCGGTCCCCCGGGGACGGGTGCTAGTAGACCTGCGCGGCTGGAGGTGAAAGCGGCAATGCAGTAGAATGGCGGCCGGGAGGGAGAAAGATGCGCCCTAACCTGTCCGATCCGGCGGCGCGCACGGCGTATCGCTGGGAGCTGCTGCGCTTCAGGCGCGGGTGGCGTTGGGCCGGGATCGCCCTCAACTGCGCGGGTCTGGCGGCTTTGCTCTACAGTCAGCTCGAAGGGCCGCCCCGGCCCGGGCTGCGCATGACGGGGTGGGGGCTGATCGCGGCAGGGTTCGCGATTTTCGCCTACGTGATCGTCACCCGCACCCGCTACCACAAGGCGCGGATGGCCGAGGCAGGCTGACGCCGCGCCGCGTTTGCGTTCCGTATGTGTTCTGCTATGGCGGCGCCATGCGACTCGCGCAAGCCCAACGCCACGGTTACGACGACGCGGTGACCTCCCCCGCGGCGATTCTCCACCAGATGTTCGGATTCACGGCCTTCCGCGGCGTGCAGGAGGCGGTGGTGGACCGCGTCATGGCGCGCAGGCACACGCTCGCGGTGATGCCCACGGGCGCGGGCAAGTCGCTCTGCTATCAGCTGCCGGCGCTGGCGCGGGAGGGGACCGCGCTCGTCGTCTCGCCGTTGATCGCCTTGATGCACGACCAGATCCGTTCGGCCGACGCCTTCGGCATCAGGGCCGCGTCGCTGACGTCCGCCGATCCCGACGAGGAGAGGCAGCAAACGCTGCAGCGGCTCAAGGCGGGCGAGCTCGATCTCCTCTACGTGGCGCCGGAGCGGGCGAGCACGCCGGCGTTCCGGGCGCTCGCGGCGCGGACGAAGCTGGCGCTGATCGCCGTCGACGAGGCGCATTGCGTCTCGGAATGGGGGCACGACTTCCGGCCGGACTACCGGCTGCTCAAGCCGCTGCTGGACGCGTTCCCCGAGGTGCCGCGGCTGGCGCTGACGGCGACGGCGGACAAGGCGACGCGGGCGGACATCCTCGTCCAGCTCGGCATCCCGGACGACGGCCTGATCGTCGCCGGCTTCGACCGGCCGAACATCCGGTACCATGTGCGGCCCCGCGACGGCGTCGGCCAGCAACTGAAGGCTTTGCTCGCCGAGCAGCCGGGTCCCGGCATCGTCTACGTGCCGAGCCGCGACAAGGCCGAGAAGCTCGCCGAGCAGCTGTCGACGCCCGGGCGCCGGGTGCTGCCTTACCATGCCGGGCTCGACCCGCGGGTGCGGGCGCGCAACCAGGCGGCGTTCGTGGCGAGCGAGGACATGGTGATGGTGGCGACCGTCGCCTTCGGCATGGGCATCGACAAGCCGGACGTGCGCTTCGTCGCGCATGCCGGCATCCCCAAGTCGGTCGAGGCCTATTACCAGGAGACCGGCCGCGCGGGGCGCGACGGCGAGCCGGCGGAGGCGTGGCTGTTCTGGGGCGCCGAGGATTTCGCCCGGGCGCGGGCGCGGCTGGAGACGGAAGTGCCGGCGGAGCGGCGCGGCGGCGAGCGGCAGCGGCTGAACGCGCTCGCCGCGATGGTCGAGACGGGAGCGTGCCGGCGGGCGCTGCTGCTCCGCCATTTCGGCGAGCAACCGCCGGAGCGGTGCGGCAATTGCGACAATTGCCTCGCCCCGCCGGTGACGCTCGACGCGACGGAGACGGCGCGAAAGCTGCTCTCCGCCGCGTTCCGGACCGAGATGCGCTTCGGCGTGCAGCATCTGACCGACGTGCTCGCCGGCCGGGAGACGGAGAAGGTGCTGTCGTTCGGCCACCACCGGCTGTCGGTGTTCGGCATTGCCGGCGAGGAGGAAGTCGCGCTGATCAAGCCGGTGGCGCGGGCGCTGCTGGCGCGCGACGCCTTGCGCGCCGATGCCTATGGCGGGCTCTCCTTCGGGCCGGCCGCCAAGCCGATCCTCAAGGGCGAGCAGGCGCTGGAGCTGGTCCTGCCGCCGAAGCGGACGCGCCGGGCGCGCGCGAACCGGGACGCCAACCCGGAAGGCGATCCGCTGTTCGACGCGTTGCGCGCCTGCCGCCGCGACCTCGCCCAGGCCGCGGGCGTGCCGCCTTACGTGATCTTCCACGATTCGACCCTGCGCGAAATGGCGGCGGTGCGGCCGACGAGCCGGGAGGCGCTGGCGCGGGTGTCGGGCGTCGGCGCGGCGAAGCTGGAAAAATATGGTGAGGCGTTCGTGGAGGTCGTGCGGGGGTTCGAGTAGCTCCTCCCCGGGACGAGGAGGAGCTGTTACGGCGCCGCCGATGAGGAAGCTCGACGAGACGACCTGGGTCGCGGGGCAGATCCGCCCGGAGGACGTGCCGGAGATCGCCGCTCGCGGCATCCGCACCATCGTCAACAACCGCCCGAACGACGAGGAGCCGGGGCAGCCGCGCGCGGGCGAGATCGAGGCGGCGGCGCGGGCGGCGGGGCTCGGCTATCGCTGGATCCCGGTGGCGCATGGGCTGAGGCCGGAGCAGATCGAGGATATGGCGGAGGCGCTCGAGGCGGGGCCGGCGCTGATCTTCTGCCGGTCGGGGACGCGCTCCGCCTACCTCTGGGCGTTGGCGCGGTCGCGCCGCGGCACGGGCGGGGACACGCTGCTGCGGCAGGCGGCGGACGCCGGCTACGACCTCACCTCGATCCGGCGGCTGCTCGGCGCTAGTTGATGTCCTGCCGCCGGAAGGCGGCGAAGGCGGCGGCGCCGAGGGCGGCGGTCCAGGCGCCGGCGACGGCCAGCGAGGTAGTCCAGTCCAGCGCGACGATGCTGCCGTCCGGGAAGGGCGTGCGGTGGGGGGCGCCCTCGGTCACCCAGGACGCGAGGTTGACGAGGTGGTAGCCGGGGAGGGCGTGGTAGAGGCCCCAGACGAGGCTCGGCGCATAGGGCGAGAGATAGGGGCCGAGCTGCACGAACAGCTTCTCGACGATCGCGACGACGACGCCGATCACGAGGGCCGCGATCGTCGAGCGGGTGAGGATGGCGGCGAGGCCGACCGAGGCGAGGGTGAACAGGAAGGGGGCGAGGCCGGCGAGCGCGGCGCGTCCGTGCGCATCGAGGATCGCGGAGGCCGTGACGCCGGTCGGGACGGCGCGGCCGCGGACGGCGCCTTCGATCCAGGTGAAGAGCAGGGAGATCCCCGCCGTCAGCAGGAAGGCGGCGAGGAAGAGCAGGACGATCAGCGCGACCTTGGCGAGGAGGAGCGAGGTGCGCGAGCGGTGCGGGATGACGAGCTTCCACGTGTTCCAGCCATATTCGCCGGCGATCGCCACCGCGACGTAGGCGCCGATGAGGAGGCGGCCGATCGTCTGGTCCGGAAGCTTCCAGATGATCGCGGTCTGGCTGATCCAGTCCGCCGCACCCGGCGGCTTCGAGGGCCCGCCGCCGTGCGCGGCGGCGACGGCGATCGCGATCAGATAGGCGACCAGGAACAGGACCGGGTAGAGCCAGACGAGGAACCAGGTCGCCTTGTGCCGGGTGAGCTTCAGCCGTTCGGCCGCGAGCGCGTCAAGCATCGTCCGTCTCCGGCTGGGTGATCGCGAGGAACACCTCCTCGAGGTTGCGCTGCTCCGCGGCGAGGCCGAACAGCTGTGCGCCGGCGCCGATCAGCCGCCGCGCCACTTCGGGCGCCTCGTCGCGCGTGGCGCCGACGACGAGGGCGTCGCCGCTCCGCTCGACCGACCAGCGGGCGGCGAGCGCCGCCTCGGCGATGTCGAGCGGCGCCGCCTCGACGCGCAGCCCGGCCTCCTGGCGCAGCAGGTCGGCGATGCGCGCCTCGCGAACCACCTCGCCCTTGCTGATGATGGCGACGCGGTCGCAGACCTGCTGGACCTCGTGGAGCAGGTGGCTGGAGAGGAACACGGTTTTGCGGTGATCGGCCGCGAGACCGCGGATCAGCGCGCGCATCTCCTGGATGCCGGCGACGTCGAGGCCGTTCACCGGCTCGTCGAGGATGACGATGTCGGGGTCGTGGAGCAACGCGGCGGCGACGCCGAGCCGCTGGCGCATGCCGGTCGAATAGCCCTTCACCTTGCGCTTCGCGTCCTTGGCGAGGCCGACCTGGTCGAGCAGGCTATCGATACGATCCGCGTCGGTGGGAGCGCCGTGCGTGCTGGCCACCACTTCGAGGTTCCGGCGGCCGGAGAGGAAGGGATAGAAGGCGCCGCCGTCGACCAGCGAGCCGACCCGCTTCAGCACCGCCGGATGGCGCCGCAGGTCCTCGCCGAAGAGGCGCACCTCGCCGCCCGTCGGCGCGATGAGGCCGAGCGTCATGCGGATGGTCGTGCTCTTGCCCGCGCCGTTGGGGCCGAGGAAGCCGTACACTTCGCCCGGCGCGACGCTGAGGCTGACGTCGCGGACGGCGCGGACGCCCTTGCCGCGGCGGCCGTAGGTCTTGCTGAGATTGACCAGCTCCAGCGCCGGCGCCTGCGGGTCGCTCATCGGCCGCTCATCCCCTGCTGATCCAACGGTGTGTTGGTGCTTTCATACAGCGGCGGTGTCAAGCAGGCGCAGATAAGTGCACTGTCACCGTTTTGACGAAACATTACGGTGACGAAACATTACGGTGACAGTGCACGTATCTTACCGTCGAAGTCTCGCGGGCTCGCCTACCCGCCCCCGCCCTCCCCTCGGGGAAGGGAGGTTGGAGGCACGGCGTCATGGCGTCAGAGCTGGTGGCCGCTGCGAAGGCGCTTGGTGTCGAGATAGGCCTGGTTGTGGGGGTTGCCGCCGGCCTGAAGGGCGACCCGTTCGGCCACGCGGATGCCGGCGGCCTCGAGCCCCGCCACCTTGCGCGGATTGTTGGTGAGGAGGCGCACCTCCGCCTGGCCGAGCAGGCGGAGCATCGCGGCGGCGACGCCGAAGTCGCGCTCGTCGTCGGCGAAGCCGAGGCGGAGATTCGCGTCCACCGTGTCGAAGCCCTGGTCCTGGAGCGCGTAGGCCCGGAGCTTGTTGACGAGGCCGATGCCGCGGCCCTCCTGGCGCAGGTAGAGAAGGATTCCCCAGCCGGCGGCGGCGATCGCGGCGAGGGCGGCGCCGAGCTGCGGGCCGCAATCGCATTTCAGCGACCCGAGCACATCGCCGGTCAGGCATTCGCTGTGCAGGCGGACGAGCGGGGGCATGCCGTTGGGGGCACCGGTGAGAAGGGCGACGTGCTCGGCCGCGTCCTCGTCGGAGCGGAAGGCGACGATCTCGCCTTTCTCGGCGGCATGGGTGGGAAGCCGGGCGCGGGAGGCGATGCGAAGCGCCGGCGCCCGCTCGAACTGCTCGACGTCCGAGGCCGTCAGCCTGGTCGCCGTCTCGCCGGAGCGGCCTCCGACGAAGAACGCCGGGAGCAGGCCGGCGCGCCGCGCCAGCGCCATGGCGGCGACCGCCGCATGGTCGCCGCCGACTGGAATCGCGCGGAACGGCCCCTTGAGGGGGTGGGCGAGGTCGAGCGCGGGGTCCGCGACGGCGACCGCCTCGGCGAGGTCCAGCCACGACGTGCGGGCGATCCGCACCGGCCCCGTCGGCGTCCCGTCGACCTGGTTGGCGAGCTTCAGCGTCACGGCGCGATTGCCCGAGACGAGCAGATCGGCCGGCCCTTCGGCGTCGAAGGCGGCAAGCGCCGCGTCGTCGGCCGTCTCGACCGCGAGGAAGGCGGTGCCGTCGATCGTCACCGGCCAGCCGCGGCGGAGCGCATCGACGGCGCGGGCGACGGCGCGGGGGTCGGCGGCGGCTGGCGTCACACCGCGAATTCCGTCACCAGCGGCACGTGGTCGGAAGGCCGCTCCCAGCTGCGGCAGGGCTCGTGCACGGCATGGGCGACGGCGTGCGCGGCCACGTCCGGCGTCGCCCACATATGGTCGAGGCGGCGGCCGCGGTCGTTCTTCGTCCAGTCCGGCGAGCGGTAGCTCCACCAGGTGTGGAGCCGGCCGGGCGCGGGATGGAAGTGCCGGCCGAGGTCGACCCAGTCGTTGCTCGCCTGGAGGGCGGTCAGCGCTTCCACTTCGACGGGCGTGTGGCTGACGACGGTGAGCAATTGCTTGTGGCTCCAGACGTCGCATTCCAGGGGCGCGACGTTGAAGTCGCCGACCATGATCGTGGGGCAGCGGCACGCCTCCGACCAGCGGGTCATGCGGGCGATGAAGTCGAGCTTCTGGCCGAACTTGGGGTTCGCCTCGCGATCCGGCACGTCGCCGCCGGCGGGGATGTAGACATTCTCGAGCCGGATGCCGCCCGGGAGACGCACGCCGATGTGCCGCGCCTCGCCATTCGCCTGCCAGTCGTGGCGCTCCTCCTCCTCGACCGGGAGCTTCGAGAGGATCGCGACGCCGTGGTGCATGCGCTGGCCGCAGACGATCTGGTGCACGTAGCCGCGCGCCGCGAAGGAGCCGCCGGGGAAGAGATCGTCGGTGACCTTGGTCTCCTGGAGGCAGAGGATGTCCGGCCGCTCCTCGTCGAGGAACCGCTCGACGATCGAAAGGCGCGCGCGGACGGAGTTGATGTTCCAGGAGGCGATCTTGAGGGACATGGGGGGGATTTAGGGAGTGCCGCGGGCGGAGTCACCAGCAAGTGGCTCCCCATCCGTCAGGACGGGGGAACTCCCAAAAAGCAAAGGCCCCCGCTCCGGGGGCGTGGAGCGGGGGCCAACCAGGCGTTGTTCACGCGAGGCTCGGTCGCAGGCGCCTCGTCGGGCAACAGGGGGAAATCCCGACGGCGACTTCCCGCGACCGCATGGCCTTCTCTAGCGCCGCCAAGCTGTCGGGAGGATGAATGAATTAACCGATCGTCCGGCCGGTGCGCGGGTCGGTCCAGCGGAAGGCGGTGTCGGCGACGGGGACATTGAAGCGCTGGTTCGACAGGCGGACGGTGGTCTGGTTGTTCTGGGAATCGAGCACCGTCCAGGCCTGGAGCGTCAACCCGGCCGGGCCGCCGCCCTTAGCGAAGGCGAGCGTGATCGTGCCGAATTCGGGCCGCTGCGGATCGCGCGCGGAGATGACGATCGCGCCGGCATCGTCGCGCACCACCCGGGCGATGCGCGACAGATCGGGCCGCGCGTTGAGCACCACCGAGAGCGGCGAGTTGACGATCGGCAGGCGCTGGACGCGCTTCACCTGATAGTCGACGACGTGGATCGCCTTGCCGTCGCCGACGACGAGCAGCGGCACGCCCTTCTGATATTCGAAGCGCATCCGCGCCGGGCGCTTCAAGGTGAGGGTGCCGTTGAGCGAGCGGCCGCGACGGTCGGTCTGGACGAAATTTGCGGTCATCGAGGCGACGGCGCGGAAGTGGGCCTGGACGCGCTCCAGCGCCGGCGACGGCTGCGCGGCGGCGGCGACGGCGCTCGGCACGGGGAGCGCGGCGGCGGCCGGAAGCGCGGCGAGCAGGAGCGTCTTGAAACGCAGCATGGAGGACTCCGTATCTGGGAATTGCCGAGGCGGCTATCGTTACGCCCTTGAATGCGGTGTGAACCCGGGAGGTTCCGGCAATGGTGAATCGGAGATCTGCGTCACTGGAACCCGTTCGTCCCGAGCGAGGGTGGCGATTGCGCCGACGTGGCCCAACCTCACCCGATCGGGCGGCCTTCCGGGTCGACCAGCACCTCGCGGCGGCCGACATGGTCGGGCGCGCTGACGATGCCGTCCTTCTCCATCCGCTCGATGAGGCGGGCGGCGTTGTTGTAGCCGACGCGGAGCTGGCGCTGGAGGTAGGAGGTCGACGCCTTCTGGCTCTCCGCCACCGTCTGGATCGCCTTGCGGTAGAGCTGCGCTTCCGGATCGTCGTCGCCCGTCGGCTGGCCTTCGAACATGTAGCCGCCGTCCTCCGGCTCCTCGGTGACCGACTGGACATATTCGGGCCGGCCCTGGCCGCGCCAGAAGTCGGCGACGGCGCGGACCTCCTCGTCCGACACGAACGGGCCGTGGACGCGGGCGATCTGCTTGCCGCCGGGCATGTAGAGCATGTCGCCCTTGCCCAAGAGCTGCTCGGCGCCCTGCTCGCCGAGGATGGTGCGGCTGTCGATCTTCGAGGTGACGGCGAAGCTGATGCGGGTCGGCAGGTTCGCCTTGATGACGCCGGTGATGACGTCGACCGAGGGGCGCTGCGTCGCCATGATGAGGTGGATGCCGGCCGCCCGGGCCTTCTGGGCGAGGCGCTGGATGAGGAACTCGACTTCCTTGCCCGCCGTCATCATGAGGTCGGCAAGCTCGTCGACGACGACGACGATCTGGGGAAGGACGTCATAGTCCAATTCCTCCATCTCGTACTTCGGCTGGCCGGTCTCCGCGTCGTAGCCGGTCTGGACGCGGCGTCCCATCGACTGGCCCTTGGCCTTGGCCTCGCGCACCTTGGCGTTGAAGCTGGAGAGCTGGCGGACGCCGATCGACGCCATCATCCGGTAGCGCTCCTCCATCTGCTCGACCGTCCACTTCAGGGCGCGGATCGCCTTGGCCGGCTCGGTGACGACGGGGGCGAGGAGGTGGGGGATGTCGTCGTAGCTGCTCAATTCGAGCATCTTCGGGTCGATCATGATCATTTTGCACTGCTCGGGGGTGAGCCGGTAGAGCAGGGAGAGGATCATGCAGTTGAGGCCGACCGACTTGCCCGAGCCGGTGGTGCCCGCGACGAGCAGGTGCGGCATCGGCGCGAGGTCCGCGACGACAGGATCGCCGGCGATGTTCTTGCCGAGCACGATCGGCAGCTGGGCGACCTGGTCCTCGAAGGCGTGGCTGGCGATGAGCTCGGAGAGCGAGACCATCTCGCGCTTCGGGTTGGGCAGCTCGATGCCGATGACGGAGCGGCCGGGGATCGTCGCGACGCGCGCCGACAGCGCCGACATGTTGCGGGCGATGTCGTCGGCGAGCTGGATGACGCGGCTCGCCTTGATGCCGCTCGCCGGCTCCAGCTCGTACATGGTGACGACCGGCCCCGGGCGGACCTCGACGATCTCGCCCTTCACCGAGAAATCGGAGAGGACGCTTTCGAGCAGGCGGGCGTTGCGCTCGAGGCTGGCCTTGTCGAGCTTCGCGTCGACCGGCTTGGGCGGAGGCGCGAGCAGGTCGAGGCCCGGAAGCTGATAGGAATCCCCGAGCGCGAGCGAAGGCTGGCGGTCGCGCGGCGGGCGGCGGGCGGCCTCCGGCGCGCGGACACGGTCGGCGATGACGGTGCGCGGCGGTTCGGCCGGGACGACCACCGGGGCGCGGGCACGGCGCTCCATCGGGGAATCGTCGTCATCCTCCTCCTCGGCGAAGATCGCCGGGGACGGCAGCGCGCGCGGACGCCTGGGCAGCCGGCGGGTGGCGATCCATTCGCGTTCGTCGGCGCTGAGCCCCAGGCCGAACCAGGCGAAGGCGAGGCCGCCGGCAGCGAGCAGCACCATGGCGGCGATCCGGAAGGGCTGGGCCACGGAGGCATCGCCGATCTTCGCCAAGGCGAGGCCGACGACCTTGGCGAGGCTGAGGCCCAGCGCACCGCCCCAGGCGGCCGGGAGGCCGTTGACCGCACCGCCGACGAGGAGGCCGGCCGCGGCGCCGATCAGCACGATCGCGACGAGCGTCAGCAGCAGCGAGCGTCCCCATCGGCCCGCGGTGCCGAGGCGCGCGAGACGGAAGCCGGCGAGCGCGACCAGCGGCAGCAGCAGCGCCGCCGGCGGGCCGAACAGCGCCAGCAGCAAATCGGCCGCATAAGCACCGGGGGCGCCGATCCAGTTGCGCACCGGACCGGCGGCGGCGGTATCCAGCGACGGATCGGTCGGCCGGTAGCTGACCAATGCCAGGAGGAGGAGCAGGGCCAGCGCGCCCAGCGCGCCGCCCAGGAGGAGGCGAGCGGTGCGCCGCATCCCGCTGCGCATCCCCGAACGCCACTGCGCCATCCTGTCCTGCCGGGCGCCCGCCGCGACTGTCGCCATGGTCCTTACCGTGCCCCAAATGTTCCCGCAGACCGGTTAATGCGCCTGTCGGGAGTCGACGGTCAAGCGCTTGGCGTTGCAGCTTTGCATCGGTAGGGCGGGAAAATCGTTCAACCGGGCGAAGTTCGAAGGAGTCGACGTGGAGCGCGCGGACGTCATCATCCTCGGCGGGGGTCTGGTCGGCCTGACGCTGGCGCTGGCCCTCGACCGCCACGGGTTGGCGGCGACGGTGATCGACCCGGCGGATCCGGAGGCGAGGACGGCGCCCGCCTATGACGGCCGCGCCACCGCCATCGCCAGCGCCTCGTGGCGGATGTTCGAGGCGCTGGGCGTCGCCGACCGCCTCGAGGGCGAAGGCTGCCCCATCCGCACCATCCGGGTCACCGAGAGGCTGGAACCGGGCGGCATCGTGTTCGACGCGCCCGACGCCGACGACCCGCTCGGCATCATGGTCGAGAACCGGCGGCTGAGGCAGGTGCTGGGCGAGGCGGCGCGGGAGTCGGAGCGGGTGCGGCTGCTGATGCCGGCCCGCGCCGCCGACATCGTCCGCGACGGCGCCGGCGTGCGCGTCGCCCTCGACGACGGCCGGGCGATGACGGCGCCGCTGCTCGTCGGCGCCGAGGGACGGAGCTCGCCGACCCGCGAGGCGGCGGGCATTCAGGTCGCCCGCTGGCGCTACGACCACCACGCCATCGTCGTCACCGTCGACCATGAGCGCCACCACGAGAATACCGCCTACGAACTCTTCTATCCGACCGGACCCTTCGCGATCCTGCCGATGCTGCCGGGGACGCGCTCGGCGATCGTCTGGTCGGTCCCCGCGGCCGACGCGCCGGCTTATGCCGACCTCCCCGACCGGGCGATGGCGCACGAGATCGAGAAAAGGATGGGTGGGTTCCTCGGCGCGGTGACGCTCGCCGGGCCGCGCTGGACCTATCCGCTCGGCTTCCACCACGCCGCCGTCATGACGTCGGAGCGCCTCGCTCTGGTCGGCGACGCCGCCCACGGCATCCACCCGATCGCCGGCCAGGGGCTCAACCTCGGGCTGCGCGACGCGGCGGCACTGGCGCAGGTGCTGGTCGAGGGCGCGCGGCTCGGCCTCGACCTCGGCGACGCCCAACTCCTCGCCCGCTACGAGCGCTGGCGCAGCCTCGACACCTTCATGGTCGCCGCGGCGACGGACGGCCTCACCCGCCTCTACGGCATCCCCGGCCGCGCCGCGTCCGCCGTTCGCCGTTTCGGCATGGGCCTCGTCCAGAAGATCGGGCCGTTGAAAGACCAGTTCATGGCGGAAGCGCGGGGCGAAAGCGGCGAGCTGCCGCTGCTGCTGCGGGGGATGACGATTTAGCTCTCCTCGTCCCGGGGAGGAGCTTTACCGCGGTACTTCCTCCGCCGCCTCGCGCTCTTCCTCGGCCTCGATGCCGCCTTCCCGGATCATCAGGAAGGTGCCGCTGTGGACGCCTGGAACCGACCAGGTGCCCTCGATCTCATTGCCGCCGTCGCCGAGCGTGCCCGCGTAGTGAATCGCGTAGTGGGCGAGGGCGACGTCGTCATAGGTCTTGGCGAAATCGACCGCGCTGCCCTTGCGGCGGCCTTCGATCGACGCGGTCAGCGTGCCGCCGGCGGCGGGGCCGAACTCCGCGACCTCATGGGTGACCCCGACGAGCTCGCCGCCATGGTCCCGGACCTGGGCTTCGAAGGCGCAGCTGCGGCCGTCGGCATAGGTGTAGAAGCCGTGCCAACGGCCGGTCAGGTCGTCTGCGCCGCTCACCGCGGGCGCGCCGGACGCGTCATTGCAGCGTCTCGGGCCCGTCGGCGCCGCCGGGGACCATTCGCTGGAATTGCATGAACTGGACGAGGAGGTCGCAGCGCTCGGCGATGTCGGCGGCCTCGAGCAGTGCCTGCTTCGAGCCGACGTCGAGCGGCGCGATCTGGGCGATGCCGTTGACCAGCATCTCGTCGTCGAGCCGCGACACCGCCTCCCAGTCGACCGAATAGCCCAGCGCGTCGGCGTAGCGGCGCGCCTCGCGCTCCAGCTCGGCACGCTGGGCAAGGCCGAGCGGATCCGGCTCGTCCGCATCGTCGAACCCGCTGCGGTCGGCGTCGACCTGGCGATAGGGGGTCGCGACCTCGGCCTCCCGGGCGATGCGGAAGCGGCCGAGGCCCTCGAGGACGATGTTGAAGCGCCCGTCGTCCAGCTCCTCCGCCGCGGCGATGCGGCCGAGGCAGCCGATCTCGAACAGCGACGGCGGGTCGGCATGGTCGCGCGGCTGGATCATGCCGATGAGGCGGTCGCTGCCGAGCGCATCGCGGACCATGGCGCGATAGCGGGACTCGAAGATGTGGAGCGGCAGCTGCGCGCCGGGGAAGAGCAGGGCCCCGGCGAGCGGGAAGACCGGCACGCGCAGGAGCGCCGTCTCGGGCATCAGGTGAACAGGATGGCCGAGAGGCGGCGGCGCTGCTCTCGCGCCCAGGGATCCTCGAGGCCGACCACCTCCATCAGCTGCAGGAGCCGCTTGCGCGCGGCCCCGTCGGTCCAGTCGCGGTCGCGGCGTATCGCCTCGAGCAGCTGGTCGGCGGCCTCGTCGCGACGTCCGGCGGCCATCAGCGCGCCGGCGAGCTCGATCCGCGCCTCGTGATCGTCGGGATCGGCGGCGATGCGCGCCTCGAGCGCGCGCGTGTCCGCCCCCTGCGGCGCCGCCTCGGCGAGCGCCAGCGCCGAGCGGGCGCGGGCGATCGCCGGGTCGATCGCCGCTTTCTCCGGCACCTCGTCGAGCAGCGCCTTGGCATCGTCGGTGCGGCCGGCGGCGACGAAGGCGCGGGCGAGGCCGGAGAGGACTTCGGCATTGTCCGGCGCCATGTCGCGGATCTGGCCGAAGATGTTCGCGGCGCGCTCGGCGTCGCCTCCGGCGAGGACTTCCTCGCCCATCGCGATCAGCGGCTCGATCTCCGCCTCGCGCTGCTGCGCCTCGCCCGCGACCGGCAGCTGCGAGAGGATCTGATCGAGGATACGGGTCAGCTGCCCTTCGGTGCGCGCGCTGGTGAGGTCGGCGACGAGCTGGCCCTGGAAGATCGCATAGACCGTGGGGATCGACTGGACCCGGAACTGGGCGGCGATGATCTTGTTCGCATCGACATCGATCTTGACCAGCTTGACGCCGCGGTCGGCATAATCGGCCGCGACCTTCTCGAGCACCGGCCCGAGCTGCTTGCAGGGCCCGCACCATTCGGCCCAGAAATCGAGGATGACGAGCGCGTCCATCGACGGCTCGACGACGTCGCGGCGGAAGGTCTCCAGCGCCTCTTTCTCGGCCGCGCTCATGCCCAGGGTCGCCACGTCTTGCTGTCTCCGCACGCGAATCGTTGCGCCCCCTATGTGGGATCGTGCCCACCGCTGCCAACCCTCCGCCGGCCTGGACCGCGGGGGCTTGCGGGCCTCGTGGCGGGATGCTAGCAGCCGCCGCCTCACCTCGGCCGAGGCCGCGTCACCGGCGCGACCTCGGCTCCACGCACGAGCGGGCGTAGCTCAGGGGTAGAGCACAACCTTGCCAAGGTTGGGGTCGAGGGTTCGAATCCCTTCGCCCGCTCCAGCGTCTCGTTGCTTGTCGAACCCTCGAGTCTCGACGGCGCTCCGCCCGAAGGGCTGCGCGCGGGTTCGAATCCCTTCGCCCGCTCGAGCGTTCCTTCTCGCGATTGCCTTACATTCCCACCCGGCGCATCGTTGCGCGGCGGGAGGGTTCGCCATGACGGCAATCGCGCAATCGATGCGGGACTACGACGATTGGCTGCGGGCGCGGCTCGGGAGCCGGTTCGTCGCCGACGATCTCGCCCACAAGC
The DNA here is from genome assembly GCA_019239415.1 of Alphaproteobacteria bacterium. Taxonomy (GTDB): domain Bacteria; phylum Pseudomonadota; class Alphaproteobacteria; order Sphingomonadales; family Sphingomonadaceae; genus Allosphingosinicella. Next base: position 14,517 of record JAFAZW010000003.1, read on the forward strand.
ACAAGCTGATGCGCAAGGAGGCTTTCGCCTTCCTGCGCGGCACCTGCTTCCGCTGGGCGGAGACCGCGCCGCAGCTGTGCCCGGACCTCCTCGGCGCCCCCGAAGTGCCGTCGGTGATCGACAGCCATGTCGGCAATTTCGGCCTGTGGAGCGACGTCGAAGGCCGCCTGGTCTGGGGCGTGAACGATTATGACGAAGCGGCGGCGGCCGCTTGGCCGTTCGACCTCGTCCGGCTCGCGGCCAGCGCGTTGGTCGCCGCCGGCAAGCGGGGCTGTAGCGCCGCGGAGACGGAGGACGCGATCCTCGACGGCTATGCGGTGGGGATCGCGCGGCCGCGCCCCTATGTGCTGGAGCGCGAACGCGGCTGGCTGCGCGAGCTGTTCGCCGCCAGCCCCCAAGACCGCGAGGATTTTTGGGCCGAGATCCTCGCCCTGCCGAAGGCGCGGCGGCGCGACGGGGGGTTCGTCGCCGCGCTACGCGGCGCCCTCCCGGAGCGCGGCGCCGATGTGGCGATCGCGCATCGCCGCGCCGGGGTCGGCAGCCTCGGACGGCTGCGGCTGGTCGCTGCGACGGCCGCTTGGCGCGGCGGGCCGCTCGCCCGCGAGGCGAAGGCGGCGGTGCCATCATGCTGGGCGCCCCGCGGCAAGGCCGGCACCGGCTATGCCTATGCCCGCGGCCGGTTCAGGACCCCCGATCCCTGGCTTAAGGCCGAGGGCGAGATCGTCGTCAGGCGCCTTGCGCCGAACAGCCGCAAGCTCGACCTCGAGGAATTAAGGCCGCACCTGCGCCGCCGCCTGCTCCGCGCCATGGCCCGCGACATCGCCGGCGTGCATGCGGGCGGGAAGGGCGGCGCCGACGCTGTAAAGGAAGATCTGGCGCGCCGCGGCGGCGGCTGGCTGGCCCAAGCCGCGACCGCCGTCGCCGCCGCCACGGAACGCGACTGGAAGGCCTGGCGCGGCTGAGGCGGCTTGCGGTCGCCAGCGACGCCGCTTAGGCCGATGCCATGCTGATCCTCGCTCTCGCGCTCGCCGCCGCCGCCGCGCCGGCCGCTCATTCCGCCCCGCCGCCCGCGATGCGCGGCGTCGTCACCACCGCCTCCGGCCTTCGGTTTCGGACCCTGAAGCCGGGCAGGGGCGGGTCGCCGGGACCGGCCGACACCGCGATCATCGACTATGAGGGCCGGCTGACCGACGGCAAGGTGTTCGACCAGGCCAAAAATGCGAGCCTGCCGGTGGCGCGGGTGGTGCCCGGCTTCGCCGAGGCGCTGCAGCTGATGCACCAGGGCGGCACCTACCGGATCTGGATCCCGCCGCAGCTCGCTTATGGCGACAAGGGCGCGGGCGGCGGCGCCGTGCCGCCCGGCGCGACGCTGGACTTCACCGTCACCATGAACGCCATCGTCAAGGGAGCGGCGTCGCAGCCCTGAGCGGAACCGGGGACGCTCCGGTACCGTTACGGGGGCCGTGAGCAATCTTCTCGACGCCCTCGATTCCTCCGTCTTCGAGCCGCCGCCCGCGGCGGTGGGCTTCTATGCCGAGAGCCTGCGGCTGCTGAAGGAATCGGGCATCCCGTTCCTCCTCTCCGGCACCTACGCCCTCGCCTGCTTCACCGGCATCACCAGGCCCACCAAGGATCTCGACGTCTTCTGCAAGCCGTCCGACGCGCCGCGGATCCTCGCCTTCTTCCAGGAGCGCGGCTACCGGATCGAGGTCGAGGACGTGCGCTGGATCGGCAAGGTCTGGAAGGACGAGCATTTCGTCGACGTCATCTTCAACATCTCCTCCGCCTCGATCCCCATCACCGACGAATGGTTTCAGGAGGTGTACGAGGCCGAGGTCTACGGCACGACCGTCCGGGTGACGCCGCCGACCCAGTTCATCCTCTCCAAGCTCTTCCTCCAGACCCGCTATCGCTACGACGGGGCCGACATCGTCCACGCCATCCTCCTCAAGCACGAGGAGATCGACTGGCAATGGCTGCTCTCGTCGATGGAGCTCTATTGGGAGGTGCTGCTGATCAACATCTTGAACTTCCGCTTCGTCTATCCGACCGAGCGCGACCTCATCCCGCGCTGGCTCTACGATGAGCTGCTCAGCCGCCTCAGGAACCAGGACGCGATGCCGCCGGCGCAGATCAAGATCTGTCGCGGCCGCCTCATCAGCCCGACCGATTATGTCGTCGACGTCACCGAATGGGGCTTCGCCGATGTCGTCGGGAAGGGCGTGGACGAGAAGCATGAACGCCCCCACCATCACTGAGCCGCTCACCGTCGCCGCGATCGGCGACCTCCACGTCACCGAAGACTCCCAGGGCCGCTACCGCGCCTTGTTCGAGGAGATGTCCGACGCCGCCGACGTCATCGTGCTGTGCGGCGACCTCACCAATTTCGGCAAGGCGAGCGAGGCCGAGGTGCTGGCGGAAGATGCGCGGGCGGCGAGCGTCCCCGTGCTCGCCGTCCTCGGCAACCACGATTACGAATGCGGCTGCCCCGACCGGGTCGAGACGATTCTCGCCGAGGCCGGGGTCCGGATGCTCGGGGAGCAGGCGACGGTGGTCGAGGGGGTCGGCTTCGCCGGCGTCAAGGGCTTCGTCGGCGGCTTCGGGCGCGGCGAGCTCGGCGCCTTCGGCGAGCAGGCGATCAAGGCGTTCGTCGAGGAATCGAGCGAGGAGGCGCGCAAGCTCGAGAACGCGCTCCGCTCGTTGAGGACCGAGCGCACGCTGGCGGTGCTGCATTATTCGCCGGTGCCCGAGACGGTGCTCGGCGAGCCCCTCGAAATCTATCCGTTCCTGGGCTCGTCGCGGCTCGCGCACGCCGTCGACCGGTTCGACAACGTCAAGGCGGTGGTCCACGGCCACGCCCATCGCGGCTCCTACGAAGGCCGTACGCCGCGCGGCATCCCCGTCTACAATTGCGCGCAGTTCGTCGTGGAGCCGGCGTTCGGACGAAAATACGCGCTGCTCGAAATCTAGCGCGGCGACGCCTTCGCGGACTGAGCCGCCGCCGGATGCGGGGCGGGCGCCGCCGGCGGCGGCTCCATGAGCGCGCTCGTCTCGATCGTGTCGAGCGCGCGGCGGGCGGCGACGTAGCGCCGCGCCTTCTCGATCCAGTCCGCCGCGTTGGCGCGGCCGGGGAGACGGCTCACCTCGACGAGCGCGACGTCGACCTGGCCGGCCTGGAGACTTGCCTGGGCGCGGCGGAGATGTTCGGAAGGGAGCGGCGACGGCGTCCCCTCGCGCCGAACCGAGATGAGGCCGGCGAGCTCGGTGCGGAAAGCCTGCCACCAGCCCTGGTCGGGGCCGCCGCCGGTGAGCTTCGGAGTGAGCTCCTGGAGCTCGGCCTGGAGCTGTTCGAGCGTGACCGGCGCGCGCGCCGCGGTGAAGATGGTGGCGACCGCCTGCGGCTCCGTCCCGGCGAAACGCTGGCGCAGCAGCGTCTCCAGATAGCCGAGGCCGAGCCCGCGATCGAGCGCCCGGCGCGCGGCGAAGGCGACGAGCAGCGATTCCGCGCGGTCGGCATTGCCGACGGCGGCGCGGGCCTGGAGGTCGAGCTGGGTGACCTTCTCTTCCATCCGGTTGACGCGGCGGAGAAGCTCCGGGTCCAGAGCTCCGGTCGTGCTCGCCTGAACCGGCGGGGCGGTCTGCGGGGCAGGCGGAGCGGCCTCCTTCTGGACCACGACCGGCGGCGGCGGCGAGGGCTTGGGAACGTCGGCGGCGCGGACGAGGCCGAACCAGCCGTCGGCCGTGCCGGATCGCGTCAGGACCCAGCCCATGAGGGCGAGGCCCGCGACGAAGGCCAGCAGCGGCAGGAACAGCAGCGAAACCAGCGACCGCCGCCGCTGCACCGCCCCGTCCGCCTGATAATCCATCACGATCCCGCTCCCGCCGCGTCAGGCCCGCTACCTTGGCACAGCGCAACCGCAACCTCCAGCAAAGCCTCGTCGCGCGGCCGCGGCGCGACGGCGACGGCCGCCCAGCCCACCCCGGCCGCGGCGGCGGTCGCGGGGCTGATGGCGGCGATCGGGATCTCCCCGCGGGCGGCAACGCGGCGTGCGAACAGGGCGGCGGCGCGCGGCGAATGAAGGAGCACCACGGCGCCGGCCGGAACCGCGAGCGGCGCGTCGCGGGCGACCGCGGCGTAGACCACCGCGCGCTCCACCTTCACGCCCGGATGCGCCAGAGGAAGGTGATTACGCCCGCACAGGTGGAGCGCGCGCCTCACGCCGTCGGCGGCGGCGAGCGCGAGCATGGCGGCACCGTCGGCAGGCCCGGTCCGCACATCGGCAAAGCCGGATCGCCGCGCAGCCTCCGCCGTCGCTTCGCCCACGGCATAAGCGGGGAGCTGGCGCAGCGGTTCGAGCCCCTCCCCCGCGAGGCGAGGCGCGTGGGCGCTGGTGAAGAGGATGGCGTCATGACGTCTCGGTTCGGGCGGAGACCAGCCGACGGGGCGCACGTCGAACAACGGAGCCGCGACGGCCGCCAGCCCGAGAGCACGGGCGCGGGCGGCCGTCGCCGAGGCACCGGGCTCGGCGCGAAGGATGAGGACCGTTCCCGTCAACCGGCGAACAGCGCGCGCAGGTCGATCGAGGCGCGGGCGAGCATGTCCCGCGCCATCGTCCGCGGCGATCCCTCGTCCTCGGCCGCGAAACTCTCCTCCGCCGCGACCGCCTCCCGCCCGTCGGGGCTCAATATCTCGGCCCGGAGCCGGATGGCGCTGTCCTCCAGCGTCGCGAGGGCGGCCACCGCCGAGCGGCAGGTGCCGCCAAGCCCTTCGAGCAGACGCCGCTCCGCGGCGACGCAGGCGTGAGTGAGGGGATCGTCGATGCCGCGCAGCCACTGGCGCACCCTTTTATCGTCGGCGCGGCATTCGATGCCGACCGCGCCCTGGGCGGGCGCCGGCAGCAGGTCTTCGAGGACCACCCCCACCTCGGCATGGCCGAGACGAAGCAGGCCGGCCGAGGCGAGCAGGGTCGCGTCCGCCTCGCCGAGGGCGATCTTGCGCAGCCGCGTCTCGACATTGCCGCGGAAGGTGACGATGGCGAGGTCCGGCCGTCGCGCGAGGAGCTGGGCGGCGCGGCGCGGCGACGAGGTGCCGAAGCGGGCGCCTTCCGGCAAGGCGGCGAGGCTGTCGGCGCCGATCAGCCGGTCCGTCACGTCGGCGCGCGGCAGCATCGCGGCGAGGACGAACGCGGCCGGCCGAAGCGTCTCGACATCCTTCATCGAATGGACCGAGATGTCGGTGCGGTTCTCGGCGAGGGCGCGGTCGAGCTCGCGGGTCCACAGACCCTTGCCGCCGACCTCGGCCAGCGGCCGGTCGCGGATCTGGTCGCCGGTGGTGGTGATCGGCACGATCTCGATCCGCTCCGGCCGCCAGCCGTGCGCGTCGCGCAGCGCCGTCGCGACCATCCGCGCCTGGGCGAGGGCGAGCGGCGAGCCGCGGGTGCCGAGGCGGAGGGGCGGGAACATGGGGCGCTTGTGCTAGCGGGTCGCGCAATGGCAGGGAAGCGGCGATGGGCCTGATCCTCGGCATCGAATCCTCGTGCGACGAAACGGCGGCCGCGCTGGTGACCGCCGACCGCCGCATCCTCGCCAGCCGGATCGCCGGCCAGGAAGCCGCGCATGCGCCCTACGGCGGCGTCGTGCCGGAGATCGCCGCCCGGGCCCATGTCGAGATCCTGCCGGACCTGATCGAAGCCGCGCTTGCCGAAGCCGGCGTGCAGCTGGCGGAAGTGGACGCCGTCGCCGCCACCGCCGGCCCGGGGCTGATCGGCGGCGTCATGGTCGGGTTGGTGACGGCCAAGGGGCTGGCCCTCGCCGCCGGCAAGCCGCTCGTCGCGGTCAACCACCTCGAAGGCCACGCGCTCTCGCCGATGCTGAGCGCGCCGGAGCTCGCTTTCCCCTATCTGCTGCTGCTCGTCTCCGGCGGCCATTGCCAGTTGCTGTCGGTCGAAGCGCTCGGCCGCTATCGCCGGCTCGCCACGACCATCGACGACGCCGCCGGCGAGGCGTTCGACAAGACGGCGAAGTTGCTCGGCCTCGGCTTTCCCGGCGGCCCCGCGGTCGAACGCGCCGCCGCGGACGGGGACCCGGGAGCGGTGCCCCTGCCGCGGCCGCTGGTCGGCTCGGCGGAGCCGCATTTCTCCTTCGCCGGGCTCAAGAGCGCGGTGCTGCGCGCCCGGGAAAGTGGCCGCTACGCCGCCGAGGACATCGCTGCGTCCTTCCAGCAGGCGGTGGTCGACTGCCTCGTGGACAGGACCGCCCGCGCCCTCGGCGCGGCACCCGAAGCGACCGCGCTGGTCGTCGCCGGCGGCGTCGCCGCGAACAGGGCGGTGCGCGCCGCGCTCACCGACCTCGCCGCGCGTCGCGGCCTTCCGTTCGTCGCGCCGCCGCTGTGGCTGTGCACCGACAATGCGGCGATGATCGCCTGGGCCGGGGCGCTGCGTTTCGAGGCGGGCCTGGTCGATCCGCTCGACACCCCCGCCCGCGCCCGCTGGCCGCTCGACCCGGCGGCGGAGCGGGTGCGCGGCGCGGGAGTGAAGGCATGAGGCTCGGCATCCTCGGCGGCGGCGCCTGGGGGACGGCGCTCGCCCAGGTCGCGGCGGAAGGCGGCGAGACCCTGCTCTGGGCCCGGGAGCCCGAGGTGGTGGAGGGCATCAACCGCGACCACGAAAATGCGCTCTTCCTCGCCGGCGTGCCGCTCGATCCGGCGATCCGGGCGACCGGGGACCTGGCCGAGGCCGCCGGCTGCGACGCGCTCCTCGTCGTCACGCCGGCCCAGCACATGCGCGCGGTGCTGGCGGCGATGCCGCGCGGCGCGATGCCGCTCATCCTCTGCGCCAAGGGGATGGAAGAGGCGTCGATGAAGCTGATGCACGACGTCGCCCGGGAGGCGCGGCCGGAGGCACCGATCGCGGTGCTGTCCGGCCCGACTTTCGCGCACGAGGTGGCGGCGCGGCTGCCCGCCGCCGTGACGCTCGCCGCGGAGGACGCCGAGTTGGGCGAGCGGCTGCGCGCGCGCATCGCGCGGCCATGGTTCCGCCCCTACCTGTCCGACGACGTGGTCGGCGCCGAGATCGGCGGCGCGGTGAAGAACGTGCTCGCGATCGCCTGCGGGGTCGTCGAGGGGCGGCGGCTCGGGCAGAATGCGCGCGCCGCTTTGATCTCGCGCGGCTTCGCCGAGATGACCCGCTTCGGCCTGGCGCGCGGGGCGCGGGCGGAAACGCTGGCGGGCCTCGCCGGTCTCGGCGACCTCGTCCTCACCTGCTCGTCGACCAGCTCGCGCAACTTCAGCCTCGGCAAGGGCCTCGGCGAGGGCCGCACCGCCGCCGAGCTCCTCGCCGACCGGCGGACGGTGGCGGAAGGGGCCTTCACCGCGCCCGTCCTCCTCCGCGCCGCCCGCGCCGCGGAAGTCGACATGCCGATCGTCGAGGCCGTGTGCGCGCTGCTGTCCGGCGCCTTGGGCGTCGACGAGGTCGTGGAGCAGCTCCTCTCCCGCCCGCTGCGGGCGGAAGGGGTGTGACGTCATCCCGGCGGAAGCCGGGATCTCCGTCCGAAAAAGGGCGCCGCGGTCGAGCCGCCACGAGATCCCGGCTTCCGCCTGGGTGACGGGCCCTCAAAAATCCCAGGCGCGGCCGTGATTCTCCCAGTCGCCGTAGCGGGTCGGCTCCTCCCCCTTCGGCCCGCCAATCTCCTTCCCGTCCGTCCCCGGCGCCGGCTCCGGCGGGGGATCGCTCTTCGTCCAGTGAGGCGGCGGCTTCAGGTGGGGTGGGCGCTGGCCCATCGTGTATCTCCGGCGTGGACCCCCGATCTCGGCTGTGGCAGGCGCGGATGCAAGATGGACGAAGCCCAGGGCACCGCCTCCCGCCGCGCCGCAATGCGCCTGCTCGACGCGGTGCTGCGCAAGGGCCTGCCGCTCGAGGCGGCGCTCGATGCCGCCGCGCGCGACCTTGCCCGCGCCGACGACCGCGCCTTCGCCCATGCCATCGCCGCCGAGACGCTGCGCCGCCTCCCGGATCTCGACGCGCTGATCGACAGCGCGACGAAGCAGCGCCTGCCTGACGACGCCAAGGCGCGGTTCGCCCTGCGCATTGCGCTCGTCCAGGCGCTGGCGATGGGGACGCCGCCGCACGCCGCCATCGCCACGGCGCTGCCGCTGGTCGAGGGCGGGCCGCGGCGGCTGGTCCACGGCGTGTTCGGGTCCCTCATGCGCCGCAAGGCGGGGCTGCCGGAGGTGCCGACCCTCCCGTCCCGCATCGGCGACCGGTGGGAGCGCAACTGGGGCGCGAAGGTGGCCGAGGCCGCGGCGCGCCTGCTTGCCGTACCGCCGCCGCTCGACCTGTGCTTCCCTCCGGCAACCGTGCCGGAGGTGGAGGGCCTCAGCCTGATGCCGGGCCACCTGCGCCTCCCCTCCCGCACCGCCGTCGCCGGCCTCACCGGCTACGGCGAAGGCAAATGGTGGGTCCAGGATGTCGCCGCGTCGATACCGGCGCGGCTGCTCGGCGGCGGGGAGGGGCGGACGGCGCTCGACCTCTGCGCCGCGCCGGGCGGCAAGACGATGCAGCTCGCCTCGGCCGGCTTCCGGGTGACGGCGGTGGATGCATCGGAAAGTCGTCTCGCACGACTCGCCGAGAACCTCGCGCGGACCGGCCTCACGGCCGACGTCGTCGCGGCCGACGTGATGCGCTGGGAGCCGGCGGAGCCGGTGGACGCGATCCTGCTCGATGCCCCCTGCTCCGCGACCGGGATCTTCCGGCGCCACCCGGAGGTGCTGCACCGGGTCCGCGACCGGACGGTGGCGGAGCTGGCCGAGGGGCAAAAGGCGATGCTGGCCCGGGCGGCCCGGTGGCTGAAGCCGGGCGGGACCCTCGTCTACTCGGTCTGCTCGCTCGAGCCGGAGGAGGGAGAACGGGTCGCCGGGGCGTTGCTCGCGTCCGGCGGGAACCTCCGGCTCGTCCCGCCGGAACCGGGCGAGTTGCCGCGGGAGGTGCCGGTTCCCGGCGGTTGCGTCCGGACGCTGCCCGGCCTGTGGCTGGAGCAGGGCGGGGCCGACGGCTTCTTCGTCGCGCGGTTCAGGCGGACTTAGCGGGGGATAAGTCGCGGGCGCTTCCTTGCCGGGCGAGTCGCGCACGGTTAATGATTCGGCGTGCAGCAGCCCGTCCGCATCGCCCCCTCCATCCTTTCCGCCGACTTCGCGCGGCTCGGCGAGGAAGTGCGCGCGCTCGACGCGGCGGGCGCCGACTGGATCCATGTCGACGTCATGGACGGCCATTTCGTGCCGAACCTCACCATCGGGCCGGCCGTGGTGAAGGCGCTGCGTCCGCACACCGCCAAGCCGTTCGACGTCCACCTGATGATCGCGCCGGTCGATCCGTTCCTCGCCGCCTTCGCCGAGGCGGGGGCGGACACGATCACCGTCCATCCGGAAGCGGGGCCGCACCTTCACCGCACGCTGCAGGCGATCAAGGCGCTGGGCAAGCGCGCCGGCGTCTCGCTCAATCCCGCGACGCCGGCGAAGATGCTCGATTACGTCCTGGCCGAGGTCGACCTCGTCCTGGTGATGAGCGTCAACCCCGGCTTCGGCGGGCAAGGCTTCCTCGCCTCGCAGCTCAAGAAGATCGAGGCGATCCGCAAGCGGATCGACACGCTGGGCAAGGCGATCGACCTGGAGGTCGACGGCGGCATCGACGCGGAGACGGCGCGCCTGGCGGTGAGCGCGGGCGCCGACGCGCTGGTCGCCGGCACCGCGACCTTCCGCGGCGGCCCCGCCGCCTACGCGGCCAATATCGCGGGCCTCAGGGGATGAGCCTTCTCGAGAAGATCGCCCCGACCGACGAACCGCCCATCGACTCCGGCAAGCGGTTGATTCGGGCCGGCGACGACGGCGGCACGACCCTGTTCGACCGGCTCGCCTGGCGGCTCCGCCGTTTCTCGCTGCCGGCGCTGGGGCGGCGCGCGCCGCTCAAGCTGGTCGCGGTGCCCAAGGATCCCGTCGCGGGGGACAAGGCGGCCGGCGAGGCGCTGATGCAGGGCGCGCTGCTCCATCGGGGCGACCGCATCCCCGTCGAGCGGATCGACTTCGCGCGCACCGGCGACATGCCGCGCGACCTCGCCGACCGGCTGCACGGCTTCGCCTGGCTGCGCGACATCGCCGCCGCCGCCACCCGCGAGCGCGCATCGAAGCGGTCGGAGCGGATCGTCGAGGCCTGGCTGGCCGCCCATGGCGACCACCCGGCCGAACCCGCCTGGCGGCCCGACAATGCCGGGCGGCGGATCCTCTTCTGGACGGCCTACGCGCCCTACATCCTCTCGAGCCGCGATGCCGTCTACCGCGCCGCGGTGCTCAAGCACCTCGCGCTGACGACCCGGCACCTCGACAAGGGCGCGGACCGCATGCCGCCGGGCCTCGGGCGGGTGACGGCCTGGGCAGGGCTCACGGCGTCGGCGCTCGTGCTGCAAGGGGGCGCCGTTCGGCTCGGCCGGGCCGAAGCGGGCCTGGTGCGCGCGCTCGGCGCCTCGCTCAGCGACGACGGCGGCCTGGTGAGCCGGGCGCCGGCCGAGCAGCTCGCCCTGGTCGAGACGCTCGCGCAGCTGCGCGCCGCCTACAATGCCGGGCATGCCGAGGTGCCCGAGCCCGTCGCCGACGCCCTCGCCGGCGCCGTCGGGGCGCTGCTCGGAACCACGCTCGGCGACGAGGCACTGTCGAGCTGGCAGGGAGGCAACCCCCTGTCCCGGCGCCGCATCGCCGCCGCCGTCGAAGGCTCGGGCGTCCGGGCGCGCCCGCTCCGCCAGGCGCGCGGCTGGGGCTACCAGCGGCTCGAGGCGCGCAACACCCTGCTGGTCCTCGACGCCGCGCCGCCGCCGCCCAGCCGGGGGCCCTCGCTGGGCTCCGCCTCGACCCTCGCCTTCGAAATGAGCGACGGCGCCAACCGGCTCGTCGTCAATTGCGGCGGACCGGGCGCGGCCCTCGACGCGCTGCCGGCGGAGCTGGTGCGCGCGCTGCGCACCACGGCGGCCCATTCGACGCTGACGCTCGGCGACCGCAACTCGACGGCGATCCTCGAGGACGGCACCCTCGGCAAGGGCGTCGGCGAGGTCGAGCTGGCGCGCGACGAGACGGGCGGCATTGCCACGGTCGAGGCGAGCCATGACGGCTATGTGAAACGCTTCGGGCTCGTCCACCAGCGGCAGCTCGTGCTCTCCGCCGACGGGCGGGAGCTGCGCGGGCAGGATTCGCTCGCGGCGGCCGGGCGGCGGCGCAAGGGCCAGGCGGTGCCGTTCGCCGTCCGCTTCCATCTCGCCCCGGCGGTCGAAGCCGCGAGCACTGCCGACGGCCAGGGCGCCCTGCTCCGGGTGCGCGGCGCGACGGTCTGGCAGTTTCGCTGCCGCGGCGGGCGCCTCACCATCGAGGAGAGCCTGTGGATCGACGGCGACGGCGTGCCCCATGCAAGCGCCCAGCTCGTGATCGCCGGCGAGACCCCGCCGGAGGGCATGACGATCGGCTGGGTCTTCCGGCGCGCAAGCTGATGAGGAGGGACGAGTGCCGGACCGGGTGAAGGTGAAGCGCGCTTTGCTGTCGGTCTCGGACAAGACCGGGCTCGCGGAGCTCGGCCGGACACTCGCGCGCCACGGCGTGGAGCTGGTTTCGACCGGCGGCACGGCCCGGACGCTGCGCGAGGCCGGGCTGGACGTCCGCGACGTCTCCGAGCTTACCGGCTTTCCGGAGATGATGGACGGGCGCGTGAAGACGCTGCACCCGATGGTCCATGGCGGCCTGCTGGCCGTCCGCGACGAGCCCGAGCATGCGGCGGCGATGGCGGCGCACGGCATCGGTGCGATCGACCTGGTGGTGGTCAACCTCTATCCGTTCGCCGCGACGGTCGCGCGCGGCGCCGGCCGCGACGAGATCATCGAGAATATCGACATCGGCGGCCCGTCGATGGTGCGCTCGGCCGCGAAGAACCATGGCTATGTGACGATCGTCACCGACCCGGCCGACTACGGCTCGCTGGTCGCGGCCCTCGACGAGGACGACGCCACGACGTCACTCGCCTTTCGCAAGGCGCTGGCGGCCAAGGCGTTCGCCGCCACCGCCGTCTACGATTCGATGATCGCCCAGTGGTTCGCGTTCGGCGACCAGGGCCAGCTCTTCCCCGACGTCCTGCCGCTGACGATGGCGCGCGGGCCGGCGCTGCGCTACGGCGAAAACCCGCACCAGAAGGCGGCACTCTACCTGCCGCTCGGCCCGCACGGACGCGGCATCGCCCAGGCCGAGCAGGTCCAGGGCAAGGAGCTCAGCTACAACAATTACAACGACGCCGACGCCGCGCTCGACCTCGTCTCGGAATTTCGCGAGGACGGCCCGGCCTGCGTCATCGTCAAGCACGCCAATCCATGCGGCGTCGCGACCGGCGGAACCCTCGTCGAGGCCTATGGGCGCGCTTTGCGCTGCGACACCGTGTCCGCCTTCGGCGGCATCGTCGCCGTCAACCGCCCCCTCGACGCCGAGGCCGCCGAGGCGATCACCGACATCTTCACCGAGGTGGTCATCGCGCCGGACGCGGACGAGGCGGCGCGGGCGGTGTTCGCGAAGAAGAAGAACCTGCGCCTGCTCCTCACCGGCGCCCTGCCGGATCCGGCGCGTCCGGGGCTGGGCCTCAAGACCATCGCCGGCGGCTATCTCGTCCAGACGCGCGACAACGGCCGGCTGAGTGCGGAGGACGTGCGGGTCGTCACGCGCCGCGCGCCGAGCGCGACCGAACTCGCCGACTGCCTGTTCGCCTGGACCGTCGCCAAGCACGTCAAGTCCAACGCGATCGTCTACGCCAGGGACCGGAGCACGGCCGGCATCGGCGCCGGGCAGATGAACCGCCTGGAGAGCGCCCGCATCGCCGCGTGGAAGGCGCGCGACGCCGCGGACAGAGCGGGGTGGCCGGAGCCGCGGACGGTCGGCTCCGCCGTCGCGTCCGACGCCTTCTTTCCCTTCGCCGACGGGCTGCTCGCCGCCGTCGAAGCGGGCGCGACCGCGGTCATCCAGCCGGGCGGCTCGGTCCGCGACGAGGAAGTGATCGCCGCCGCCGACGCAGCCGGCCTGGCGATGCTGTTCACCGGCATGCGCCACTTCCGGCACTAAGCTCCTCCCCGGAACGGGGAGGGGGACCGCGACGCGAAGCGGCGTGGTGGAGGGGGCCCTGAGCCAGGCGCTGCGGACGCGAGGCCCCCCCTCCACCAGCCTGCGGCTGGTCCCCCTCCCCGTCCCGGGGAGGAGCGCTAAGGCTCCGGCGTCTGCGTCGGCCGGACCGAGCGGAACAGGACGCGGTCTTCGTGGGTGAAGCCGCGCTTCCAGACGATGATCGCGAAGGTGACGAGGATGCCCGGCACGCCGATCGCGAGGTCGAGCCAGACCAGGTCGTGGGGCAGCAGGCTGAACAACCAGCCGACCAGGGTCGCCGCGGCCGCCGCCCAGAAGAGCGGCCAGCGCCACGGCTGGACGGGCGCCTCGAGCAGCCGGCACAGGAGCCGCGCCTTGAGGATCGAGGCGAGGCCGAGCGCGAGGAGGAGCGCCAGCGCGGCGCCGGCGGCCTGGAAGCTCTGCGGCAGGCCGGCGGCACGGGCGCCGAGGATGAAGACGGCGGCGAGCGCCGCCTCGACCGCGATCATCAGCAGCGAGATGACCAGGTTGCGGTGACGGGCGACGTAGACCAGCGCCCCTTCGGACACGACCGCCGTCGCGGCGGCGACCTCGGCGGCGAGCAGGAGGACGAGGGCGGCAGTTCCCGAGGTGAACCGGTCCCCGATCAGCGCCATCACCGCCTTGGCGGGAATGCCGAGCGCGAGCGCCACCGCGGTCTGCGCCGCGATGACCCAGAAGCCGACCTGGCGGACCTGCCGCGCCACCGCCTTGCGGTCGCCCTCGGCAAGGCGGTTGGTGATGACCGGGGCGAGGATCGGGTCGAAGCTCGTCTTGAGCTTCTGCGGCAGGGTCGCGACCTGCTGCGCCACATAATAGATGCCCACGTAGTAAGCGGAGACCTCCTTGGGGAGGAGCAGGCCGAGGATGGCGATGTCGAGCCGACGCGAGCCCCACTCGATGGCGTCGGCGGCCGCCAGCGGCACGTTGTGGCGCGCCACCGCGAGCAGCTTGCCCGGGTGCGGCTTCCAGCCGTGGGGCAGGCCGTAGGCCCGCACCAGGGGGATGAGAGCGGCCACGAGCGCCGCGGCCACCGAGAGGACGTAGGCGAAGATCAGGCCGTCCCGCGCCGACACGAACCACAGCAGCCCGGCGCCGATGCTGATCGTCCACGGCTCCACCAGCGCCCGCGCCGTCACGGTGGCGCGCACATTGTGCTGGTAGGCCAGAGCGGCGAGCGCGATGTCGCAGCCCGCGACGGCGAAGATCACGAGCGGCAGCAGCCATTCGGCGCCGTACATGTCGCCGGTCGGGAACATCGCCCGCGGAAAGACCATGAGCAGGATCGTCGCGACCGCCGACGCCATCAGCGCGGCGAGCAGCGCGTCGAACACGATGCAGACGTGCGGCTGGTCGGTCTCGGCGAGCTGCTGGGCGAGGCCGCGCTTGAGCCCGAGCGTCGCCAGCTGCGCCGCGAGCTCGATGACGATGACGGCGTAGGCGAAGCGCCCGAGCAAAGCCGGCCCGTACAGCCGCCCGGCGATGAACAGGAACGGGAGCCGCGCGGCGAGCCGCAACACGAAGCCGAAGAAGTTGGTCCGCCCGCCGCGGGCGAGGGCGGCGATATCGTCCTGAGGAGCGTCGGCCGGAGCCGCGCTCAATGCGCCGCGCCCCAATTGGGGCCGGTGCCGATCTCGACGCCGAGCGGCACGTCGAGCGTCACCGCGGGCTCGGCGGCACTTTCCATCACGCGGCGGACGACGGCGGTCGCCGCCTCGACTTCCGCGTCCGGCACCTCGAAGACGAGCTCGTCGTGGACCTGCATCAGCATCCTGGTGCCGGTCAGCCCCTCCGCCGCGAGCGCCGGTCCCATGCGGACCATGGCGCGCTTGATGATGTCGGCGCTGGTGCCCTGGATCGGTGCGTTGATCGCCGCGCGCTCGGCGCCCTGGCGCTCGCCCTGGTTCTTGGCGCGGATCGAGGGGAAGTGGGTCTTGCGGCCGAACAGGGTGGTGGTGAAGCCGGTCTCGCGCACCTTCGACAATGTCTCGGCGATGTAGGACTGGATGCCGGGGAAGCGCTCGAAATAGCGGTCGATCATCGCCTGGGCCTCGTCCGCGGTGATCGACAGGCGGCCGGCGAGGCCCCAGCGCGAGATGCCGTAGAGGATGGCGAAGTTGATCGTCTTGGCCGAGGCGCGGGTGTCGCGGTTGACCTCGCCGAACAGCTCCTGCGCGGTCATCGCGTGGATGTCGAGGCCGTGGGCGAAGGCGGACTTCAGCTGCGGCACGTCGGCCATGTGGGCGGCGAGGCGCAGCTCGATCTGGCTATAGTCCGCCGAGAGCATGACGTGGCCGGGCTCGGCGATGAAGGCGTCGCGGATGCGGCGGCCGATCTCGGTGCGGATCGGGATGTTCTGGAGGATCGGGTCGGTCGAGGAGAGGCGGCCGGTTTGCGCCCCCGACAGCGAATAGGAGGTGTGGACCCGGCCCGTCTCCTTGTTGATCTGCTGCTGGAGCGCGTCCGTGTAGGTCGACTTGAGCTTCGATGGCTGGCGCCATTCGAGCACGAGGGCGGCGATCGGCACGCCCTCGCGCGACAGCCGTTCGAGCTCGTTGACGTCGGTCGACCAGGTGCCCGACTTGCCCTTGCGGCCGCCCTTGAGACCCATCTGGTTGAACAGCACGTCGCCCAGTTGCTGCGGGCTGCCGATGGTGAAGCGGCACCCCGCCTCGCCGCAGATCCGCTCCTCGAGGCCGGCAATCTGCTCGGTGAATTCCTGGCTGAGCTTGTTCAACTCGTCGCGGTCGACCTTGACCCCTTCGCGCTCCATGCGCGCGACGACCGGGACCAGCGGCCGGTCGACGGTCTCGTAGACCTGCGCCACCCGCTCGTACGGCAGCCGCGCCTTGAACCGCTTCCACAGGCGCAGGGTGACGTCGGCGTCCTCGGCGGCATATTCGGTGGCGCGGTCGAGCGGCACCTGGTTGAACCTGATCTGCTTCTGCCCGGAGCCGCAGACGTCCTTGTAGGCGATGCATTCGTGGTCGAGATGCTTTTTGGCGAGGTCGTCCATCGCGTGGCTGTTGAGGCCGCCGGCGTCGAGGTCGAAGCTCATTACCAGGCTGTCGTCGACCGCCCCGACGCAAATGCCGCGGCGGTCGAAGACGATCCAGTCGAACTTGAAATTGTGGCCGATCTTGAGGATCGCCGGGTCCTCGAGCAGCGGCTTGAGGCGCGCGAGCGCCTCGGCGGCGGGAATCTGCTCGGGCCGCTCGGCGAGCAGATCGTGGCCGCCATGCTCGAGCGGAATGTAGCAGGCGCGGTTGCAGTCAGTGGCGAGGCTGATGCCGACCAGCTTGGCGGTGACGCAGTCGAAGCCGTCGGTCTCGGTGTCGAGCGCGACGAAGCCGTTGGCGCGCGCCTCGGCGATCCAGCGGTCGAGCGCGTCGAGCGTCGTCACCGTCTCGTAGAGCGAGCGGTCGATCTTGGGCTCCGGCCGCACCTCGCGCTGCTGCGGCACGGCGGACGGCGCGGCGGCGCCCGTCGCCGCCTTGACGTCGCTGCCGCCGCCGAGGCGGTTCAACAGCGAGCGGAAGCCCTGCTCCTCGAGGAACTCGCGTAGCGGCTCGGGCGGAATCCCCTTCATCTCGAGCGAGTCGAGCGGTTCGGGAAGCGGCGAGTCGCAGACGAGGCGGACGAGCTCGCGCGACAGGCGGGCACTGTCGGCATGCTCGATCAGATTCTGCCTGAGCTTGGGCTTCTTGATCTCCTCGGCGCTGGCGAGGACGGTTTCCAGGTCGCCATATTCCTGGATGAGTTGCGCCGCCGTCTTGGGGCCCACGCCGGGCACGCCGGGGACGTTGTCGACGCTGTCGCCCATCAGCGCCAGCACGTCGCCGAGCTTCTCCGGCGGCACGCCGAATTTCTCCAGCACGTAGTCGCGGCCGAGACGGCGGTCGTTCATCGTGTCGTAGAGATCGAGCCGGCCCTCCTCGACGAGCTGCATCAAGTCCTTGTCGGACGAGACGATGGTGACCTTCCAGTCCTCGGCCAGCGCCGCCATGGCGTAGCAGGCGATGATGTCGTCCGCCTCCAGCCCTTCCTCCTCGATGCAGGGCAGCGAGAAGGCGCGGGTGGCATCGCGGATCAGCGGGAATTGCGGGACCAGGTCCGGCGGCGGCGGCGGCCGGTTCGCCTTGTACTGGTCGTAGACGTCGTTCCTGAACGACTTCGAGCCGGCGTCGAAGATGACCGCGAGGTGGGTCGGCCCCTCCTCCTTATGGAGGCTCTCGGCGAGCTTCCACAGCATCGTCGTGTAGCCGTAGACCGCGCCGACGTTGAGACCGTGGCGGTTGGTCAAGGGCGGCAGGCGATGATAGGCGCGGAAGATGTAGCTCGAGCCGTCGACCAGGTAGAGGTGGGGCATGCGCGAGGACTTAAGGCTTGGACCGATGACCGGCAATGGCCAGGATCGCCCGGAGAAGGGCACCGGCAAGGAGCGGTGCGCGGGGCGGGCTGGTTGCCCGCACAAGCGCCGCGACGTAGCCGGCGCCCTTCTCCGGGCGACCGCGGAGCGGCGAGGCGGAGAGCCGGCCTTGAGCCGGACCGCCATGTCCCCCGGACATGGCTGCGAACGTCCGGGGGACGTTCGCACCGGCTCATCGTCGTTGCTCGTCGGTCACGCTGCATCGAGCATCGAGTTGCTCGGGGCAGCGGGTGCTTCGTGCCCCGCACGAAGCAGACCGCTCCGGGGGAGCGGTCGTGCCCGCCGCCCCGTGCAACTCTCCTCGCGCCTAGCCCTGACCGCCTCTCCGCCTCGTCATGGCCGTTGCCGGTCATCGATCCAAGCCTTGGCCGATATGGCCGGTGAAACAACCATCGCGCGGCGGGGAGGCTGAGAGAGGCGATGCACGCCGTCGATTTCCCCCTGCTCGGCCTGATCCTGTTCGTCGCCTGCCTGGTGGCGATGATCACGCGGCGGCTGAAGCTGCCTTACAGCGCCGGCCTGGTCGCGGCGGGGCTTGCCCTTTCGGTGCTGCCGATCGGGTTCGAGGTGCGGCTGACGCCGGAGATGATCTTCACCTTGTTCCTGCCGCCCCTGATCTTCGAGGCGGCGATCCAGATTCCGTGGGCGCCGTTCCGGCGCGAGCTTCCTTTGCTCGGCGTGTTGGTGACGATCGGCGTCCTGCTCGCCGCGGCGGTGGTCGCGGCCGGCATGCACTATCTCATCGGCTGGTCCTGGCTCGGCGCCGCCTTCTTCGCCATCCTGGTTGCGGCGACCGATCCGGTGTCCGTCATCGCGCTGTTCAAGGACGTGCCGGTCGAGCCGCGCCTCCACCTCCTCGTCGAGGCGGAGAGCCTGCTCAACGACGGCGTCGCGGCCGTGGTGTTCGCGGTGCTGGTCGTCGTCGCGGGCGGATCCGCCGTCACGATTCCGGCGGTCGGCGCGAAGCTGCTGACGACGGCGTTCGGCGGGATCGCCGCCGGCGCCGCGGTCGCCCTGCCGCTGCTCGTCATCGCCGGGCGGACCAGCGACCGGCTGGTCGAGATCACGCTGACCACGCTCGCCGCCTTCGGCTCGTTCCTGCTCGCCGAGCATTTCCACGTCTCCGGCGTCCTCGCCGGCCTGACCGCGGGGCTGATCGTCGGCAATTTCGGCTGGATGGGGTCGATCTCCGACGCCAGCCGGCCCAATGTCCTTTACTTCTGGGACTATGCCGCCTTCCTGGCCAATTCCTTCATCTTCATCCTGATCGGTGCGGCGGAAGCGGGAACGCCGATCGTGCCGGTGCTCGCCGCCGCCGCCGTCGCGATCGTGCTCGCGATGGTGGGGCGCGCCGCGACCATCTACCCGATCGCCCTCGCCTTCCGACGCACCTCGCTGTGCATCAGCGCGCCTTATCAGCACGTCCTGTGGTGGGGGGGGCTGCGCGGCGCCCTCGCGCTCGGCCTGGCGCTCGCCGTCCCGGTGTCGGTACCGGAGCGCGGTGAGATCATCCCCGTCGCCTTCGCGATCGTCGCTTTCTCGGTCTTCGTGCAGGGGCTGACCATGGCGCCGCTCGTGCGCCGGCTGAAGCTGTTGCGCGACGATGGCGGCTAATCCGCGGTTCAAGCAACCCGGCGTAGGAGTCCACCGGTGAAGGCCCTCGCTCCCCTCCTCGCGCTGCTCCTGGCCGGGCCCGCCGCGGCGGCGCCCCCGCCGCCCGCGCTCGCCGCACCGGCGTTCGCGCCGACGCGATTTTCGGTGGAGGTGGTCGGCAGCGGGCCGGACGTCATCCTCATCCCCGGCCTCACCGCGTCCAAGGAGGTGTGGCGGGGAACCCTCGCCGCGGTTCCCGGCTATCGCTACCACCTCATCCAGGTGGCGGGCTTCGCCGGCGCGCCCGCCCGCGGCAATCGCGAAGGCCCGATCGTGGCACCGCTCGCCGAGGAGATCGCGCGTTACATCGAGGCGAACCGCCTGCGCCGCCCGGCGGTCGTCGGCCATTCGATGGGCGGAACGCTGGCGCTGATGCTGGCGGCCCGCCACCCCCGGCTCGTCGGCAAGGCAATGGTCGTCGACATGCTGCCGCAGCCGGCCGCGCTGCTGGGCACGAGCGCCGAGAACATCCGCGGCTTCGCGGACCTGCTGGAGAGCGTTTCCGGCACCGCCTTCGGCCAGAGCCTGATCGACTCGGCGGTACGCATGTTCGGCAACGCCGCGCCGGCCAACGCGAAGAGCGATCGCGACGTCGTCGCCCGCGCCGCGCACGAGCTGGCGCTGACCGACCTCACGCCGGAGCTGCCGCACATCCGCGCGCCCCTGACGATCGTCTATGCCAGCCCCGCGGCGAGCCTCGCCGCCACCGCCGACGGCGTCTACCGGCGCGCCTATGCGGACGATCCGGCGGCGGCTCTCGTACGGATCGACGGCAGCGGGCACATGATCATGGCCGACCAGCCCGGCCGGTTTGCAGAAGAGTTGCGACGGTTTTTGTCCTCGTCACCCGGGACTTGATGCGGGGTCCACCTTCGCTTCTCCGCCGGTTGGCGAGGAGAAGGTGGACGCCGGATCAAGTCCGGCATGACGGTCAGGGCACGAGGACGGTGTCCCTCGCCTCCGGCAGCACCTCGGGGTAATCGAGCGTGTAGTGAAGCCCGCGGCTCTCCTTCCGGGCGAGGGCGGAGCGGACGATCAGCTCCGCCACCGTTACCAGGCTGCGCAGCTCGATGAGGTCGGCGGTCACCCGGAAGTGCCCGTAATAATCCTCCGTCTCCTGCCGCAGCAGCGCGACCCGGTTCAATGCGCGCTCGAGCCGCTTGGTGGTGCGGACGATGCCCACATAATCCCACATGAATCGCCGGATCTCGCGCCAATTGTGGTGGACGACGACTTCCTCGTCGGAATCGGTGACGCGGCTTTCGTCCCACGCGCGCATCGGCGGCGGCGGCGGCGTCAGGTCGCCGAATAAGAGGTTGATATGCTCGGCGCTCGCGACGCCGAAGACGAGGCATTCCAGCACGGAGTTGGACGCGAGCCGGTTCGCGCCGTGGAGGCCGGACATGCTCACCTCGCCGGCGGCATAGAGACCGGGAAGGTCGCTGCGGCCGTCGAGATCCACGACGACGCCGCCGCACGTATAATGAGCCGCCGGGACGACCGGGATCGGCTGGCGCGTGATGTCGATACCGAGATCCGCGAGCCGCGCGGCGATGGTCGGGAAATGGGCGCGCACGAAGACCGGGTCGCGGTGGCTGATGTCGAGGTGGACGTAATCGAGGCCGAGCCGCTTCAGCTCATGATCGATCGCGCGGGCGACGACGTCGCGCGGCGCCAGCTCGGCGCGGGCGTCGAAGGCCGGCATGAAGCGGCGGCCGCTGCCGGGGAGCTTCAGCTGCCCGCCCTCGCCGCGCATCGCCTCCGTGATCAGGAAGTTCCTGACGTCATGATGGTAGAGGCAGGTGGGGTGGAACTGGGCGAACTCCATGTTGGAGACGCGGCACCCCGCGCGCCACGCCATCGCGATGCCGTCGCCCGTCGAACCGCGCGGGTTGGTCGAATAGAGCCACGCCCGGCTCGCGCCGCCCGTCGCGAGAACCGTGGCGCGGCCGGTGAACAGCTCGACTCGGCCGGCGGCACGGTCCAGGGCGTAGACGCCCCAGACGCGAGGCTCGCCGCCCCCCGCGATGGTGTGGCGCCCGGTGGCGAGGTCGATCGCCGCCCGGCCGGGGAAGAGGACGATGTTCGGCCGCGCGGCGACCGCCTTCTCCAGCGCCTGCTGGACGGCGGCGCCGGTCGCGTCGGCGACGTGGACGATCCGCCGGTGGCTGTGCCCGCCCTCGCGGGTGAGGTGCCAGCCCGCCTCGCCGCCGCGGTCGAACGGCACGCCCAGAGCGGCAAGCCGGTCGATCGCCGCCGGCGCGTTGCCGACGACGAACTCGACCGTGCGACGATCGTTGAGGCCCGCGCCGGCGCGGACCGTGTCCTCGACATGGCTCTCGAACGTGTCGCCCGGCTCGAGCACGGCGGCGATGCCGCCCTGCGCCCAGGCGGTCGAGCCCTCGGAGATCTCGCCCTTTGCCAGCACCGCCACCTTGAGGTGCGGGGCGAGGCTCAGCGCGGTGGAGAGCCCGGCCGCGCCGGAGCCGACGATGACGACGTCGAACGAATGAGACTGGGTCACCTGCCCCCCGCCGTTCGGGCTGAGCCTGTCGAAGCCCCGTCCTTCTCCTCTTCACTCAAGAAGGACAGCCCTTCGACAAGCTCAGGGCGAACGGTGAGCTTCATTCGGGCTCAGGTTCAATCCGCCGCCGCATCGGCGGCGCGGGTGAGGTTGAGGAAGACGTCCTCCAGGTCCGCCTCGCGGGTCGAGACGTCGACGATGCCGAGGCCTTCGCGCTGCAGCGCCGCGAGCACCTCGCCGGCATTCACCTTGTCCTTGCGATAGGTGATGGCGAGGGTGCGATCGCCCTTGCGTTCGATTTTCTCGAAGCAGCTGGCGTCGGGGGCGTGGACGATGTCGCGATCGACCGTCACCTCCACCGCCTTCTCCTGCGCCATCCCGACCAGGGTCCGGGTCGCTTCATTGGCGATCAGGCGGCCGTGGTTGATGATGGCGATGCGGTCGCACAGCTGCTCGGCTTCCTCCAGATAATGGGTCGTGAGCACGATGGTGACGCCCCGCGCGTTGAGTTGGCGGACATAGGCCCATAGCTGCTGGCGGAGCTCGATGTCGACGCCGGCCGTCGGCTCGTCGAGGACGAGGATGGGCGGCGAATGGACCATCGCCTTGGCCACCAGCAGCCGCCGCTTCATGCCGCCCGACAACGTGCGCGAATAGGCATTGGCCTTGTCGGTGAGGTGCATGGCGCGCAGCAGCTCTTCGGTCTGCCGCTTCCCCTTCGGCACGCCGTACAGACCCGCCTGGATCTCGAGCGTCTCGGACGGGGTGAAGAAGGGGTCGAAGACGATCTCCTGCGGCACGATGCCGATCGAGACCTTGGCGTTGCGCGGATGGGCGTCGATGTCGAAACCCCAGATCGTCGCCCGCCCGCCGGACTTGTTCACCAGCCCCGCGAGGATGTTGATCATCGTCGACTTGCCGGCGCCGTTGGGCCCCAGCAGCCCGAAGATCTGTCCCCGCGGCACCTCAAGGCTCACCCCGTCGAGCGCACGCTTGCCCCCTGCGTAGGTCTTCTGGAGGTCGACGATCGAAATGGCGCTGCCGGTCATGCCGCCCCCTCTAGCGACCGGCGCGGTGGGCGGGAAGCGTCGCCACCTTGCGCGCGTTACGGTATAAGCGGGCATGATCGATCGTCCGCTGTGGACCTGTCCCGCCTGCGGCCGCAGCTTCGCCAACCGGCGCCAGAGCCATGCCTGCGGGCGGCACGCGCTCGCCCCCCACTTCGAGGGGCGATCGGAGGACGTGCGGCGGATCTTCGACGCGTTCCTGGCGATGTTGGAAAGCTTCGGCCCCGTGACCGTGCTGCCGGAGAAAAGCCGAATCGCCTTTCAGGTCCGGATGTCCTTCGCCCAGCTGACGCCGCGGCGGCACTGGGTGAACGGCCATTTCGTGCTCGCCCGCCGCGCCGAGGACCCGCCGTTCACCAGGGTGGAGACGATCTCGCCCCGCAATCACGTCCACCACTTCCGCCTCGGATTGGCCGAAGCCGTGGAAGGATTACACGGCTATGCGCGGGAGGCCTATGCGGTCGGCCGCCAGGAGCATCTAGGCTGAGGCGAGTGCTTCGGCGATGAGCTTACGGCTGTTGTCGATGCCGTAGAGGGCGATGAAGCTGCCCATGCGGGGGCCCTGGCTGGTGCCGAGCAGCGTCTCGTACAACGCCTTGAACCAGTCGCGCAGAGTCTCGAAGCCGTGCGCCTTGCCGACCTCGAAGACCATGTGTTGAATAACCTCCGCCTCGGCGCCTTCCATGTTGCCGAGCTTGTCGTCGAGGTCGCGCAGGGCCTCCGCCTCCTGCGACGTAGGCGGCCGCTTGCGCAGCGAGCCGGCGACGAAGTCGCGGAAATAGGCAAGGGCGTAGCCGATCAGCGCGTCGAGCTCCGGGTGGGTCTCCGGCGAGGCGTCGGGCGCATAGCGCCGGACGAAGCCCCAGAGCAGATCCTTGTCGTCGGTCGAAGCGACCCCGACGAGGTTCAGGAGAAGCGCGAAGGAGAGCGGCATCCGCGCCGGCGGCACCTTGCCGGCGTGGACATGGTGGACCGGATTGCCGAGTTGCTTGTCGACCTCCTGCGTCGGGTACGCCGCCAGGAATTGCTGATACTCGTCGACGGCCCGAGGAATGATGCCGAAGCTCAGCTGCTTCGCCTTCCGCGGCTCGCGGTACAGGTAGAAGACGAGGCTCTCCTCCGGCGCGTAGGTCAGCCACTGGTCGATGGTGACGCCATTGCCCCTGGTCTTCGAGATCTTCTCGCCATTTTCGTCGAGGAACAGCTCGTAGTTGAAGCCTTCCGGCGGCCGTCCGCCTAGGATGCGGACGATCTTCGAGCTCTGGGTGACGCTGTCGATCAGGTCCTTGCCGGACATCTCGTAGTCGACGCCCAGCGCATACCAGCGCATCGCCCAGTCGACCTTCCACTGCAGCTTGGCGCCGCCGCCGAGCGCCGACTGCTCGACCGGCTGGAGCGTGAGGGGATCGGTGTAGCGGATGAGGCCGGCTTCCGCGTCCACCGCCGCGACCGGCACCTGCAGCACCTTGCCGCTCTCCGGGCTGATCGGCAGCACGGGCGAGTAGGTCTGCCGCCTTTCCTCGCGGAGCGTCGGCAGCATCACGTCCATGATGGCGTCATAGCGGCGCAGCACCTGGCGCAGCGCCTCGTCGAACCGGCCCGAATTGTAGCATTGGGCCGACGACAGGAACTCGTAGTCGAAACCGAAGCGATCGAGGAATTGCCTCAGCAGGTTGTTGTTGTGCGCGGCGTAGCTGTCGTGGCCGCATCCATAAGGGTCCGGCACGACCGACAAGGGCTGGTCGAGGTGGGCATGCATCATGTCCTGCTGCGGCACGCCCGGCGGCACCTTGCGCATCCCGTCCATGTCGTCGGAGAAGGCGACGAGGCGGCTCGGCCAGTCGACCATCTCCGCCAGCGCATGGCGGACCATGAGGGTGCGCGCGACCTCCTGGAAGGTACCCAGGTGCGGCAGGCCCGAAGGGCCGTAGCCGGTCTCGAAGACGATCTCCCCCGTCTCCGGGCCGTGCGGATAGCGCTTCAGGAGCTTGCGCGCTTCCTCGTACGGCCAGGCCTTGGAGACGAGCGCGGCTTCGCGCAGGGCGGCGGGGACGGTCATGCCGCGCTCCTAGCGAAGCGGGGGGCGCTCGGCTAGAAGCGCGCGGCCATGGGCCCGCTCCCGACCGTTCCCGAATATGAAGGCGTCCACCGCGCCCGGTTCGAGGACGCCATCGTGCCGGCGGGACGACCGGCGGTGCTGCGGGGGCTGTGCGCGGACTGGGCCGCCGTGGCTGCGGCTCGTGCATCCGACGAAGCGCTCGCGGATTATCTACGCGCGCGGGCGAACGACACGTCATTCGAGACCTGGTTCGCCGAACCGGAAAGACGCGGTCGCTTCGGCTATTCGGACGATTTCCAGAGCTTCGACCACGACCGGCGGCTGGCGACGGTCGACCAACTCCTCGACCTGCTGCTTCGCCAGCGGGGGCATGCCGCCCCGTTCGGCATCTACGCCGGCGCCATCCCCGTCGCGAACCACCTCCCGGCGCTGCGGCAGGAGATCCCGATGCCGCTGCTCGACCCGGAGCGCGACATGCTGGTGTCGCTGTGGCTCGGTAACCGGACGCGGACCGCGGCGCATTGGGACCTCGCGCAGAACCTCGCCTGCGTCATCGCGGGCCGGCGGCGCTTCACGCTCTTCCCGACCGACCAGGTGGCCAATCTCTATGTCGGGCCGCTCGAATTCACCCTCGCCGGCCAGCCGACCAGCCTGGTCGACATCGATGCGCCGGACTTCGCGCGCCATCCCCGCTACCGCGAGGCGCTGGCGCACGCGGAGGTCGCGGAGCTCGGCCCGGGCGACGCCCTCTACCTGCCGAGCCTGTGGTGGCATGCCGTGGCGGGCCTGGACGAGGTCGGCGCGATGGTGAACTTCTGGTGGCGCGACGGCGCGGCGCCGCGGCTGACGCCGCTCAACGCGCTCTATTACGCCATCATGACGATGCAGGGCATGCCCGAGCGGGAGCTTGCCGCCTGGCGCACCCTGTTCGATCATTATGTCTTCGGCGCGAACGGCGATCCGGTCGCGCATCTGCCCGAAGAGGCGCGCGGAGTCCTCGCCCCGCGATCGAGGGCCGGCGTCGCCAAGCTGCGGGAATTGCTGCTGAAGGCGCTCGGACGCTAATCTCCCGTTTCCCGTCCGTTCCATTCGCCCTATAGCCTGGTCCATGCGCCCGCCGCTGCCTTATCCCGCGCTGCATGCGACCCATGGCGGCACCTGGCTCGCCGCGCCCGATGGGGCGGTGCGCGCGCTCGGCCGCGGCGAGGCGATCGCGCGAGCGGCCGAAACGCCCACGATCATGCTCAACGCGCCGCTGGTCGGGCAACGGCTCGGCTATCCGGAGCTGTCCGGCCTCGACCTGCTCGAGCTGTTCGCCTTCGTCCACCCGGCGCGCTTCGCGGTCCCGACGCCGAAAGGCCTTGGTCATGCGCTCGGCATCGCCGCGCCCGAAACTGACGCCGAGGCCGCCCCTTTCCTGCTCCGCGCGGCGGAGGCGCTGCTGACGACCCTCGCGGAGGCGTGGCCGGAGCGGGAAGGCGCCTGGACCTCCGCCCAGTCGCTCCACCGCCTGCGCTGGACGTGGGCGCCGGCGGTCGCGCAGCGGCTGCAGCGGCCGGAGCGCGACGAGCGCTGGCTGTTCTCGCGGCTGCCGGAATGGGAGGAGAGCGGCGGCCGGCCGCCGCCGGCGACGGTGCGGGTCGGCGCGGAGGAGACGGCGGAGCGGCTGCAGCGGCTGGTCGGCGAAGGGGCAGAGGTCCGGCAGGGCCAGCGCGATTATGCCGCGGCGGCGACCGAGACGTTCGCGCCGCGCCGGGCGCAGGACCAACCCAACCTGCTCCTCGCCGAAGCTGGCACCGGGATCGGCAAGACTTTGGGCTATCTCGCGCCCGCTTCCCTCTGGGCTGAGCGGGCGGACGGCGCCGTCTGGGTTTCGACCTACACCAAGGCGCTGCAGCGTCAGCTCGACCGGGAGAGCGCGCGGCTGTTCCCCGATGCCGCCGTGCGCCGGAAGAAGGTCGTGGTGCGCAAGGGGCGGGAGAATTACCTCTGCCTGTTGAACCTCGAGGACGCGCTGCAGGGCGGCTTCTCGGGCCGTGCGGCGATCCTCGCGCAGCTCGCGGCGCGCTGGGCCGCCTACACGAAGGACGGCGACATGGTCGGCGGCGACCTGCCGGGCTGGCTCACCAGCCTGTTTCGCCGCGCCGGCGCGACCGCCCTCACCGACCGCCGCGGCGAGTGCGTCTACGCCGGCTGCCCGCATTACCGCAAATGCTTCATCGAACGCGCCGCGCGGGCCAGCGAAGGGGCCGACATCGTCATCGCCAACCACGCGCTCGTGATGGTCAACGCCGCCCGCGGGCGCGACGGCGGCAACGGCCCGGCGCGGATCGTCTTCGATGAAGGCCACCACCTGTTCGACGCCGCCGATTCGACCTTCGCCGCCGCCCTCACCGGGCAGGAGGCGATCGAGCTCCGGCGCTGGATCGTCGGGCCCGAAGGCAAGAGCCGCGGCCGGCGGCGCGGCCTGTCGGCGCGCCTCATGGACGTCGCCTCCTACGACGAGGCGGGGGCCGCCGCGCTCGAGCAGGCGGTCGATGCGGCGCAGCTGCTGCCCTCGGACGGCTGGCTCGGCCGGATCGCGGAAGGCATGCCGTTCGGTCCGGTCGAGAAATTGCTCGGCGCGGTGCGGGCGACGGTGTACGCCCGGGCGACGGCCCAGGACGCGGGCTACGGCCTCGAGACCGAGATGGCCGAGCTCGACGGCCCGATCGTCGCGGCCGCCGCGCCGGCGGTCGAGGCGCTGGAGCTGCTGGTCCGGCCGCTGACCGCGCTCGCCAACCGGCTCCAGGCGGTGCTCGAGGATGCCCCGGACTGGCTCGACGCACCGGCGCGGGCGCGCATCGAGGGGGCGATCGGCGGCCTCGCCTGGCGGACCCAGACGCTCGCCGCCTGGATCGGCCTCGCCGCCCGCATCGGCGGCCCCGCCGACCCGGATTTCGTCGACTGGATGGCGGTCGAGCGGGTCGACGGCCGCGAATATGATATCGGCCTCCACCGCCACTGGCTGGATCCGACCCGCCCGCTCGCCGACGCGGTGCTGAAGCCGGCGCACAGCGTCGTCGTCACCTCGGCGACGCTGCGCGGGACCGAGGGATGGGATGCGGCGGAGGCGCGGACCGGCGCCCGCCACCTCTCCGCACCGGCGGCGCGGTTCGAGGCGCAGAGCCCGTTCGATTATGCGGCGCGGAGCGAGGTGCTGATCGTCACCGACGTCAAGCGCGGCGACATCCCCCAGCTGGCCGGCGCCTATGCCCGGCTGGTGGAGGCGGCGGAAGGCGGCACGCTCGGCCTGTTCACGGCCATCCAGCGCCTCAAGGCGGTCCACGCCCGCATCGCCGACCGTCTCGCCCGCGCCGGCCTCCCGCTCTACGCGCAGCATGTCGACCCGATCGACACCGGCACCTTGGTAGATATCTTCCGCGACGATCCGCGCGCCTCGCTGCTCGGCACCGACGCGCTCCGGGACGGCGTCGACGTTCCGGGCGAGTCGCTTCGCCTCGTCGTCATGGAGGGCGTGCCGTGGCCGCGGCCGACCGTCCTCCACGCCGCGCGGCGGGCGGCCGGCGGCGGCACCGCCTACGACGATCGGGTGGTGCGGGCCCGGCTTGCCCAGGCCTTCGGGCGGCTGATCCGCAGGCAGGGCGACCGCGGCCTGTTCGTCCTGCTCTCCGCGGCGACGCCGTCGCGGCTGCTCACCGCCTTCCCGACGGGCGCCGCGGTGCGGCGGGTGACGCTCGACGCGGCGCTCGCGCGGGTGCGCGAGCGGCTTTCAACGCCGGACGCTTTCGGGCATCAGGCCGAGCCGGAGAGCCAGCCCGACGAGGCGCGATGAAAGTCCTGACCCTGCTGCGGCACGCCAAATCGGGCTGGGACGACCCGGTGACCCGCGACTTCGACCGCCCGCTCAATCGCCGCGGCCGCCGCGCCGCGGCGACGATCGGACGCGAGATGCGGCGGCTGGCGCTCGGCTTCGACACGGTGATCGCCTCGCCCGCCCGGCGCGTCGTCGAGACGCTGGAGGAGGTCGAGCAGGCTTTCGGCACGCTCGCGATCCACTATGACGAGCGGCTGTACCTCGCCGCGCCCGAGACGCTGCTGGAGGTGGCGCGGGCGACCGATGACGGCGTCGGCCGCCTGCTGCTCGCCGGTCACAATCCCGGCCTCGAAGAGCTGGTCCTCCGCCTCTCGGCGCCAGGAGCCCTGAGAGCCGAGGCGGAAATCAAATATCCGACGGCGACGCTGGCGGAGATGCGCTTCGACGTGCCGTCATGGCGCCAGCTTCGCGACGGCGGCGCCACGCTCGCGCGTTTCATCCGCCCGCGCGATCTGGATCCGGAGCTGGGACCGGAGGAGTGATTCGCCTCCGACGTCCACGGCTTTCCCGCGACTCGCCGTCGGTTCCCACGGCTGATCCCGCCGAGCGAACAGCCCATCGTCGTTGACGGCCGGTTTGATTGACGAGTCCCGCCCCGGTTTGCAGGTTCGACTCATTCGAGGGGGCGCCCCCGTTCGCGTGACATGCGACCGAGCGCCAGTCGGGGAGTTGCGAAACGGACCGTCCGGTCCCGGGGCAGCCGACCGCCAATAGCTGAGACTGCATGTTCGGACGTTTCCGGGCGCGCCTGATTACGGCCGCCACGATCGCTTTGTCGTTCCTTGCCGCGGCCCCCGCTTTGGCCGCCGGAGCGGACGCCAATGTCCCGGATCTCCGCGGCCTCGCCCCGGCCGTGACGATGACGGCACCGGCCGTCGAGCCGACGGCGCCGCCTCAGCCGAGCCTCGCCGACCTGGTCCGCACCGCCCCCGCCCAGGCCTCGCAGCAGCTCGCTCCCGCTCAGCCGGCCCAGCCGCCCCTGACCCTCGCCGGCCGCACGTTGCACGACCTCGTCCTCGCTTATGTCAACTACGGCAACCAGGACGAGGAGCAGCTGTGCCTCGCCAAGGCCGTCTATTTCGAGGCGCGCGGCGAATCGCTGGAGGGCCAGCTCGCGGTCGCGGAGGTGGTGCTGAATCGCGCCCGCTCCGGCCGCTTCGCCTCGAGCGTCTGCGGGGTCGTCACCCAGCCGGCCCAATTCTCGTTCATCCGCGGCGGCAAGTTCCCGGCGGTCGACGAATCCAGCGACTGCTGGAAGAAGGCCCTGGCGATCGCCGACGCCGCCTCGAAGCATCTCGCCGCCAGCCTCGCACCCAACGTCCTGTGGTACCACGCCACCTACGTCGCGCCGGCCTGGGGCCGCCAGAAGACGCGCGCCGCGCAGATCGGCACCCACATCTTCTACAGCTGAGCGGCACGTCCGCCTCAACTCGCCGCGCCTGCGGAATCGCTCGGCGCAATTCCGTCGCGCCCGCCTCGCCTTCGCTCCCGCTTCGTTCCAGCATGGCCGGAAGGGGCTTGGGAGGCGGCCTGAGGTGCTCAACATCCTGATCGTCGAGGACGAGCCGCTGCTGGCGCGAACCCTGCAGCAGCTTGTCGAGCTCAATCCGCTCTATCGCGTCACCGCCACCGCCGACGATCTCGACAGCGCCTGCGCCGCGGTGGAGGCGCAGCGGCCCGACCTTGCCCTCGTCGACCTCCAGCTTGCCCGCGGCGCGAGCGGCTTCCGCGTCGCCGCGCGGCTGCAGGATCTCGGCATCCTCTGCCTCTTCACCACGGCGCGCCCGCCGTCCTTCCCGGTGACCGATCTCGCCATCGGCTGTTTGTCGAAGCCCTTCGAGGAGGCCGACCTCGCCCGCGCGCTCGCCGAGGCGGAGGATATCCTGCGCGGCCGCCGCAAGCTCGTCCGGCGCCGCCGGCTCCCCGAGCCGCTGGAGCTCTACGCGGAGGCGTCCGCACCGCCCCCGGAGGAAACGGCGGGGTGGGTTCGGCGGCTGACCGGGCGCACGTCTTTCTGGGCGCGGCTCCGGAAGCTGGTGCGGCGTCCCGATCATTTCAGGAGCGCCGCGCCGGGCGCGTAACGAACGCGCACGCAGGCTGGCGCCGAATTCACTTGAAGCCGGGTTTCACCGGGCGCATCGGGCGGCGCCGTTTCGGGGGAGCTCTCGCCATGACCGCAACCGTCGCGCCCGCCGGGGAGGCGCATTCGCCAGCGTCCGGCGGGGCGGGGCGCACCGCGTGGCTCTCGCTCGGCGCCCTCGGCATCGTCTTCGGCGACATCGGCACCAGCCCGCTCTACGCACTCAAGGAGACCTTCGTCGGGCACCACCACATGCCCGTCGATCCGGCGCGGGTGTTCGGCGTCTGCTCGATCATCTTCTGGACGATGCTGCTGGTGGTGACGCTGAAATACGTCACCATCATGATGCGCGCCGACAATAAGGGCGAGGGCGGCAGCCTGTCGCTCCTCGCCCTGATCTCGCGC
Source organism: Alphaproteobacteria bacterium (assembly GCA_019239415.1). Taxonomy (GTDB): domain Bacteria; phylum Pseudomonadota; class Alphaproteobacteria; order Sphingomonadales; family Sphingomonadaceae; genus Allosphingosinicella. The sequence goes on from JAFAZW010000003.1 coordinate 45,794, forward strand.
CATTCCGGCCCGGGGCGGTGGACGGCGGGGCTCACCATGCTCGGGGTCTTCTCCACAGCCCTGTTCTTCGGCGACGCGATGATCACTCCCGCCGTCTCGGTGCTGTCGGCGGTGGAAGGGCTGGAGATCCTCAGCCCGGCGTTCGAGCGCTACGTCGTCCCCGGCTCCATCGTCATCCTCATCCTCCTGTTCGCGATCCAGAAGCGAGGGACGGAGCGGGTGGGCGCGGTCTTTGGCCCGATCATGCTGGTCTATTTCGCGATCCTCGCCCTGCTCGGCCTCCGGTCGATCGCGGCGACGCCTCATATCCTGGCCGCGCTCCTGCCCATCTGGGGCATTCGCTTCATCGCCGCCGATCCCGGGCTCGCCTTCCTCGCGCTCGGCTCGATCGTGCTGGCCGTCACCGGTGCCGAGACCCTTTACGCGGACATGAGCCATTTCGGGCGCCGCCCGATCCGCCTCGCCTGGCTCGTCGTCGCCTTCCCGACCCTGATGCTGAACTATCTGGGGCAAGCCGCGCTGCTGCTGCGCGCGCCCGCTGCCGTGGACAGCCCCTTCTACCTGCTCGCGCCGCCGGCCTGGCGTTTCCCACTCGTCATCCTCGCGACCGTCGCCACGGTCATCGCCAGCCAGGCCGTGATCACCGGCGCCTATTCGGTGATCCGCCAGGCGGTGCAGCTCGGCCTTTTCCCCAGACTGAGGGTGCTCCACACCAGCGACCGCGCCGAGGGGCAGATTTACATCCCCCTCGTCAACTGGACGCTCCTGGCGACCGTTGCGCTCCTCGTCCTGGCGTTCCAGACGTCGTCCAACCTCGCCTCCGCCTACGGCATCGCCGTCACCGGCACGATGTTCATCACGACCGTGATGCTCGCCGTGGTTTTGCGGCGACTCTGGAAGTGGCCGCTGCTTCCCGCCGCCGCCCTCGTGCTGATGCTCGGCACGGTCGACCTCGTCTATTTCGCCTCGAACCTCACCAAGTTTGCCGACGGCGGCTGGTTCCCGCTGCTCGTCGCGGCGATCGCCTTCACCCTGCTCACCACCTGGGCGAAGGGGCGCGCGCTGGTCCACAACCGGCTGGGGCAGGCCAACATGCCGCTGCCGATCTTCGTCAAATCGGTCGAGCACGGCATCCACCGGGTCCGCGGCACCGCGGTCTACCTGACCGCGTCGAAGGAAGGGGTGCCGCCGTCACTGCTCCACAATCTGAAGCACAACCAGGTGCTGCACGAAAGCATCCTGCTCGTCACCGTCTCGGTCCTCGACGTGCCGCATGTCCCGGAGGCGGACCGGGCGGACGTCGAGCCGCTCGGCTGCGGCATGAAGCGGGTCGTGCTGCGCTACGGCTTCAGCGAGGATCCCGATATCCCCGCCGCGCTCGCCGCGGCCGCGCCGCTGCTGGGGCCGCTGCCGAAGATGACCACCAGCTATTTCATCTCGCGTCAGACCGTCATCGCCGCCAGGGCCCCCGGCATGGCGAAGTGGCGCGAGCGGATCTTCGCCTGGATGGTGCGCAACAGCGCCACGGCGATGGAATTCTTCAAGCTGCCGCCCAACCGGGTGGTCGAGCTCGGCAGCCAGGTGGAGATCTGAATCGCCGCACGCGACGGCTGCGCAGCCTCGGCGAATGCGCTAACGGCTCGTGCGCGGAGCCAAAGGGAGACCGGAGGCGTTCCGTTTGAGACCTGGGACAACGACCGGCAGCGCATGAACGAAGAGCAGAGCCTCACCCCGAGCCCCGCCGACGCCGACGGGGCGGCCGTGGCGCTCGGCGAAGACAGCCGCGTTCCCGCCGCCGACGGCAGCATCGTCGAGCCGTCGATCGCGCCGATCCCGGCCCTGCGCCCGGAGGAACCCTACGCGCGCGACGAACTGCTGCACGAGCTGTTCGACGAGAAGGCGCAGCAATTCGCCGACCGCTGCGCGCTGCGGCTGGTCGGTTTCGGCGCCGAATATGACCGGCGCACCAGCCTGACTTACGCCGAGCTGCGCGAGCGCAGCCTGCGCCTCGCCCACCAGCTGCGGACGATGGGGATCGCTCGCGGGGACCGGGTCCTCATCTGCCTGCCGCGCGGCCTCGATCAATATATGGCGATCCTCGGCATCCTCTGGTCCGGCGCCACCTACGTGCCGGTCGATTGGGCCTATCCCCAGGACCGCATCGACTTCATCGCCGAGGATTGCGGCGCCAGGCTCATCCTTACCTTCCACGAGCGCGCCGGCGAGATGGCGATCGACACCCTGGTGCTCGACGACGCGCTCGGCGACGTCGCCGCCGAGAGCGCGGCCCCGCTGACTCGCGACGAGACCGGCGCGACCCCGGCGGACATCGCCTACATCATCTATACGTCGGGCACGACGGGTCGCCCGAAGGGCGTGATGATCCGCCATTCCAACGCCTGCCACCTCGTCCGCTCCGAAAGCGCCGTCATCGCGCTGCAACCGGCCGACATCTGTTACGGCGGCTTCAGCCTCGCTTTCGACATGTCGGTCGAGACGATGTGGACCGCCTGGTTCGTCGGCGCCGTGGTGCTCGTCGCCTCCGACTCGCTGACCAAGGCGGGCCCGGACATCGCCCCGTCGCTCGAGGAGGAAGGCGTGACCGTCTGGCACGTCGTCCCGTCGCTCCTGACGCTCGTCGAGCACGCCATGCCGTCGCTGCGGATCCTGAACCTCGGGGGGGAGGCCTGCCCGCCCGATCTCGTCGCGCGCTGGGCGCGGCCCGGCCTCACCATCTACAACACCTACGGGCCGACCGAGACGACCGTGACGGCGACCTGGACCGAGGTGCAACCCGGGCGCCGCATCACCATCGGCCGCCCGATCCCCGGCTACACGGCGTGGATCGTCGACGAGAAGCTCCAGCCCGTCCCCGCCGGCGCGGAGGGAGAGCTCGTGCTGGGCGGCCCCGGCGTCGGCGCCGGCTACGTCAACCGACCCGAGCTCACCGCCGAGAAGTTCGTGATGACTCCCTTCAACGGGCCGTCCGGCGCGCCGGAGCCGATCTACCGGTCCGGCGACCTCGTCCGGCTCGACTCGGCAGGCGAGATCGATTTCATCGGCCGCATCGACACCCAGGTGAAGATCCGCGGCTTCCGCGTCGAGCTCGCCGAGATCGAGGCCGTCATCGCCGAGGACGCCGCGGTCGCGCAGGCGGTCGTGCAGCTGTTCAAGGATGAGGACGGCTCCGAATTCCTCGCCGCCTTCCTCGTCGCCGCCAAGGGCGCCGCGATCGACCTCGACCGGGTCCGCCGGACGGTGGCGGACCGCCTGCCCAATTATATGCGCCCGGCCGCCTACGAGCGGCTCGACCGGCTGCCGACGCTTGCCGCCTCGGGCAAGGTCGACCGCAAGGCGCTGCAGCGGCCGGCGGCCCGCGAGGCGGCGGAGCGGGAGATCGTCCCGCCGGCGACCGAGATGGAGGCGAAGCTCCATGCGGTCTGGGCGGAAGGCTTCGCGCCGCAGCCCGTCTCGGTGCTCGACAATCTGTTCGAGGATCTCGGCGGCCACAGCCTGAAGGCAGCGCGGCTGGTTTCCGCCGCCCGCAAGGTGCCGGGGCTCGAAGGCCTGTCGATCGACGACGTCTACTCGGCGCCGACCATCCGTGCGCTCGCCGCGCGCCTCGGCGATGCCGGCCCCGCCGAGCGGCTGGACGAGACGAGCTTCCACCACACCGCCGCGTGGAAGAGGTGGCTGTGCGGCTTCGCGCAGACCGTCGCGCTGATTCCGATCTTCACCGTCGCCGGCGCCCAGTGGTTCTTCCCCTACCTCGCTTATTCCTGGCTCGCGGGCTATATGAGCCGGCTCGACGCGCTGCTGATGAGCGGCCTTTCCTTCCTCCTCATTCCGCCCGCCGCGATGCTGCTGTCGATCGCGGTGAAGTGGCTGGTGATCGGCCGCTACCGCGCCGGCGCCTACCCGCTCTGGGGGTCCTATTATTTCCGGTGGTGGTTCGTCCGCCGCTTCTCGGACGTCATCGCCACGCCCTATCTCGCCGGCACGCCGATGATCCGCAGCTACTACCGGATGCTCGGCGCGAAGGTCGGCGACCGCGCCCACATCGGCAGCTCGATCATCGACGCGCCGGACCTCGTCACGGTCGGCGAGGACGCGATCATCAGCGATTATGCGCTGCTCGCCACCAGCTCAGTCGAGCGCGGCCTCCTCCATCTGGGCAGCGCCGATATCGGCGACCGGGCTTGGCTCGGCGCGATGTGTGTCATGGGCCGCGACTCGCGCATCGAGGCGGATGCGGTGCTCGAGGACCTCTCCGCCCTCTCGGCCAGCGCCACCATCCCCGCGGGCGAGCGGTGGAGCGGGTCCCCGGCGCAGCCGCGCGGCCCCGCGCCGGAGCGCGAGCCGCGGCCCGAAGTGACGCGGCTCAAGCGGTCGCTGGTGACGATCGGCCTGGCCGTCGCCGCTTTCCTGCTGCCGCTCTTCGCCATCCTGCCCATCGCGCCCGGCATCATCGCCATCATCGAGATCGACTGGTCGACCGCCGGCTACCGCTACCTGCTGCTCGAGCCGCTGCTCGCCGCCACCTACGTGTTCCTGATGTGCGTGCTGACGGTCGCGGCGAAGCGCCTGCTGCTCGGCCGCGTGCGGCCGGGCCGCTACCCGAAGGCGAGCTGGTTCTACATACGCTATTGGTTCCTGCAGCAGATCAACGACATGGCGCTGCGCTTCGTCCACCCGATCTACGCGACCCTGTTCGTCGGGCCCTGGTATCGCGCCCTCGGGGTCAAGGTGGGACGGCGCGCGGAGATCTCCACGGCCGCCGCGATCGTCCCCGATCTGGTCGAGATCGGTCCCGAAAGCTTCATCGCCGACGCGGTGCTGTTCGGCGCCGCGAAGGTCGAGCCCGGCGCCATCCGGCTCGAGCGCACCAGCATCGGCCGGCGCACCTTCATCGGCAATTCGGCGCTGCTGCCCGCGGGCACCCATGTCGGCGACGAGGTGCTGATCGGCGTCCTCTCCAGGCCGCCGGAGGAGGACAAGACGAAGATGGCGACGGGGACGACCTGGTTCGGCTCGCCCGCCATCTGCCTGCCCGTCCGCCAGAGCGTCGGCCTGTTCGACGAGGGCGCGCGCTTCAACCCGTCGAAGCGGCTTGTGACGACGCGGCTCGTCATCGAGAGCATCCGCGCCATCCTCTCGCTCACCATCTTCCTCTCTTTTTTCAGCCTGATGCTGTCCGTCGTCGGCGACATCTCCGACGAGGAGCAGGGCTGGCTCGCGATCGTCGCCGCTTTCCCTGTCCTGTATGTCGCCTTCTGTGCGGCCTGCGGCCTCTCGGTCGCGGCGATCAAATGGATCGTCGTCGGCCGCTACAAGCCGACCACGGCGCCGCTGTGGAGCATCTTCGTGTGGCGCTCCGAGCTGGTCACCGCCACCTACGAGAACCTCGCGGTGCCGAACCTGCTCGAGCCGCTGCGGGGCACCTTCTGGCTTCCGGCTTACCTGCGCCTGCTCGGCTGCCGGATCGGCAAGCGCTGCTATATCGACACGACCGACATCACCGAGCACGACCTCGTCGAGATCGGCGACGACGTCGCCATCAACGACCTCGCCGGCCTCCAGACCCATCTGTTCGAGGACCGGGTGATGAAGGTGAGCGGCGTGGCGGTGAAGGACCGCGCGACGATCGGCTCGCTCGCCATCGTTCTCTACGACGCCGAGATCGGCGAGGACGCCCAGCTCGGCGACCTGTCGGTGGTGATGAAGGGCGAGTCCCTCCCGGCGGGAACCTCCTGGGAGGGGTCGCCCGCGAAGCTGGCAAGGAACGGCTGACGGAGCCGCGGTGGCACGAAGGGCCGCTGTCGGCCCTACCGGCTGGGCCGCGCGCTTGCGTGGTCTGGAGCGTCCGGCTCGACAGCGAGGCTGCTGCCGCCGCGCTGGCGCGCACGCCCCACCAGGGCCGCGACCTCGCCGATTTCGCCGCGGCGCCGGACGCCGCCAGCCGGCTGCTGCGCCGACGTCTCACCCGCGCGCTTCTCGCGCATCTCGACGGCGTCGCGTCGGAGGCGATCCTCTTCGGCCGCACGTCCGAGGGCGCGCCCTCGGTGCTGTCTCCGCCGGGGTGGCACATGAGCGTCGCCGGCCGGTGGCCGAACGTGCTGGTCGGCTTCGCCGAGGTCCCCCTCGGCGTCGACGTCGAACCGCTGGACGACGCGCCGCCGCTCTGGGACATGCTGACCTCCGCCGAGGCGGCCGCGGTCGAATCGCTGCCCGTCGGTGAGCGGCCCGCCGAATGGCTGCGTCGCTGGGCGGCGAAGGAAGCGCACGCCAAGCGGCTCGGCTTTGCCCGCCGGGCGGAGCCGGTCGCCGTCGCGACGGCGCCTCGCCCGTTCGGTTTCGACGTCACGTCGGCGCAAGGCGGCTCGCGCGTGTTCGTGCGGGACGCGAGCCGACGCGTCGAGGCCGTCGCGCTCCCGGTCTAGCCTTCCGATGCGGCCAGCAGGCGCCGACGCTCGAGCAGGCCGA
>JAFAZW010000029.1 GCA_019239415.1 Alphaproteobacteria bacterium
TTGGCGCGGCCGGTCACATAGGCCGCAAACGACGCGCTGTCGGTGCGCATCGCCTGGAAGCGGGGACGCTCGGCGGCCGGCATGTCGGCCGCCAGACGCGCGCGCAGGATGCCGACATTCTGCCTGGGATCCTCGTAGAAGCCGAGATTGCCGGTCCCCCGCGGCCGCGCGGACAGCAAGGCCATGCCCTCGACGACGCGGCCGACCAGCGCGATGTTGAGGTCGAGGTGGCGCGGCGCGTGGCCGATGACCGCATAGAGTTCCCCGCCGCTGCCCGTATCGGGCGCCAGGTCGCGGCCGACGCCGACGAAGCCGTAGCAATGGGTGAGCCATGCCCGGGCGGCCTGCCGGTCGTACCCCACCGGCCAGCCGCCGGCGTGACCGACCAGAGGTGCATAGCTGTCGGGGTAGCCGAGGGGCCGCACGTCGAGGCCGGCGAGGGGCCGGGAGTATTCGGCCGGCGGCTTGGCGACGACACCGGCGGGAAACGGCGTCTTCGCCTCGTTATTGCCCCATTGGGCGACATAATTGTCCTGCACCCGGTAGACGCTCGACCCGTTCCACCATCCGCCGCGGGCGAAGGCGCGGACATTGGCGACGTGGACCGGCGCGAAGTCGGGCGCCAGTTCGATGACGATCCTGCCGCCGTCCTTCAGCTCGACGACGAGCAGGTTCTCCGGGGCGATGTCCCGCCAGGCGTCCGCGGGCGCGGCCTTCACCACCTCCGACGGCTCCTGCGCGCCGCTGACCGGCACGGGCCGCCAGGGCGGCGGCGGTGCCGCGCCGATCAGCAAGGCGGCGGCAAGCGAGACGGCGACGGCATGGTTCATGATGGGCTCCCCTGGTGGGAGGGTCATAGCATCGCGGGCGGGGACAAAGAAAAGGGGGCGTGCCTTGCGACACGCCCCGACGCGGCAGGAGGGATGGGCTGGATCGCCGCGCCTGTCAGTAACCCGGTTGGAGAGCAGGGCCGCCGCTCAGCGCCCGCAACTGCTCGATATGGCGCCGCGATAGCTGGAGATGCACCTCGGCCGCGCACCTGTCCGGCGCCTTTGCAGCAAGGTCCAGCTCGGCCATCGCCCGATCCGAATGGAATTTCGCCTCGTCCGGCATCCCGAGTCGCCCCTGTCTTCGCTCGGATCATCGTAGAATCACGGTGCGAACGCTCTCACCTGGATCAGCAATTATGCGAGCGGCATCGGAAATTCTTCGGGCTGCGCCGCCCTAGTCGACCAGCTGCAGCGGCGTCACCGGTTCGTCGCTCAGCGCCTTCATCCGCCCCAGATGCAGCTCCGACAGGCCGAGATGGGCGATCGCCGCTTCCGGCGTATCCGCCGCGCGGGCGCGGTCGAGTTCCTCCATCGCGCGATCGACATGATGGCGGATGCGATCCTTCCTGTTCATGGCGCGTGTCCCCGACTCGGGGTGGAACTCTACAGGCGAAGATCGAAAGCTGCCACATCGGGGCGGCGAGCGCCACATTCTGGATCAAGCTGCGGGCGCGGCGGCGTCGTGGTGCAGATAGCGCTCGTTGAAGTCGCCAGCCTCGCGCATCCGCTTCCAGTCGACGATGCAAATCGTCCGCTTGTCGCGGTCGATCAGCCCGGCCTCGCCGAGCTGCTTCAGCACCCGGTTGACGTGCACGGAGGTGAGGCCGACCGCGTCGGCGAGCTGCTCCTGCGTCATCGGCAGCTCGTAGACATGGTTCTTGGCGAGGCCGGCGGCTTCCAGACGCATCGAGAACTCGCACAGGATGTGCGCCACCCGGGCGCGGCTGTCGCGCCGCCCGACGTTCACGACCCATTCGCGGAAGATCGAGGAATCGATCAGTGTATCGATCCACAGCGCCCGGGCGATGGCCGCGTTGCCGAGCGCCAGCTCCTCGACCGCCGCCTTCGGAATGAAGGCGACTTCCGCTTCGGTGAGCGTCTGCACGCTCGTGTCCGCCGTCCCCAGGAAGCTGTGCTGCAGGTCGACGAACTCGCCGGCCATGTGGAGCGAGATGATCTGCCGCCCGCCCTCGCCGGTGATCTTGTAGCGATAGGCGAAGCCCGAGAGGAGCAGCGCGCAGCTCTCGGCCTTGTCGCCGTCCCGGACGATATGGCCGCCCGGGCCGACCCGCCTCTGGCTGTGCGGCAAGCTCTTAAAGGCTTGGCGGTCGCTTTCGGTGAGCGCAGAACGGCGCTCCATGCGGCGCACCATGATGTCCCAGGTCGGATGCAAATCCGGCACGGTCGCTCCTCGTCGTCTTCAAGCGGGACCGTCTCGCGGACGCGGACGGCTGCCCCCCACGGTTGCTTAGAAGGTGCGCCGAGAGGGCGCGTTTATCTAGATCAACCCGGTCGGGTTTCGGCCTGCTTTCCGCGACTTGCCGGCGCGACTAGGCTGCCGCGGCGTTGATGGGGGAGCCGGCATCCCAACCGGGGGCTTCGGGTAGGTGGAGATAGCGCGCACTAAAATCGCCCACGGCGCGCAATCCGTCCCAGTCGCGTATTTCGACCATCCGCCTGTCGCGAACGACCAGGCCGCGGCGACCGAGTTCCTGGAGAACGCGGTTGATGTGGACGGCGGTCAATCCCGAGGCGTCGGCAAGCTGCTCCTGCGTCATCGGAAGCTCGAAGCGGCTGCCACTGCCCAGCCCCGCCGCCTCGAGCCGCCGCGCCAGCTCGCAAAGCAGGTGTGCGATCCGGCTGACCGAGTTGCGCCGCCCCACATTCAGCACCCACTCGCGATAGATGGCGGCGTCGACCAGGGTCTCGATCCACATAGCCCGCGCGACATCCGGATGTTCGTCCGCCAGCCCGCGCAGCGCGGCGACGGGGATCATGGCCAGCTCCGACCGGACGAGCATCTGGACGTTGTGGTCGGCGACGCGGAGCAGGCTGTTCTGCAGGTCGAGGAATTCGCCCGCGATGTGGAGGGAGATAATCTGGCGTCCACCGTCGCCGGTCATCTTGTGGCGGATTGCGTAGCCGCTGAGGAGGACCGCGCACTGGGACGGCGCGTCGCCTTCGCGAACGAGGTAGGCCTGCGCCTCGAGCTTCCGGCGCACCGCTGGCAGGCCCAGCACGGCAGCGCGCGCAGCCTCGCCCAGCTTCACCCGGCTCTCGAGCCGCCGCAGCGCCCGGTGCATCCCTTCGGCCATCATCTCGTCTCTCAGGCCGGAGTCGGCGGAAGGTCCGATTACCTCCAGCCATCGGCGCGGAGCCACACCGGCCGGGGGGGGTATAACCCTTGTAACAGCCGTTGCCGCTCACCTGGGGCTGGGTTCGGATACCTGATCCATGTTATGAAGCGGGAGAAGGTCGTTTGACGATGGCCGCGACGGCGTGGCTAGGTTGAGACATGGACGAACGGGGCGATTCCCGAATGCCAGCCCAGGCAAGCCCTCTGTTGGCCAAGCTCGGCACCGTTGCGCGGCTTTCCGAGGACGATCGTGCCGCCGTCGAGGCGCTGTGCGACGACGCGCAGGAGGTCGCCGCCCGGCGCTCGATCATTCGCGAGGGCGACCGGCCGGATCGTGTCCACGCCATCCTGGAGGGATGGGCGATCCGTTACGCACTGCTCGCCAACGGAACCCGCCAAATCACCGCCTTCCTCGTTCCCGGCGATTTCTGCGACCTGCACGCCACCGTGCTCGGGCACATGGACCATTCGATCGCGACCCTCACCCGCGCCCGCGTCGCCGCGATCCCGCGCGCTAGGATCGACGAGGTGATGGAGCGGCCCAGCGTCGCGCGCGCGTTCCTGTGGTCGACCCTCGTCGACGAAGCCGTTCTGCGCTCTTGGATCGTCACGGTCGGCCGCCGCGACGCCGAGGAGGCGATCGGCCATCTGATGTGCGAATTGTACCTCAGGATGCGCAATGTCGGCCTCACCATCGACCACAGCTATGCGTTGCCGCTCACCCAGGAGGAGATCGCCGACGCGCTGGGTCTTACCCCCGTCCACGTCAACCGCGTGCTGCAGCGGATGCGGCGCGAGGGGCTGATCAGCCTTGCCGGCGGCGCGCTAACCATCCACGATTACCGGAAGCTCGAGCACGCGTCCGGCTTCGATCCCAATTATCTGCATTTCGAGCCGCGCGCGCCGCGGCCCTGACGCGGCTGATCTTCAGTGGGAGGAACTTTGATCTGGATCAATCGCTATGCGTTTCGGCGCGGCGGCGTCTCATACGCCGCGCACTCGTCCCCGACCGCCGCCACGTCGCTCGCCCCCACAGGAGCCGCTCTCCGCCATGGCCGCAGAATCCGACTCGCTCCGCGCCATGGCCGACAAGTGCCGCCGGTTGGCGAGGAGCATCGACACGCCGGACGTGGCCGAGCGGCTGAGGCTGATGGCGGACGACTATGCGCGTCGGGCCGAAGAGGCCGATGCGGGCGAGCCGGCGCCGGTCCCGCCGAACCCGCCCACTGACGGCTAGGCTCCCGGCCGCCTCAGGCGTTCTGCTTCAGCCGCTCCGCCGCCGCGTCGAGCTTTTCGCGGCTGTTGCCGACCTGCCGGATGAGCTCGCGCGCCTGCTCGGCGGTGATGCCGTGCTTGCGGGCGAAATAGTCGACCTCATAGCCTTCGCTTCCCGCGACGCGGGCGCGGTCCTGGGCGCCGCGGTTCGATTTGTCGTCGGACATGATATGCTCCGAAGAAGTTGCACCTGCGAGACGAACGCGCGCGGATTCGCGGCAGTTCCGCCACAGGCGGCGGGCCGAATCGCCGCTGCGGCGAATTTGCTCCGCGCCGGAGCCGGCGTGGGTTATGCTGCGGACCATGGCCCGTATGCTTCCCCTTCGTCTCGCCGCGCCGCTGGCGCTGCTCCTCCTCCCCGGCTGCCTCGCCAAAACGGCGGTCGACATCGTCACGCTGCCGGTAAAGGTCGCGGCCAAGGGGGTGAACGCGGCCCTGCCGAGCCAGAAGAAGCGCGACCGCAAGCGCGGCAAGGCGCTCAGGAAATATGAGGAATGCCTCGGCCGCGAGGAGCGCAAGGCGGCGAAGGAGGGACGACCGATGGACGAGACCCGCTGCGGCGAGGCGCCGTGACGAGGTGAAGGGGCAGCCTGGGAACAGCCTATCCGGCTGTCCCCGCTCCACCGTCGAGACGGGGACAGTCGGATAGACTGTCCCCCCGCGCCGCTACAGCGCGATCGCCACGGTCTTGAGCTCGGTATAGGCCTCGACGCCGTAGCGCCCGCTCTCGCGGCCGAAGCCCGATTGCTTGTAGCCGCCGAAGGGGAGCGCGACGTCGGCGAGCGCCGGGGCGTTGCCCCAGACCATGCCGGCCTTCAGCTTCGCCGCCAGCTGGTGCATCGCCGAGACGTCGCGGGTCCAGATCGTCGCGGCGAGGCCGTAGGTCGTGTCGTTGGCCGCCTTCGCCACGTCGTCGAGGTCGTCGTAGCGCTGAGCGGCGAGCACCGGCCCGAATATCTCTTCGCGCACCACCTTCATCTCGGGCTTCACATCGACGAGGATGGTCGGGTTGACGAACCAGCCGTCTCCGCCGGGGGTGTCGCCGCCGCACACCACCGAGGCGCCTTCCTTCCTGCCCGCCTCGATATAGCCCAGCACCCGGGCATGCTGCTCGTCGGACACGAGCGGGCCCATCATCGTGTCCGGCGCCAAGCTCGGCCCGACCTTCCAGCCGGCGGCGTTGGCGGCGACGGCCTCGATGAGGCTGTCGAAGATGTCGCGATGGGCGAACAGGCGCGACCCGGCGATGCAGACCTGGCCGGAATTCATGAAGATCGACATGGCGGCCCCGCGGGCGGTGCGGGCGACGTCGACGTCGGGCAGCACGATCACCGGCGACTTGCCGCCGAGCTCCAGCGTCACCCGCTTCAGCGTGTCGGTGGCGGCGCGGTTGATGATCTTGCCGACCTCGGTCGAGCCGGTGAACGCGACCTTGTCGACGTCCGGGTGCCGGACCAGCCGGTCGCCGGCCGTTTCGCCGAGTCCCGTCACGATGTTGACGACTCCCGCCGGGAGTCCGGCTTCGGCGACGAGGTCCGCGAACCGGAGCGCCGAAAGCGGCGTCTGCTCGGCCGGCTTCAGCACCAGAGTGCACCCCGCCGCGAGAGCGGGAGCGATTTTCTGCACCGCCATCATCAGCGGGAAGTTCCACGGCACGATCTGCGCCGCGACCCCGACCGGCTCGCGCCGAATGTAGGCGTGGACGGTCCCCGTCGGCATCCCGGCGGGATCCACCTGCTCGCCGGACATGCGGGTCGCCCAGCCGGCGGCGTAGCGCAGGGTCTGGACCGAGCGCGGGATGTCGTAGCCCTGGCTCGCGGCCCGCGGCTTGCCGTTGTCGATCGACTCGATCTCGGCCATCTCGGCCGTCGCCGCCTCGAGCAGGTCGGCGAGCTTCTCGATCAGCCGCTGGCGCTGATAGGGCGGGAGGCCGGTCCAGCGGCCGTCGTCGAACGCGCGCCGCGCCGCCGCCACCGCCTTGTCGACGTCGGCGTCGGAGGCATCGACGACGCTGGCGATCTGCTTGCCGGTGGACGGGTCGTAGACGGCGATCCGCTTGTCGTGTGTCGAGGCCACCCACTCCCCGTCGATGAAGAGCGCCGGCTCGCGCGCCAGCGCCTTCTTCACGGCGTCCGAATAAGCCGGCTGGGCGGCGATGCTGGTCATCTCGTTCATGGCGGTTCCTCCCAAGAATCAGGCGAGCATCGAGCGGGCGGCTTCGATCGACTGGACCGGGTCCGCCCGCGGCGGAGTGACCACGCCCTTCCGCACCGCCGGCCGAGCCGCGATCGCGTCCAGCCAGCGCTGGAGGTGCGGCAGGCCCTCGACGGAGACGCCGGGCCATTCATGGGTGTGGACCCACGACCAGTTGGCGATGTCGGCGATCGAATAGTCGCCGGCGAGCCACTCATGCTCGGCGAGGTGACCGTCGAGCACCTCGAACAGCCGCCGGCTCTCGCGGCGATAGCGGTCGATCACGCTCGGCAGCTGCTCCGGAAAATAGCGGGTGAAGACGTTCGCCTGTCCCATCATCGGGCCGACGCCGCCCATCTGGAACATCAGCCACTGGACGACGCGGCTGCGGCCCTTCACGTCAGCGGGCATGAGGCGCCCGGTCTTCTCGGCGAGGTAGAGCAGGATCGCGCCGCTTTCGAACACCGCGAAGTCCCCCGCCTCGCGGTCGACGATGGCGGGGATGCGGCCGTTGGGGTTGATCGCCAGGAAGTCCGGCTGCTTCTGCTCGCCCGCGCGCAGGTCGAGGACGTGGAGCGTATAGGCGAGGCCGAGCTCCTCGAGGGCGATGGAGACCTTCCAGCCGTTGGGCGTGGCGGCGGTGTAGAGATCGATCATGGGCGCGAAATAGGCGCCGGCGCTCCATCCAGCAATGCGGACGGCGCAACCCTTTCGCGCGCCGCGCCTTTCTCACCGGATGCCAGCCCTCCACCCTGCCGCCGCCGCCCAGGGGCCGATTCGCATCCTCGCGTTCGGAGACAGCCTCATGGCCGGCTACGGCGTGCGCAAGGGCGAGGGTTTCGTCCCGCAACTGGAAGCGCTGCTGCGCGCGGAGGGGCTCGATGCGGAGGTCGTCAACGGCGGCGTCTCCGGCAACACGACGGGCCATGCGCGCAGTCGCGTGCGGTGGACGCTCGACGCGCTAAGGCCGCCGCCCGACCTCGCCCTCGTCTCGTTCGGCGGCAACGACATCCTCCGCGCCGTGCCGCCGGAAGAGACGCGGGCCGACTTGCGGGCGGTGCTCGACGAGTTCGCGCGGCGGCGGATCCCGGTGGTGCTCGCCGGGATGCTCGCGCCGCCCTTCCTCGGCGCCCGCTACACGCGCGCGTTCAACGCGATCTTCCCGGAGCTCGCCGCCGAATACGGCCTTCCCTTCTACCCGTTCCTGCTGGCCGGCGTGGCCGGTAATGCCAGGCTCAACCTGCCCGACCGGGTGCACCCGAACGCGGCCGGGATCGCACGGATGGTGAAAGGCGTGGCGCGCTACGTGCTGCGCGCCGTCCGGTAAGCGGCGTCAGCCGCCGAGCACGATCTCGTGGCCGAAGTTGAGACCGATCCGCCCTTCGCGCGCCCAGCGGACGAAGGCGTGGATGCGGCTGCATTCGGGAAACTCGACGAGGATGGTCTCGCCGAGGCGGGGGACGATGTCGCTCTCGATCATCGTGCCGCGCGAGGAGATGTTGAGCACCGGCACCAGCGTGGGCGTGCCGCGGAAGTAGATGATGGCGCTTTCGACCAGCCCTTCGTGGCGCGGCTCCGACCGCCGATCCTCCCACCGGGCCGGCTCCGTTGCCTGCTGAACGCCCATCGGCCTCTCCCATTCCGCCGGACGGGAGCCTCGCAAACAGAGGTTTCGATTTCCCTAGCGTCTGAACAATCGCCTTAATCTGGAGCAAAGCTGAATGGATTGTCAGGAACCCGCCGCGAACCCCGCGTGTTCGTAACGGACCCGCCACAACGAATCGCAGGTGGAATGACGAACGAGACGCAGCGGATGCCGGGCCTGGAACTGTGGGGCGGCGTCGAATGCACCATCGTCCGCCTGGGGGACGAGTATCGCGACCAGACGGTGGAGACCGGGCACGCCGGGCGGCCGGCGGATATCGACCTCATCGCCGGGCTCGGCATCCGCACGGTGCGCTACCCGATCCTGTGGGAGGCGATCGCGCCGGAGCGGCCGGACGCGTGCGACTGGCGCTGGACCGACGAACGGCTCGGCATGCTGCGCGCGCGCGGCGTCGCGGTGATCGGCGGCCTGCTCCACCATGGCTCGGGGCCGCGTTACACGAGCCTGCTCGACCCCGATTTCCCGGAGAAGCTCGCCGACTTCGCCGCCCGCGCCGCCGAACGCTATCCGTGGATCGAGATGTGGACTCCGGTTAACGAGCCGCTGACCACCGCCCGCTTCTCCGGCCTCTACGGCCACTGGTACCCGCACCGAAGCGACTATCCGGCGTTCCTGCGGGCGCTCGCCAACGAATGTGCCGGGACGCTGGCGGCGATGCGCGCCATCCGGGCCCGCATCCCCGGCGCGAAGCTCCTCCAGACGGAGGATCTCGGCAAGACCTTCTCGACCGCGCCGCTGCGCTACCAGGCCGCGCACGAGAATGACCGCCGCTGGCTCAGCCTCGACCTTCTGTGCGGGCGGGTAGGCAAGGCCCATCCGTTCCACGACATCCTCGTCGGCGCCGGCGTGGGCCTGGCGGAGCTGGAGCGTTTCGAGAGCGGCGAGGGGCGACCCGACCTGCTCGGCATCAACCATTACCTCACGAGCGAGCGCTTCCTCGACCACCGGACCGAACTCTATCCCGGCCACGAACCCGGCGGGAACGGGCGCGATACCTATGTCGACGCCGAGGCGGTGCGGGTGAAACGGCTCGAGCCGGACACCGGCATCGGCCCGCGGCTGCGCGAGGCCTGGGAGCGCTACGGCATCCCGCTGGCGGTCACCGAAGTCCACCACGGCTGCCACCGCGACGAGCAATTGCGCTGGTTCGCCGAGGTGTGGGACACCGCGCAGCAGGTGCGGCGCGACGGCGTGGACCTGCGCGCGGTGACGCTCTGGTCGATGTTCGGCAACGTCGACTGGCGCTTCCTCCTCACCCAACGCCGCGGCTTCTACGATGTCGGCGTGTTCGATGCGCGGAGCGGAACGCCGCGACCGACGATCATCGCCGCCGCCGCCAGGGCATTTGCCAAGGGCGAGGCTTTCGACCATCCGGTGCTCGACAGCCCCGGCTGGTGGCGCCGGCCGCCTCGTCTCTACGCCTGGAACGGCCGCTGCAGGCCGCTCGGCTCGGGCGGCCGCAAGCTGCTCGTCACCGGCGCGACCGGGACGCTCGGCAACGCCTTCGCCCGCATCTGCGGGGAGCGCGCCCTCCCCTTCTGCCTGACCGCGCGCGACGAACTCGACATCTGCGACGAACGCTCCATCGCGGCGGCCATCGCGGACCATCGGCCGTGGGCGGTGATCAACGCCGCCGGCTTCGTCCGCGTCGCCGACGCCGAGCGCGAGCGGGACGCCTGCATGGCCGCCAATGCCGACGGCCCGGAGGCGCTCGCCCGCGCCTGCGCCGCAGCCGGCATCCCCTTCGTCACCTTCTCGTCCGACCTGGTCTTCGACGGCCGGATCGGCCGGCCTTATCGCGAGGACGACCCGGTCAGCCCCGCCTGCGTCTACGGCGTCAGCAAGGCGGAGGCGGAGCGGCGCGTGCTGGCGGCGATGCCGGACGCGCTGGTGCTGCGGACCAGCGCCTTCTTCGGCCCGTGGGACCGCTACAATTTCGCCTGGTACGTCCTGTCCCGCCTCGCCTCGGGCGAGGCCGTGACGGCGTGCGCCCATGCCGAGGTCTCGCCGACCTACGTACCGGACCTCTGCCACGCCGCGCTCGACCTGCTGATCGACGGCGAGAAAGGCATCTGGCACCTCGCCAATCCGGGCCGGGTGAGCTGGTTCGACTTCGCCCGCGCGATCGCGGCGGGCGCGGGCTTCGACCCCGAGCTGGTCGAGCCTCTCGATGCGCCGTCCGAGCGGACGCTCACCGCTCTCGCCAGCGCGCGAGGCGCGATGCTGCGGCCGTTCGAGGATGCGCTGGCCGAGTATCTCGTGCTGGTCCGCGACAGTCCGGAGCTGGCGCCGTTCGCCGAAGCCGCGGAGTGATCAGTCCGCCGGCGGCGGCGCCACGTCGAAGGCGACGGTGAGCCGCTCCCCCGCGTCGAACGCCCGCGTGCCGTGCCACATGGTCGAGGGGAACAGGACCAGCCGGCCCGGCTTCGGCTCGACGAGCCGGAAGGGCTCCAGGTCGAGACCGAGCTGCGCCTGCGGCTCGCCCAGCGTCAGCCAGCCGGCCGGCTCCGCGCCCCGGGTCTCCGGCGGCGGCAACGCGACGTAGAGGGCCGAGCTGAACCAGCCCATCGGATGGATGTGGTTGGCATGGTGGCCGCCGTCGGTGAGCCGCACCGACCAGGAGCCGGTGAAGCGGACGCGGCCGCCGCGGCCCGGCGCCAGCAGGGGATGCTTGGGGTCCGCCGGGGGAAGCTGGGCGACGTGCTCGGCGACCGTATCGGCGACCGCCTGGCGGAGCCGGCGTATCTCCGGCTCGATCCGGGCGAACAGAGCGCCATCGGTCTGGGTGCCGCCGCGCACCGATTGTTCGAGCGGCTGGTGCGTCGTGCAATGCAAGGTCCGCAGCCGCGCGGCGAGCGCGTCGAGCGGCGGCAGCCGGTCGGCGATGTCGTAGACACCGACGAGGCGCGGATCGCCCTCCAGCCACGCCCAGCGCGGATCGCCGGTCATCCGCCAGGCGGTGGCGAGGTAGGGCCAGAACATCGCCGCCGAAGGCGTGTCGCGCATCCGCCAGGCGGCGAGCGCGGCTTCCTCGGGCCTGCCGGTGCGCAGCAGGTGGCGGACGCGGCGGACGCGGATCGTCATATCGTCGAGCCGATCGAGCCGATCGAACAGCGGATCGATGGCCGCCCCTTCGCCGAGCTCGGCCCGCGCCGCCGCCTCGTTGGCGTCGAAGATGGGCGCCGGTCCGGCGGCGGCGCGGCCGCGGGCGACAGCGTCGAGCACCCGGTCGTAAAGGTCGCCGTTCCCCAGCACGAGGATCAGGGCGGACCAGAGCTCCAGGTTGCGCGGGTGGACGGTGAGGACCCGTTCCAGCGAGGCGGTGAAGCCGTCGCGGTCGCCCATCTCCCAACGCAGCCGCGCGAAGAGATCGTGGCCGGGGATCCAGAGCGGATGTTGGGCGAGAACACGCTCCAGCGCCTCGAGCGAGGCCGCGATGCCCGATTCGGCACGGATCGCGGCGAGCAGCCCGAGGATGAGGTCGCCGTCGTTGGGCGCGAGCCGCCACGCGGCCCGGAACAGATCCACGGCCGGCAGACCGGCCTCGAGGTGGACGCGGGCGAGGCTGTGGGCGATGCGGGCGTCCGCCGGGGCGAGAGCGGCGGCGCGACCGAACGCCGCCACCGCGGGGGCGAGATCCTCGATCTGGCGGTGCAGCAGGCCGGCGATCTGCCACAGGCGCGCATCCTGGGGATGAAGGCGGATCGCCGCCTCGACGCGAGGCAGCGCTTCGTCCTCGAGGCCGGCGCCGAGCGCGTCGATGCCGGCATTGAACGTCGCCGCCGCGTCCTCGGGGCGCGCCGCCCGCAGCGCCGCCGCCGCCCGCCGCCGTGCCTCGGCGTCCACCGCCCGCCTCAGAGGCTCTCGGCGGTGGGGGCGTCGCTTTGCGCCATCACCGCGGCCACCGCCGTCCGTTCCGCCGGGCTGAGCGCCCACGGCCACAGGTCGAAGATCAGCACCACGCGGAGGGAGGTGCTGTCGTTCCATGCCTCATGCTCGAGCGTGTCGTCGAACACGAAGGCCTCGCCGGGGACCCATGCGCGCGTCTCCGCGCCGACGCGGAAGCCGCAGCCGGGGGGAACGATGAGCGGGAGGTGGCAGACGAGCCGGGTGTTGGCGACGCCGGTATGCGGCGGGATGCGGGTGCGCGGCGCGAGCAGCGAGAACATCGCATTGGGGCAGCGGCCGGGAACGTCGGGCTGCGGCACGGCGGCGAGCAGGGCGAGGGTGCGGGGGCAATGGCGCGCATTGCGCTCGACGCGGCGGCCGTTCTGGAGGAGGTGGATCGCCGTCCAGTCCCGCGACCAGTTGAGCCCGCGCCATTGCGCCACCGGCACGTCGTCGGGATATTGGACATAGGGGACCAGCTCGGCCGCCTCCGAGGCAAGCAGCGCCTCGAGCTCCGCCTTCACGTCGGCCGTGCCCGCCTCCAGCGCCTCCAGCCAGGGGAAATGCGCCCGCTCGTGAAACTCGATCGGCGGCAGCCCGGGATAGTGAAAGTGGCTGGGCTCCTGCGCATAGGCCTTGGTGAGTCGCGCGAAGTTGGTGCAGAAGCGATCGACCCGCCGCCGCTCGTCGTCCCCCAGCGCGGCGTCGTCCGGGACGGCCGCGCGCAGGAGGGCGACGCTCTGCTCCTGATGGCGGCGATAGGCGGCCTCGGCATGGACGATCGCCGACGCCAAGGCCGGCGGTGTCCGGTCCGCCGGCGGCCGCTGCGCGAGGGCGTGCCCGTAGGCTTGCCCGGCCTCCCCGCTCCGCCCCATCCGCTCGAGCATCGCGGCCTTGGAGAGAAGGGCCGAGAAATCCAGGGGATCGAGCGCGAGCGCGCGCGACACGGCGGCAAGGCCTGCCCCGAGGTCGCCGCTCGCCCGGCACATGGCGGCGAGCTTCAGCCAGACCTGCGCGCGCTCCGGCGTCTCCGCGGCGGCGGCCTCGAGCAGCCGCCGCGCCTCGGCAAGTCGACCGGCCGCGGCGGCGGCGTCGGCCTGGGCTTCGGCGGGTGAGAGGGCAGCGCTCATCGACGCGTTGTGCCGCGTTCGCCGCCGCTTGCAAAGCCGCCCCGCCTCGACAGCGCGGGACCGCTCGGTTAGCCCTCCGCGGGTGAGCGAAGCCGCCGTCACGCCCGACATGCTGCTGCGCGCGGCCGCCGGGCACCGCGACGCCGGCCGACTCGCGTCGGCGATCGATGCCTATGAGGCAGCACTGCGGCTGCGGCCGGCGATGCCGAACAGCTGGTACAATCTGGCCCTGCTGCTGCGCCGGGTGGGGCGCTTCGACGACGCCCTCGCCGCTTATGACCGGGCGCTGTGGCTCGGTATTCGGGGGCCCGAGGAGGTGCATCTGAACCGGGCGGTGATCTTCGCCGACGATCTCGGCCGGGCCGACCTTGCCGAGAGCGCGTTGCGGGATGCCCTCGCCCTCGCCCCGGCTTACGTTCCGGCGCTCCTCAACCTCGGCAATCTGCACGAGGATCGCGGCGAGGCGCAGGCGGCGGCCGACCTCTACGCGCGGGCGCATGCGCTCGACCCGTCCGCCGCGACCCCGCTGGCCCGGCTGCTCGGGCTCGCCGCGCTCGCGGGCCCCGGCGAGGCCCTGGCGGCGGAAGCGCGGTCGCGGCTGGCGCGACCCGAGACGAGCGATGCGGAGCGCGCGGAGATCGGCTTCGCGCTCGCCGGCGCGCTCGACCGCGGCGGCGCCTGGGACGACGCCTTCGCGGCCGCGACGGCCGCCAATGCGGCGCAGCGGCGGGCGTCGCGCAGCGGCTATGACCGCGCCGCGCACGAGGCGCTCGTGGACCGCATCATCGCCGCCTCCCCGGCGGCGACCCCGCCCGCCCGCGCGCCGGAAGGGAAAGCGCCGCTTTTCATCCTCGGCCTGTTCCGATCCGGCTCGACCCTCGCCGAGCAGATCCTCGCGCAGGGGGAGGGCGTGGCGACGGGCGGCGAACTCGACATCGTTGCCGAGCTGGCGGCGGCGATTCCCGGCTATCCGGAAGCCCTCGCCGCGCTTTCGGACGAGGCGGCGGCAGGCCTGCGGGCCGACTATCTCGCGCGGCTCGATGCGATGCGCGGCCAGGCCGCGTTCCACACCGACAAGCGGCCGGACAATTTCCTCCATCTGGGCTTCATCAAGCGCCTGTTTCCGGAGGCGCGGATCATCCACACCGTGCGCGATCCGGCCGACACGGCGGTGTCGCAGTTCTTCCTCCACCTCGATCCGGCGATGGCCTATGCGACGGACCTCGCCGACATCGCCCACTGGCAGCGTCAGTATCGACGGCTGATGGCGCACTGGGAGACGCTGTGGCCGCAGGACATCCACCGCCTCGACTATGACGCCCTGGTGGCGGCGCCGCGGCCGGCGATCGAGGCTCTGTTCCGCTTCGCCGGCATCCCTCACGACGCGGCCGCGCTCGATTATGGCGGAACGGCGCGGGCGGTGCGGACGGCAAGCGCCGGCCAGGTCCACCAGCCGCTCTACGCCCGCGCCTCCGGACGCTGGCGGCATTATGCGCGGCAGCTCGCGCCCTATGTGGACGACCTGCGGGGCTGAGACGCGAAGCCTGGCGCGACGCGTTCGCTCCGGACGCAATTGAAGGTCGACCGGGCCGAAGCGCCCCCCCGAACCCAGAAAAAAAGGCGGGCCCCCGAAGGGACCCGCCTGAAGTTTGGATCGGTCGCCCGGCTTAGAAGTCGAGCGTGACACCCGCGAAGATGTAGCGGCCGAGCGAGTCGTACACCTGCGGATAGGTGTTGCCGTTGCCGAAGGGCGCGGGCGTGACGAGCACGGGCGGGATCTTGTCCATGATGTTGTTGGCGCCGAGGCGGAACTGATAGTGATCGCCGATGCGGGCGGTCAGCACCAGGTCGAAGTAATTCTGCGCCTTGATGCGGTCGCTGCCGGCGAACACGGCCGTGGCGCCCGTCGGGTTGAGGTCGATGTCCGGCGAGATCGCGTCGTTCCGCACGGCCGAGAAGTGACGCCACTGGCCCGAGAGGCCGATGCCGCCCGGCGCCGTGTAGGTCAGCCGGAGCTTGTGCCGCCACTTCGGCGCCGGCGTGCCGCACGACGAACCGAAGAAGCCGGCGCAGTTGAAGCTGCGCGTCGGATCCGGGCTCGACGTCAGGCTGCTGAGATAGGTGCCGACCATGCTGATGGCGAGGCTGCCCCAGTTCGAGGGCAGCGGCTGCGTGTAGGACATGTTCACGTCGACGCCGCGGGTCGAGAGGCCGCCGGCGTTGACGTTGACGTCTTCCACATAGCCCTGCGGCGACAGGTAGAGCGTGCCGCCGTTGCCGCGATGGATCTTCCCGCAATAGAAGGGATCGCCGGTCTGGAGGCAGAGCTTGAGGATCGTGTCCGCGCCGATCGCGCCGATCGAGTTCTTCACCCGGATGTTGAAGTAATCGACCGACAGGGCGAAGCGCGGCAGCCAGCGCGGCTGCAGGACGATGCCCGCGGTGAACGAGTCCGCCTTCTCCGGCGTCAGGTTCGGGTTGCCGCCCTGGAGGCCGTTATACTGGTTGGCGACGTTGTTGCGGACGTTGCCGAACTGGGCCGCCGTGACGCCGGTGAGGGCGCACTGCGCGGCGGTGTACGAGACGTCGGTCGGGGTCGGACCGTTCTGCGAGCCGTTGACCCGGCCGTTGACGGCGGGACCGGAGCACGGATCGGTCGAACCGTCGAGCGCCACCGACTGCGCCGAGAAGAGCTCGACGATGTTCGGCGCGCGGACGGCGCGGTTGACGCTGGCCCGGAACTTGACGTCCCGTATCGGCGCCCACTCGCCCTCGATCTTCCACGTGTCGGTCGAGAATTTGTTCGCCGCGACCTGATACTTGGAATAGCGGTAGCCGCCGCGGACCTCGAGCAGCTGGAAGAAGGGCCGGTCCTCGACCAGCGGCAGCTGGACCTCGGTGAAGGCCTCCTTGACGTGATACTGGCCGTTGACGCCGATCGTGGCGCCGCCCTGGCCGGCGAGGTCGCCGGTCGAGAAGGCCTGGTCGGTCGAGAATTCCAGCTTCTCCTTGCGATACTCGCCGCCGACGTTGATCGCCAGGCCGTGGTTCGCCCAGGGGCTCTGGAGACCATATTCGCCGAGCTGCGCGGTGATCGACGCGGTCGCCACCGTCTCCTGCGTGTTGCCGCGCGAGAAGCCGGGGGTCTGGAGGTAGTTGAGCGCCGCCGCCGTCACGCCGCCTGGGGCGAAGATGTCGTAGGGGACGCAGTTCGGGTCGGCGCCGGTGAGCACCGAGCGGCAGACCGGCTGGCCGTTGGCCCCCGTGACGACGTCGAGCGCGCGGTTGAGGCGCGTGACCGAGAAGTCGTTGAAGTAGGTCTGGGCGAAGACCACCCGGCCGTACTGATAGGAAGCGTCGTAGCTGAAGCCGCCGCCGAGGTCGCCGCGCATGCCGGCGACGATGCGATAGTCGGTGTGCTGCAGGTCGTCGCGGCGGCCGCCGCCTTCCACGTTACGCCGGCCCGGATAGAGCACGCCGCGGAAATAGGGATTGCCGTTCTGGTCGGTGAAGACGGTGGGCGGCGACGTCGGCACGCCCTTGACCGGATTGGCGCCGACGAGGTTCGCCGGCGAGCAGACGATGGACCGCTGCTGCGCCGAGAGGAGCGGGTTGTCGCAGTTGATGTCGGTCGTGTTGAAGAAATCGCCCGACGGCGCGATCTGGGCGACCGAGCGGTCGTCCATGAACATCGCTTCCATGTACGGATGCAGCGCGCTGCTGATCTCGTAGTCGGCGAAGGCGCCGAACGTGTAGCGCTCGTCGGGGCGCTGGAAGTAGTTGTACGGGCCGAAGTTGAACGGCGTGTTGTTCGGGATGAAGACGCGGCCGGCGCCCACCTGGAACGTGCCGACGTTGGTCAGGAAGGTGCCGTTGGCGGACGTGCCCGAGCCGCCGCAGTTGAAATTGCGGCCGAGCGTCTGCGCCTGGGCCGGGCTGCGGTCCGACAGCGAGCAGAAGGAATAGTCGCGGTCGCGCTGCAGCACCGAATGCTGACGGCGATAGGTGGCGTAAGCGGTGATGTGACCGTGGCCGTCGTCGAAGCCGGCGCCCATCACCAGGCTCGCATCGACCGTGCCGCCGTCCGCGGTGTGGCCGATCGGCGGCACGAAACCGCGCGCCGCGTTCGCCGCCTGATAGCCGCCGACATTGTCGTTATTCACATGGTCGAAGAAGCTGTACTGCGCGTCCATGCGGACGCCCTCGAACTTCGTGTCCATGACGAAGTTGACGACGCCGGCGACGGCGTCCGCGCCGTAGACCGAGGAGGCGCCGCCGGTCAGCACGTCGATGCGGTCGACGGCGAGAGCCGGGATGAAGTTGATGTCGGGAACCGGCGAGCGCGGATCGCCCGGCATCAGGCGGCGGCCGTTGACGAGGACGAGGGTGCGCCGCGAGCCGAGGCCGCGCAGGTCGACGGTGGCGGTGCCGGTGGCGCCGTTCGAGATGTTCGAACCCTGGGCCGCGAACGACTGCGGCAGCGAGTTGATGATGTCCTCGGTGCGGGCGGTGCCCTGCAGCTTCACTTCGGCATTGTTGACGACGGTGATCGGGCTGGCCGAGGTGAGGTTCGGCTGCGGGATGCGGGTGCCGGTGACGACGATCGCGCCATTCTCATCGCCCTGGCCGTTGGCCGGGGTCGTGCTGGGCGAGCCCTCGGCCGGGCCGGCCTGCGGCTGGGTCTGGTCGCCGGTGCGCGGCTGGTCGGCCGGCGGCGTCGTCTGCGCATAGGCAGGGGTCGCGATGCCGATCGCGCCGCCGATAAAGGTGGTCGCGAGCAGGGTGTTCAAAATACGGGTCTTGTTCATGTCCGTCCCCTTTTTGCGGCTCGGGCCGCGTAACTTTCGTCATCCCTATTGCACCGACGGTGAAGCCGGTGAGCCATCGTCCATCTACAGGTTGTAACGATTCCGAAGCAATCGCCGCCGAGGGAGCCCCGAGAGAAAGGGAGCCCTGTGTGGCCTATTTACAACGGTTACCCGATCTAAACTAACGATGACTCGGGCCCGGTCGCTTAATGAGGCCGGGCACGGCTGGCCGGCCGCCACCGCACCGCCTAGACTGGCCGGCATGATCGCCGCGTCGCCGCCGTCCGCCCCGCCGCCCGGCTTCACGGCCGATCCGACCTGGTTCCCCTTTTTCCTCGATCTCGAGGCGGACGCGCTGACATGGGTGCGGATCGAGGCGGAGGCGCTGCGCGCGGCGAGCTTCCTCGACCAGCGGGCGCTGACCCCGGCGGCGCCGCGGCGGACGACGGCATGGCGGGACGCCGCGACCCTCCCGGCCGGTGCCCGCCGGGACGCCCAATATATCTTCCACATCGGCCATGTCGGCTCGACCTTGCTGTCGCGCCTCCTCGGCGAGCGGCCGGACGTGCTGGCGCTGCGCGAACCGCTGATCCTGCGCGCCTTCGCCGAGGCGCTCCGGGACGGCCGGTGGGGCAGCGGCGAGGCGTCCCGGCTCGATACCCTGACGGCCCTGCTCTCGCGCACCTTCCGGCCGGAGCAGCGCGCGCTGATCAAGGCGACCAGCTTCACCAGCGAGATCGCCGACCGGCTGCTCCCGGGCGGATCGCGGGCGCTGTTCCTCACCGTGACGCCGCGCGCCTATATCGAGACGATCCTCGGCGGCGACGCCTCGCGGCGGGAGCTGGCGCTGCTGACGCCGTCGCGCCTGCGGCGGCTGGCCCGGCGCTGCCCCGGCCTCGCCCTCGATCCGGACCGCCTGAGCGAGGCGCAGAAGGCGGCGGTCGGCTGGGCGTGCGAGACGACCTCGCTCGCCCGCGCCGGCGCCGCGCTCGGCGAGGAGCGGGTGCTGTGGATCGACTTCGACCGCTTCCTCGCGCGGCCGGCCGAGACCCTCGTCCGTGCCGGCGCCTTCCTCGACCATTCCCTGGAGCTCCGGGACGCCGAGGCGCTGTGCTCGGGGCCGCTCATGCGGCGCTATTCCAAGGCTCTCGAATATGAATATAGTCCGGCGCTCCGCAGCGAGGTGCTGGCGGACGCCCGGCGGCGCTTCGGCCGCGACATCGATGCGGCGCTTGCCGACCTCGCCGCGATGGGGCAGCGCTGGCCGGCGATGGCGGCGGTGCTGGAGCGGAGCTGAAGGCGGTCATGTTCAAGGAAATCGAAATCCTCGACGGAGCGGGCGTCGCCGAGCTGCGGCGGATCGCCGCCTCCGCCCCGTTCGTCGACGGGCGGATCACCAACCCCCACAACCAGGCCAAGCAGAACCTCCAGCTCCACGATCCCGCGGCCTACCAGCGCTCCGCCGAGATCGTGCTGCGCGCGCTCATGGCGAGCGAGGAATTCCGCGACTTCGCCTTCCCCGCCAGCATCGCGCCGCCGATGCTCACCCGCTACGAGCCCGGCATGCGCTACGGCGGCCACGCCGACGCCGCCTATATCCAGCTTCCCAACGGCGTGCTGCGCTCGGACCTCAGCTGCACCGTCTTCCTCAACGATCCCGACGCCTACGAAGGCGGGGCGCTCCGCATCACGCTCGGGACGCGCGAGATGCGCTTCCGCTGCGCGCCGGGGACGGCGATCGTCTATCCCTCGGACACCGTCCACGAGGTCGAGCCGGTGACGAAAGGGGAGCGGCTCGTCGCGATCACCTTCATCCAGAGTCGCATCAAGGACACGTTCCAGCGCCAGCTGCTCTACGAGCTGAACGAGATCGCCGCGCTCGAGGGACTCACCATGAGCCACGAGAATTTCACCTTGCTGCAACTCGTCCAGCAGAAGCTCTACCGGCATTGGGGCGAGAAACCGTGAGCGGCGCGCCGGCCGCCTCCGGCGGGGCGGCGGCGCTCGTGGCGGAGCGGCTGCGGCGCGGCGACCTCGCCGGCGCGCGGACCGCGGGCGAAGCGGCGCTCGTCGCCGAACCGGGCAATGCGGCGCTGCTGCAGCTGGTCGGCGTCGCCTGCTGCCGGACCGGGGAGATCGCCGCGGGTGCCGTCCATCTCGATCGCGCCTTCGCCTTGGCTCCGGACCTGCCGCGGCTGCGCCCCGACCTCGCCAATGCGCGGGCGATGCTCGGCGACCGCGCCGGCGCGCTGGCGCTGTGCCCGCCGGACGCGCCGGCGGAGCTGCAGCGGCTGCGCGGCTACCTGCTCCAGGAGGCCGGCGATGCGGAGGGCGCGGCGGCGGCCTATGCGCGGGTGCTCACGGCCGATCCGCGCGACTGGGAGATTTGGAACAACCTCGGCAATGCGCGGCGCGCGCTCGGCGACCTGGCCGGCGCGGCGGACGCGCTGGGTCGGGCGGTGGCGCTGCAGCCGCGGGCGACGGCGGCCCAGACCAACCTTGCCACGGCGCTCGCCGCGCTGGACCGCGACGCGGAGGCGATCGCCGCGGCTGAGGCGGCGGTACGGCTGGAGCCGGGGAACGCGGCCGCCGCGCTCATGCTCGGGGGGATGCTGCGCCATGCCGGCCGGGCGGACGAGGCGCTGCCGGTGCTGGAGCGGGCGGCGCAGCTCGCGCCGGACGACCCGGCGGCCTGGATCGAGGTCGGCCGGGTCCGGTGGCGGGTGCGCGACGAACCCGGCGCGGAAGCGGCCTACCGGTCCGGCCTGCGGCTGCGGCCGGACGACGCCGCCGGGTGGCTGGAACTCGGCATCATCTTCGAGCGGAGCGGCCGGATGGACGCGCTGCCGCCGCTGCTCGCGGAGGCCGCAGCCGCCGGGGCGCCTCTCGACGGGCTCGGCTACCTGCGCGCGCTGGTGCTGCGTGGCGAGGGGCGGCTCGAGGAGGCGCTGGAGGCCGCCCGCGCCGCGCCCGCGGGGCTGGAGCCGGAGCGGCGGGCGGCGCTGATCGGCCGGCTCGCCGATGCGCTCGGCCGCGCCGACGACGCCTTCGCCGCCTTCGCCGAGATGAACCGCGCCTCCGCCGCCACCCCCGCCGCGCGGGTGTCGGACGCCGCCGGCTACCGCGCGCGCATCGCGGCGATGCAGGAGACCGCCTCCCCGGACTG
This sequence comes from Alphaproteobacteria bacterium, assembly GCA_019239415.1. GTDB lineage: Bacteria > Pseudomonadota > Alphaproteobacteria > Sphingomonadales > Sphingomonadaceae > Allosphingosinicella. The sequence goes on from JAFAZW010000029.1 coordinate 21,313, forward strand.
GTTCGCCCGCTGGCGCCCGGGCCCGCCGCCGGGTCCGCGCCCGGCGCCGGTCTTCCTCGTCGGCTTCCCCCGCTCCGGCACGACGCTGCTCGACACCTTCCTGATGGGACACCCCCACGTCCACGTGCTGGAGGAGGAGCCGGTGCTGCAGCGCGCCCAGGATGCGCTGGGCGATTTCGCCAGGCTGCCGGGGCTCGACGACGCCGAGATCGAGCGGCTGCGCGCCGTCTACTTCGCCGCCCTGGACGCGGTCGCGCCGGAGGCCGGGGCGAAGACGGTGGTCGACAAGCTGCCGCTCAACATCCTCGGCGCGCCGCTCATCCATCGGCTGTTTCCCGATGCGCGGATCGTCCTGTCGCTGCGTCATCCGTGCGACGCCGTCCTGAGCGGCTTCATGCAGGCCTTCGAGCCGAACGACGCAATGGCGAATTTCCTCGCCCTCGACGACGCGGCGGCACTCTACGACCTGGTCTTCGCCTTCTGGGAAAAATGCCGCGCCGGCCTGCCGCTCGCGGTTCACACGCTGCGCTACGAGGCGCTCATCGCGCAGCCGGAGACGGAGATGCGCGCGCTCATCGGGTTCCTCGGCCTGGACTGGGACGAACGGCTGCTGGACCATCGCCGCACCGCCGCCGCCCGGGGCACCATCGTGACGCCGAGCTACGGGCAGGTCACCCAGCCGCTCTACGCCCGCGCCGCGGGCCGCTGGGAACGCTACCGCGCCCAGCTGCGCGACGTGCTGCCCATCCTCTGCCCCTGGGCGGAGCGGCACGGCTACGGACCCTGCGGCTGACGAAGCCGTTGCGCCGCGCCCGCCGCTGCCGCAATATCGCCGCGAACGAGGGGATTGCTGACATGGTGAGGACGATCGGTGCACTGGCGGTCGGAGCGGCGCTGCTCGCGGCGGCTTCGGCGGGGACGGCGAAGAAGCCGCAGCCGGTCGAGCGGCCGGAATCGTTCGAGGCGCTGATCAAGTGCCGCGGCATCGCCGACGACAGAGCGCGGCTGCAATGTTTCGACGCCGCCACCGCCGCGCTCCAGCAGGCGAGCGACCGCCACGAGCTGGTCGTCGTCGACAAGAAGCAGATGCGCGAGACCCGCCGCACCCTCTTCGGCCTCGAAATCCCGCGCCTCAAGATCTTCGGCGGAGGCGACGACGACGCCGAGGAGGTGCGGTCGATCGAAAGCACCGTCGTCAACGCCTACACCAACGAGAACGGCCAGTGGGTCGTCCGTCTCGAGGACGGCAGCACCTGGGTGCAGACCGACCACAACACGATCGCCATCACGCCCCGCAAGGGCACCAAGGTCAAGGTCGTGAAGGCGGCGCTCGGCAGCTACATGATGCGGATCGGCAACGAACCGGGCCTTCGCGCGCGGCGCCAGCTGTAAGCTCCTCCCCGGAACGGGGAAGGGCTTCACTTCCCCCTCACCGCCTCCACCGACGCTTCGGGAGTCGCATAGGCTTCCTGGCGCGCGACGCTCCAATATTTGAGCTCGTCGAGCGGGATCGACCGGCCGGTGGCGGCGCAGGTGACATAATCGCCCGGGCTGAGCACGCGGAACGTGCCGGCCATGTAGTGGACTCTCGCTTCGCGGCCCCGGTTCGACATCAGCATCGCCATTCCCGTCCTTCTCACAGCAGCTTGGGCTGCTCCGCCGTCGGCTTCAGATAAGCGGCGCGGCGCGGCCGCTCAACGCCCGAACCGCCGTCAGCGGTTGCATTCACGCCGCCGTCGGCGAAGATCAGCTTCAGCCGCCCCGCCGCGCGCGCCGCGGCCGCCGACATCAGGGTCTTGCCGTTCCGGTCCTCCACCCGCGCATAGCCGCGCTCCAGCGGCTTGTTCGGGTGGGCGAGCTGGGCCACGCGCCAGAGGCCGTCGAGCCGCTCGCGGGCGCGGCGATAGGCGCCGTCGAGCAAACCGGGGCGCAAGGCGCCGGCGGTCTGCGCGAGGGCGGCGCGGGCGTGGCCGAGCTCGGCCCGCAGGGCGCGCGGCAGCCGGTCGCCGAGCTCGTCCAGCTTCTGCCGCTGCGGTGCCAGCAGGGCGTCGCGCGCCGGCCAGCGGCGGAGGCTCGCCTCGAGCTGCTCGGCGCTGCGCTCGACGGCGCGGCGCGCGCAGCGTTCGATCCGGAAGCCCAGCTCGCGCAGGTTGCCGAGAAGGTCGCCGCGCACCGGCACGGCCATCTCGGCGGCGGCGGTCGGCGTCGGAGCCCTGACGTCCGCGGCGAAGTCGCACAGCGAGGTGTCGGTCTCGTGTCCGACGGCCGAGATGATCGGGATCGCGCAGGCAGCGACGGCGCGGACCACCTCCTCCTCGTTGAACGCCCAGAGGTCCTCGATCGAACCGCCGCCGCGGGCGACGATGACCAGCTCCGGCCGCGCCACCGGCCCGTCCGCCGGCAGCGCGTCGAAGCCGCGCACGGCCGCCGCCACCTCCGCGGCCGCGCCCTCCCCCTGCACCTTGACCGGCCAGACGACGACGTGGGTCGGACAGCGGTCGGCGAGGCGGTGGAGGATGTCGCGGATCACCGCGCCGGTCGGCGAAGTGACGACGCCGATGACGCGCGGGTGGAAGGGCAGCTTCTTCTTGCGGCCCTCGTCGAACAGGCCCTCGGCGGCGAGGGTGCGGCGGCGCTTGTCGAGCAGCGCCATCAGCGCGCCCTGGCCGGCCAGTTCGAGCCGCTCGATGACGATCTGGTAGCGCGAGCGTCCGGGATAGGTGGTGAGCTTGCCGGTCGCCACGACCTCGACGCCGTCTTCGGGCCGGAACGGCAAGGCGGCGGCGGTGGCCTTCCACAGCACGCCGTCGAGCACCGCCTTGTCATCCTTCAGGCAGAGGTAGCAATGGCCGGAGGCGGCGCGCTTCCAGCCCGAAATCTCACCGCGGACGCGGACATAGCCGAACGCGTCCTCGACGGTGCGCTTGAGCCGCATCGCCAGCTCGGAGACCGAGAAGGCGGCGGCATTGTCGCCGGGCGCGTCGGTTGCCAGGAGCGGGCTGTCGGTCGTAGGGGCGTCGTCCATGAATGTCCTGCTGCTGGGCTCGGGCGGCCGCGAGCATGCGCTCGCCTGGAAGCTGGCGCAATCGCCGCGGCTGGCCAGGCTGTTCGCCGCGCCGGGGAATCCCGGCATCGCCGAGCATGCCGAGATAGTGCCCCTCGACCCCGCCGACCACCGTGCCGTCGTCGATTTCTGCCGCCGCCACGCCGTCGACCTCGTCGTCATCGGCCCCGAGGCGCCGCTGGTCGACGGCCTCGCCGACAATCTGCGCGCGACGGGCTTCGCCGTGTTCGGACCGGGCAAGGCGGCGGCGCAGCTGGAAGGGTCGAAGGGCTACACCAAGGATCTCTGCGCGCGCTACGGCATCCCCACCGCCCGCTACTGCCGCGCCTCCGACCGGCTGGCGGCCGAGGCGTCGCTCGAGGATTTTGCCCTGCCGGTAGTGATCAAGGCCGACGGGCTCGCTGCGGGCAAGGGGGTGATCGTCGCGACGACCGCGGCAGAGGCGGAGGCGGCGCTCGGGGAGATGTTCGGCGGCGGCGGCTTCGCGGGCGCGGGCGCGGCGGTCGTGATCGAGGAGTTCCTCGAGGGCGAGGAGGCGAGCTTCTTCGCGCTCACCGACGGCACGACCATCCTGCCCTTCGGCACGGCCCAGGATCACAAACGGGTCGGCGACGGCGATACCGGCCCCAATACGGGCGGCATGGGCGCCTACAGCCCGGCCTCGATCGTCACGCCCGCGATCGCAGAGCGGGTGATGCGCGACATCGTCGAACCGACGGTGCGCGCGCAGGCGGAGCGGGGCGCGCCTTATGCGGGAATCCTCTATGCCGGACTGATGCTGACCGCGCAGGGGCCGAAGCTGATCGAGTACAACGTCCGCTTCGGCGATCCGGAGTGCCAGGTGCTGATGATGCGGCTCGAGAGCGATCTGCTGGCGCTGATGCTCGCCACCGCGGCCGGCCGCCTTGCCGAAGCCGAGCCGCCGCGCTTCAGCGACGCCGCCGCGCTGACGGTGGTGATGGCGGCGAACGGCTATCCCGGAGAAGCCGACAAAGGCGGCGCCGTCGCCGGCATCGCCGACGCCGAAGCGGAGGGTGCGAAGGTGTTCCAGGCCGGCACCCGGGACGAGGGCGGGCGGCTCGTCGCGAGCGGCGGCCGCGTGCTCAACGTGACGGCACGCGCCGCCGACGTGGGGGAGGCGCGCGCGCGCGCCTACGCCGCCGTCGACCGTCTCGACTTCCCGGGCGGCTTCTGCCGCCGCGACATCGGCTGGCGGGAGATTGCGCGGGCGGACGCTGGACAGAACCGCTTTTCGCCATAGAAGCGGAGGCGATGTCGCGGACGGCGAAAATCCTGATCGGCCTCGCGGCCGTCCTGCTGATGGGTTGGGTGTGGCACGGCCCGATGGGCCGCGGCGCCGCCTTCGTCGATGCGCTCGAGGCGGAGGCGAAGGACGTCGTCGCTTATGCGGAGGTGCCCGCCGTCCGGGTCCGGCTCGGGCGCGATCCGCTGTCGCGCAACGCCACCCTTGCCGGGCCCGCCGACGATTTCCAGCGCCACGGCATGAAGGACGAGCCCGGCCTCGCGGGCCGCGTCGGCCTGATCGACGGCATCGGCGGCGTGCGCTGGGCCGACGAGCCGCGCCGCGGCGGCTGGGCGCTCCCGCTCCTCGCCGAGACGGAGATCCAGCTCATTCTCGCCTACGCGCTCGGCTTCGGCCTCGGCGCCCTTCTCTTCGGCCGCCGCAAGCGGCAATCCTTCCTCGATTATTAGGGACACGCGCACGCATGACCGCTCTCCTGCAGAACAACCTCGTTCCCATCCTCATCGCCGTGCTGGTGGCGATCGTCGTCGCCTTCTGGGCCTTCCGCGGCCGCGGCGCGCGCGCGGCGGAGCCGGACCGCGCCGCCTCCGCCGCGCCGGCGGCACCCCGCGCCGCGCCGCGCGACGGGCCGGAGGGGAACAGCGTCCCCGACGAATATTCGGCCGCCGCCCGCGACGTCGCCGGCGAGTTCCTCGGCGTCGATGCCCATCCGGCGATCCCCGCCGCGGGCGGGCCGCCGGACGACCTCCAGACGATGAAGGGGGTCGGCCCCAAGCTCGCCGCCCAGCTCAACGCCTGCGGCATCACCCGCTTCGCCCAGCTCGCCGGCCTCGGCGAGAACGAAGTCGCTTTCCTCGACGAGCGGATGGGGCCGTTCAAGGGGCGGATCGCGCGCGATCGGCTCGTCGAGCAGGCCGACTATCTCGCCCGCGGCGACCGCGACGGCTTCGAAGCCACGTTCGGCCGCCTCGGCGGGGTCTGAGAGCCGGGCGGCTCCGCCCGCGGCGGCACCGCGATCGTGGCGAGGCGAAAGACAGCGCCAAGACGAGATCGGCAGCGAGAGCCGACTCGCCGGTTTCCGCAAAGCCGAGCAGAAAAATTGTTGACTGCCGCCGAGTCGGCATGATGTGTCTGGCCCTCCGCATTCGAAAAGGGGCTTTCGATGCGAAGGCGAAGCGTGGCGGCCAGGCTGGTCCTGGCGACGATCTTGTGCGCGCCCGGTGCCGCGGCGCCGGCGAGCGAGACCCGGACCTATCGCTATGACGCGCTCGGCCGGCTGGTCGGGACGGCGAGCAGCACGGGCGCCACCACCGGCATCGGCTACGACCCCGCCGGCAACCGCCAGAGCTATGTCGTCACCGGGGCCGGCAGCGCGGGCGCTGGGGGAGGCGGCGGCGGCGGATCCGGCGGCGGGGGCGGCGGCGGTGCCACGCCGACGGTGGCCGACGGCTCGTTCGAGCTGCCGTGGCAGGACGGCGGCTTCCAATATGATCCGAGCGCGGCGGGGGCGCGCTTCACCGGCTATTCCGGCGTCGCCGCCAACGGCAGCGCCTGGGGCTTCGCGGCGGCGCCCGACGGTTCGCAGGTCGGCTTCCTCCAGGGCGGCTC
>JAFAZW010000095.1 GCA_019239415.1 Alphaproteobacteria bacterium
CGGCGGCAACTTCGCGAACATCCAGACCATCGTCCTCTACAAGGGGACGCCGAGCGATCCGAACGCGCCCTACCCCAACACCTACCACATCGTCACCAACGATGCGGCGGTCGACGCGGGCAAGCTCCTCACCATCTACGGCACGCCCGTCATCAGCGACCTCGTCTTCGACGGCTCGGCCGAGCATGACGGGGCGTTCCGCATCCTGTCCGGCACCGGCAACGACACGCTGACGGGAAGCGCCGGCAACGACCTGATCTACGGCAACCTCGGCGCCGACACGCTGACCGGCGGCGGCGGGAGCGACACCTTCCTCTACACCGACGCCGCCCAGTCCGCCGGCACCTCCGTCGACCACATCACCGACTTCGATGCCGGCGACAGGATCGACCTCAGCCAGATCGACGCCGACACCACCCTCGCCGGCGACCAGGCCTTCGCCTTCATCGGCGCCAACGCCTTCGGCCACCATGCCGGCGAGCTGCGCGCCAGCTTCGACCAGGGCATGTGGATCATCCAGGGCGACACCGACGGCGACGGCAATGCCGACTTCACCCTGCTGGTGACCACCCAGAACAACCACGCCATCGTCGCCGGCGACTTCGTGGCGTGACCGGGTCCGAAACGGGGACAGTCAATAGACTGTCCCCGGCGCGTATCGACTGTCCCTTCGCGGGGCCGTAGACTGGCGCTTCGCGAGGGGAGAGGCGATGGCGACGATGGTGCCGCGATACGACGAGACCGGGCCGATCGCACCCGTCGACGTCAGCCGGCCGGAGCTGTGGCGCGACGACCGCTTCGCGCCGCTGTTCGCGCGCCTCAGGGAAGAGGATCCGGTCCATCATTGTCCTGACAGCGCCTTCGGCCCCTATTGGTCGGTGACGCGGCACCAGGACGTCATGCATGTCGAGGCGCTGCCGGATCTCTATTCGTCGAGCTTCCGCTACGGCGGCATCACCATCCTGGGCGAAGGCAAGCCGATCTGGGGCGAGGACCTGCTGCCGATGTTCATCGCCATGGACCGGCCCGAGCATAGCGGACGCCGCCGCGCCGTCGCGCCCGCCTTCACGCCGTCGGAGATGGAACGGCTGCGCGGCGACGTGCGCCGCCGCACGGAGGAGGCGATCGACGCCCTTCCCCTCGACACCCTGTTCGACTGGGTCGACCGGGTCTCGATCGAGCTCACCACCCAGATGCTCGCCATCCTGTTCGGCTTCCCGTGGGACGAGCGGCGCAAGCTCACCACCTGGTCCGACTGGGCGGGCGACCTCGAGGCGATGCTCGACCCGGTGCGCGGGCGGAAGCGGCTCGACATATTGTGGGAATGCAGCGCCCGCTTCACCCAGCTGTGGAAGGCGCGGGAGACGGCGCCGCCGGCGGGCGACCTCATCTCGATGCTGGTCCATTCCGACGCGACGCGGGACATGACGCCGCAGGAATATCTCGGCAACCTCATCCTCCTCATCGTCGGCGGCAACGACACGACGCGCAACTCGATGAGCGCGCTCCCGGTGGTCAACGCACGCTGGCCGGGCGAATGGGAGAAGATCGCCGCGGATCCGGCGCTCATCCCGAATGCGGCGCAGGAGCTGGTCCGCTGGCAGACGCCGCTCGCCCACATGCGCCGGACCGCGACCGCCGACACCGAGCTTGGCGGCAAGACGATCCGCGCCGGCGACAAGGTCGTGCTCTGGTACATGTCCGCCAATCGCGACGAGAGCGTGTTCGCCGAGGCCGACCGGTTCGTCGCCGACCGCGGCAATGCGCGGCGGCACCTCGCCTTCGGCTTCGGCATCCACCGCTGCGTCGGGGCGCGGCTCGCCGAACTGCAGGTGGCGACGCTGATCGAGGTGCTGCGCGAACGGCGGCTGCGGCCGGTGCAGGCGGGGGCGCCCGAACGGGTGCCGAACTGCTTCGTCCACGGCTACCGCTCCCTCCCCGCCAGGCTGGTGCGGGTCTAGCGCCTCGCCTTGGCGAGAAGATGCCGCGCCAGCATCAGCGGCGGCATGCGAAGCAGGTGCGAGCGGACGTAGAAGCCGAAGCGCAATCCTCGCGCCGTCTGGCGGCCCCAGCCGTCGCGAGCAAGCATTCGGGCGCGGAACAGAGGATCCGCGCTGTCCCAGATCCGCCAGCTTTCCGGGATCGGCGTCGCGTAGAGATCGTTGGCGAGACGGGCGGCGCGGTGCACGGCCCGCCAGAGGCGATGGTGCCCGGCGCGCGCCTGGAGCTCGGCCCAGAAGCCGGCGTCGGCGCCCGCGAAGTGACGCAGCAGGCGGTCGATGTCCCACAGGTTGCGCAAGCCTCCCGCGAGGTCGCCGTCGGCGATGAGGTGGGCGCTGGCGTGAACGACCATGTCCGCGGGGGCGAGGGCGCGCAGGCCGTTCCCGAGAGCAGCGCTGTCCGCGATCATCGCCTCGGCATCGGGCTTCGGCCGCGCCGTCAGCGGGAGGATCGTATGGTGGACGTCGATCATCCGGTCCCGCGCGCGGTGGATGAGCGGCGGCAGCTCGTGCATCCAGCGGCGGTAATAGAGGTCGTCGTAGGCGTCCTCCTTCACCCATTCCCAGCCGGCCGCGAGCAAGGCGCGCTCCACCTCCGGCAGGGACCTGGCCGGAACCAGGATGTCGAGGTCGCCGATCGACCGCCCCTCCGCCGCGGGAAGGCCGGCCGCGGCATAGGCCGTGCCCTTGAGAAGGACGACCGGCACGCCGAGCGGCGCGAGGGCGCGCCGTGCCATCTCCGCTTCCCAGAGCGCCTCGACGCGTACCGTCTCGGACGCGCGGCGGGCGTCCTCCATCAGCCGCTCCACCTCCCGCGGGAGCGGCACGCCGGCGAGGCGCCAGGCGAGGGTGCCGGCAAGCGATTCCGCCCGCGCCGCGGAGACGAGGGCGGTCCAATCGGCGACCTCGCCGGCGCGCGCCGGGTCCGTCAGAAGGCCTGTGAGTTCGCGCGCGGCGGCGGTCATCGCGCGGCCCACAGCCGGTCGACGAGCGCCAGCGCCTCCTCGGTCGAGCCATAATCGATGGCGGCGGCGGGGACGGAGCGGCAGAGGCGGGTGAGCGCGTCGAAGCCGGTGCGGGCGAGCGCGACATAATTGGTCGACGCCTGGGTCAGGCGCATGAACAGCTCCGCCGCGCCGACCGGACGGACCGCGGCGGGACGCTCCGGGCCGAAGCGCGGGAACAGGATCAGCGCCGGCGGCACCCGGTCGTGCATCCCGGCGATGGCCGCATCGTTCGGGCGCAAATGCCGGATCGTCCCTTTCGGGGTTCCGCTGAGCACCGGTCCGAAGCGCTCCTCCGGCAGGTCGGCGAACAGGTCGGCCGCCGCATTCTTGAGGCTGACGGCGCGGGGGAACGGGCGCAACTCGCCGTCCCCGAGGCCGAGCAAGGCGAATTCGTCGCCGAGGAAGCGCCAGCCGCGTTCGCCCAGCAGTGCCGAGAGCGTCGACTTGCCGGCACCGGATTCGCCGGTGAGCAGCAAGGCCTGCCCGTCCCGCTCGACCGCGCCGGCGTGGAGGAGGAGATAGCGGCGCTGGCCGAGCGCCATCTGCAGGTTCATGCCCATCTCGGCGGCGAGCAGCCCCTGCGCCAGCGGCAGCGGCGCGGCGTCGGGCAGGACATAGTCGCCGCGGATCGCCACCGACGGCCGCAGCCGGCGACGCCAGGGCTTGTCCGCCTCCACGCGGACGGTGAAGTCGCAAATCCCTTCCGGCGTGGGATATCCCGCGTAGAGGCGGCGCAGCTGCGCCAGCGGCGCTTCCCAGTCGGAGCCGATGCGGAAGGCGACCGGGCCGACCTTCAGCCGGAAGACATGCTTCACGGCCGGTGGACGAGCCCGGCCGCCTCGAGCTCGGCGAGCCGCGCCGCGAGGGCAGCCGGAGCGGCCGGGGCCAGGTCGAAGTCGGCGCCGATCCGGGAGAGAATCTGCTCCTCGTCCCCCGCGTCGCCCGCGAGCGCGGCCAGGATCTGCGGCGCCGGCGGCGCGAGGATGTGGGTCTGGCCGGACGCCTGGTGGAAGACGATGGTCAACCCCTCCATCTCGGCAGCGACGGCGAGGACGTCGGCGTCGGCGAGGTAGCGGGGACCGGCCATGCCGGCGGCGCGATGCGTCAGCGCGGCATCTGCAGGGAGGCGTAGCAGGTGAAGCCGCTCATCCCCGCCTGCAGACGGCGTATGTAGTTGACATAGGCCTGGGCCGCCTCCGGGTCGAGGCCGGCCGGCGTCGGCCCGTGGTTGAGCAGCGCCTTGGCCTCCTCGCCGGTCAGCGGGCGCGGCGGCGGCGGGAACGCCCCCGCCGTCCCCGGCGCGACCACGCTGCCGTCGGGCGCGATGTAGCTGCCGGCATTTTGCGGCGCCGGCACCGGGATCTGGCAGTGCATCACCGAGCCGGCGGTCTGGGCCAGCGCCGGCCGCACCGTGACCACCGTCGAGGCCGCCGCCGCGCCGAGCGCGAGCACCATCCGGCGGCTCGGCACCAGGCCGCCTCCGGCCTCACCGCCGGGCTGCTCGTTCCGCTCGTCCATGCTCGAACCGTCTTAATGCCTCGGGCCTTTCGCAAGGGTAAAGCGGCCAAGCCCCTGAGGAAAGGGCCTGTCGCGCCGCGTCCCGGGGCGGGACGGCGGAGGGAGCAAAAGCCTAAATTCTCTTTCATCCGCGCGTGCGGAGAAAAATCGTTTCGGCGGCGTTGGGGTCGCGGGTCGCCGGCGTTGAGGCGGCTGTCATCCCAAGGAGGATCACCTGATGAAAACCCTATTGTTCGCGGCCGCGCTGATGGTCGGCGGTGCCGCCTACGCGCAGGACACGACCGGCACGCAAGGCGGCATGGCGCCGGGCGGCACCGTCGCCCCGAGCAACGCAGCGCCCAAGCGCGACGCGCGCGGCGTCCCCGTCATCTCGGCGCCCGCCGAGGCCCCCGCCGGGTACAACCAGCCGGTGAACAGCCCCGGCGCGGCTCCGTCGACCGGCACCGCGCCGACCATGGCGCCCGCCGGCCCGCTGCCGCCCTGCACGCGCAAGGTCACCGACCATTGCACCCAGACCTACGAGCGCAACCACGGCGCCGCCGGAACGGCTTCGGGCGGCGGCAGCGACATGGCGGCCGGCGGCGACACCGGCGGCGACAGCGCCACCACGACGACGACCACCACCACCAAGACGACTCACCACCGTCGTCACCGCCGCCACAAGAAGTAAGCGGCGGCAGGCCGCATTGAACGCGGCCCTGCCGGCGGGCTGGTCCGGCCCGTCTTTCTCTGCCATGAGCCTCCGGCGCTCCGCGCGGGCGCCGGAGCCTGGCCGTCCGCGCGCTGGGCTCCTCTCACCAGATGAGCAGGAGCGGGCGAGGCGATGACGACGATCAGCTTTGAAGGACGCGTGGCGATCGTCACCGGTGCCGGCGGCGGTCTCGGCCGCGCCTATGCGCTCGAGCTGGCGCGGCGGGGCGCTAAGGTCGTCGTCAACGACTTGGGCGGCGCCCGCGACGGGACCGGCCACTCCGATGCCGCGGCGAAGGTGGTCGCGGAGATCGAGGCAGCAGGGGGCACGGCGATGGCGAACGGCGCCAGCGTCACCGCGCTCGACCAGGTCGAGGCGATGGTGGCGGCGGCGACCGAGCGCTGGGGGCGCGTCGACATCCTCATCAA
>JAFAZW010000063.1 GCA_019239415.1 Alphaproteobacteria bacterium
CGCTCGTCATGCGTTTCCTCCCGATTCCATCCATGGCCCTTCCGAGGCCGAACTCCGGTGCGCGCCAAAGGTCACACCAAGGTCACACTATCACGAGTGATTGCGAGGAAGGCTCCAAATATGAAAGGCCCGCCAACGCGGGCGGGCCTTTCCGGGAAGTGCGGCGTAAGGGGACCGCCGCGGGGGTAAAAGGTTAACGTCGCACGATCCGATTGGTTGCATTGCAGCAATATGACAGACCGCGCGGAGGGGTCAGAGGTCGTCGTCCTCGGCGGGTCCGGCCATCATTTCCTCGGCGACCGCGTCGGTGCGCGTGCGGATCGCGCGTTCGAGCCGGTCGGCCATTTCGGGGTTTTCCTTGAGGTAGATCTTGGCGTTCTCGCGGCCCTGGCCGATGCGGATGCTGTCGTAGCTGAACCACGCGCCCGACTTCTCGACGAGGCCCGCCTTGACGCCGAGATCAAGGATCTCGCCGATCTTCGAAATGCCCTCGCCGTACATGATATCGAACTCGACCTGCTTGAACGGCGGCGCGACCTTGTTCTTGACGACCTTCACGCGAGTCGAGTTGCCGACGATATCGTCGCGGTCCTTGATCTGCCCGGTGCGGCGGATGTCGAGCCGGACCGAGGCGTAGAACTTGAGCGCGTTGCCGCCGGTCGTGGTTTCCGGATTACCGTACATCACGCCGATCTTCATGCGCAGCTGGTTGATGAAGATCACCATGCAGCGCGAGCGGCTGATCGAGCCGGTCAGCTTGCGCAGCGACTGCGACATCAGTCGCGCCTGGAGGCCGACATGGCTGTCGCCCATCTCGCCCTCGATCTCCGCACGGGGCACGAGCGCCGCCACCGAGTCCACAACGAGAACATCGACCGCGTTCGAGCGCACCAAAGTATCGACGATCTCGAGCGCCTGCTCGCCGGTATCGGGCTGGGAGACGATCAGTTCGTCGATGTCGACGCCGAGCTTCCGGGCATAGACGGGGTCGAGAGCGTGCTCGGCGTCGACGAAGGCGGCGGTGCCGCCGTTCTTCTGCGCCTCGGCGATGACGTGGAGGGCGAGGGTCGTCTTGCCGGAGCTCTCCGGCCCGTAGACCTCGATCACCCGGCCGCGCGGCAGCCCGCCGATGCCGAGGGCGATGTCGAGCCCGAGCGATCCGGTCGAGATCGTCTCGATCTCCACCGCCTCGCGCGAGCCGAGCTTCATCGCGCTGCCCTTGCCGAAGGCGCGGTCGATCTGCGCCAGAGCGGCGTCGAGCGCTTTTTGCTTGTCCATATTGTCGGAAGTCCCCGCGACCACTTTCAGAGATGCCACCATGGCCTCGCTCCCCGTCTTAGCAAAGCGCGCCGCCCATTCAACGCGATTCGCGGCACCGTACAAGCTTTGTTCCAAAAGAACAAGCGGAAAACGTCAGGAGCAGGAAACGAGCACGGCGCCTGGGCGACGGCCTGCCGCCGCGCACCCGAGGCACGGAAGTCACGTGCCCCCGCCTAGGCCGAGGAGCCGCTGCCGGACCGCCTCGACCGGGTGGGCGGCCGCTTCGTCGCGGGAGGCGCGCAGGCGCGGGTAGCCGGCTCCCGCGTCGGCGATGAGCCTGGCGGTGAAGGCGCCGCTCCGGACCTCGCCGAGGATGCGGCGCATTTCGGCGCGGGTCTCATCGGTGACGATGCGGCGCCCGCCCGCGAGAGCGCCGAACTCGGCGGTGTTGGAGATCGCCTCGCGCATGCCGGCGATGCCGCGTTCGTAGATCAGGTCCGCGAGCAGCTTCACCTCCGTCAGGCATTCGAAATAGGCGATTTCCGGCGCGAAGCCGGCCTCGACGAGCGTCTCGAAGCCGGCGTGGATCAGCTCCGGGATGGCACCCCACAGCACCGCCTGCTCGTTGAACAGGTCGGCCTCGCATTCCTCGGCGAAGCTGGTTGCAAGGATGCCGGCGCGCCCGCTGCCGATCGCCGCGGCATAGGAGAGGGCGAGTGCCTCGGCGCCGCCGCTCGCGTCCTGGTGGACGGCGAACAAGGCGATGAGCCCGCGCCCCGCCTCATATTCGCTCCTGAGCGCGGTGCCGGGCCCCTTCGGCGCGACGAGGAAGACGTCGAGGTCGGCGCGCGGCGCGATGAGGCCGAAGCGAATGGCGAGGCCGTGGCTGAAGCCCAGCGCGGCGCCCGCGCGCAGGTGCGGCGCGACCTCCTCCGCGTAGATGCGGCCCTGGTCCTCGTCGGCGGCGAGCATCATCGCGAGATCGGCGCGCTCCGCGGCTTGCGCTGCCGTCATGACGTCGAAGCCGTCGTCGCCGGCGCGCCCTCGGCTCTCCGACGCAGGGGGAAGGGCGACCGTGACCTCGACGCCGCTGTCGCGCAGGTTCAGCGCCTGGGCGCGGCCCTGGTTGCCGTAGCCGATCACCGCGACCTTGCGGCCGCGAATCAGGGCGGGATCGGCGTCGGCGTCGCGATAGACCTGCATCGCCTTTCCTTAGCGGCTCAACAGCGCGAGGGCATCGGAAACCGCGCCGCCTTCGAGAGGCGCCGTGACGCGCGGCCAGTGAGCAGGCGGCTGGCCGGCGAACCAGGTATATTGGCGCTTGGCGTAGCGCCGCGTCGCCTGGCGGCCTGCGGCGAGCGCTTCGTCGCGGGTGAGGGCGCCGCAAAGGAAGGCGGCGATTTCGCGCACCCCGATCGCCCGCATCACCGGCAAGGACGGCACCAATCCTCGCTCCAGAAGCGAGGAAACCTCGGCAAATCCTTCTTGCGACATCATTCCTTCGAACCGCGCATCGCAGCGCAAGTACAGCCAGTCGCGCGGCGGTAGGAGCAGGAGGGGGCGCAGCCGGACGGCGCCGCCGATGCCGCCGGTCCGCTCGCCGTGCCAGGCCGCGAGCGATCGCCCCGTCGACCGAATCACCTCGAGGGCGCGGGCGATGCGGGCGGTGTCGGCCGGCCGCAGCCGCGCCGCCGCGTCGGGATCCTCTCCCGCGAGGGCGGCAAAGGCCTCGCCGACCGGCAGGGCGCGCACGGCGGCGCGGATCGCAGGGTCGATCTCCGGCACCGGCGCGATGCCCTCGAGGAGCGTGCGCAGGTAGAGGCCGGTGCCCCCGCACAGGATCGGCAGCCGCCCCGCCGCATGGGCCTCGGCGATGGCGATCTTCGCGTCCCGCGCCCACGCCGCGGCCGAGCAGGGCTCGGCGCCGTCGCGCGTCCCGTAGAGACGGTGGGGGACACGCCGTTCCTCCTCCTGAGACGGGCGCGCCGAAACGACCCGCAAGTCCCTGTATACCTGGGCACTATCGGCGTTGATCACCGTTCCGCCGGCCGCCTCGGCGAGGGCGAGGGCGAGCGCCGACTTGCCGCTGGCGGTCGGGCCCGCGATAAGCGCCAGCTCGGGGAGATCGTCGATGTTCATCGCCACCTTGATAGCAAAGGAGCGGCTGTCGGGCGGCGATATTTCCGCGGCCGAGGACCGCATGGCCGCCGCCGGCGCCCACGCCTTCGCGCGCAGCTGGATCGAGGACGAGCGTGCCTGCGACCTGCTGTTCAGCCAGGGCGAGGACGCGGCGCGGGTGGCGCTCGAAGGCGCGTTCGAAGCCATCGACGTCGTCGTCCAGCCCGAGGCCGAGCGCCGCCGGCGTCTGCTCGTCGCCGACATGGATTCGACGATGATCGCGGTCGAATGCATCGACGAGCTCGCCGATTATGCCGGCCTCAAGGCCGAAGTCGCCGCGATCACCGAGCGGGCGATGCAGGGCGCACTCGATTTCGAGGCGGCGCTGAGAGCCCGCGTCGCGCTGCTCAAGGGTCTCGACGCCGCCGCCATCGACCGCTGCCGCGGCGAGCGGGTGCGGCTCACGCCCGGCGCCCGCGCGCTGGTGCGCACGCTGCGGCGGGAGGGGGTCGGGACGGTGCTGGTCACCGGCGGCTTCACCGCCTTTGCCGAACCGGTGGCGGCCGAGATCGGCTTCGAGACGGTGCGCGCCAACCGCCTCGCCGTGGCGGGCGGGAAGCTGACCGGCGCGGTGGAGGGCCCGATCGTCGGCGCCGAGGCGAAACGGCAGGCGCTGCTCGACGGCCTCGCCGAACGCGGGCTCGAGGCCGCGGCGTCGCTCGCGGTCGGCGACGGCGCCAACGACATCCCGATGCTCCAGGCGGCGGGGCTGGGCGTCGCCTACCATGCCAAGCCCGCCGCCGCCGCCGCGGCGCGGGCGCGCATCGTCCACAACGATCTGACGGCCCTGCTCTTCGCGCAGGGCTATGCGTGCCGCGATTGGGAAGTAGACTAAGCCGGGCGGCTCATGTCGGCGGTGATCGCCGCCAGCGCGAAGGCGACCGAGGCGTCGCCGCAGTCGAAGCCGAGCTGGACGCCGTCGGCGGCCACGGCGCGGACCACCGCGTCGATCGTCCCGGCCTCGGGATGCTGGAGCCGGACGCGGGTACCGACTTCGGGGCGGGCGTTGGTCTCGAGGAAGGCGCCGCGGCCCGAGACGTCGCGCAAGGCGGCGGGGGCGGGGCTGCCGGCGAGGAGGACGCACATCCGCCGGCGGCGCCACCTGGTGGCCATCGCTCCCGAGCCGATCCTGCCGACTGCGCCCATCGTCCACCCCCGCCTCAGTGAGAGGTGAGATTAGGCCGCGGGCCGGAAAAATTCCGTTAAGGCGCCACCGGGAAGCAGGCCGCCCCGGTCGCCTTGACCGCGGCGCAGGCCTTGTCGGCGGCGGCGCGGGAGGGCAGGGGACCGGCCTGGAGGCGGGTGACGGGACCCGCCGGGACCGTCACGGGACGCAGGCCGGCGAGGGCCGGGGCCTTGCCCCGCAGCGCGGCCCATGCCTTCTGGGCGTTGGCGGCACTGCCGAAGGCGCCGAGCTGGATCCGCCAGCCGCCGGCGCCGCCGACCGGAGCCGGCACCGGACGCACCGGAGCGGGCGCCGGACGCCCCGGCGGGGGTGCCGGGGTGCGGACCGGAGGACGGGGTGCGGGTACCGCCGAAGCGACGGCGGGACCCGGCCTCGGTGCCGGGACGTGGGCGGTCGCGGCCGGACGCGGCGGCGGCGGCCCCGAGCCCTGCGCCCGCTCCATCTGCTGGGCCAGGGCGAGCCCCTGGCGGCGCTGCGCGAGCGGCACGAACCTGTCCATCTGGGTGAGGTTGTTGGCCGCCTGCGGCAGCCCCTGGGCGGCGGCGCGGCTCATCAGCGCATAAGCGCGCGGCCAATCCTTGCCGACGCCGGGGAGATCGCCGTTGAACAGGGCCGTGCCGAGCACGTACTGGGCGCGCGGATCGCCGGCGTCGGCGGCCTTGCGGATCCAGGGAAGGGCCCGGCCGCGTTCGCCGTTCTGGAACAGGATCAGGCCGAGATTGGCCTGCGCCTGGGCATGGCCCTGCTGCGCCGCCTTCTCGTACCAGACCTGCGCGGCGCGCATGTCCGCGGGCACGCCGCGGCCGAGCTTGTAACCCTGGCCCAGGTTGAACTCGGCGTCGGGATCGCCCTGGTCGGCGAGCGGGCGCCATTCGCGCACCGCCGCCGCGTAATTGCCCGCCTGCCACGCGTCGACGCCTTCCTTGACGCCGGCGAAGGCCGCGCCCGGGCCGAGGAGGAAGGCGGCGGCGGCGGCCGTCGCCGCGATCTGCCTAGCCGGAATGCACATCATCAAATCTCCCTTGCGAAAGGCTGCCCCGTTCCTGTCCCCGTCTGCCTAGCGCGCTTTCGTTAACGCGCTCTTAGCAATGTCCGGCGCATCAGCGCGAGCCGGGACAAGCGAGGCGCCGTGGGGGCGCCCCGTTAACCGAACTTTAGCCGTCTCCGGCGCATCGTGCCGGGGAAGGACCGGAGCCAAGGGGAAGTCATGCGCGTTCTCGCACTGTCATCGCAAAAGGGGGGATCCGGCAAGACGACCTTGTCCGGCCACCTGGCCGTGCAGGCCCAGCTCGCCGGGGCCGGCCCCGTCGTCCTCATCGACATCGACCCGCAGGGCTCGCTCGCCGACTGGTGGAACGAGCGCGAGGCCGAGATGCCGGCCTTCGCCCAGACCACGGTCGCGCGGCTCGCCGCCGACCTCGAAATCCTGAAGCAGCAGGGCTTCAAGCTGGCGGTGATCGACACGCCGCCGGCGATCACCATGGCGATCCAGAGCGTCATCCAGGTTGCCGAGCTGATCATCATCCCGACGCGGCCGAGCCCGCACGACCTGCGCGCCGTCGGCGCCACCGTCGATCTGTGCGAGCGCGCCGGCAAGCCGCTCATCTTCGTCGTCAACGCCGCCACGCCCAAGGCGCGGATCACCCACGAGGCCGCCGTCGCGCTGTCGCAGCACGGCACCGTCGCCCCGGTCACCCTCCACCATCGCACCGACTTCGCCGCCTCGATGATCGACGGCCGCACGGTGATGGAAGTCGACCCCGACGGCCGCTCCGCCCGGGAAGTCGTCGAGCTGTGGGACTATGTCGCCGACCGGCTGGAGAAGAATTTCCGCCGCACCGTCTTCGCGCCGCCCGCGGCCGGGGGATATGCGCCGCACCATCCCGCCATGCCCCGTCCCGCCGCCGGCTTCGGCCGCCGGGTGGTCGGCCAGTGAGGGGAGGGCGCACCATGGCCGAAGCCAAGCCTTTCGCCTCCCTCTCCTCCGGCCTGCTCGCCCGCAAGGGCGCCGCCAAGCCCGCCATGCGCCCGCAGGGGTTCGGCAGCTTCGGCGGCAGCCTCGAGGATCTGGGCTGGAACGACATGGGCCATGCCGGCCCCGAGCACGTCCCCTCGTCGGTCGAGGCACTGACGCCGGCACCGCGGCTCCACGCCGCGCCGGAGCCGGAGCCGGGCTTCGAGCCGGTCGAGCCGCCGGTCTTCGAGCAGCACCGCGCGATCGAGGAAGCGTTCGAGGAGGCCGAGGAGGCTTTCGAGCCGGAAGCCGAGGAGGTCTGCGAGCCGGAGGTCGACGCGGCATACGAGCCGGAGGTCGAAGCGGTCTGCGAGCCCGAAGCGGTCGCCGAACCCGAGCCCCTGGCGGTCGAGCCGGAGCCCGAGCCGGAGCCCGAGCCGGTCCGCGCCGCGCCGGCGCCGGTGGTGCCGATCTCGAATCGCCGCGTCGCCGCCGCGCCCAAGGGCAAGGCCGCCTTCACGCTGCGGCTCGATCCGGAGCGGCACCTGAAGCTGCGGCTGGCCTGCGCGGTGACGCGCCGCTCGGCGCAGCAGCTGGTGACCGGCGCACTCGACGATTTCCTGAGCAGCCTGCCCGAAGTCCAGGCGCTCGCGGAGCGGGTGCCGGCCGAGGCGGGACGCAGGGCACGGTGAAGGGAGTAGGGGAATGAGGAAGCAAGTCGCTGTGAAGCTCGCCGTGTCGGCGCTGGCGCTGACCACCACGCTCGTCGCCTGCAACCCCGCGGCCATGGCCTACCGGCCCGGCGCGGCGACCCAGGTCGGCGGCGAGCGGAAGGCCGGCGAGGCGTTCCAGAAGGCGGAAGGCTTCGCGCGCGCCGGCAATCTCGGTTCCGCGACGACGGCCGCCGAGGAAGCGGTGGCGCTGGCGCCGCGCGACGTCGGCTACCGCATGCTGCTTGCCGACCTCTACCTCAAGACCGGCCGCTTCCAGTCGGCCGAGACCACCTATGGCGACGTGCTGAAGCTCGATCCCGAGAACAAGCGGGCCGGCCTTCGCGTCGCCCTCACCGAGATCGCGCTCGGCCGCCCGGCCGGCGCCGTCGCGTCGCTCGACCGCATCGCCGACACCGCCAGCCCCGGCGACGTCGGCCTCGCTTATGCCCTCGCCGGCAAGACCGAGCGGGCGATCGGCATCCTCGAAGCCGCCGCCCGCGCCCCCGGCGCCGACGGCCGCGTCCGCCAGAACCTGGCCCTGGCCTACGCCCTTTCCGGCGACTGGGCGAAGGCGAGGACCACGGCCGCGCAGGACGTCTCGCCGGACCAGCTCGGCGCCCGCCTCCAGAATTGGGCGGCGCTCGCCAATCCGTCCGCGGGCGCCGACAAGGTCGCCACCCTGTTCGGCACCCACGCCGTCGCCGACCCGGGGCAGCCGACCCGCCTCGCCCTCGCCGATCCGGCGCCGCAGCGCCTGGCCGCCGCGGAGCCCGCGCCCGAGCCGGCGCCCGCCGCCGCCGCGACGTTGGCCCCTGAGGCGAAGCCGGTGGCGCCGCCGCTGGTCCAGGTCGCCGTCTCCGAGCCGGTGGTGACCGTGGATGCGCCCGCCGCGCCCGCCGCCCCGGTCGTCGCCAGCGCCGTCGCCGCGCAGCCCAGCGAAGTCACTCGCCCGGTCTATGCCGACGCGGTGCAGGGGCTGGTGCGCGCGCCGGTCGGACGTGCCACGATCAAGCTGGCGACGGTCCGGCCGTTCGAGAGCGCGCCCAGGCACGGCTTCGCCCCCGCGAAGGCTCCCGCTTATGCGGGTGCTGGCAAGTTCGCGGTGCAGCTCGGCGCGTTCAGCAGCCAGGCCGCCGTCGAGCGCGCCTGGGCCCAGGCCTACAAGCGCTACGGCTTCGCCGCGAAGACGCCGCTGTCGACGACGGTGAGCGTCCCCGGCCGCGGCACCTTCCACCGCCTCTCGGTCGCCGGCTTCGACAGCCGCGCCTCGGCCGACCGCATCTGCGCCTCGGTGCGCGCCCACGGCGGCGCCTGCTTCGTCCGCGCGGTGGCAGGGGACGCACCGGTGCGCTGGGCGAGCCGCCATACCGGCGTCCGCCACGGCTGAGGTTTAGCGGAGCGACCGGTGCCTTCTGCCTTCCTGGCGCGATGCGGTGGGAGGAGTGACGCCCACCGCGCCCCCCTGCCGCCGCGCTACCTGCGCTCGGAAGACCAAGGGAAATTCAGGTACCGTTCCCGGCTATCGAAGCAGATATTGCCGTACATCCTCAAATAGGAGTTGCGACGTCGCGGGTCGACATACACGGCTCCAGGGTCAGCAACGTCGCGTTCGTACTGCGCAATGTTGGTAAACGTCAGGGCCGTTGGGAGGATGTCCATCGCCTGGGGCACCGACTTTCCATTCAGCCAATCGGAGGCGAAGAGCCCCATCGCGTAGCCGAAAATGGGGGACGCCAAGCTGATGCTGGCCTTATAGGGACTTCCTACCCTCTTGAGTTCCGCGACAGCCGCACGCTCTCCGTCAATGCCGCCGAGAAACTGATCGGTTCGCGCCTTTCCGGCTTCGCGCAACGCATCGAGCGCGCCGAGAACCACCGTGTCGGCGCCCAGCACCACGTCCACTTTCGGGTGCGCAAGCAGGATCATCTTCATGGTCCGGTAGCCGCCTGGCCTGTCGACCGTGGTGGGCGAGATGTCAGCCACGATGACGACGCCCGGCAGTCGCCTCAACGTATCGCGCATCGCGCTGAAGCGGGGTGCAAGGAACTGCAGATTGTCGTGGGTGAGCAATACAACCTTGGCTTTTCCGCCAAGGCGAGCGCGGATGTGCGCTGCCGCGGCTTGCGCCAGCACCCTACCGGTCTGATATTGCGGCGCGTTCAAGATCGTCGTTGCCGGCGGCGGCACGATTGCCCCGACAAAGGCCCCGCTCCTGATCATCCTCTTGAGGCTTGGGCTCAGGGAGGGCGGATCTATGGGAGCGACGACGATCGAGCCGGTCTTGTTGGCATGCAAGCCATTGACCTGCCTTATCATCAGGGCCGCATTGTTGTCGGAGCGCAGCACGCGATAAGCCAGCCGTCGCTCTGAAGCGGCCAACGCCAATCCCCGCCCAATGCCTTGAACGAATTCGCGTTCATTATCCTGAACGAACACCAGTTCCTTTCGCAGACCGCTGGGCTTGGCACAGCTCCGTCTGTTCGGATCGAAGGCCGGGAGGACTATCGGCCTGGTGAGGCCATCTCCTTGCGCTCGAGCGGCCCACGTGGAGGTGATGGCGAGAAGCGCCGCCAGAGGGCCGCACGCGAGCTTGATGAGCCCCAGGTTCCTGGACGGTATCGGCGTTGAAGAAATGACGAGTTTCATACCGGCCGTGCTGTGGAGAAAACCAGGCGGGCTACGGTTCCCGGGGTTTGATCGATATACTCGACCTTCGTCTTCAGCCCGGCAGCCATCGCGGCGATGATCTTCGACCCGAGCCCGGTTCCACCTTGACGCGCAGTGGCGCTCAACCCAATGCCATCATCCGCCACGACAAGCTCGGCCCGACCTCCCTGAAGGTTTCGCAACATGACTCGGACATCTCCCGACTGCCCGGCCGGATAAGCGTATTTGAAGGCGTTGGTTACCAGTTCCGTGGCGATCACGCCGAGACTGATACTCTCGTCCGTGGGCAAGAGAACCGGATCGAGCACGCTTGTCAGCCGGGCTGTATGGCCATCGTTGTGCATGGCGGCGCCAAGATTATCCAGCATCACGCCAAGATAGTCATTCAACGCCACCGACTTCACGTCGCTCGACGTGTAGAGGCTCTTGTGAATCTGCGATATCGCCTGAATCCGCGTCTCAGTTTCCTTCAGAGCTCCCCTCGCCGGTTCATCGGTAACGGTCCTGGACTGCATGTTGACCAGTGCCGCCACGAGCTGAAGGCTGTTGGCCACGCGATGATTGACTTCCGACAGCAGGAGTTCCGCGCGTTCGCGGGCAAGCGTCAGCTCGTGAGTCCTCCGTTCGACACGCTCTTCGAGCGTGAGGTTGATTGCGCGCACCTCGTCACGCGCCTGCGTGATCTCCCGCCGGTTGCGAGAAACCGTAAAGGTGACGGCAGCCACGACGAGAACGATGATAAACGTGGCGACGACGGATACCCATCGCAGCATGCCGGCGTTGTGCTGGTGCTCGTCCTCGAACAGAGCGGAGCTTTCGTCGGCGGCGAGCATCGCGCCATACAGATAGACATTGATCTCATCCATCAGCGCCTTGCCGCGATTGCTGCGGACAATGGACAAGGCTTCCGCATCCGCGCCGGTGCGCTTGAGGGCGACGCTTTGGTCCATTTCGTCGAGCTTCTCATCCACTGCCTCTCGCAGCCTGGGGAGAAACGGTGGCGGCTGGGACCCGGTGCTAACGCGGCGTTCGAGGTCGGACATTTGCTGCCGGGCGCGCACCTTGGCCGTGTCGTAGGGAGCCAGGTAGATCTCGTTGCCGGTCAAAAGGTAGCCGCGCTGGCTTGATTCGGCGGTCCGCAACGCATCGCGCAACTCGACCGCGGCGGTGCGCGTGTCTCGCTGAGACGCTTCGTCCCGGAAAAGGGAATTCGACCTTTCGCCAAGCCACACCGTCATCCCCAGGATCGCGAAGAGCGCGAGAAAGCCGATGAGGAGGCCGCCGGCAACACCGAGGGCGAGGCGGCTGCTTGCGATCGGTGGTCTCCTGATGCGTGGCATCCAGCCGCGGGCTCGCTCGCCAGCGCTAACCTCGGTTAGCATAGGATCGGCATGTCAGCTAGCGGCGCTGACCGGCCATGTTGGGGGCCCGCATGGAAGCAGCCAAATTGGCGCATAGCGATCGCAGCCGCGCGTCGCTCGCGATCTCTGCTCTCAACCCGAGCCGGGCATTCAGGCCCGCGGAGCGTCCGCGGGAGTCTCACGCCGGGGCGAAGGCCCCCGTGTCCTCGTTGCAGAGGTAGAGGAGGCCGTCGGAGATGGCGAAGACGGCGCCGTGGAGCTTCAGGCGGCCGTCGGCTTCGCGCTCCCGCACCCAGGGGAAGGTGCGCAAGTTGCGGAGCGAGACGCGGACGCCTTCGCGTTCCATGGCCTGGAAGGCGGCGCGGTCGAGCTCGGGATGCTCGGCGCGGACCTTGTCGCGGGCGGGATCGAGGAGGTCGAGCCAGTGGGCGAGGAAATGGCCTTCGCCCGCGCCGCCGCGCGCGTGGTCGAACTGGCCGGTCAGGGAGGCCGCGCAGCCGCCGCAGAAGCCGTGGCCCATGACGAGGATCTCCTTCACCTCGAGCTGGGTGACGGCGAATTCGAGCGCCGCCGACGTGCCGTGATACTGGGCGTCGGGCTGGTGCGGGGGGACCAGGGCGGCGACGTTCCGGACGACGAACATCTCCCCGGGCTTGGCATCGAAGATGGTGGCCGGGTCGACGCGGCTGTCCGAGCAGGCGATGACCAGGACTTCGGGGCTCTGGCCCTCGGCGAGGTCCGACCAGCGCTCCCGCTCGCGCGCCCAGCCGGTGGCGCGGAAGCGGCGATAGCCTTCCAGCATGGCGGCGAATCTCGGCACGTTTCGGGTCCCTTCAACCTTTCGCGCCGAGCTCGTCGAAGCCCTGCGCTTCCCTCCGGCGCCGTTAGGAGAAGGACGGGCCTTCGACAAGCTCAGGCCGAACGGTGGAGGTGCTGGTGGGTGCACGTGTTGTGATACGCGCACGTGGTCGCTATCTGGCCGCCATGAGCGAAGCCGATCCGATCGCCGTCCCCAAGCAGCGCAAGCCCGACTGGATCCGGGTGAAGGCGCCGACGAGCGTCGGGTTCGCCGAGACCAGAAAGCTGATGCGCAGCCTCAATCTCGCGACCGTGTGCGAGGAGGCGGCCTGCCCCAACATCGGCGAGTGCTGGACCAAGAAGCACGCGACGGTGATGATCCTGGGGGACACCTGCACCCGCGCCTGTGCCTTCTGCAACGTCAAGACCGGCATGCCGCGTGCCGTGGACCCGCTCGAGCCCGAGCATGTCGCGACCGCCGCGGCGGAGCTGGGGCTGACGCATATCGTGGTGACATCGGTCGACCGCGACGATTTGCCGGACGGCGGGGCGAAGCAGTTCGTCAGGGTGATCGAGGCGCTCCGGCGCAACACGCCATCGACGACGATCGAGATCCTGACGCCCGACTTCCGCAACAAGCCGGAGGCGGCGGTCGAGGCGATCGTCGCGGCGCGGCCGGACGTCTACAACCACAATCTGGAGACGGTCCCGCGCCTCTATCCGACGATCCGGCCGGGGGCGCGTTACTATGCGTCGCTCCGGCTGCTGGAGAGCGTCAAGCGGCAGGATCCGTCGATCTTCACCAAGTCGGGCGTGATGGTCGGGCTCGGCGAGCAGCGCCTGGAAGTGCACCAGGTGATGGACGACATGCGCTCGGCCGACGTCGATTTCCTGACCATGGGCCAGTATCTCCAGCCGACGCCGCGCCACGCCAGGGTCGAGGAGTTCGTGACGCCGCAGGCCTTCTCCGCCTATGCGGCCATCGCGCGGGCCAAGGGATTCCTGCTGGTGGCGGCGTCCCCGCTCACCCGCTCGAGTTACCATGCCGGCGACGACTTCGCGAAGATGAAGACGGCGCGGGAAGCCAAGCTCGCCGCGGCGCGTTGACACCCGCATGCCGCGGCATACCGAAACCCGCAACCTGCCCTGGACGCCCGAGCAGCTGTTCGACCTCGTCGCCGACGTCGGGCATTACCAGGATTTTCTGCCGTGGGTGGCGGCGACGCGGATCCGGTCGGACAGCGACACGCTGATGATCGCCGACCTCGTCGTCGGCTTCCGGTCCTTGAAGGAGACCTTCACCTCCCGGGTCGAGAAGCAGCGGCCCGAGAAGATCCGCACCGAATATATCGACGGGCCGCTCAAGTACCTGCAGAACAGCTGGACCTTCAAGCCGGACGGGAAGGGCGGCACCGACGTCGGCTTCTGCGTCGACTTCGCCTTCAAGAACCGGATCTTCGAGAGCCTGGCCGGGCAGATGTTCGACCGGGCGCTGCGGCGGATGATCGGCGCGTTCGAGGAGCGGGCGCGGGCGCTCTACGGCGACGGCGCGTCGGGCGAAGGCGGCATCAGCAATTCGAGGGCGCAGAGCGCGGCCTGAAGGCGGACGCCGCCGCGGCCGAGGTCGCCGAACGGGCGGGTATCGGCGAAGATGTCCTTCGGGTCGGCGCCGCGGCGGGCGCGGGCAAAGACGACCGTGCCGACGGGCTTGCGTTCCGAGCCGCCCGCCGGCCCCGCGATGCCGGTGATCGCCACCGCCACGTCGGCGCGGCTGCGGGCGAGAGCCCCCTGCGCCATGCCCCAGGCGGTGGCGACGGACACCGCGCCGAACGTCTCGATCACTTCCTCGGAGACGCCGAGCATCGCCACCTTGGCCTCGTTCGAATAGGTGACGAAGCCGGCGTCGAGCACGTCCGAGGAGCCGGGGATTTCGGTCAGCGCCGCGGCGACGAGGCCGCCGGTACAGCTTTCCGCCACCGCGACCATCGTCCCCGCGGCGCGGTGCGCCTCGACGACCCGGCCCGCCGCCTCGAGCAGCGGGCCGGGGAGGAGCGAGGCGCGCGCATCGGTCACGGGCAGATGGGCGGCGGGCCCGACTTGCCCTTCGCGCGGTCGGCTTCGCCGCCGATGTCGATGAACAGGGCGACCATCCGTCCGATATTCTCAGGCGGCAGCGGCGCGAGGATGTCGAGGCCCTCGTTGATCCGGCCGCAGTCGGTGGTCCTGAGCTTCTTCAGCACCTCGTTGGCGAGCACGTCGCGGACCAGCGCGCGCGCCGTCTCCGGCGAGAGCGAGCTGGTCGGCAGCTTCTTGTCGCCGGCGAGCTGGGTGAGGATCGAGACCGCGCCCTGCCAATGGCCTTCGCCGGTCGCCGCGAGCCGCCTGGAAAGCGCCTGCCCGCCGTTCAGCAGATAGGCATTGGCCGGCAGCGACGCCCGGCACTTCGCCGCCACCGCGTCGAGCACGCTCGGCAGCAGGAACAGTGTCGCGTCGTTGATCTGCGCCCGGGTCAGGCATTTGGGCGGTTCGGCCGCCTGCGCCCCCTGCGCCGCCAGCACGGCGAGCCCCGCGATGATTCCCCTCATTCGTCGTCCTCCCACAGTCGCAATGTCGCCGCCGCCTGGGCCGCAATGCCCTCGCCGCGGCCGGTGAAGCCGAGGCGCTCGGTGGTGGTCGCCTTGATGCTAATCCGCGCCTCCGGCACCCGCAACACCGCTGCGATCCGCGCCCGTATCGCCGCGCGGTAGGGCCCGATCTTCGGCGCCTCGCACACCAGCGTCAGGTCGACATGGTCGAGGCGGCCGCCGTGCGCCTCGACCCGGGCGCGGGCATGCTCGACGAAGCGCGCCGACGGGGCGCCGCGCCATTGCGGGTCGGACGGCGGGAAATGGGTGCCGATATCGCCTTCGCCGAGCGCGCCGAGGATCGCGTCGACGACGGCGTGGAGAGCGACGTCGGCGTCGCTGTGGCCCCTGAGGCCCCGCGGATGCGGGATGCGGACGCCGCCGAGCCACAGCTCTTCCCCCTCGGCGAAGGCGTGGACGTCGAAGCCGAGCCCGGTGCGGCTCACCATGCGCGCGGCGACGAGCGCCTCGGCGCGGGCGAAATCCTCCTCGAAGGTGAGCTTGTCCAGGGCCGGACTGCCCTTGACCACCGCCACGGCGATCCCCGCGGCGCGGGCGATCTGGGCGTCGTCCGTCGCCTCGCCGCCGGCCCAGGCGCGGTGGGCGGCGAGGATGGCGTCGAAGCGAAACCCCTGGGGCGTCTGGATGCGCAATAGCCCCGCGCGCTCGACCGCGTCGCCGAGCAGCGCATCGCCGCGCACGAGCGTGTCGACGGCGGCGAGGGTGGGCACCGCGGCATCGCTCTCCTGCAGAGCCGCGACGAGCCGCTCCCAGACCGCCCGAGGCAGGAACGGCCGCGCCGCATCGTGGATCAGGACGAGATCCGCGCCGCCCGCCGCAGCAATCGCCTCAAGGCCGCGCAGCACCGATTCCCGCCGCTCGGCGCCGCCGACGACAGGGGCGGGAAGGGCGCGCTCGCCGATCGCCGCGGCGTACAGCGCCTCCTGGCCGGGTCCGATGACGACGCGGATGTCCTCGGCGCCGGCGCGGCGGAGGTGATCCAGCGCGTGCGCGAGAACCGCCTTGCCGCCCAGCCGGCGGTATTGCTTGGGGACGCCGCCGCCGGCGCGCGTGCCGCTGCCCGCGGCGACCAGAAGCGCGACGATCCGTGCCATGGCGACCGCCTAGCCGAGCCCCGCCTTGCCCGCCAGCGCCTTTCCCCCTATCTCGCGGCCTCCCATGCACGAGCTGAACCCCATCCAAGTCGGTCCGGTCAGGATCGAGACGCCGGTCATCCTGGCGCCGATGACGGGCGTCACCGACCGGCCGTTCCGGCGCATCGTCAAGCGCTACGGCGCCGGCCTCACCGTCACCGAGATGATCGCCAGCCAGGCCGCGATCCGCGAGACCCGCCAGTCGCTCCAGAAAGCCGCCTGGGACCCGATCGAGGATCCGGTGTCGATGCAGCTCGCCGGCTGCGCGCCCGCCGAGATGGCCGAGGCGGCGAAGCTCAACGCCGACCGCGGCGCCGCCATCATCGACATCAACATGGGCTGCCCGGTCAAGAAGGTGGTCAATGGCGACGCCGGCTCGGCGCTGATGCGGGACCTGAAGCTCGCCGGTGAAATCATTGATGCAACGGTGAAAGCCGTGTCGGTGCCGGTGACGCTCAAGATGCGGATGGGCTGGGACCATGCCAGCCTCAACGCTCCCCAGCTCGCCCGCATCGCCGTCGACCTCGGCGTGAGGATGATCACCGTCCACGGCCGGACCCGTAACCAGATGTACAAGGGCGAGGCGGACTGGGCCTTCGTGCGCCGCGTCAAGGACGCGGTCGACGTGCCGGTGATCGTCAACGGCGACATCTGCTCCATCGACGACGTCGACACGGCGCTCGCCCAGTCCGGCGCCGACGGCGTGATGATCGGCCGCGGCGCCTATGGTCGCCCGTGGCTGCTCGGCCAGGCGATGCACTGGCTCGCGACCGGCGAGCGGCTCGCCGACCCGAGCCTCGACGAGCAGTTCGCGGTCATCCTCGAACAATATGACGCCATGCTCTCCCACTACGGGACCGAAAACGGCGTCAACATCGCCCGCAAGCATGTCGGCTGGTACACCAAGGGCCTGCACGGCTCGGCCGAGTTCCGCAACGCCTTCAACAAGGAGCCCGACGCGGGCCGGGCGAAGGCGATGCTCTACGACTTCTACGCCCCCTGGCTGACGCGGGCCGCCGCCTGAGCGGCGCGGCGTTGCACGGCTGCGACGGACGCGCCGGATGCCTCCGAATAGCTGTGTTCTTTTTGCCACATTCTTGTGGTAGCGCGACGACGTGAACGCGTCGGCGCCCATTTCCCACGAGACGAGACCCCGCTGGCGCCGCCGTGTGTCCGTCGCGCTCCACCGCAGCCGCTTCGTCCCGCTGCTGGAGATCGCCACCGTTCTGGCGCTGATCTCGATCGCGGTGACCAGCTATTGGCTCGTGCTCGGCCGCGGTCGCAGCGAGACGCTGCTGCGCCCGCCGCTGGTCGCCGCGCTGCTCGTCGCCAACCTCGTCCCGGCAATGGCCCTGATGGTCCTCATCGCGCGCCGCATCGCGATGCGGCGGGCAGCGGAGTCGGCGCTCGGGGGGAGGGGGCGGCTCCACGTCCGTCTCGTGGCCCTCTTCTCCGTCATCGCCAGCGTGCCCACTCTCATGGTCGTCGTGTTCGCCTCGCTGCTCTTCCAGAACGGCATGCAGTTCTGGTTCTCCGAGCGGGCGAAGACCGTTCTCGGCAGCGCGGAGAACGTCTCGCAGATCTACGAGCGGGAGCATATCCGGCGCATCCGCAGCGACGTCGAGGTGATGGGCGCCGACATGGTCCAGCGGATCAACGAGTTCGGCCTCAACAGCAAAGCCTTCGAGACGCAGCTCTTCTGGCAGACCGCCGTACGCCAGCTGAGCGAGGCCGCGATCCTCACCATCGACACGAAAGGCGTTCTGCACACGCGGGTGCAGTGGAACCCGGACAAGCGGCCGCTCGCCTCCGGCATGCCGATCAAGACGCTCGTCGAGCTGCCCGCCGGTCAGGTGCAGGTGTTCCAGCCGCACCCTGACCGGATCGAGGCGCTGGTGCGGCTCGATCCCCAGGCAGCGATCTATTTCTACGGTGCCCGCCCCGTCTCGCCCGAGGCGACCGGAGCATTGGCCAAGGCGCGTGATGCCGCCAGCGATTATCAGAAGACGCTCGAACGGGGGCGCGCATCCCAATTCAAATTCAACGCGATCCTCCTCCTCGTGTCCCTGCTCATCGTCGGCATCGCGATCTGGGTCGCGTTCGCCGTCGCCGACCGGCTGGTGAGGCCCGTCGGGCAGCTCGTCGATGCGGCGCGGCGGGTGGGGAAGGGGGATCTGACCGCGCGGGTGCCGTCGTCGCGGGTCAATGACGAGGTCGGCACGCTCGCCAATGTGTTCAACCGGATGACCGGGCGGCTCGAGGAGCAGACCGGGGCCCTGGTGTCGGCGAACGCCCAGCTCGAGACGCGCCGCGCCTTCATCGAGGCGGTGCTGTCGGGGGTGACGGCGGGGATCATCTCCGTCGGGCAGGACCGCAACGTGCGGCTGATGAACAGCTCGGCCGAGGCGTTGCTCAAGACGCCGAAGGAGCGGGCGGTGGGGCGCCGGCTCGCCGAGCTCGCGCCCGAGCTCGCCGACCAGCTCGACAGCGAGGAGCGCGAGGCGATCGTCCAGTTCGCCTCGCAGGGCGAACCCCGCACGCTCGCGGTCAAAAGAGTGAAGACCGAGAATGGCTGGGTGCTGACCTTCGACGACATCACCGAGCAGCTCCAGGACCAGCGCCGCGCCGCCTGGTCGGACGTCGCGCGGCGCATCGCCCACGAGATCAAGAACCCGCTGACCCCGATCCAGCTCGCCGCCGAGCGGCTGCAGCGCCGCTACGCCAAGGAGATCGGCTCGGACCCCGAGACGTTCGAGCAGCTGACCGGCACGATCGTCCGCCAGGTCGGCGACCTCCGCCGCATGGTCGACGAATTCTCCTCCTTCGCGCGCATGCCCAAGCCGGTGTTCCAGGAGGAGAAGATCGCCGAGATCGCGCGGCACGCTCTGTTCCTGCACGAGGTCGCGCACCCCGACATCGCCTTCACCCTCGATGCGCCCGAGCCGTCGCCGACCCTGGTCTGCGACCGCCGCCAGCTCGGCCAAGCGCTCACCAACATCGTCAAGAATGCCGTCGAGGCGATCCAGCAGAAACGCGAGGATGGGAAGGGCGCCGGCCCCGACTCGGTCTCGATCCGCATCGCCGAGGCGGAGGAGGGACTCGTCGTGGAGGTGCGGGACACCGGCGCCGGCCTTCCCGCCGAGCGCAGCCGCCTCACCGAGCCCTATATGACGACGCGGGTGAAGGGCACCGGCCTCGGCCTCGCCATCGTCAAGAAGATCGTCGAGGAACATTATGGCGGCATCGCGTTTGAGGATGCGGCGGGCGGGGGGACCCTCGTGCGCCTCGTGTTCGACACCGAAGCGCTCGCCCGGCTGGCCCCGGACGCGGCGGACTATCACCACGCCAGCAAGTCAGTGAACGGGTAGACATGGCGCTCGACATCCTCATCGTCGACGACGAACAGGACATCAGGACCCTCGTCTCGGGCGTGCTCGAGGACGAGGGCTATGCGGCCCGCACCGCCGCCAACAGCGCCGAGGCGCTGGCAGCGCTGGCCGAGCGGCGGCCGTCGCTCGTGCTCCTCGACGTGTGGCTGCAGGGCTCGAAGCTCGACGGGCTGCAATTGCTCGAGGAGATCAAGCGGCGCGACCCGTCGCTGCCGGTGCTGATGATTTCCGGCCACGGCAATCTCGACACCGCCGTCGCCGCGATCCGCCAGGGCGCCGCCGACTTCATCGAGAAGCCGTTCGAGGCGGGCCAGCTCCTCCACCTCGTCGGCCGGGCCACCGAGACCGACCGCCTCCGGCGCGAGAATGCGATGCTGCGCGCGCAGATCGGCCAGGAGACCGAGCTGACCGGCTCCAGCGTCGCCATCAACGCGGTGCGCGCGACGCTGAAGCGGGTGTCGGGCACCGGCAGCCGGGTGCTGATCACCGGCCCCGCCGGCGTCGGCAAGGAAGTCGCCGCCCGCCTGCTCCACGACTGGTCGAACCGCGCGCGCGCGCCCTTCATCGTCGTGTCCGCGGCGCGGATGACCCCGGAACGGGTCGAGGAGGAATTGTTCGGGGTGGAGGAGGGGGGCGAGCTCGCCCGCCCGGGTCTGCTCGAACAGGCGCATGGCGGCACACTCTTCCTCGACGAGATCGCCGACATGCCGATGCCGGCGCAGGCGAAGATCCTGCGCGTGCTCACCGACCAGAGCTTCACCCGCGTCGGCGGCCAGCGCATGGTCAAGGTCGACATGCGAGTCGTCTCGTCGACCTCGCGCCAGCTCGCCGAGGAGATCGCCGCCGGCCGGTTCCGCGAGGATCTCTATTACCGGCTGAACGTGGTGCCGGTGCACCTCCCCGCCCTCGCCGAGCGGCGGGAGGACATACCCGAGCTCGTCCACCATTTCGCCGCCCGCTACGCCGCCGAGCAACGGCTCGCGACGCCCAATTTCTCCTCGGATGCCGTGGCGGCGCTCCAGGCCTATGACTGGCCCGGCAACGTGCGGCAGCTCAGGAACGTCATCGAGCGGACCATCATCCTCGCCCCCGGCGCGCGGATCGGCGCGATCGAGATCGACATGCTGCCGCCCGAGATCCTCAACGAGCAGGCGAGCCTCAGCCCGTCCGAGGCGGTCAAGGCGATCATGGGGACGCCGCTGCGCGAGGCGCGCGAGACGTTCGAGCGCGAGTATCTGAAGGTCCAGATCCGGCGCTTCTCGGGCAACATCTCCCGCACCGCGAGCTTCATCGGCATGGAGCGCTCGGCGCTCCACCGCAAGCTGAAGGCGCTCGGGATCGGCGACACCCGGGGCGGCGGCGACGATTAGGGCCGCTGGCGATGCCGACGGCGAAATGATATTGCCCCGCTTCGCCCCGGCCGCGGCCGGGACGGTACGCCGCGTGGGGCGGCTTGCGGCTTCGAGCCGCCAATAAGGAGAGTGGTCGATGGCCGCCGACAAGGTCAACAACCTCCAGGACATGTTCTTGAACAGCCTGAGGCGCTCGAAGACGCCGGTGACGATGTTCCTGGTGAAGGGCGTGAAGCTGCAGGGTATCATCACCTGGTTCGACAATTTCTCCGTGCTGCTGCGCCGCGACGGCCAGGCGCAGCTCATCTACAAGCACGCCATCTCGACGATCATGCCCTCCCACCCGATCGATCTCGCCGAGATCCAGCGCGCCTTCGCCGAGCAGGAAGGCAAGCGGCGGACGGGAAGCCTGCAGGAGGTGTTCCTCGGCGCGGTGCGACGGGCCGAGGAGCCGGTGACGATGTTCCTCGTTAACGGCGTCATGCTCCAGGGAGAGATCATCGCCTTCGACCTGTTCTGCATGCTGCTCCAGCGCGACGGCCTGTCGCAGCTCGTCTACAAGCATGCGGTGTCGACCGTGCAGCCGGAGCATCCGGTGAGCTTCCACGAAGCCGAAGACCAGGAGTCGGCCGCCTGAGCGTCTTCGATCGCGACGATTCCGACGAGTTCGCCCGCGGCGCCAAAGCAGTGATCGCGCTGCCGGAGCTCGGCCCCGCCGGCAGCCGCGACGCCGATGCGCGGCTCGACGAGGCGGCGGGGCTCGCCGGCGCGATCGGCCTCGACGTCGCGGCCAAGATGCATTTCCGCATCCGCCAGCCGCGGCCGGCGACCCTGTTCGGCTCGGGCCAGGTCGAGCAGATCGCAGAGGCGGTGGAGCGGGACGGGGCGGAGCTGCTCATCGTCGACGCGCCGATCACGCCTATTCAGCAGAAGAATCTCGAGACCGGCACCAAGGCGAAGGTGATCGACCGCACCGGGCTCATCCTCGAAATCTTCGGCGAGCGCGCGGCGACGGCGGAGGGGCGGCTGCAGGTCGAGCTCGCCCACCTCGACTATCAGGCGGGGCGGCTGGTCAGGAGCTGGACCCACCTCGAGCGCCAGCGGGGCGGCTTCGGCTTCCTCGGCGGCCCCGGCGAGACCCAGATCGAGGCCGACCGCCGCCTCATCCGCGACCGCATGGCCAAATTGAGGAAGGAGCTCGACCAGGTCACCCGCACCCGCGCCCTCCACCGCGCGCGCCGCCAGCGGGCGCCGTGGCCGGTGATCGCTTTGGTCGGCTACACCAATGCCGGCAAGTCGACCCTGTTCAACCGGCTGACTCGAGCCGAGGTGATGGCCGAGAACCTCCTGTTCGCGACGCTCGATCCCACCATGCGCGAGGTGGCGCTGCCGGGATTCGACAAGGCGATCCTCTCGGACACGGTCGGCTTCATCTCGGAGCTGCCGACCCAGCTCGTCGCCGCCTTCCGGGCGACGCTCGAGGAGGTCATCTCCGCCGACCTCATCGTCCACGTCCGCGACATCTCGCACCCGGATACGGATGCGCAGCGCGAGGATGTCGAGCATGTCCTCAAGGAGATCGGCGCCGGCGAGGCGGCCGGGCAGGCAGTGATCGAGGCGTGGAACAAGATCGACCGCCTCGATCCGGAGGAAGCGGGGAGGGTGCGGGCGGAAGCGGTGCGGCGCGAGGACGTGGTGCTGCTCTCGGCGCTCACCGGCGAAGGCGTCGAGCGTCTGCTCGACTGCGCGAGCGAGCATCTGCGCAAGGGCGCGAAGCTGCGCACCGTCGCCCTCCCGGTCGGCGAGGGCGAGGCGATCGCCTGGCTCCACGCCAATGGCGAGGTGGTGTCGCAGCGCACCGAGGGGCTGGAGACGATTTTCGAAGTGCGCCTCTCCGACGCGGACTGGGCCCGCTTCGCGGCGCGGTGGGCGGCGGAGGCGTGAGGGGGCCGCGATCCGTCACCCCGCACTTGATCCGGGACCCACGTCGTTTTTCGGAACGCGATTCGGGAAGAAGGTGGATGCCGGATCAAGTCCCGCATGACAGCTAGGGAGCGGAACTAGACCTTTCGCTTGGCCCGTTGCCAGAGCGTCTCGAGCGCTTCGATATCCAGTCCGTTCAGCGGCCCCTCCGCGATCTCCTCGACCTTGCGAAACCGCGTCTCGAAGCGCCGGTTGGCCTCGCGGAGCGCGGCCTCGGCGTCGACGCCGAGATGACGGGCGTAGTTGACGACGCTGAACAGGAGGTCGCCGAGCTCGGCGGCGCGCTCGGCATCGGTGGCGGCGCCGTCGATCTCGGCCAGCTCCTCGGCGATCTTGGCGCGGGGGCCGCCCGCGTCGGGCCAGTCGAACCCGATGCGGGCAGCGCGCTTTTGCAGCTTCTCGGCCCGCTTCAGCGCCGGCAAGGCGACGGCGACGTGGGCGAGCGCGCTCCGGTCCTCGTGACGATCGCGCTCGGCGGCCTTGAGCGTCTCCCAGCCGGGGCTGGCGGCGGCGTCGCCGAAGATGTGGGGATGCCGGCGCTCCATCTTCGCGCAGATGCCGGCGAGGACGTCGGCAAGGGTGAAGGCGCCGATCTCCTCGGCCATGCGGGCGTGGAAGACGACCTGGAACTGGAGGTCGCCGAGTTCGTCCTTCAGGTCGGCCATGTCGCCGCGGGCGATCGCGTCGGCCACCTCATAGGCCTCTTCGATCGTGTACGGCGCGATCGTCTCGAAGGTCTGGACGCTGTCCCATTCGCAGCCGCGCGCCGGATCGCGCAGACGCGCCATGATCGCGGCAAGCTCGGCGAGAGAAGGGGCTGAAGTTGGCGAAGGTGTCACGCAACCGCCTTTCGCAATACAAAAGTGTGATAATACACATTATGTAAAATATCGACAGGGCTGGCCGGAAGGCCCCTCACGGACGCAGCACCAGCGTGCCGCCTTCCACGCCCCACGCCGACAGCGACGACAAAAAGTCCATGCCCAGCACATTGGTTCGGCCGAAGGCGGCGGCGACGTGGACCGGCCAGTGCGCGCGCCGGATCGGGCCCAGCTCGAGCCGGTCGATCGTACCGCTACCCGCCAGCACCATCCCGTTGGCGGTCTCGACCGGCACCGGCGGACCGCCGGCGATGACGACATGCGCGCGTGCCGCATCGGCCGCGCCCAGGCTCGTCACCGAGGCGCCGCTGTCGATGAGGAAATCGATCGTCTCGCCGTTCACGCGGCCGGCGATCCAGAAATGGCCGTCCTCGCGCCGCCCAATCCGCAGCGCCTTGCCGCCGTCGGTGGCGATTCCTTCACCGCGACTCTTGGCCGCGACATGGCGGCCGAGCGCCATGAACTCGTCCTTCAGCGAGAAGCCGACGAAGGCCGCCGCGAAGATCAAGGCCCAGGCCGCCGCCATCTTCGCCGTCTGCCCCCACGGCACCCGCCGGGCCGCCAGGGCGCTGCCGACGAGCACGAGCATGCCGATGAAATAGAGGAAAGTCAGTGCCTTGTCCGCACCGTCTCCCACGCCGTCGCTCAAAGCGCGACCTCCATGCCGTCATGGGCCGGCGCGACCCCGGCGGGCAGCTCGGCGACCAGGGTCGCATAGTCCATGCTGTTGTCCATGTGGGTCAGCAGCGCCCTTCCCGGCCTGAGCGCCCGCACCCACTCCAGCACCTGGTCGAGATGCGGGTGGGTCGGATGCGGGCGGCGGCGCAGCGCGTCGACGATCCACAGGTCCACGCCTTGAAACGCCATCTCCATTTCCGGTGTCAAGTCGCTGAAATCGGTGGAGTAAACCAGCGTCCGCCCGCCCGCGTCGAAGCGCAGGCCCGCGCTCGTGATCGGCCCGTGCGGCTGGTCGAGGGTGCGCACCGATACCCCGCCGATATTGATATGGTCGGGCAGTGGCGCGAGGTCGACGACCGCCGGATAGCCGTCCTTGCCGTCGAACGCGTAGGCGAAACGATGCTTGAGGCTGGCGAGCGTCGCCGGGCGGGCATAGCCGGACACGGGCCGGCCGCGGTGATGGTAGAGCTGCCTCAGATCGTCGATGCCGTGGCAATGGTCGGCATGGTCGTGGGTCCACAGGACCGCGTCGACTCCGGTGACGTTGGCATCGAGCAGCTGCTCGCGCAGGTCCGGGCCGGTGTCGACCAGGATCCGCGTCGCGCCATAGCGCACCAGAATGGCGACGCGGCGGCGGCGGTTCCTCGGCTCGGCGGGGTCGCATTGCCCCCAGTCGTTGCCGACCCGCGGCACCCCCGACGACGTGCCGCAGCCGAGGATTCGCACTTCCAGCGACGGCGTCATGACGCCACTTTCGCAAACAGGGTGCGGAAGTTGGCGGAGGTGCGGGCGGCGAGCTCCCCGAGCGGCAAAGTGCGCAAAGTGGCCACGAATCGTGCCGTATCCGCCACGAAGGCAGGCTCGCACGGCCTGCCGCGGTGCGGGACCGGCGCGAGGAAGGGACTGTCGGTCTCGATCAGCAGCCGGTCGAGTGGCACCGCCTTCGCCGTCTCCTGCAGGTCCTTCGCATTCTTGAAGGTCACGATCCCAGACAGCGAAATATAAAGGCCCAGCGCCAGTGCTTTGCGCGCGAAGTCTGCGCTGGCGGTGAAGCAGTGGATGACGCCGGCGAAGGCCCCCTTCCCCATCTCGTCGGCGAGGATGCCGGCGGTGTCCGCTTCCGCTTCGCGGGTGTGGACGATGATCGGCAGCCCCGTTTCCCGCGCGGCGGCGATGTGGGCACGGAACGAGGCGCGCTGCCGCTCCCGGTCGCTATGGTCGTAATAGAAATCCAGCCCGCTCTCGCCGATCCCGACCACCCGCGGATGCCGGGCCTTGTCGACCAGAGTGGCGGTCTGCACGTCGGGATGGGCATCGGCCTCGTGCGGATGGATGCCGACGGAGGCCCAGACGTCGGGCTCGCGCTCGGCGACGCCGATCACGTCGTCCCACTCGCTCTGCCGCGTCGAGATATTGAGCATCGCCTCGACCCCGGCGGCGCGAGCGCGCGCGAGCACCCCCTGCTGGTCCTCGACCAGGCCCTTGTAGTTGAGATGGCAATGGCTGTCGGTGAACATTAGCGGGGCATGTAGGGGCTCCCGCGCCGCCCGTCATCCGCCATGTCGCGGCGCGGGGGCGGCCGTCGCCCCGAGAGCCGTCACGAACGGCATCGCACCTTTCCGTCCCGGCCATGTCGCCGCGGCGCGGACCTCACCAGCGGCGGCGAGCCTCGACTGCCGCTTCGGTCATGACGGCGACGAGCATCACGAGCGCGCCGCCCCACCAGGGCCATTCGCCCCACCGGCCCGCCGGATAGTCGCGGCCCAGCGGGGAGTAAGAGAGGCCGAAGCAAAGCAGGGCGCTCGCCACGAAAGCCATCCAGAGCGGCCTCGCCTGCTTCGGCAGACGGGGCGCCGGCTTCGACGCCGTCTGCAGGGCAGCGTCCGGTCCGAGAAAGGTCCAGGCGAGGACGTCGAACAGATTCGACACCGCTCCAGCTCCGGTTGACGGCGCCGTTGCCATGCGCACGATTGGTAGCATCGCAGGTCTGTCGAGTCGAAACGAGCGGGAGTCGGCATGAGGGAAGACATGGGTGAAGGGTCGCCGGCGCGCCGGATCGACGGCCGCATCGCCGAGCTCGGCGATTGGCGGGGCGAGACGCTCGCGAGGGTGCGGGCGCTGATCCGCGACGCGGTGCCCGGCGTCGAGGAGACGTGGAAGTGGCGGGGCGTGCCGGTGTGGGAGAAGGACGGCATCCTGTGCACCGGCGAGACGTACAAGGCTGTGGTGAAGCTCACCTTCGCCCACGGCGCGGCGCTCGAGGATCCCACGGGTCTGTTCAATGCGAGCCTGGAGGGCAATGTCCGGCGGGCGATCGACCTGCGCGAGGGCGAGGCGATCGACGAAGCGGCGTTCAAGGCACTGATGCGCGCCGCGGCGGCGTTCAACGCAGCGCGGGCCGTTGCGCGGAAGCAAGGCTGAGGCATAGTGGCAGGCGCCGCACCCGCTCCTCCCGGTCCCGGGGAGGAGCGAGGGCCGCGCTAACCGATCCTTATCTCTCTTGGGGCATGAGGGCCTCGACGAGGAGCGCTGCCATGGCGGGATCGAAGGTGCTGAAGCTGGTCCGCGACGCATTGCGCGGAGATCGCCGCCGCGCGGCGCGCTACCGCGTCGCCCTCGGCGCCGGCGTCGTCGACGCAGGCGCGACGATCGCCGTCACGATCCACGACTTGTCGCTGACCGGAGCTCTCGTGCAGGGCGAGCGCCTCCCGGCGGTCGGCACCGGCGTCACCCTTACCCACGGCATGCTCGCCGAGCGCGCCACGCTCGCGTGGAAGGATGGGACGCAGGCGGGCCTCCGCTTCGAGCGGCCGCTCGCCATCGAGCAGTTCTTCACCATCGTCCATTCCGCGCAATATGGCACACGCGGCGGCCTCAGCGGCACCCTCGCCGCCTGACCTCAGGCCGCACCGCCCCCGCCGAGGCCAAGCGGATAGGCGGTGCCGCTCTTCACCCGTTCCATCACGAACTGCGACGTGACGTTGCGCATCGGCACGGCCTCGACGAGACGACGGTAGAAGCGATCGAAGTGCGCCATGTCGCGAACGGCGACCCGGAGCAGGTAATCCGTCTCGCCGGCCATCCGGAAGATGTCGAGCACCTCCGGGATCTGCGAGACGGTGGCGGCGAAATGGGTGAGCCACGTCTCGCTGTGGTCGCGCGCCTCGATCGCGACGAAGACGCTGAGGCCGAGGCCCACCGCCTCGGGATTGAGGATGGCGACGGTGCGCTCGATCACCCCCTCGGCGCGCAGGCGCTGGATGCGCCGCCAGCAGGGAGTCTGCGACAGGCCGACCGCGTCGGCGATGTCCGCGACGGCGCGGGTGGCGTCCTCCTGCAGGAGAGCCAGAATCCGCCGGTCGGTCTCATCCAATGTGCGGGGCATTCTTAGAACTTTCTTCTCTTCGGCATGGCGATCTGGAGCAACCGCATGCTTTCTTTGGTGGGCCGGTTGCACGAGGCGCTCCGCGACCGCAAGTCTTTGGCGCCGTTAGTAGAAGATTCTTGCGGAATCGGACGGCGCGGATCCCGCTCCGGAGCACGTTTCTGTCATGTCGACCGCCGCCGCTTCCTCGAGATCGTCGTTCGGCGCGCTTGTGCTGCTCGGCATGGCGGCGGGCCTGGCGCTGGGCGCTGTCGTGCGGGTCTGGCCCGGGCACGCGGGCCCCCTCGCCACCGTGCTCGAGCTGACGGGCGCGAGCTTCGTCACCTTGCTCAAGGCGGTCGTGCCGCCGCTCGTGGTGACGGCCGTCATCGCCAGCGTTGGCCGCGCCGGCAGCCTTGCCGACGGGCCGCGGCTGGTGCTGAAGACGCTCGTCGGCTTCGCCGGGACGGCAGCGCTCGCCGTAGCGGTCGGGCTGGCGCTCGGCACGATGCTGGAGCCGGGACGCCACGCCGGCATCGCCGCCGCCGCCGCCGCGACGCCTTCGACCGTTGGCGGATGGACCGATTTCCTCAAGAGCCTGGTGCCGGCCAACGTCCTCGGCTTGCAGGCATCGAGCAGCGCCGGCCCGGGCGGCGCGGTCAAGACGGCGCTCGGCTTCAACGTGCTGCAGCTGATGGTGATCAGCCTTGCGCTCGGCGTCGCGGCGCTGCGCGCAGGCGCACGGGGCGCAGCTCTGCTCGAGGCCGCCGAGACCGGTTATGCCTTGGTCAGGACCATTCTCGGCTGGGTGATCCGCCTGACGCCGATCGGCACCGCCGGCCTGCTCGGCACCGCCGTCGCCACTTACGGCTGGTCGTCCGTGGGCAGCCTCGGCGCGTTCGTGCTCGCCGTCTATCTTGGCCTCGCCGTCGTCCTGCTGCTCATCTATCCGGTGCTGCTGGCCGTACATGGCTTGTCGGTGCGCCGGTTCTTCGCGACGGCCTGGCCGGCCATCCAGCTCGGCTTCGTGTCGCGCTCGTCGCTTGGCACGCTGCCGGTGAGCGAGGAGCGGGCGCTCGCGCTCGGCGTGCCCAGGGACTATGCGGCCTTTGCGGTGCCGCTCGGCGCAACGACGAAGATGGACGGGTGCGCGGCCATCTACCCCGCCGTGGCGTCTTTGTTCGTCGCCCAGTTCTACGGCGTACCGCTCGGCGCCTCGGCCTATCTGCTCATTGCTCTTGTTGCGGTCCTCGGCTCGACCGCCACGGCCGGCGCGACCGGCGCCACGGTAATGCTGACCCTCACCCTCTCGACGCTCGGCCTGCCGCTCGAAGGGGCCGGCCTGTTGCTGGCGATCGACCCGGTCCTCGACATGGGTAGGACGGCGGTGAACGTCGCCGGGCAGATCCTCGTCCCCTATCTCGTCGCCGCACGGGAGGGGATGCTGGAAGAGGCCGACCCGCCGGTCGCCGGAAGCATCGGCGGGTTGACCCCCGCGTAAAGTTTCGCGGCACTGAAATAGACTTCGCGCGTTAGGGCCGGCGATGACTTTCCGTGCCGTTGCGGGAAGCGACTCCAGAGTATCGGAGCCTGTATGCGCGTGGCGTTCCTGCGTTTCGTGCGGCGCTTTACTGTTGCCGCTTCGCTTTTGCTCCTCCCCTTGAGCGTTGCCGAGGCCGCGACGGCGCTGACGCCGGCGACGGCGGCGAGCGCGGTCGCCCCGGGGCGGTTCGTCTGGCGCGGCGACGCGGCCGCCGCCGCGGCGGGGCCGGTGCGGGTGCTGGTCAGCCTGCCGCTGCAGATCGCCTTCGTGTTCAAGGGCGGCGCGCTGGTCGGCGTCTCCAGCGTCTCGTCCGGGGCCCCGGGCTACGACACGCCGACCGGGACCTTCGCGATCCTGCAGAAGGACAAGGACCACAAGTCCAACATCTACGACGATGCGCCGATGCCCTACATGCTGCGGCTGACCTGGGACGGCGTCGCGCTGCATGCCGGCAAGGTGACCGGCGAGCCGGCCTCGCACGGCTGCGTGCGTCTCCCCCTCGCCTTCGCGAAAAAGCTCTACGACCTGGCCGAGCTCGGCGCGACGGTGTCGGTGGTCGACGCGGTGCCGGACTTCGTCCAGCAGGCGCCGGCCGCGGAGGGCAACGCGGAGACGGCGGAAACGGCGAGCCGGTGATTTTGGGGACAGTCACTGTGACTGTCCCACCTCACTGCGTCGGGGACGGTCACTGTGACTGTCCCCGCCGAAGCGCTATCGGATCTCACAAGATCCGTTCGGGCTGAGCCGAACGGCGTTTCAGCATTAGGCGCCCAGACGGAGTGCCGATCCGTCCCGCCTCACACCATTTCGTTGCGGCGGATGAGCTCGCGGTACCAGGCGGCGCTCAGCTTCGGGATGCGGCGCTGAGTGGCGAAGTCGACATAGTGGATGCCGAAGCGCTTGCCGTAGCCGTCCGCCCACTCGAAATTGTCCATCAGGCTCCACAGGAAATAGCCCTTCAAGGGATAGCCCTCGCTGACCGCGCGGTGGAACTGGGCGATATAGTTCCTGAGGTACATGACGCGGTCGCTGTCGTCGATGCGGCCGGCCACCAGCGGGTCGTCGGCCGAGCAGCCGTTCTCGGAGATGAAGAGCGCCTTTGGGTGCCAAAGCTCGCTGACATAGCGGACGGCCCAGTAGGCGACCTCCGGTCCGACGTAGAGCCAGGGAGAAGCCATGCGCGGCGAGCTCGGCAGATGCGGCAGGATCGCATAGCCGCGCCGCGATCCGGGATCGGCGCGCACATATTGGGGCTGGTAGACGTTGAGGCCGACGAAATCGACCGGGCTGCCGATCGCCTTCATGTCGCCCGGCTCCACCTTCGGCGCGCTCGCCCCCGCGGTCTCCAGATAGAAATCGCTGTAGCGGCCCTCCATCACCGCGCCGAGGAACATCGCATTGTCATCGCGGGTGGCGCGGCGGGCGGCGTCGATATGGTCGGGCGACTCGATGACGGGAACGGAGAAGACCGGGTTCTCCGCGAGCCCGACCTGCGTGCCCGGCCTTGCGAAGGCACGAATCGCCTGGACGGCGAGGCCGTGAGCGAGGACGCCGTGGTGGCGGACCTGGTTCGCCTCGACGTCCGGAAGCTTGAGGCCCGGGGCGTGGATCCCCTCCTTGTGACCGAGGTCGGTGAAGCAGCGGAACTCGTTGGTCGTCATGAAGTGGCGGACGCGGTCCGACAGCTTCGACGTCGCATAGCCGGCATAATCGGCGAAGGCGCGGGCGGTGTCGCGATTGCGCCAGCCCCCCGGCAGCGCCTCCGGCAGGTCCCAGTGGAATAGGGTGACGTAGGGGGTGATGCCGTTCTCGAGCAGGTTGTCGACGACCCGCTGGTAATGGTCGATGCCCTTGGGGTTGGGCTTGCCGCGCCCTTCCGGAAAGATGCGCGCCCAGGCCAGCGACATCCGGTAGGTCGAGACGCCGAGCGCTTTGAGGAGCTTCGTGTCCTCGCGGAACAGACGATAGCTGTCGTCGGCGACGTCGCCGGTATCGCCGTTCGCGACCCGGCCGGGGGTGTGGGAGAAGACGTCCCAGTTGGTGACGCCGCGCCCGTCCTCCTTCACCGCCCCCTCGATCTGGTAGGCGGCGGTCGCGCAGCCCCACAGGAAGCCGGGTGGGAAGCGCAGGTGCCTCGGCGCGAGGGGAGCGGCCGCGGCGGTCGCCGCAGCCCCCTTCCCCGCCGCGGCGACCGCCGCCGCCGCGCCCAGCGCCTTGCCGATGTCGCGTCTCGAAATGCCCGTCATCCATCCTCTCCGCTTTTTTGCGCTGCCTAGCACCGGCAGGCGAAAGTGCGAGAGAGATTTGAGTTGGGCCGGTTCGCCGCTACATGCGCAGGCATGCCCGACATGCAACCGGCCCAGACGGGCAACATCGCGCTCCTCATCGATGCGGACAACGCCTCGCCCGACAGCCTCGACGCGGTGCTGACCGTGCTCGCCGAGCTCGGCACCGTGAACATCCGCCGCGCCTACGGCAATTGGCAGAAGCCGGCGCTCAAGGGCTGGTCGCAGATGGTCCACCGCCACGCCATCGAGCCGCAGCAGCAGTTCGACCTCACGAAGGGCAAGAGCGCGACCGACATGAAGATGATCATCGACGCGATGGACCTGCTCTATCGCGGCCATGTCGATGGCTTCGGGCTGATGTCGAGCGACAGCGACTTCATGCCCCTCGCCATGCGCATCCGCCAGGACGGGCTCCCCGTCTACGGCTTCGGCGTCAAGGCGCGCACGCCCGAGCCGTTCCAGGCGGCCTGCACCCGCTTCATCGACGTCGCGGCTCTCACCGGCGCCGAGGAGCCCGAAGCGCCCCGGGACAAGGCCGCTCCGAAAAAGCTCGCCATCGACGAGGATCTCATCAAGCTGCTCGGCGCCGCCTTTCGCGCCTCCCAGCGCGACGGTCGCGGCTATGCCAGCATCGCCGAGGTCGGCAAGCGCGCGGGCAACCGCTCCAGCTTCGACGCGCGCAGCTACGGCTATGCCGACCTCGCCGAACTCATCGACGCCGTTCCCAATTTTGCGACCGAGCGGCGCGAGGACGGACGGGTCTACGTGAAGCGGGTGCGGTAGGAGGCGCCTGGCTTCGGCCTACCCTCAGCTGTCGCCCCGCTGGGCGGTCGCCACGCAATTGCTTGGGACATGAATATCGTCGCACTTCCGAGGACGTCCTCAAGGGACGGTTTGAGGCACTTCGCCACTTCGGCCGAGACGGTTTTCGACCAGCTAATGAAAACGCCGTGCCTATCAGCCTCCGCCATCCGGCAATCTCCTACCTCGTCAGCTTCCGGTACGTCATCCGGTGCGGCCGGTCCGCCTCGGGCCCGAGGCGCCGCAGCTTGTCTTCCTCGTACGCCTCGAAATTGCCCTCGAACCATTCGACGTGGCTGTCGCCCTCGAAGGCGAGGATGTGGGTGGCGAGGCGGTCCAAAAAGAAGCGGTCGTGGCTGATGACGACCGCGCAGCCGGCGAAATTCTCGAGCGCCTCCTCGAGCGCGCGCAAGGTCTCGACGTCGAGGTCGTTGGTCGGCTCGTCGAGCAGGAGGACGTTGCCGCCCTGCTGCAGCATCTTCGCCATATGGACGCGGTTGCGCTCGCCGCCCGAGATCTGGCCGACCTTCTTCTGCTGGTCGCCGCCCTTGAAGTTGAACGCGCCGACATAGGCGCGGGTCGCCACCTCGTTCTTGCCGAGCCTGAAGACGTCGAGGCCGCCCGAGACCTCCTCCCAGACGTTCTTGTTCGGATCGAGCGCATCCCGCGACTGGTCGACATAGCCGAGCTTGACCGTGTCGCCGATGTCGATCGCGCCGGAATCGGGCTGCTCCTGGCCGGTGATGAGCTTGAACAGGGTCGTCTTGCCGGCGCCGTTCGGGCCGATCACGCCGACGATGCCGCCGGGCGGCAGGCTGAACGACAGATCGTCGAACAGGAGCTTGTCGCCATAGGCCTTGGTGAGACCCTTCGCCTCGATAACCTTGCCGCCGAGTCGCTCGGGAACCTGGATGAGGATCTGCGCCTTGCCCGGC
The DNA here is from genome assembly GCA_019239415.1 of Alphaproteobacteria bacterium. Lineage (GTDB taxonomy): Bacteria > Pseudomonadota > Alphaproteobacteria > Sphingomonadales > Sphingomonadaceae > Allosphingosinicella. The sequence goes on from JAFAZW010000063.1 coordinate 33,110, forward strand.
GTGCGGTTCTCCTGCGCCTCGACCAGCTCGTCGAACGCGCGGATGCGGGCCTTCGACTTGGCCTGGCGCGCCTTGGGGGTGCGGCGGATCCATTCGAGCTCGTCGGCGATCGCCTTCTGCTTGCCTTGCTCCTCGCGCTCCTCCTGCTCCAGCCTCTTCGCTTTCTTCTCCAAGTAGCCGGAATAGTTGGATTCGTAGACGTAGTAGCGGCCGCGATCGAGCTCGAGCACCCAGTTCACGACATTGTCGAGGAAGTAGCGGTCGTGGGTGACGAGGATGACGTTGCCCGGATAATCGACGAGGTGCTTTTCGAGCCACTGGACGCTCTCGGCGTCGAGGTGGTTGGTCGGCTCGTCGAGGAGCAGAATATCCGGCTTCTCGAGCAGCAGCCGGGTCAGCGCCACCCGCCGCTTCTCGCCGCCCGAGAGGTTCTCGACCGAGGCGTCGCCTGGCGGGCAGCGCAGCGCGTCCATGGCGATCTCGAGCTGGTTGTCCAGCGTCCAGCCGTCGACGGCGTCGATTTTTTCCTGAAGTTCGCCCATTTCGACCATAAGCGCGTCGAAATCGGCGTCCTCGGGCGGGTCGGCCATCAAAGCGGAGATGGCGTTGAAGCGGTCCATCATGTCGGCGACCGGGCGGACGCCGTCCATGACGTTCTCCTTGACGGTCTTCGAGGCGTCGAGCTGCGGCTCCTGCTCGAGATAGCCGACGCGGATCCCCTCCCCGGCCCAGGCCTCGCCCTGGAACTCGGTGTCGCGCCCGGCCATGATCTTCATCAAGGTCGACTTGCCCGAGCCGTTCGGCCCGATGATGGCGATCTTCGCGTCGGGATAGAATTGCAGGTGGATGCCGTTCAGGATCGGCTTGGGGGCGCCCGGAAAGGTCTTGGTCAGACCCTTCATGACGAAGCTATACTGTGCAGCCATGGCGGCGCCTGTCTCCGGTAACGATGGGGATGGAAAGTTCAGCGCTACCTAGTGTGCGGGGGCGGGATTGGCAAACCCACGGGCCGCTCCTAAGCCGCTCGCCATGAAAAAGATCTTCGCCGCCCTCGCCCTTTCGTTGCTCCCGCTCCCCCTCGTCGCCGCAGCCCCGCCGTCGCCGGTGGAGAGGATGCGCGACGAGGCGCTCGCCGGGGACAAGGTCGCCTGGGACATCGTCGAGGATCTGACCACCGAGGTCGGCCCCCGCCTCGCCGGCACCGAAGCCGAAGCGCGGGCGCGGCAGTGGGCGGTGAAAAGGCTGAAAGCGCTGGGGTTCCACAACGTCCACATCGAGGACGCGACGATGGCAACCTGGGTGCGCGGCGCCGAGACCGCGGAGATCGTCGCCCCCTTCCCGCAGCGGCTTGTCCTCACCGCGCTCGGCGGCAGCGGGGCGACCGCCGCCGACGGCCTGACCGCGGACGTGGTCGGCTTCGACAGCATCGACGCGCTCCGGGCCGCGCCCGCGGACGCGGTGCGGGGCAAGATCGTCTTCGTCGGCCATGCCATGCAGCCGAACCAGGACGGTTCGGGCTACGGCTATTATGGCGCCGTCCGCCGTTCCGCCCCTGCCGTCGGGGCCCAGAAAGGGGCGGTTGCGGTGGTCATCCGCTCGCTCGGTACCGACTATCACCGCAACCCGCACACCGGCCTCACCACCTGGGGCGGCGTGACCCCGATTCCCGCCGCCGCGCTGTCGATCCCGGACGCCGAGAACCTCCAGCGCATGCTCAAGCGGGCGCAGCGCGTGACGATGCACCTCACCCTCACCCCCCGCTTCTTGGGCGACACGCCGACCGGCAATGTCGTGGCCGACGTGCCCGGCACCGATCCCGCGGCCGGAATGATCCTCGTCGGCGGCCATCTCGACAGCTGGGACCTCGGCACCGGCGCCATCGACGACGCGTCCGGCGTCGCCATCGTTACCGCGGCGGCGAAGCGGATCCTCGACGGACCGCGCCCGCGCCGGACCATCCGGGTCATCTGGTTCGGCGACGAGGAGACGGGGGGCGCCGGCAGCCGCGCCTATTTCGCCGCCCATCGCCAGGACAACGTCGTGTTCGTCGGCGAATCGGACTTCGGCGCCGACCGGGTATGGAAGTTCGTCCCCGGCTTCGCCGAGGCCAACAAGCCGCTCGCCGACCGCGTCGCCGCCGCCCTGTTTCCGCTCGGCATCAACCTCGGCCGCGGCGAGGTCGAGGCGGGCGCCGACCTCGGCGCCTGGGTGCGCGCCGGGGCGGCCGGCGCCGACCTCGCCCAGGACGGCACCCGCTATTTCGACTATCACCACACACCCGACGATACGCTCGACAAGGTCGACCCGGCGCGGCTGAGGCAGAACGTCGCCGCCTGGTTGGCGATGCTGCGCCTCGTCGCCGACGCGCCCGAGCCGATCGCCAAGCTGCCGCCGCGCCCCGAACGGCGGCCTTGATCGAGGTTTCTTGACGGGATCGTTGCGGGAGGGAAAGCGTTTCGGCGGCTAAACGAAGGGGGATTTCGATGACCCGGGGCGTTCGCGCTGCATTGTTCCTTTGCGCAGCCGCGGGGACCCTCGCCGCCGGGCCGGCGCGGGCCGAGGATCCGGCGGAGCCGCAGGATTTGAGCGGCCTCTCCATCGAGCAGCTCGCCCAGATCGAGGTCCGCTCGGCCTCGAAGCGCGAGCAGCCGCTCAGCAGCGTGCCGACGGCCCTCTACGTGATCACCTCGGACGACATCCTGCGCTCGCCCGCGACGTCGCTCCCCGAGTTGCTCCGCGAAGCGCCGAACCTCCAGGTCCAGCGCATCGACGCGCAGGAATATGCGATCACCGCCCGCGGCTTCTCCGGCTACGACACGGCCAACAAGCTGCTCGTCGAGATCGACGGCCGCAGCGTCTATTCGACCTTCCACTCGGGCGTGTTCTGGGAGCTCCACAACCCGGTCCTGGAGGACATCCGCCAAGTGGAGGTGATCTCGGGGCCCGGCGGCACGCTCTATGGCGCCAATGCAGTCAACGGCGTCATCGCGGTGACGACGCGGGACGCGGCGGACACCCTCGGCCTGCTCGCCCGCGGCACGGCCGGCGCCCGCGAGCAGGACGCGGTCCTGCGCTACGGCTTTCGCCTCGGCGACAGGACGGCCGTGAGGGTCTACGGCAATTGGTTCAACCGCGACGGCCTGCCCGGCGGCACCGCGGCCGATTATGACGATGCGTTCCGCGGCTGGCAGGCCGGCTTCCGCGGCGACGTCGCGGGGTCGGCGAACCGCCTGACGCTGCAAGGGGACATTTTCGGACAGGGATATCGCCTCGTGAAGGGCGACGGCGCCTGGGGAAAGAACCTGCTGGCGCGCTGGTCGCACGATCTGGGCGCAGCCTCGTCGGTGCAGCTCCAGGCCTATTACGACGATTACCGCCGCCAGTTCATCCTCGTGCGCGACTCCCTGGAGACGTTCGACGCCTCGGCGCAGATCAACCGCCGCCTGGGCGCGCATCAGCTCGTCGCCGGCCTCGGAATGCGCACCACGCGCGACAAGTTCATCAACAATCTCAATATCTTCAAGCTGGTTCCCGACAGCATGCGGCTGTGGTTCTTCAACGGCTTCGTGCAGGACGAGATGGCGCTCGGCCACGGCGCCTCGCTGATCGCCGGGGTGAAGCTGGAGCGCTCGTCCTTCACCGGCTTCGATATCCTGCCGAACCTCCGCCTGGCGTGGCAGCCGAATGCCAGGAACCTCCTCTGGGCGGCGGTCTCGCGGGCGATACGGACACCCTCGCGCACCGACCGCGACCTCTACGCGCTGCCGATCCTGGCGCCGGCGCCGCGTTTCGCCTCGGAGAAGCTGGTCGCGATCGAGGCCGGCTATCGCGGCCAGCCGACGCCGACCACCACCCTCTCCGTCTCCGGTTACGTCAACCTCTACGACGACATCCGTACCACCGAGCTCACCAACGGCGGGCTGCCGATCCAGCTCCGCAACGGCCTCGCCGGCCAGACCTACGGCGTCGAAATCTGGGCCACCCAGCAGGTCGCGCCCTGGTGGCGGGTCAAGGCCGGCGCCAATCTGATGGCGAAGGATTTCCACGCCAAGCCCGGCGTCGTCGACATCGCCGCGCTGGGTTCGCTCGGCTCGGATCCTTCGTACCAGCTCCAGCTCCGCTCGCAGTTCGACCCGACGCCGAGCCTGACCATCGATGTCGCGCTCCGCGCCGTCGACGCGCTCCGCAATCCGGCGATTCCCGCTTATGCCGAGGCGGACGCACGGATCGGCTGGCGGGTGCGTAACGCCGTCGAACTCTACGTCGCCGGGCAGAACCTGCTCCACGCCCGGCATCGCGAGAGCAACGATACCGACCAGGCCCAGGCGGTCGCGCGCACCGTCGAGGGCGGCGTGAGGCTGCGCTTTTGAGCGGGGCCCGACGCCTTTCCCTCCTGCTTCTCGCCCCGGCCGGCCTGCTCGGCGCGGTACCCGCGGCCGCGCAGCCGAGCGACCTCGCCGTCAAAGCCGCCTTCCTCACCAAGTTCGGCGCCTATGTAACCTGGCCGCACGCGCCGACGGGCCCCCTCACCCTGTGCGTGGTCGGCAGCGATCCGTTCGGCGCGGTGCTCGACCAGGCCGCGCGCGGGCAGGTCGTCGACGGGCGGCCGCTCGCGGTGCGCCGCCTCGCCGGCCCCGGCGGCGCCGACGGGTGCCAGATCGCGTTCGTCGAAGGCGCGAGCCCGGCCCGCACCGCCGAGTGGCTCCAGGCGCTGCGCGGCAGGCCCATCCTCACCGTCACCGACGCCCGCGCCGGGCTCCAGCGCGGCATGATCTTCTTCGTGATCGACGGGGGCCGGGTGCGCTTCCATATCGATCAGGCGTCCGCGCAGCAAAGCGGTCTCGGCCTCAGCTCGCGCCTGCTCGCCATCGCCCTGTCGGTGCGGACGGCGCGATGAGCGGCCGCTTCGCCCGCCTCGGCGCCCGCTGGCCGAACGTGCCGATCGCCGGCGGCATCCTTGCGCTGCTGCTGCTGCTCGGCGGGATCGGCGTGATCGCGTTGAGCTCGCGGAGCACCGCCGAGCTCACCGAGCAGCAGACCCAGGTGCAGGCGCGCATCCTCGCCGCGACGGTGACGGCCGCGCTCGATTTCGGCGACACGGCCGCCGCCAACGAGGCGGTATCCGCCTTCGGTGCCAATCCGCAGGTGAGCGACGCGGCCGTCTACGACCGGCAGGGCGCCTTCTTCGCCGGCTATTCGCGGGCCGGATCGCCGCTGCCCCGTCGGCTGGGCGGACATTCGCCGGCGTCCGGGAAGATCGACGCGCTGGCGCCGGTCGCCCGCGGCGGCGCGCGCATCGGCACCGTGTGGCTGCGGGCCGACCGCGAGCCCGTCTCGCGGCGGGTCGCCCGCTACAGCCTGTTCGGCGTCCTCGCCCTCACCGCGGCGCTGGTCGTGCTCATTCTCGGCATCGGCCAGACGACGCTGAGGCGCGCCAATCGCGAGCTCGCGGCGCAGGCGGAGGATCTCGCCCGCGCCAATGCCGAGCTCAAGGTGCAGATCGAGGAGCGCGGCAAGGCCGAGGAGCAATTGCGCCAGGCGCAGAAGATGCAGGCGCTCGGCCAGCTGACCGGCGGTATCGCCCACGACTTCAACAACCTGCTGACGGTGATCCAGGGTTCCGCGGACATGTTGCGCCGCCCGGGCATGGACGAGGCGAAGCGGCTGCGGTTCGCCGAGGCGATCGCGCGGACCGCCGCCAGAGCGGCCGCGCTCACCTCCCAGCTGCTCGCCTTCGCCCGCCGGCAGCCGCTCAAGCCCGAGGTGATCGACCTCAACGCCCGCATCGAGGGGATGGCGGAGCTGCTCGACCGCGCGCTCGGCGAACGCATCGCGATCCGGATCGAACTCGAGCCCGATCTCTGCCCGATCGAAGCCGACCCCGCCCAGCTCGAGGCGGCGATCCTCAACATCGCCGTCAACGCCCGCGACGCGATGCCCGGAGGCGGTACCCTCGCCATCGCGACGGCCGCCGCTCCTCCCCTCGCCGACGGGCGTCCGGCCGTGCGCGTGGCGGTGACCGACACCGGCGCGGGGATCGACGCCGCAGCGCTCGAGCACGTCTTCGAGCCGTTCTTCACCACCAAGTCGGTCGGCAAGGGGACGGGGCTGGGGCTCAGCCAGGTCTACGGCTTCGCGACCCAGTCCGGCGGCGAGGTCCATGTCGACTCGCACGTGGGCGTGGGAACGACGGTGACGTTGATCCTTCCCTGCAGCGAGCGAGGAAGCGAAGCGCCGCCCGGCGCGGAGCGGGGCGCGGTCGCGGCCCGCTCCCGCGCCCGCATCCTCGTCGTCGACGACAATGAGGAGGTGGGGTTCCTCGCCGAGACGCTGCTGCGCGAGCTCGGCCACGGCGTCAGTCGGGCGACGTCCGGCGCGGCGGCGCTGGCGACGGTGGAGCGCGGCCGGTTCGACCTCGTCCTGACCGACGTGGTGATGCCCGGCATGTCGGGCCTCGAGCTCGCCGAGCGCCTCGCCGCCATACGGCCGGGCCTGCCGGTCATCCTCAGCACCGGCTTCTCCGACGAGATCGCCCGCTCCGGCACGGGCGGACGGTCTGTCCTGTACAAGCCGTATCGGCTCGACAGCCTTGCCGAGGCGATCGACGCGGCATTGTCCTTGCCGGACGAAATTGCGCGGTGACCGCGATCAGCGGATCGGCCGGACGTCGACGATCCTGAGATAGCGCATGCGGTCGGCCGCGATCGTCATCATCTCGAGCTGCGAGCCGCCGCCGGGGAGGTAGGTGGGGCCGGCTTCGTCGATCTGCGGTCCGACCGTCCCCGTGTCGGCGGGCAGCGGCTCGGCGACCTCATAGGTCACCACGCGGTCGATGGCCGGTTTCCACGCGACCTTGACGGCCAGGATGCGGCGTACCCAGGCGACGTCCGGGATCGGGTCGAACGTGGCGAAGGCGCCGGGACGGTCGGTCGGCTGGCCTGGCGAGAGCGCCATCTGGATCCGCGTCCCCCGCGGCAGCCAGACGACGTGGATCTGGTGCCATTCGGGCCATGGCGATTGCCGGACGGCGAGCGCCCGGTAGGCCTCCTCCGCGGCGGCGTCGTCGCGGTAGCGCCAGCGCTGCCCGGCCCACCAGGCGGTGTGGGCGGCATTGGCCGTGGCGATCGGGGTGGCGGGCGCAGCGGTGGGCTGCGGCGACGCGGCGACGGGCGTGAAGGCGAGGACGAAGGCGAAGGCCGGGCCGGTCAGCTTCATCGCAACTCCCCCCTGCGTTGCCCCCGGCGGACCAAACCGGCCGGCCTGGCCCCCGGACAGGCCAATGCAGCTTCCCTGCATGCCGGCTTGATGGTCGGGGAGACAGGATTCGAACCTGCGACCCTCTGCTCCCAAAGCAGATGCGCTACCAGGCTGCGCCACTCCCCGGCGTAGCGCGCACCACGAACAGCGTTAGCTGTTCGCGAGACGCGCAAGCCCGGCCGGCGCACATCGTGCGACCGACGGCGTGGCTTTGCCACGCCGCTGGCCTCGATGGCAAGGCGTCGCGGCAAAGCCGCGCCGTCGACCCGCACTTGCATGAGGCCGGCCGCGCTTGCCGAACGTGCGAAACAGCGTGCGCTGTTTCGTCTCGTCGGCGGCGCGGTGGGCCCGGAGGGATTCGAACCCCCAACCAAGCCGTTATGAGCGGCCGGCTCTACCGTTGAGCTACAGGCCCGCACCCATCGCCTGACGGCGGCGAATAGCCGAGCCGGCGCGCGGGTGGCAAGGCGGCGCTCAGGCGCCGCGGCCGGTCGAGCGCTCCGCCGGTTCGATCGGCGGCAGGTACAGGAAGAAGCGGCTGTCGCCGATGGCGAGCGCTCCGCCGACCGCCTCGGCGAGATTGCGGACCAGCCGCAGGGCGAAGCCGAGCCCCAGCGCCGGCGCGCCCGGCCAGTCGCCGTCGGGACTGTAGCCGGGATCGAGCAGCGCGCCCTCGCCGAGGCCGGCAATGGCGCGGGGACGGTCGATCGACAGGCAGAGCATGCGCTGGCCGCCCTCCTGGGCGAGCGTCATGCTGGCGCCGATCGTCTCCCCCTCCCGCGCCAGCCCGATCGTCGCCGCGAGCATGCGCGCGAACATGCGCTCGGCGGCGCCGAGCTCGACCCGGGCCTGGGGCAGGTCGCGCGCGATCTCGACGGCGATGCGGCTGCCGCGCTGCGCCGCCACGCGCTCATAGGCGTCGTGCAGGCGGCACAGGAGGGCGACCGCGTCGGTGGCAGTGTCGGCGAGCTGGAGCCGGCTCGTCTCCATCCGCGCCGCCGTGTCGAGATCGTCGACGGCGGAGAGCAGGCCGCGCGCCTGCTCGATGATCTCGGCGGCACGGGTCCGGTAGGGCGCCGCGGCGGGTCCCATATATTGGCCGTCGATCATCTCCGCGAAGCCGATGATCGCGTTGAGCGGGGTCCGCAGCTCGTGGATCAGCTGGCGCAGGGAATCGGGCGGGAGGTCGGTGCCGAACAGGCCCGTCCCCGCCGCGGCGCGGACCCGGGCCGCCGGCGCCACCTCGTCGACGCGCGGCCGCCGGGCGCTGCCGCGATAGCCCAGGAACGTGCCCTGCGCCGGGTCGAAGAAGGGTACCCCGGAAATGCGCCAGCCCCCCGAGGCGATGCCGGTGCCGGCGACGCTGAAGCGGGCATCGCGGAACGGCGCGCGCTTCTCGAACGCGCCGGCGGCCTGGCCATCGACCCCGAACTCCCCGCCCTCGGCGATCGAGGCGATGCTCTGGCCGATCAGCGGCCCGCGCGGCACCCCCTCGACCCACAGGATCGTGCCGTCCGGCCCGGTCTCCCAATGGAAGGTCTCGACCGGCTCGCCCGGCGGGATCTGGAGCTGCGCGGAAGCGTCGCGCTGGCGGCGGAAATTCTCGATCCTCTGGACGAGCTCGCGGATCTGCGCCTCGCTGCGCTCGGCGGCCGGACTCGGCGCACGGTCCGCCGCCGCCGCCGCGCCGGCCGACGCGACGGTGCCGGAGAGGCTGAGATCGGTGGACCCGAAGGCGGCAAGCGCCGCGACGGCCTCCTGCGGCAGGTCGCGCCGGTGGCGAAGGATACCGCGCGCGGTCGGCCCAAGCTCGGGCAGCAAGGCGCGCCAGTCGTCCGGCGCGAGGCGGAGCACCGCCAGCGCCGCGCGCGAGACGGCCAGGCTGTCGGCGGCGAAGAAGGCGGCGATGGCCGGCGTGACCCGGCGGCCGGCCAGCGAGGCGGCGGCGTCGCGGCGCAGGTCGACCGGGACTTCGGCGCGGTGCCGCGCCAGCCACGCCAGCGCCCCCTCGCCCGCCTCCGGCTCGCGCCCGGGCTGGGCAAGCAGGTCGACGAGCTGCCGCCACTTGGCGGCGAGCGCCGAAGCGTTGGGCTCCGGCTGGGCCAGCACCGTCGCGATCATGTCGTCGAAGCGCAAAGCCAAATCCTCACGGCGGAACGCGGCCTCACCGGGCGGGCCGCACGCCAATCGTTAACGCCGGCCGGGCAGCGGCGGAAGGCGCCAAAATGCCGCGTCGCAATTTGGGACGCGCCGCGACGCAAAAGGGCGCCGGATCGCTCCGGCGCCCTGGTCGCGCGAGCGCGCGGCAATCGCTCAATGCGACATGGTGAGCCAGGTGCTCCACAACGCCGCGACGTCGGCGCGGGGACCGGTGACGGCCTTGAACGCCGCCGCCGCGCCGGCCTTGTCGCCCGCCATCGCCAGCGCCTCGCCGAGGCGCAGGTTGGCGAGGGAAGCATCGGCATCCGGCTTGGTGAGCGCGAGGCGGAACAGCTCGGCCGCCTTGGCATAATCGCCGTAGCCGTAATAGGCATTGCCGGTGTTGAGGGCGAGGCGGCCGCTGCCGCCGGCCCGCGCCTTGGCCTCGTCGCTGGCGAGCGAGGCCCGGTCGGCGGCGATCTTCGGCGCGTTGGCGTTGTAGATCTGGGCGCCGTCGGCGGCGCCGAGCAGCCCGGCGCGCCGGCCGGCGTCGATCACGCCCTTCGCTTCGGCCGGAAGCCCGGCCTGGTCGGCAAGGCTGGCGAGATAGATATAGTCGTTCTTGGCCGCCGTGCCGCTGGCGAGGTTCAGGCGCAGCAGGTCCATTTCCGCATTGCTGGGCAGCTTGCCGGAGGCACGGTAGATGGCGACGGCATTCTTGAAGTTCGCCTGGGTCGGGAAGAGCGTCAGCAACTGCCCGTTGATCTCGGCGACGGCCGCGTCGTTATGGCTGTTATAGGCGAGCTTCAGCGCGTTCTGATACCAGGATTCGGGCGACGGCTTGCCGGCGGCGGTGTTCAGCGCGATGCCCTTGCGCAGCAAGGTCAGCGCCTCGGCCGGCTTGTTGAGCTCGATCTTGGCGCGGGCGAGATTGATGACGCTGTCGATGTCGTTGGCATCGCTCGCCGTCGCGGCGGTGAGGGCGCTCTCCGCGAGCGGCCAGTTGTTCGAGTTGGCGGCGAGGATGCCGAGGCTGCGGTTCGCCTTCGCCGCGTCGGCCGGTTCGAGCGCGCCGCTCGCCACGGCGGCCTGCAGGGCCGCGATCTGCCCCGGCACGTCGTTGGTGTCGAGCGCGTGCTGGAGCATCAGCTGGGCGAGGGCATATTTGTCGTCGTTCGTCTTGAGGACCGCCTGGGCCGCCGCGAGCTTGGTCGCGTAAGCGGCGGGATCCTTCGCCTTGACCGCCGCCTCCAGCTCCTGCAGCGGCTTCTTCGCCTCCGGGCTGATGTTCCACTTGCGAGTCGGGGCGGCCGGCTTGGCCTCCTCCTTCTTCGGCGCGGCGAGTGCCGGCTGGACGGCGACGCCGCCCACGGCGACGGCGGCGGCGAGCGCCAGGCTGGAAACGAGCTTCATCCTATCTTCTCCCGATCGAGTCGTCCGAAAAATCATGCGGCGCGCGCGGCGTAGACCAGCCACAGCGCGGCGAGATCGCTGCGCAGGCCGGTGACGGCGCGCAGGGCCGCGGCCGCTTCGGCGCGGTTGCCCGCCAGAGCAAGGGCGACGCCGAGCTGGAGGTTCGCCGTGTCGGCGTCGCCGCCGAGCTCCAGCGCCTTGCGGTAGAAAGTCGCCGCGGCCGTATGCTCGCCGAAGCTGAGCAGGTGGTCGCCCGCGGTCAGCGCCGCCGCGGCGCTGCCGGCGCCGGCCGTGCGCAGCGAGGGCAGCCGCGCGCGGTCGGCCGTCGCGAGCCTGGCCGCATTGGCGATCGCCTCCTTGAACGTCGCCTTCAGCGGATCGACCATCTGCTGGGCAACGCCGTCCGCGAGCACCGCCTTGGCCTCGCCGGGGAGGCCGGCGGCCGTGAAGGCCTGGGCGGCATCGAGATAGTCCCGCTCGCCGGACAGCGCCTTCGTCGCGCGCAGCAACCGGACGACGTCGGCCGCGCCGGTCACGTCCGGCTTCGCGAGGTCGCGGTAGACGAGGAGGGCGTCGCGCCAATTTTCCGGCGTCGGATAGGCAGCCACCATCTGGGTGATCAGCCGGAGCGCCTGCGGCCGCTGGTCGGCCGCGACGGCGATCTCGACGCCGCGCTTGTACCAGCTCTCGAGCACCGGCTGGCCCGTGGCCGCGCGCATCTGGATGGCGCGGTCGATCAGGCCGAGCGCCTCGACATTCTTCCTGAGGCTCACCTTGACCTGGGCGAGGGCGAGCGCCGTGTCGGGCGTCGGCGCGAGCTCGAGGGCGCGGGTGAAGGCCCGTTCGGCCGGCTCGCGATCGCCGGCGAAGACGGCGAGCGTGCCGCGCAGGGCGTAAAGCTGGGCGAGCTCAGCCTGGCCGGTGCGGCCGTTGGCGATCAGGGCGTCGATCGTCGACGTCTGGAGCGCGACGTTGTTCGTCTCCCGCGCATATTGGAACTGGAGGTTGGTGAGGTAATAGCGGCCGTCCTCGCTGCGTACCGCCGCCTGGGCGGCGCTGAGCGCCGAAGCCGCCGCGGCATAGTCGCGGGCGGCGAGCGCGGCCTGCAGCGCCGTCAGCGCGGCACGCTCGTCCCGCGGCAGGCGCACGCTCGCGCCGGCGGGCGTCTGCGCCGCGGCGGGTACGGCACTCGCCGCGCCGGCAAGACCGAAGGCGAGCATCGCGGCGATGCCGGAAACCGAACGCATCCACTTCTCCTGTTTCGCGAGGTCGGCCCCTCACCGGCGCCCCGCTACCAAAGCCACGCCGTCTAGCGCCAAACGCGCTGGCTTTCTAGGCCGCGGGCGGTGAACGGCGCTTGAACCGCGCCGGTTTGGAAAGCCGAACAAAGTCAAGGTGTTGGCGACGGGTTTGACCCGGCTGCGCCGGCTGCGCTAGGCGCGGCCATGCTCGCCGTCATCTCCCCTGCCAAGACGCTGGACTACGCATCGCCGCTCCCCGACCTGGCGCCCACCGCACCGCGCTTCGCCGCCGAAGCGGAGGCGATCGCGGCGGCCGCGGCGAAGCTCGGGCCGCGCCGGCTCGCGCGCCTGATGCACATTTCGGACAAGCTCGCCCTGCTCAACGCCGACCGGTTTCGCGGTTTCGAGGACGCCGGGCGGCGCCCCGCCCTCTACGCCTTCGCCGGCGACGTCTACGCCGGTTTCGAGGTGAAGAGCCTGGACGAGGACGCCGTCCTGTTCGCCCAGGATCACCTGCGCATCCTCTCCGGCCTCTACGGGTTGCTGCGGCCGCTCGACGCGATCCGCCCCTACCGCCTCGAAATGGGCACACGTTGGGCGCCGGGCCGGGCCAAGGATCTTTACGGCCTGTGGCGGGACCGTATCGCGAAGGCGCTGGCCGCCGACGCCGAGCAAAGCGGCAGCGCCGTCATCGTCAACCTCGCCAGCAAGGAATATTGGCGCGCGGTCGAGGGCAAGCTCCCCCCGTCGCTTCCGGTCATCGAGATCGACTTTCGCGAGGAGTCGCCGGACGGCCCGCGCTTCAACACCTTCGCCGCCAAGCGCGCCCGCGGCATGATGGCCCGCCACATCTGCGAGCACCGCCTCGCCGATCCGGATGCGCTCAAGGCGTTCGACAGCGACGGCTATCGCTACGATCCGGGAAATTCCGACGCGCACAGGTGGCGCTTCTCGCGATCGTGACTATCTAGGCGTCTCACGCGCGCGTACGCGTACGCCTGCGTGCGCGCGGGGCTGGTGCGGGCCGGATGGGTCCGCTAGGGTCCCATTTCGATCCGCGGCAAGGCCGCGGCACTTTCGTCCCCATCTGTCAGGAACTCCCCTTGGCCAGCGTACCGCCGACCATCGAAAACAGCGATATCTCCCCCGTCTCCATCGTCGAGGAGATGAAGACCTCCTACCTCGACTACGCGATGTCCGTGATCGTCGCGCGCGCTCTCCCGGACGTGCGCGACGGCCTGAAGCCCGTCCACCGCCGCATCCTCTACGGCGCCCACGAGGCCGGCTTCGTCGCCGGCCGGCCCTACCGCAAGTCGGCGCGCCTCGTCGGCGACGTCATGGGTAAGTATCACCCGCACGGCGACGCCTCGATCTACGATGCGCTCGCGCGCATGACCCAGGATTGGTCGATGCGGGTGCCGCTGATCGACGGCCAGGGCAATTTCGGCTCGATGGACCCCGACCCGCCCGCGGCGATGCGCTACACCGAGGCGCGGCTCGCCCGCGTCGCCAACGCGCTGCTCGAAGACATCGACAAGGACACGGTCGACTTCACGCCCAATTACGACGCGTCCGAGACCGAGCCGCAGGTCCTGCCGGCGCGCTTCCCCAACATCCTCGTCAACGGCGCCGGCGGCATCGCGGTCGGCATGGCCACCAACATCCCGCCGCACAACCTTGGCGAGGTCCTGAACGCCTGCAAGGCTTACATGGACAATCCCGCGATCACGGTCGAGCAGTTGATCGAGATCGTCCCCGGGCCCGATTTCCCGACCGGACCATTGATCCTCGGCCAGGCGGGAATCCGCAGCGCCTACCATACGGGCCGCGGTTCGATCATGATGCGCTCGCGCCATGTCGTCGAGGAAGGCCGCGGCGACCGCCGCTCGATCGTGCTCACCGCCATCCCCTACCAGGTCGGCAAGAACGGCCTGGTCGAGAAGATCGCCGAGGCGGCCAAGGACAAGCGCATCGAGGGGATATCGGACATACGCGACGAGAGCTCGCGCGAAGGCGTCCGGGTCGTCATCGACCTCAAGCGGGACGCGACCCCGGAGGTGGTGCTGAACCAGCTCTGGCGGCACACGCCGGCCCAGGCGAGCTTCCCGGCCAACATGCTCGCCATCCGCGGCGGCCGGCCGGAGACGCTGAACCTTCGTGAGATCGTCGAGGCGTTCGTCCGCTTCCGCGAGGAGGTGATCACCCGTCGTTCCAAGTTCGAGCTCGCCAAGGCCCGCGAACGCGCCCACATCCTGCTCGGCCTCGTCATCGCCGTCACCAACCTCGACGAAGTCGTGCGGATGATCCGCGCCTCCGCCTCGCCGGCCGAGGCGCGCGCCGCCCTCCTGTCGCGCGACTGGCCGATCGCCGAGATCGCGCCCTACATCGCGCTGGTCGAGGCGGTGGAGCATGAGGTCGAGGGCGACACCTATCGCCTCTCCGATGCGCAGGTGCGCGCCATCCTCGAGCTGCGCCTCCACCGGCTGACCGCCCTCGGGCGCGACGAGATCGGCGGCGAGCTGAACGGCCTCGCCGCCTCGATCGGCGAGCTGCTCGAAATCCTCGGCAACCGCGTTCGCCTCTACGCCGTGATGCGCGAGGAGTTCGACGCCGTCGCCGCCCAGTTCGCCACTCCCCGCGTCACCGACATTGCGGCGGCCGCCGACGGGATCGAGGATGAGGATCTGATCGAGCGCGAGGACATGGTCGTCACCGTGACCCACGCCGGCTACATCAAGCGGACGCCGCTCGAGACCTTCCGGGCCCAGCGGCGCGGCGGCAAGGGCCGCGCCGGCATGGGCACGAAGGAGGAGGACGCGGTCACCAACCTCTTCGTGACCTCCACCCACACGCCGGTCCTGTTCTTCTCGACCCACGGCAAGGTCTATCGCCTGAAGGTCTGGCGCCTGCCCGAAGGCGCCGCGCAGGCGCGCGGGCGGCCGATGGTCAACCTGCTGCCGCTGGCGGAGGGCGAGACCATCTCCACCGTCCTGCCGCTTCCCGAGGATGAAGCGGCGTGGAAGGACCTCCACATCATGTTCGCCACGGCGAAGGGCATCGTGCGCCGCAACAGCATGGATGCGTTCACCCGCGTCCCCACGGCGGGAAAGATCGCCATGCGGTTCGGCGAGAGCGAGGACAGCGACGATCCGACGGACCGGCTGATCGGCGTGTCGCTGCTGACCGAAGGGGACGACGTCCTGCTCGCGACGCGGTGCGGCAAGGCGATCCGCTTCGCGGCGACGGACGTGCGCGAATTCCAGAGCCGCACCGCCGCCGGCGTGCGCGGCGCCCGGCTGCAGGACGGCGACGAGGTCATCTCGCTGTCGATCCTCAAGGGGTTCGACGCCACCACCGAGGAGCGGGACGAGTATCTGCGCCACGCACCATGGCGCGAACGCGGCGAAGAAGCGGCGCCTCCACCTCCGCGCGAAATGACCGACGAGAGATTCGAGCAGTTCCGCGCCGCGGAGGAGTTCATCCTCACGGTCTGCGCGAACGGCTATGGGAAGCGCTCGTCGGCCTACGAATATCGTCGCATCGGCCGCGGCGGCCAGGGTATCACCAACATCGGCAATCTCGAGCGGAACGGCCCGGTCGTCGCGAGCTTCCCCGCGCATAACGGCGAGCAGCTGATGCTGGTCACCGACCAGGCGAAGCTGATCCGGATGTCCGTCGGAGACACCCGCGTCATCGGCCGCGGCTCGGCGGGCGTGCGTCTGTTCCACGTCGCCGACGACGAGCATGTCGTCTCCGCCGCGCGCATCGAGGAGAGCGAGGACGAGGCCGAAGCGGTCGTCGACGTCGAGGACCAGACGCTCGCTGCGAGCGACGCCGTCATCGAGCCCGGCGACGAGTAAGGAACCGCCCGCTTCCGTTCGTCCCGGACCGCGTCGAGGGGCGCCGGCACCGATTCCTCGCGGGCGCCCCTCGACGAGGCTCGGGACGAGCGAGTAGGTGCACGCGCACATGACCCATCAGGTCCACATCATCGGCGGCGGCCTCGCCGGCTCCGAGGCCGCATGGCAGCTCGCCGAGGCGGGCGTGCGGGTGCGCCTGTCCGAGATGCGCGGCGGCGGCGATACGACGCCCGCGCACCAGACCGACTCGCTCGCCGAGCTGGTCTGCTCGAACAGCTTCCGTTCCGACGATGCCGAGCATAATGCCGTCGGCCTGCTCCACGCCGAGATGCGAGCGCTGGGCTCGCTGGTCATGGCGGCCGCCGATGCGCACCGGGTCCCCGCCGGCTCGGCGCTGGCGGTCGACCGCGAGGGATTCTCGGCCGAGGTGACGCGGCGGATCCTGGCGCACCCGAGCATCGAGGTCGTGCGCGAGCGGGTCGACGCCCTCCCCGCCTCCGGCCCGGCGATCGTCGCCACGGGTCCCCTCACCGCGCTCGGCCTCGCCGAATCGATCGGCGCCGCCACCGGCGCGGGCGCGCTCGCCTTCTTCGACGCGATCGCTCCCATCGTCTATCGCGAGACGATCGACATGGCGGTCGCCTGGCTCGCCTCGCGCTGGGACAAAGGCGAGGCCGCCTACATCAACTGTCCGATGACGAAGGAGCAGTATCTCGCCTTCCACCAGGCGCTGCTCGACGGCGAGAAGACCGCGTTCAAGGACTGGGAGAAGGACACCCCCTATTTCGAAGGCTGCATGCCGATCGAGGTGATGGCCGAGCGCGGCGTCGACACGCTCCGCTACGGACCGATGAAGCCGGTCGGCCTCGACGACCCGCGCACCGGCCGCTGGCCCCATGCGGTCGTCCAGCTCCGCCAGGACAATGCGCTCGGCACCTTGTTCAACATGGTCGGCTTCCAGACCAAGCTGAAGCATGCGGAGCAGGTGCGCATCTTCCGGACCATCCCGGGGCTCGAAACGGCCGAGTTCGCGCGTCTCGGCGGCCTCCACCGCAATACCTTCCTCAACGCGCCGCAGCTGCTCGACCGGACGCTCCGCCTAAAAAAGGCATCGCATATCCGCTTCGCGGGCCAGATCACCGGCTGCGAGGGCTATGTCGAGAGCGCCGCCGTCGGCCTCCTCGCGGGCCGCTTCGCCGCCGCCGACCTCGCCGGCCGTTCCCTCGCGCCGCCGCCGCCGGAGACGGCGCTCGGCGCCCTCCTCGGCCACATCACCGGCGGCGCCGACGCGGCGACCTACCAGCCGATGAACGTCAATTTCGGTCTGTTTCCGCCGGTCCAAGGCAAGGCGCGCAAGGCGGACCGGAAGCAGCTCTACACGGACCGCGCCCGCGCGGCGTTCGCCGCCTGGATCGACGAAGCGGGGGCGGGCGCACGGCCGGTCAGTCGGGCATCCGCAGCATAGCCATGCCCGTCGACATGGTGAGGACGAGGTCGCGCACCGGCGCCGTCACGTGCGGCGGAAGGATGGTCTCGACCTCGCCGCGGGCGCTCAGATAGCCCGCGCTCACGCGCACCAGCTCCATCGACCAGTCCGGAAAGGAGCGCGCCTCGACGCGCCGCTCGTCGCGCAGCTCGATGCCGCCGTGGCGCGGGTCCGCGCGCAGCCGGTCGACCAGGCTGTCCACCGCCTCCTCCGATCCCTCGACGATCTGCAGGAAACGCACCCCGTCGAAGATGAGGAGGCCGGTGATCCCGTCGAGCGCATTCAGATGCCGCGCCGTGTCGTGGATCGCCGCGAGATCCTGCGCGGAGAGATCGAGGCTCGCGCGGCTCGTGTAGGTCAACGTCTTGAGGTGCAAAGCCTTTCTCCTTGGAGGAAGGCCTTGGCAGGTATGGCCACCGCGGGGAAGTCATAAGTTCCTCCCCATCGCGAGATGGGGAGGGGGACCAGGCGAAGCCTGGTGGAGGGGTCGCTAACGCCGCGCCGCGAGAAGAATCGCGCGAAGGACCGACTCCACATCCCGCAACACGTCCGCGGCGTCGAACCTCAGTACGTGCAGCCCCTTCGTCGCGAGCCAGCGATCCCTTGCCGCGTCCCGTTGCGGATTGGAGCCCATCGTGTGGCTGTCCCCATCGACTTCCACGACCATCCGCGCGGCGGGGCAGTAGAAGTCCACGGTGCATCGCTCGAACGGGTGCTGGAAGCGGAACTTGAGATCGCCGGGGCGGGTACGAAGGACCTGCCAGAGGAGCCCTTCCGGAAGGCTCGGCGTCCGCCGCAGGGCCCGTGCGCGGAGCACCGCGACGTTTCGCGCGGCTGCTCGATCGCTCCGCGACATTGACCCCTCCACCACCCTTCGGGTGGTCCCCCTCCCCGTCTCGCGACGGGGAGGAATCCGACCCCCGCTCCTCACGCCGCGCAGGCGCAGCGGGGGGCGTGGGCTTTGCGGCGGGGGGCGGTCTCGGCATATTCGGCGCTGCTGAGCCAGCCGGAATGGTCGCCGTCGGCCTCGTTGAACTTCTGGCGGGTCTTGGCCGTATATTCCTCGAAGCTCAGCACGCCGTCATGGTTCGCGTCGAGCTTGTCGAAGCCCTTGCGGCGGCCGAGCAGCATCTCGCCGAGCTCGATCTTGCCGTCCTTGTCCTTGTCGGCCCGCGCGAACCGGCGCGCTTCCTTGTCGGCGTCGGACGCGGCCGGCGGCCCGAAGGCGCGGCGGTGACGGGCCGGAGCGGCGGTTTCCGGCGTCGATACGGCCGCCGCTACCTTCGGCACCGTGGCGGACGGATCGGCCGCCGCGCGGCTCTTCCAGACGAAGAAACCGGCAAGGACCAGCAAGACCGCCGCGGCGGCCGCAGTGGCAATTCGAAGCATGGCATCCTCCCTCATGTGGAAGGACGTTAGTCGCCATTTCTCTCCGTTTCGGTCGCAGAATCTTCGAAAACGGATCAAAGTCCCGTGAGCCGGCAGCGCAGCATCCGCCACATCCGGCCCGGCGACCCTTGGGGCTCCCAGCGGGGACGGCCGGGCTCCGCGTCTCGGCGGGCGAGCGCCGCCAGCATACCGAGCGGGCGCAGCGCCGCCGGCAGGCGCGGCGTCGGTTCGATCCGGCGGAGCGCGGCGAGGGCCGCATCCGCGTCGACCGCATTGCTGTGGCGGGCGAGGTCGGCGAGCGCCCAGGCCCGTCCCGCCGCTTCGACGCCCGGGTGCTCGGCGCCGAGAAGCCGCGCCGAGAGCCGGAACAGGCGCCCTCCCCTCCCCGCGCCGTAAGCGTCCAGGTCGGCCTCCGTCAGCGGCTCCGGCGACAGCAGCGCACCCCACGCCTCCTCCATCGCGGCGAGCTCCGAACCGGCGACGCCGCGCGGCAGGACCGCCGCCGCGAGCGCCTGGAGCACCGGCTCCGCCGGCGCCGGCCGGTCGTCGAGCGCTTCCAGCGCGTCACGCCACCAGACCAGCTTGATCCGGCTCAGCATCGGCTCGCGCCTACCGGCAAGCACGGCGCCGAGCGCCGCGTCGAGACGCCAGAGCGCGCCGACGGCGTCCCGATGGCGCGTCGGGGCATAGCTCAGCGCGAGCAGCCGGTCGGGATCGAGGTCGGCCATGCGCCGCCCCCCTAACCGTTCGGGCTGAGCCTGTCGAAGCCCTCCCCTTCCGACCATCTGCCAAACGAAAGTACGGGCCTTCGACAGGCTCAGGCCGAACGGTGTTCCGGGGTCCTCCCGATTAGCGGTAACAGACCTTCTTCGCCGCGGCGACGACGTCGGCGGTCTTGATCAGCGCCATCTTCTCGAGGTTCGCCGCGTAGGGCAGCGGGACGTCGACGTCGGTGACGCGCAGCACCGGCGCGTCGAGATCGTCGAAGCCGTCCTCCATCGCGATCGCCATGATCTCGGCGGCGATCGAGCAGGTCGGCCAGCCTTCCTCGACGCAGACCATGCGGTTGGTCTTCTTCAGGCTGGCGAGGACGGTCTGCCGGTCGAGCGGGCGCAGGGTCCGCAGGTCGATGACCTCGGCGTCGATCCCCTCCTGCGCCAGCGTCTCCGCCGCCTCGAGCGCGACACCGACGCCGATCGAATAGCTGACGAGGGTCACGTCCCTGCCCTCACGCGCCACCCGCGCCTTACCGATGGGAAGGACGTAATCGTCGAGCTTCGGCACGTCGAAGCTCTGGCCGTAGAGAAGCTCGTTCTCGAGGAAGACGACGGGATCCTCGGAGCGGATCGCCGCCTTCAAGAGCCCCTTGGCGTCGGCGGCCGAATAAGGCGCGATCACCACGAGTCCGGGGACATTGGCGTACCAGGGCCCGTAATTCTGGCTGTGCTGCGCGCCGACGCGGGCGGCGGCGCCGTTCGGGCCGCGGAACACGATCGGGCAGCGCATCTGGCCGCCGGACATGTAGTTGGTCTTGGCGGCCGAATTGATGATGTGGTCGATCGCCTGCATGGCGAAATTGAAGGTCATGAACTCGACGATCGGCCTCAACCCTCCCATCGCCGCGCCGGTGCCGAGGCCGGCGAAGCCATATTCGGTGATCGGCGTGTCGACGACGCGGCCGGGGCCGAACTCGTCGAGCAGGCCCTGGGTGACCTTGTAGGCGCCCTGATACTCGGCGACCTCCTCGCCCATCACGAAGACGCGCTCGTCCTTGCGCATCTCCTCGGCCATGGCGTCGCGCAGCGCCTCGCGGACGGTCTGACGCGCAGTCTCGGTGCCGGCGGGGACTTCGGGATCCTCGTGGGTACGGGCCGCCGCCGCGACGAGGTCGCGCGCGCCGGTCTCCATCTGGTGCGGCGTGGCGTCGGAATGGACCTCGGTCCGCTGGTCGCTCGGCTGCTCGACCTGCTTTCCCTCTCCCTGCAGGGGAGAGGGTGGCGGCGCGCCAGCGCCGTCGGGTGAGGGCCTGCTGTCGCCGCTGCCCTCACCCTGGCTCGCTGCGCTCGCCTGGCCTTCTCCCCTGGAGGGAGAGAGACTTTCCTCCCCATCCGCCGCCATGATGGCGATGACCGCGCCGACCTTCACCTCGTCCGTGCCCTCGGGCACGACGATCTTCGAGATCGTGCCTTCGTCGACCGCTTCGAACTCCATCGTCGCCTTGTCGGTCTCGATCTCGGCGAGGATGTCGCCGGACTTCACCTCGTCGCCTTCCTTGACCAGCCACTTGGCGAGCGTGCCCTCCTCCATCGTGGGCGACAAAGCGGGCATCTTCAGTTCGATCGGCATCAGTAGTCCTCGACCAGGACGTCGGTGTAGAGTTCGCCGGCCTCCGGCTCGGGCGACTGCTCGGCGAAATCGGCGGCCTCGACGACGATCCGCTTGATCTCGGCGTCGATCTTCTTGAGCTCGTCCTCGGCGACCCCCATCCCCTCGAGCTCGCGCTTGGCGTGCTCGATCGGGTCGGACTTGTCGCGCACCGCCTGCACCTCCTCGCGCGAGCGGTATTTGGCCGGATCGGACATCGAGTGGCCGCGATAGCGGTAGGTCTTCAATTCGAGCAGGATCGGGCCCTTGCCGGACCGCACCCAGTCGAGCGCCGTCTCGGCGGCGCCGCGCACGGCGAGCACGTCCATGCCGTCGACCTGCAGTCCCGAGATGCGGAAGCTCTCGCCGCGCTTGTAGAGCTGGTCCTCGGCGGACGAGCGGTTGACCGAGGTGCCCATCGCATATTGGTTGTTCTCGATCACGTAGATGATCGGCAGCTTCCACAGCTCCGCCATGTTGAAGCTCTCGTAGACCTGCCCCTGGTTGGCCGCCCCGTCGCCGAAATAAGCAAGGCAGACGCCGCCGTCCTGCTTGTACTTGTGGCCGAAGGCGAGGCCGGTGCCGAGGCTGACCTGGGCCCCGACGATGCCGTGGCCCCCGTAGAATTTATGCTCGACGCTGAACATGTGCATCGAGCCGCCCTTGCCCTTGGAGATCCCGGCCGCGCGGCCGGTGAGCTCGGCCATGATGATCTTGGGATCGATGCCGTAGGCGAGCATGTGGCCGTGGTCGCGATAGCCGGTAATGACGCTGTCCTTGCCGGGCTCCATCGCCGACTGAAGCCCGACGGCGACCGCCTCCTGGCCGATATAGAGATGGCAGAAGCCGCCGATGAAGCC
Source organism: Alphaproteobacteria bacterium (assembly GCA_019239415.1). Lineage (GTDB taxonomy): Bacteria > Pseudomonadota > Alphaproteobacteria > Sphingomonadales > Sphingomonadaceae > Allosphingosinicella. Next base: position 55,119 of record JAFAZW010000063.1, read on the forward strand.
GAGGCCGTAGAGCTGGCCGGCGCGCTCCTCGAAGCGGCGGATGAGCAGCATCTGCCGATAGAAACCGAGCAGCTCTTCCTGCGAGGGTTGGTAGCGCTTCGGCTCCGGGGGACGTTCGCGGTTCGGCGTCGCGGGCGCGGCCGCCGTGCCGGCTCCGGCGCTCTTGAGCGTTGCTGCCTTGGCCACGTGGGGCGTGTTCCTTTGGCTGGGTCGAATGGGGCGGCTCTATGGCGGCAAACGCGGCCCCGTGCAACTTGTGCCGCGGGCCGGATCGTGCAGGAGCGGGAGCGTCCGTCATGCCGGACTTGATCCGGCATCCCTCTTCCTACGGCGGCGTCGCAAGAAGCAGATGGACCCCGGATCAAGTCCGGGGTGACGATTGAGGCTCAGTTGGTCTGAACGACCACCTCGTCGGGGCGGACGAAGCCGAACTCCTTGCGGACCATCTCGTCGGCGAGGTCGGGGTCGGCATTGTTGGGATCGAGCAAAGCGGCGCGATGGGCAAGCCGCGCCTGCTCCTTCCTGAGCTCCGCCAGCTGGACCAGCTTCACCGCCTTCTGGCGGCGATAATCGCCCCAGCTCAAGATGCCGTTGGCGCCGACGATCGCGTAGCCGAGGAAATTGGCGATGATGAGGAGGGCGAGCGCCGGCAGCGCCGCGCGGCGGATGATCTCGACCGAATTGCGCCCCATCCCAGCCATGGCGCCAGTAGAATCAGTAAAAGCGCGGCGAATCAAGCCTTTTGGGGCGGGTGACGTAGATTTGCGGTGGATAAGCCTTGCCGCGCCGGCGGCTGACGAGGCTCGATCCTTCCGCTGGGGCGGATCCCGATCCCCAGCCTGAGGGTCCTTTCCACGGTCGGCTCCCGAAAGGCGCGGAGGCAAAGATAAGGACGCTGCTGCTCGATCTGGGTGTCGGAGGCGCTGATCGGCCAGCGCCCCTCGCAATCGTACGCGGTGCAGAAGCATGCGAACCAGGCGGGGCTCTCCCCCGTCTCCCGCTGCCGCTTCGTCGCCCGCGCCTCGAAAAATATAGCTTCCTTCGCGCTGGCGCGCCGCAGCTTCGCGAAGGGTCCCGACCTTCCGACCAGGAAAGCGCGCCAGCGCTCGAGGGCGGCGCCCCGTTCCGGGTGGTTCTCGTCATAGCCGTCGACGAGCTGATCGACGGCGGTCGCGTCGCCGGCCGCGAAGGCGGTGGCGAACCGGGCAAGCAGAGCGCGAACGGGCGGAGGCGGCGGGCCCGCGTCGGCAGTCGTCAGAAGGTCACCGAAGGCTCGCCGCGCGCGATCGCCCGCCTGACGGACAAGGCGAACCCGAGCGTGCCCGCGTCGCTCGGCGTTCAGGAGGACGAGGCCTCCGTGGTAATGGCAATAGCCATATTGGACGATCAGCTGGTCAGGCCCCGCCTGCGCCGCCGCTTCCGCATAGTCGCGTTCGCACGCGTGGACGACGCCGACGATCGACGCGGCGACGGTCGCTGAAGGCCGGTGCGTGCCCTTCCCGAAGTAAAGGCCGACCCAGCCCTCGTTCGGGCGATCAAGGGCGTCCGAAGCCGTCATCCGGTACCTCCCGCCGACGTCGTCGGCGAAGGTGGAGCCGAACACGTAGCCGTCGAGACGCACGCATCGACCGAGCCAAGCGTCAGGATCATGTGCCATCGTACGGGCCGTCGTGCGCGTGGCATGCCCGAAGTCGCACGGGCGCCCGGTGGGCTGAGCGGCGGCGAGCAGGGCAGCGGCAGCGGCGAGCATCGCCGCGGGCTAGCCGAAGATGTCGCGGCCCGCATAGCGCGCCATCGACCCCAGCTCCTCCTCGATGCGGATCAGTTGGTTGTACTTGGCGAGGCGGTCGCTGCGGGCGAGCGAGCCGGTCTTGATCTGACCGCAATTGGTGGCGACGGCGAGGTCGGCGATGGTGGTGTCCTCCGTCTCGCCGGAGCGGTGCGACATCACCGCCGTGTAGCGGCTGCGCTGGGCGAGGGACACCGCCTCGAGCGTCTCGCTCAAGGTGCCGATCTGATTGACCTTGACCAGGATCGAGTTGGCGATCCCCTCCGCGATGCCGCGTGCGAGGCGCCTGGGATTGGTGACGAACAGGTCGTCGCCGACGAGCTGGACCCGCCCGCCGAGCTTCTCGGTGAGCAGCCGCCACCCCTCCCAATCGTCCTCGGCCATGCCGTCCTCGATCGAGCGGATCGGATAGTCGGCGGCGAGAGCGGCGAGATAGTCGGCATTTTCGGCGGAGGTGAAGGTCTTGCCCTCCCCTTCCATCCGGTAGGCGCCGTCGCGATAATATTCGGTGGCGGCGCAATCGAGGCCGAGGACGACGTCGTCGCCGGGCTTGTAGCCCGCCTCTTCGACCGACTGCATGATGAAATCGAGGGCAGCGCGGGCCGAGGCGAGGTTGGGGGCGAAGCCGCCTTCGTCGCCGACGGAGGTGGAGAGGCCGGCGGCGTGCAGCCGGCCCTTGAGCAGGTGAAAGATCTCGGCGCCGCAGCGCACCGCCTCGGCGAGGCTGGCGGCGCCGACCGGCATCACCATGAACTCCTGGAAGTCGATGGGGTTGTCGGCGTGGACGCCGCCGTTGACGATGTTCATCATCGGCACCGGCAGCAGCTGCGCCGAGACCCCGCCGACATAGCGGTAGAGCGGCAGCCCGCGCGCGTCCGCGGCGGCCTTGGCGACGGCGAGGCTGACGCCGAGGATGGCGTTCGCCCCGAGCCTCGACTTGTTGTCGGTCCCGTCGAGGTCGATCAGCAGCGCGTCGATCTCGCCCTGATCTTCCGCCTCGAGGCCGCGGATCGCCTCGGCGATCTCGCCCCGGACCGCGTCGACCGCGTCGCAGACGCCCTTGCCGCCATATTTCGATCGGTCGCCGTCCCGCTTCTCCACGGCTTCGTGCGCGCCCGTCGAAGCGCCTGACGGCACCGCCGCGCGCCCCATCGAGCCGTCCTCGAGCCAGACGTCCACCTCCACCGTCGGGTTGCCGCGACTGTCGAGAATCTGGCGGGCGTGGAGGTCGAGGATAGCGGTCATTGTTACGGCCTCGATTCGATCTATATCTAAAAGGCGGAGGAGACGGCGGGCGGCTTATCGGCGCGGCGCTGGCGACGCAACTTTCGTCGCACGCGCCCGGAACGGGAAGCCGGTTTCGCCGGTTCTGGCGAGCGAGGATCAGGGCAAAACCCACATCAAGGCTGGAGACCGCAAATGGCACGTCCCGAAGAGCTTCCGGAGGGCACCGACCACATCATCAACGGCGCGATGGCGACCGACGACACGGGCGGTGCCGGCGGCGGCTTCGTCGCTTCCGCCGGCGGCGGCGACGATACCGGCGGCACGGCGAAAGGCGCAGGAGGAACGGCGATGGCGACGACGAGCAGTGACGGCGATGGCGGCGCGGGCGGCGGCGTCCGGGAGCAGCTGACCAGCCAGGTCGAGGCGCTGCGCGGACAGGCGGGCGACCGCGTCCGCGAGTTCGCCGACGGCGGCAAGACCCGCGCCAGCGACGCGCTCGAGGAGCTGTCCAGGATCGTCGCCGACACCGCCGACTCGATCGACGAGCGGCTCGGCGGCCAATATGGCGAATATGCCCGCAAGGCATCCGACGCCGTCTCCGGCTTCGCCGACACGCTGCGGCGCACCGAGGTCGACGATTTGTACGAGAACGTCCGCGAGGCGGTGCGCAAGAGCCCCGGCGTCGCGATCGGCATCGCCGCGGTCGTCGGCTTCACCCTCGCCCGCCTCGCCAAGGCCGGACTCGACGCGCAGCAATCGGGCGGCGACGGTTCGGACGGCAGGAAATCGGGCGGGCGCAAGTCCCCCGCCGCCGAGGCCTGACCGTTGGACGCGCAGACCAGCCGCCCGTCGGAGCCGACGATCGGCGAGCTGTTCGGTCGGCTCGCGGACGAAGGCAAGAGCTTCGCGCGGGCGGAGGCGAACCTCTACCGCGCCATCGCGATGCGCCGCGTCGGCCTCGCCAAGAGCGGCGCGGTGGCGCTGGTTGCGGCGCTGTTCCTCGTCAACGCCGCTCTGGTGGCGCTGATGGTCGGGCTGGCGCTGCAGATCGCGAAATGGACGGGGCCGGCCCTCGGCGGGCTCATCCTCTTCGCGCTGGTCGGCATCCTGGGCTACGTCCTCGTCCGCTTCGGCATCGGCAAGCTCGCGGCTCTGGGCGGCGACGCCGACGAGCGCGCGGCACTCGCGGCCGGGGAGAAGATGGCATGAGCGCCCCGGAGATACTCGCCGGCAAGCGCGAGGCGGAACGGTCCCGCAAGGCGCTGATCGAGACGGCGCACGAACTCCAGCAGCGGCTGAAGCCCGGCACCATCGCCGGCAATGCCTGGGAAGGAGTCAAGGAGCGCGGCACGGGCCTCGCCGAAACCACCGTCGAGGCGGTGAAGGCGCGGCCGGTCGCGGTCTCCGCCGGCCTCGCCGCCTTCACCCTGTTCCTCGCGCGGCACCCGATCAAGTCGGCCGTGTCGCGCCTCTTCCACGCGTCGGCGGACGAGGACCTCGTCACCACCACCCTCGACACCGACGGACCCTACGACCTCACCGCGCCGCTTGCGAAGCGGCCTACCGAAGCAGCCAGATAGGAGCGTATCACCATGGCCACGACGAGCGACAAAGCGCGTACCTCCGCCAATTCGAGCGGCACCGCCTCGTCCGGCGGGGGCACCGGCGGCGACGGCGGCGGCAGCGGCGCCCTCTCCGGTGTCCGGCAAAGCGCCGCCGACGCCTATCAGGCCGCGCGCGAGCGGACCTCGGCCGCCTACAGCGCCGCGCGCGAGCGGGCCGGCAGCGTCGGCCGGACGACCGCGGAGAGCATCGATACGGCGCCGATGATCGCCGTGGCGGGGGGCCTCGCCCTCGGCGCCCTGGTCGGCGCGCTCCTGCCCCGCTCGGCGCGCGAGGAGGACCTGCTCCGCCCGCTCGGACAGCGGCTCAACGACACCGCGCGCCAGGCAGTCGACAAGGCGCGTTCGAGCGCCCGGGACCAGATCGGCGATCTCGGCGGCAAGGCCGCCGACGCGATTCGCTCCGCGGCCAAGGGCTGAGCCGGGCGGCACCGGGAGGCGCTTGCCTTCCGGCCCGCCGCGGCTCATTCGGCCGCGCATGAGCAAGCTCCACCTCGTCTTCGGCGGCCGGGTCAAGGACCCGCGCGGCCTCGATTTCGACCTCGCCACGATCGACATCGTCGGCGTCTATCCCAATTACGCCAAGGCGCTCGACGCATGGCGCGGCGCGGCCCAGCGCACCGTCGACGACGCCGAGATGAAATATGTCGTCGTCCACCTCCACCGCCTGCTCGAGCCGGAGCAATAGAGTGCCTCCCCAGCTGACGCTGGTGCGGCAGCTTACGCCCCCCGCCACTTGAGAAGCAGCAGCGGCCGCGCGAGGGCGAGGCCGGCGAGGAAGCCGCCGATATGGGCCGCGACGGCGATGCGGGCGCCGTCCACCTCGATCGTCAGGCCGACGAGCAGGTTGAGGACCGTCCAGGCGGCGAACAGCCACAAAGCGTGGAGGAACGTCGCGGCGGCGGCGTTGCCGACGCGGACCTTGTTGCGGCCGAACAGCAGGGCGTAGGCGCCGAGCACCGCGGAGATGGCGCCGCTTGCCCCAACCATCGGCTGCAGCTGGTGCGGCCCCGCCAGAGTGTGGACCGCCGCCGCCGCATAGGCGCCGACGAGGTAGAGGATCGCGAAGCCGCGCCGGCCGACGATCGCTTCCACGGGCCTGCCGCAGAAGAGCAGCATCAGCATGTTGAAGAAGATGTGGATGAAGCCGGCGTGGACGAGCGTCGCCGTGAGCGGCGTCAGGAACAGCGGCGCGGTCGGGAACGGCGGCACCGCCCCGCCGATCCGCGCGGGAATGAAGCCGCCCCACAGCGCGACGAGCGTCTCGTAGCCCAGAAAGGTCGGAATCGCCCAGGCGGCGACGGTGACGACCGCGATCGCCAGCGTCAGCCGCGCGCTCTTCCAGCTGTCGGGCGGGCGCAAGGCCTCAGCGTCTCCGGTCGGGGCCGCGCGAAGGTCTAGAGGAACTCGACCTTCTCGATCGCATAATAGCGGTCGCCCGAAGGCGTCGACACCTCGACCTCGTCGCCGACGCTGCGGCCGATGAGCGCGCGCCCGAGCGGCGAGTTGTAGGAGATGCGGCCGATCTTCGCGTCCGCCTCGGTCTGGCCGACGATCTGGTACACCACCGGCTTGTCGTGCTCGTCGAGCAGGTGGACGGTGGCGCCGAAGACGGCGCGGTCGCCCGACAGCGTCTTCGGGTCGATGACCATCGCGCGGCTGAGGCGGTCCTCGATGTCGGCGATCTGCGCCTCGACCTGACCCTGGCGCTCCTTGGCGGCATGGTATTCGGCATTCTCGGACAAGTCGCCGTGGCCGCGGGCTTCCTCGATCGCGTCGATGATCTGCGGGCGTTCGACCGTTTTCAGATGGCGGACCTCGGCCTGCAGCTTCTCATAGCCTTCGGCCAGCATCGGCATCTTGTCGACGGTCGCCATAATCTCAGCCTTTCGTCAAAATTTCTTCCCTCGGCGGCTCCCGAGGAAGCCACCCCGCATCACATACAATTTGTGAGGGTCATGCTCTGGAGGCGGAATAATAGTCCTGAAGGGAGCGGACTTCAAGATTGTGCTCCCTCAGCGCCGCGATCGCGCGGGTCACCGCCGCGCTCGAGGCGGCGGTGGTGAAATAGGGCACCTTCGCCATCAGGGCGGAGGCGCGGATGGAGGCGGAGTCCTTATGGCTCTGCCACCCTTCCGTGGTGTTGAAGACGATGTCGACGTCGCCGTCCTTGATCCGGTCGACGATGTGCGGCCGCCCCTGCGCCACCTTGTTGACCCGCTCCACCTCGATGCCCTGCGCGGCGAGGTAATCGGCCGTTCCGGACGTGGCGATGACGTGGAAGCCGAGCTCGCGCATGGCCCTGACCGGCGGCACGATCAGCGGCTTGTCGCTGTCCTTCACCGACACGAACAAGGTCCCGCCCTCGGGCACGAAGGTGCCGGCGCCGATCTGCGACTTCATGAAGGCATGGGCAAAGTCTCCAGCAATTCCCATGACTTCTCCGGTGGACTTCATTTCCGGCGACAGCACCGGGTCGACCCCGGGGAAGCGTGCGAACGGGAACACCGCCTCCTTGACGGCGATATGCGGGACGTCGCGGTGCAAGGGCAGGAAATGGATCAGCGGCTCGCCGGCCATCACCCGCGCCGCGATCTTGGCGATGGGCGTGCCGATCGCCTTCGCGACGAAGGGCACGGTCCGGCTGGCGCGCGGGTTGACCTCGATCAGATAGACGTGCACGTCCTTCACGGCGAACTGGACGTTCATCAGACCCACCACGCCGAGCGCCAGCGCCAGCGCCCGCGCCTGCCGCTCGATCTCGGCCACGATCTCCCCAGGCAGGCTGTAGGGCGGGAGCGAGCAGGCGCTGTCGCCCGAGTGCACGCCCGCCTCCTCGATATGCTGCATGACGCCTGCGATGACGACGTCGCTGCCGTCGGAAATGGCGTCGACGTCGACCTCAATCGCGTCGCGCAGATATTGATCGATGAGGACCGGGCTGTCGCCGGAGACCTGCACCGCGGTGACGATATAATCGTCGAGCTGGGCGGGCCCGTCGACGATCTCCATCGCCCGGCCGCCGAGGACGTAGGAGGGCCGGGTCAGAACCGGATAGCCGATCCGCTCGGCGACCGCGATCGCCTCCTCGCGCGAGCGGGCGATGCCGTTTTCGGGCTGCTTGAGGCCAAGCTTGTTGACGAGCGCGGCGAAGCGCTCGCGGTCCTCGGCGAGGTCAATCGCGTCGGGCGAGGTGCCGAGGATCGGGATGCCTTCCTTCTCCAGCGCCGCGGCGAGCTTCAACGGCGTCTGTCCGCCGAACTGGACAATGACGCCCACCAGCTCGCCCTTCTGCTGCTCGACGTGGAGCACTTCGAGCACATCCTCCACGGTCAGCGGCTCGAAATAGAGGCGGTCCGATGTGTCGTAATCGGTCGAGACGGTCTCCGGATTGCAATTGACCATGATCGTCTCGAAGCCGGCCTCATCGAGCGCGTAGCAGGCGTGGCAGCAGCAATAATCGAACTCGAT
>JAFAZW010000046.1 GCA_019239415.1 Alphaproteobacteria bacterium
AATGCTGTCCTATCGATTGGATGCCGGCATGGCGGAACAGCACCACAGCAAGGTCCTGATCATCGGCGCCGGACCCGCCGGCTACACGGCGGCGATCTATGCCGCGCGCGCCAACCTGCACCCCATCATGGTGAGCGGGTTGCAGCCGGGCGGGCAGCTGACGATCACCACGGATGTCGAGAATTACCCGGGTTTTGCCGACATCATCCAGGGGCCCTGGCTGATGGAGCAGATGCAGAAGCAGGCCGAGCATGTCGGCACGAAGATGGAATGGGACCATATCTCGAAGGTTGACCTCAGCCAGCGCCCGTTCCGGCTCGAGGGCGACAGCGGCACCGTCTATCTCGGCGACACATTGGTGATCGCGACCGGCGCCCAGGCGCGCTGGCTGAACATCCCGACCGAGGAGCATATGAAGGGCAAGGGCGTCAGCGCCTGCGCGACCTGCGACGGCTTCTTCTACCGGGGCAAGAAGGTGGTGGTGATCGGCGGCGGCAATACCGCGGTCGAGGAAGCGCTCTACATGACCAACCACAGCCATGACGTCACCCTGATCCACCGCCGCGACAGCCTGCGCGCCGAGAAGATCCTCCAGGAGCGGCTCTTCGCCCACCCCAATATCAAGGTGCTCTGGAACAAGGTCGTCGACCGCTTCGTCGCCGGCGGCGAGCCGGAGGGGCTGGTGGGACTCGATCTCAAGGACACGAAGACGGGCGAGGTCAGCCGCATCGACGTCGAGGGCGGCTTCGTCGCGATCGGCCATTCGCCGGCGACCGAGCTGTTCCAGGGCAAGCTGAAGCTCGACGCCGACGGCTATATCGAGGTCGAGACCGGCACGACCCGCACCAGCGTCGCGGGCGTCTTCGCCTGCGGCGACGTCATGGACAAGGTCTACCGGCAGGCCGTCACCGCCGCCGGCACCGGCTGCATGGCCGCGCTCGACGCGGAGAAATTCCTGGCCGAAGCGGAATTCGAAGCCTCGGCGGCAGCATAGCCCCTCTCCCCGGGGGGAGAGGGGTTGAGGTGAGGGGGGCCCGCCCTCCGAAACCGGACTCGGGCGCCGAACCCCCTCTCCCGACCTCTCCCCGCGGGGGAGAGGAGTGCTTAGCCTACCCCCCAAGCTCTCCCAGCACCCCCAGCACCGCCGCCTCCAGCGCTGCCGCGTCGCCCGGCTGCGCGAAGGTGTGGGAGTCGGTCGCGACGCTCTGGCGTCGTCCCGCCAGCCCGCGCCAGTGCGGCTTGCCGAGCTCGGCGGCTGCCGCGATCGCGGTGGTGTCACCCTCGGCGAGGATCCAGTCCGCCGCCAGATCCGAGGCGCGCAGAGCGGCGGCGAGCTCGGTCGAGAGGTCGCCGGTGACGCGCTTGCTCGCTTTCGCAAGACTTGCGAGCAGCTTGGTGTAAGAGACTGATCCCGAAAGCAGCTTCTTCCAGCTCGCAAGGCTGGTCAGCCGCGCGCGATAGTGGGTGCGCAGCGCCGCGGGGGCGGGGTCGTCGGCGCCCGCTTCGACCAGCCACGGATTGACCAGGATGAGCGCGTCCAGCCCCGCCGCCGCGGCGTGCAGGCACAGGGCCCCGGCGCCGTCGCACAGGCCGAGCCCGACGGTCCGCCGCACCCCCGGTGCTTCCGCCCGGAACGCGGCGGCGGCGGCGGCGAGGTCGGGGCCGCTGCCGCGCCAGCCGGGATCCTCGCCTTCGCTGTCGCCGACGCCGCGGCGGTCGAAGCGGAATACGGGAAATCCCGCCGTCGCCGCCGCCCCGGCCAGCCGCTCGAACATGCGGTGCGAGCCGATCCGCGTCTGGGTGCCGCCGACGGCGATCAGCAATCCCGTCGCGCCGGGCGCGACATCCAGCGATGCGCCGAGCGTCGCCCCCTCGCAGGCGAAGGTCAGGAGGCGGCGCATGGGCCCAGCCAGGCTGCGATGTCGCCGGCCATCGCCGCCGCGAGGGCAGGGGAGCCGGCCGGCTCCGACCGCCGCCAAAGGGGCGACGCCTCGAACCGGACGTCCGCCGGTGCCGGATCGCTGACGAGCCGGGCGGTCCGGGCCGCTCCCGCCTCCGCTTCCGCGGCCCGCAAGGCGTCGAGGAGTCCCGCGGAGGGCGCATAGCCGCTGGCGCCGGTGAGGCCGGTCCGTTCGAGGTCCCGCACGAGGGCCGCCCCCGTCGCGGGGCTCAGCCGCCAGCGTCGCGCGATGACGCCGTCGAGGAGCGCACCGCCCCTGAGGCTGACCGCCGCCACCGCGCCCGCCGACGCCGCCGTGACGGCATCGCGCCAATGCCGCCATTCCACCGCGTCCAGGGGGATTTCGCTCTCGCCGGTGCCCGGCAGGTCCGGCAGCACGCAGCGCCAGCCCCCGGCGGCGAGCGCGCGCATCGTCTGGAGGAGCAGCGCGCGCGTGCGGTTGAGCTCCTCGAACAGCGGCGGGAGGAAGAGCAGGGTGGGCGCTGCATCGGAGCCGAGGACCGTCAGCCACAGCTCGCAGCCGTCGCGGGACAGGCGGTCGTAGCGAAGACCGCCGCCGCTCACCTGAGCGCCTTGGCCCGCACGAAGGCGAGGAGGCTGCCGAAGCTTTCGAGCAGATCGGCGTCGACCTCATGATCTTCGATGAGGATACCGAGCCGCTCCTCGAGCTCGGTGAGCAGGCCGGCGACGGCCATGGAATCGAACTCCGGCAGGGCGCCGAACAAAGCGGTGCCGCCGTCGAACGCGGCGACCCGCGCCGGATCGAGGCCGAGCACGTCGGCCAGCACGGCACGCAGCGTCGCCTCGACTTCGCGTTCGTCCGGAAATTGCGCCGCCATCAAGGTCCCCTGTCCGCCGCGCCGCCTAACCGCTTCGCCCACGGCGGACAAGCGCCGACGCCCAGGCGCGGGCCGCGCCGGCGAGGCCGGTGACGCTGCGCCGATCGAAGGCCTCGACCCGCCACAAGGTCTCGCGGCGGTCCATCCAGTCGGCCTTGTAGGGCTCGTCGCCGGTGCCGTAGTCGATCGTCGTCACCCGGTCTTCGTCGATCGCCGCGCGGAACATCGCCTCGCTGAGGATCGTGCCCGGGGAAAGCGACTTCGCGTCCTCGCGATAGGAAAGCTTGTGGATCCAGGCGGTGCCGTTCTCGACGGTCCAGAGCTGCGCGGCGACGGGCGCGCCGTCCTTGCGGGCGATGCCGAGCCGCAGCGCCCCCGCCGCGCCTTCCTGCTCGGCCAGCGCCCGCAGGAAGGCGAAGGAGCCTTCCTCCGGCTTCCAGCTGGCGCGGTAGACCGCTTCGTAGGCGGCCCAGGCCTCGGCATCGAAGCGGCTGTGAATCGCGGTCTCCAGGCCCGACGTGCGGCCCTTGCGCGCCGCGGTGCTCCTGAGCCGCGACGGCCGCGCGGCCCAATAGTCGGCGAAGCTCCTGCCCCCGACGTCGGCGCGCCAGGAGCCGGTGGCGGCGGAGACGCGAACGATCCACCCGGCGCGACGCAACGCGGCGGCGAGCGGCTGGGGTTCGCTGACTGGAGAAATCTCTATCTTTGCCAGTCCTTTGCGAAGCGAGTTTGCGATCTCATCTGCGCCCTCTTTGCCCCCGATGAGGCCGACCCGCAGGCTGTACCAGGCGCTGTAGGCGCGGGCGCGGCGGTCCTCGACGGCGAGGAACAGCCACGTCTCACCCGCGCGCGCCGCGAGCATCCGGCCGGGCGGCGGGCAATGCTCGGCGATGAGGCGGAACCAGGACAGGCGGTCGAACAGGCGCGGCTGCCGTTCGCGGTCGAGCGCGCCGGCGGCCGCGGCCGCCACGGCGTCCCATGTTTCGAACCATTCCACCCCGCCTGCCAACGCGCTATCCCTTGCCGCCGTCGCGCCGGCAGGTGTGGCGCAGCCAGGAGCCACGGTGCAAGCCCCCGATCCGACCCCGCGACCGCTCGACCATCTGACGCTCGGCGGCCGCGCGGACGCGCCGGCGCTCGTCACGCGCGAGGGGATTCTCGATTATGTCGGGCTCGAGCGCACCGTCGGCAGCCTCGCGGCGGCGCTGAACGGGAAGGGCCTCCGACCCGGCGCGCGCGTGGCCAGCTGGCTCCCCAAGAACCGCATGACGGCGATCCTGCCGCTCGCCTGCGCGCGCGCCGGGCTGGTCCACGTCCCGGTCAACCCGCTGCTCAAGCGCGGCCAGGTCGCCCACATCCTCGCCGACAGCGGCGCGTCGCTGCTCGTCACCGGCGAGGCGCGGCTGGCGACGCTCGAGGCGGGCGACTGCGGCTGCGACGCCATCGTCGAGGAGGAGGGGGCGGCGATGCTCGCGAGCGACGAGCGCCTCGGCCCCTCGGGCGCCGATCCGGACAGCCTCGCCGCGCTTCTCTACACGTCCGGCTCGACGGGCCGGCCCAAAGGGGTGATGCTGAGCCACGCCAACCTCTGGCTCGGCGCCGTGGCCGTCGCCCACTACCTGCGCCTGGTGCCGACCGACCGGGTGCTCGGCGTGCTGCCGCTGAGCTTCGACTACGGCCAGAACCAGCTCCTTTCCGCCTGGGCGGCGGGGGCTTGCGTCGTGCCGATCGACTATCTCGCCGCGCGCGACGTCACCCGCGCCGTCGAGGCGCACGGCATCACCACGCTGGCCGGCGTGCCGCCCTTGTGGGTGCAGCTCATCGAGGCGGCCTGGCCCGGCAGGGCGGCCTATGGCCTCAGGCGTCTCACCAATTCGGGCGGTCGGCTGCCGGTGTCGGTCGTGCGGCGGATGCGCGAGCTGTTCCCGGCGGCCGAGATCTTCCTGATGTACGGGCTCACCGAAGCCTTCCGGTCGACCTCGCTCGATCCGGCGCTGCTCGATGCGCGCCCCGACTCGATCGGCACCGCCATCCCATTCGCTGACGTCATGGCGGCACGGCCCGACGGCAGCCTCTGCGCGGCGGGCGAGGAAGGCGAGCTCGTCCATGCCGGTCCACTGGTCGCGAAAGGCTATTGGAACGATCCCGCGCGCACCGCGGCCCGCTTCCGCCCGGCGCCTCCGGACTCGTCCTATCCGGGGACGGCGGTCTGGTCGGGCGACCGGGTGCGGCGCGACGCGGACGGCCTCTTCACTTTCCTCGGCCGCGACGACGCGATGATCAAGACCAGCGGCAACCGGGTCAGCCCGACCGAGATCGAGGAAGCGGCGGTGGCGAGCGGCGTCGTCGCCGAGGCCGTAGCGCTCGGCTATCCCGACGACCGGCTCGGCGAAGCGATCGCCCTGATCGTCCGGGGCGAGGGGCCGGACGAGGCGCTGCGGGCCTATCTGAAGCGCCAGTTACCCAATTTTATGCAGCCCGCCGCTATCGTGTGGCGCGACGCGCTGCCGAGGAGCCCGAACGGCAAACTCGACCGCGAGGCGCTCAAGAGGGAGCTGATGGGGTGACGAAGCCGATGGGACCGATACCGGCGCGGTACGCCGCCGGAAAGGACGGCACGCTGCATGTCGCCGGCCGCTCCGTCGCCGCGCTCGTCGCCGAGGCGGGCGGGACGCCGCTGTTCGTCTACGACCTCGCCGCAGTCGCGGCGCAGATCCGGCGCTTCCGCAGCGCCTTCCCCGGTGTTCAGCTACATTATGCAATAAAAGCAAATAGTTATGCGAATTTGCTTAGCTTCATTGAAAGCAAGGTCGACGGTCTCGACATCGCTTCGGCGGGCGAGATGGAGGCGGCGCTCGCGGTTGCGGCGGCCGATCGCATCTCTTTCGCAGGGCCGGGGAAGACGGATGCCGAGCTGGAGGCGGCGGTGCGCGCCGGTGTGACCCTCAACATCGAATCGGAAGCGGAGGCGGAGCGCGCGCTCGCGGCGGCGGGGCGGCTTGGCGTCACGCCCCGCCTGGCCGTCCGCGTCAACCCGGACTTCGAGCTGCGCGGCTCCGGCATGCGGATGGGTGGCGGCGCCCGGCCATTCGGAGTCGACGCCGAGCACGTCCCGGCGCTGGTCCGCCGCCTGCGCGGCGGCGGCGCCGACTGGCGCGGCTTCCACATCTTCGCCGGGTCGCAGGCGCTGTCGGCCGACGCGCTGATCGAGGCGCAACGGGCGACGGTCGCCCTGGCGGCCGAGCTCGCCAAGGCCGCCGGCGCGCCGCCGCGGCTCGTCAATCTCGGCGGCGGCTTCGGCATCCCCTATTTTCACGGCGAGCAGCCGCTCGACGTGGAGGCGGTCGGCGCGGCGCTCGGCAAGATCCTCGCGGCGCGCCCGGCCATCCTCGCGGACAGCGTCTTCGCGATCGAGCTCGGCCGCTGGCTGGTCGGGGAAGCGGGGGTGTACGTCACCCGGATCGTCGACCGGAAGGTGAGCCGCGGCAAGGTCTTCCTGGTCACCGATGGCGGCATGCATCACCAGCTCGCGGCGTCCGGCAATTTCGGCCAGGTCGTGCGCCGCAACTATCCGGTCGCGGTCGCCAGCCGCTTCGCCGCCGGGCCGGACGAGAGGGTGAGCGTCGTCGGATGCCTGTGCACGCCGCTCGACCGGCTCGCCGACGACGTTCTCATGCCCCGCGCCGAGGCCGGCGACCTGGTGGCGGTCTTCCTCGCCGGCGCCTACGGCCTCTCGGCGAGCCCGCAGGCATTCCTCGGCCACCCCCCCGCGCGGGAGATCGCCGTCGGCGGTTAACCTCTCGGCGAGGCCCAGTCCCGCTGCGGGACGCGGCGCCGAGGGGCGTTGTTCCTAACGGTAATTTTACCTCTTGAGGGCAAGAGCAAACCCAAAGCTGCGCCGGCATCTCGCCGCGCGGCGACGGTTCGAGCCTGAAGAGGACATCATGCGCGCACTGAAGCAGACCCGGATCACCCTCCTTTTGGGAGCGGGCGCGGCGGCCCTCGCCGGCTGCGCCACCGGCGGCTCGGCCGGCAACGTGCTGCCGCCCGCCTCCTTCGTCGGCAGCGACGATTTCAAGGCCGAGAAATACGTCATCGGACCGCTCGACCAGCTGTCGATCTTCGTCTGGCGCAATCCGGAGCTGGGCGCGAAGGTTCAGGTCCGCCCCGACGGCATGATCACGACGCCGCTGATCACCGACCTCGCCGCGGCCGGCAAGACGCCCGCGCAGCTCGCCGACGACATCCGCCTCGCGCTCACCAAATATGTCGAGGACCCGCGCGTCTCGGTGATGGTCGACAGCTTCCAGGGGACCTACGGCCAGCAGATCCGCGTCGTCGGCGCGACCGAGAAGCCCGCCTCGATCCCCTACCGCGCCAACATGACCCTGCTGGACGCGATGATCCAGGTCGGCGGACTCAGCCAATATGCCGCCGGCAACCGCGCGCGCCTCATCCGCCACGACCGCGCGACCGGCGAGCAGAAGGAATATGACCTCAAGATCGCCCGCCTCCTCAAGCGCGGCGACACCAGCGCCAACGTCCGGCTCGAGCCGGGCGATGTCATCATCATCCCCGAAAGCATGTTCTGACGGCCGGCGGCCGCGACGCACAGCCTCTCCAGCAGGACACCAGCCGACCCATGGACGGACTTTACGAACAGGCCCGGATCGCGCTCCACCAGGTGTGGCGCCGGCGCTGGCTCGCGCTCGGCGTGGCCTGGGGCCTGTGCCTCGCCGGCTGGCTCGCCGTCGCCCTCATCCCGAGCAAATACGAAAGCACCGCCAAGGTCTTCGTCCAGCTCCAGTCGGTGCTGCCCAACCAGATCGGCATCAGCGCCCAGGAGCGCGCCAGCGACCTGACCCGCCTCCGCCAGACCATCGTCTCCACCGCCAACCTGGAGAAGGTCGTCAAGCGCACCGAGCTCGCCCAGCGCGTCTCGAGCGACCGCGACATGGCCGCCGAGGTCGAGGCCCTGCGCCAGGCGATCGAGGTCACCGCCCAGCAAGACAATCTCTTCCAGATCAGCGCGACCGCGAACGTGCGCGGCTTCTCCAATGCCCAGAATGCCCGCCTCGCCCGCGACGTCGTCAGGAACCTCCTCGACCTGTTCGTCGCCCCGGCCGGTGGCGGCCGCGACGAATCGACCCAGGGGATCGCCTTCCTCGACGAGGAGCTGAAGCGCCGCGAAGGCCAGCTCCAGGAGGCCGAGCAGAAGCGCGTCCAGTTCGAGCAGCGCTATCTCGGCCTGCTGCCGGGCGAAGGCTCGGTCGAATCGCGCCTCGCCGCGTCGCGCGCCGAGCTCGGCAACGTCGAGGGCCAGCTGGTCCAGGCGCAGAGCTCGCTCGCGGCGCTGCGCAGTCAATTGGGCTCGACCCCGCCGACCCTGCCGGGCATCGGCGGCACCACCGGCGGCCCGGTCACCGCCCAGATCGAGGCGCTGCAGGCGCAGCTCGCCCAGGCGGCGGCGCGCGGCTGGACCGAATCCCATCCCGACGTCATCGCCCTCCACGCCCAGATCGCCCGCCTGCGGCCGCTCGCCGCGCGCGAGAGCCCGAATGCCGGCGGCATCTCCAACCCGTCCTACGTGTCGCTGAAGACGACCATCGCCGAGAAGGAAGGGCAGGTGCAGGCCGCCAGCGCCCGCCGCGCCCAGCTCCAGGCCGACATGGCCCAGCTCGCCTCCAGGCAGGCCTCGGAGCCCGGAGTCGCCGCCCAGCAGGCCCAGCTCAACCGCGACTACGACGTCCTGAAGCGCCAGTACGACAAGCTCGTCGAGGACCGCGAGCAGCTGCGCCTCAGGAACGACGTCCAGAACAAGACCGCTTCGATGACCTTCCGGGTCATCGACCCGCCGAGCCTGCCGACCATCCCGATCTCGCCCAAGCGGCCCTTGCTCCTCACCCTGGTGCTGGTCGCGGCGCTCGGCGCGGGGATCGGCGCGGCCTTCGTCAAGGGCCAGCTCCAGGCGACCTTCCCGACCCAGGGCCGCCTCGCCGCCGCCACCGGCCTGCCCGTCCTCGGCACCGTCACTGAGGTCTGGACCGACGCGAAGCGGCGCCTCGCCCGCCAGCGCCTCGTCTGGCTGCTCGGCGGCGCCGGCGCATTGGGCGGCGCCTATGCGGTGCTGATGGCGGTCGAATTCTGGCAACGCAGCACGGTCGCCTGAGGGGTATATGAACCAGCACAGCCCCTTGAAGCACAGCGGCTCCCTCCTCGAGCGCGCGGCGGAGCTCTACGGCTTCTCGCCCCAGGCTGAGCCTGCACCCGTGCAGGCTGAGCCTGCACCCGTCTTTTCGCCCGCACCGACGTCCCCGTCCGTGGTCGCAGCGCCTGAGCCTGCACCGATCGTCGCCAAGCCGGCGCCCCGCCGCGCGCCGCCACCGCCCCAGACGGGCCCGGTCCACCCGATCGACCGCCGCCGCCTGCGCCAGGCCGCCCTGATCGAGCCGGAGGCGCCGGTCGGCGCGCTCGCCGAGGAGTTCCGCATCGTCAAGCGCCAGCTGCTCTTGAACGCCCGCGCCATGGCCGGCGTCGACGAGGCGAAGCAGCGCACCATCCTCGTCAGCTCCGCCCAGCCGGGGGAGGGGAAGACCTTCTGCGCCCTCAATCTCGCCCTCTCCATCTCCGGCGAGCCGGACACCGAGGTGCTGCTCGTCGACGGCGACTTCCCCAATCCGCAGGTGCTCGCCACCCTCGGCCTCGACGCCGCGCCGGGCCTCGTCGACGCGATCGCCGACCCGCGCCTCGACCCGGAAAGCCTGGTGCTGCGCACCGACCTTCCCGGCCTGTCGATCCTCCCCGCCGGCCGCCAGGTGCCGAACGTCACCGAGCTGCTCGCCTCCGAGCGCGCCCGCGACATCGCCGCCCGGCTCGCCGAGGCGCGCTCCAACCGCATCATCCTGTTCGACTCGCCGCCCGCCCTCATGGCGTCGCCCGCCACCGTCCTCGCCGGCCTCGCCGGCCAGCTGGTGATGGTGGTGCGCGCCGACCGGACCAGCGAGACCGATCTCCGCGAGGCGCTCGAGCTCCTCACGGCCTGTGAGCGTGTCAGCCTGCTGCTGAACGGTGCCGGCTTCGCCGCCGGCTCGCGCCGCTTCGGCGCCTATTACGGATATGGCCAATGAACCGCGCCGCCTTCACCCCCAGGAGGGGCCTGCTCGCGCTCGCCGCGCTCGCCGCCTCGGGGCTGGTCTTCGCCACGCCCGGCGACAGCCAGACGCACACCAGCGTCCACCCCTATCTCGAGATCGAGCAGGTGCTGACCGCCGACTTCAACGGCGGCGACGTCCTGACCTATACCGGGGTCGGCGGCGGCATCGACGCGACCGTCACGAGCCGCCGCGTCACCGCGACGATCAGCTACAACTACCAGCGCCGCATCGAGGAGACCGGGCGGATCCGCGACCACGACGTCCATACCGGCCTCGCCGCCGCCCATGTCGACGTCGTGCCGAACCTCCTCTCGTTCGACGCCGGCGCGATCGCGACCCGCGGCCACACCGACATCTCGGCGCCCGCCGCTCCCTTGCGCACCAGCGACGACGGCCGCCTCGCCGGCGTCTACAGCGCCTATGCCGGCCCGACCTTGAACTCGCATGTCGGTCCCGTCACGGTCGGCGCGGCCTATCGGCTCGGCTACGTCTACGTGGACGACCATGACGTCACCGGCGGCACGCCGCCGCCCGGCGCCTCGCGCGTCCAGCATTACCGCAGCAGCACCGTGCAGAACGCCACCGCCTCGGTCGGCATGGCGCCCGGCGTGCTCCCCTTCGGGTGGACCGTCGGCGGCGGCTACGTCCGCGAGGACATGAAGCGCTTCGAGTCCAGATATGAAGCCAAGTACGTCCGCGGCGACGTCGTCGTGCCGCTCGGGCCCACCTTCGCCGTCACCGGCGGCATCGGCTACGAGAAGGGCAAGGCGAGCCAGCAGGACATCCTCCGCGACGCCGGCGGCGCGCCCGTCGTCGGCCCGAACGGCGAGCTCTACGCCGATCCGACCAGGCCGCGCCTCCTCTCCTACGACGAGAGCGGCCTCATCTGGGACGCCGGCGTGATCTGGCGCCCCGACCCGCGGACCGAGCTGCAGGCGCGGGTCGGTCATCGTTACGGTGGAATGACTTACACCGGGTCATTCGAACATCGATTCAACGGCAGCTACGTCCTCAGCGCCGCCGTCTACGACGACGTCAGCAGCTTCGGCCGGCTGATGGTCGCCGACCTCTCGAGCGTGCCGGGCGCCTTCCAGGCGCCGCGCGGCCTCGGCGGCATCGGCGGCCTCGGCGGCTGCGTGTTCGGCGACAAGGGCAAGGGCGCCTGCTTCGACGACGCGCTCCAGTCGATGGCCAACTTCAACTTCCGCAACCGCGGCGCGACGCTGCGCTTCACCGGCGAGCGCGGCGTGTGGAGCTTCGGCCTCGGCGCCACCTACGCCAACCGCCGCTATTTCGCGCCGCCGGGCACCGACTTCATCCTCCACGGCGTCACCGACCAGAGCTTCACGATCGACGGGCGGATCGGCCGGCGCTTCACCCGCACGTCGGGCATCGACTTCGACGCCTTCGCCGGCTGGTACGATACCGGCCGCGCCGGCTACGGCTCGGGCGGCAATGCCGGCGCGACCGCGACCTACTATCGCAACGTCTTCGGCGATCACGTCCAGGGCACGCTGCAGGCGGGCGTCTACACCGCGCACGGCCAGGATTACGACCGCACCTACGGCACCATCCTGTTCGGCCTGCGCTACGGCTTCTAAAGGGGCACAGCATGTATACCGACGATTTCGGCCTCACTGCCCAGCCCTTCCAGCTGACGCCGGACGCGCGCTTCTGGTTCGACAGCCGCACCCACAAGAAGGCGATGGCCTATCTCGGCTACGGCCTGGCGCAGGGCGAGGGCTTCATCGTCGTCACCGGCGAAGTCGGCGCCGGCAAGTCGACGCTCGTCCAGCACCTGCTCGCGACGATCGACCGCGAGCGGCTGAACGCGGTCAGCCTGGTCTCCACCCAGGTCGAGGGCGACGACATGCTCCGCCTCGTCGCGCAAGGCCTCGGCGCGCCCGCCGACGGCCCCAAGGCGCGCGTGCTCGACGAGGTCGAACGCCGCCTCGCCGACGAGGCGCGGCGCGGCCGTCGCACCCTGATCGTCGTCGACGAGGCCCAGACGCTCGGCGTCTCGGCGCTCGAAGAGCTGCGGATGCTTTCCAACTTCACCAGCCAAGGCCGTGCCTTGGTTCAGATTTTCCTGCTCGGCCAGCCGGAGTTTCGCGACAAGCTGGCGGAAGGCGGCCTCGAGCAATTGCGCCAGCGCGTCATCGCCACCCACCACCTCGCGCCGATGGAGGGGAACGAGGTCGAGCCCTACGTGGTCCACCGCCTGACGGTCGCCGGCTGGACCGAACGGCCCGGCTTCGCCGCCGACGCTTTCGCCGCTCTCTACCGCCATTCCGGGGGCATTCCGCGCCGCCTCAACCAGCTCGCCGCGCGCCTCCTCCTCCACGCCGGGGTCGAGCGGCTGGAGACGGTCGGCGCGGACGACGTCGAGGCGGTGGTCGCCGATCTCGCCGCCGACACGCCGCAGCGCGCCGAGCCGCGCGTCCACGCCCTCGCCGCCGCCCCGGCGCCGGCCGCGCCGCAGCGCGATTTCGCGATCGAGCGCCGCCTCGCCGCCCTCGAAGCGCGCGCCGACGAGCAGGAGAAGGCCGTCCGCCGCGTCTTGACGTTGCTCGTCGAGTGGGTCGAGAACGGCCAGCAGGCGCCGGGCTACACGAACGCGGCTTGAGGCATGGACACGGCCGGCCTGCAACCGTCATCCCGGCGCAAGCCGGGATCTCCGGTCGGAGGTGCGCCGCGCCCTTCACCCCACGAGATCCCGGCTTCCGCCGGGATGACGAGCGAGGCCTGGCCGGCACAGGGGGAAAGCGGACCGCAATGCTGAACGCGCTTTCCTGCGACGTCGAGGACTGGTTCCAGGTCGGCGCCTTCGAGACCGTCATCGCCAAGAGCGACTGGGACAAGCTCCCGCAGCGCGTCGAACGCAATGCCGACGCCGTGCTGGCGCTGTTCGACGAGGCGGGGGTCAAGGGCACCTTCTTCACCCTCGGCTGGGTGGCGGAGCGCTACCCGGCGCTCATCCGCCGCATCGCGGAAGCGGGCCATGAGGTCGCCAGCCACGGCTGGGACCACGACCGCGTCTTCACCCTCACGCCCGACCGGTTCCGCGCCGACCTGCGTCGCGCCCATGCCGCGATCGCCGCCGCGGCGGGAGCCGAGCCGAAGGGCTATCGCGCCCCGAGCTTCTCGATCGACGCGCGCACGCCCTGGGCGCACCCGATCCTCGCCGAGGAAGGCTATGCCTATTCGTCCAGCGTCGCGCCGCTCGCCCACGACCATTATGGCTGGCCGGACGCCCCGCGCTTCGCCTTTCGGCCGCTCCCGGATGCGCCGCTGATCGAGCTCCCCGTCACTACCGTCGACGTCGCCGGACGCCGCCTCGCCGCGGGAGGGGGAGGCTTCTTCCGCCTGCTCCCCTACGCCTTCTCGAGCTGGGCGATCCGCCGCGTCAACGAGGCCGAGCAGCGCCCCGCCGTCTTCTACTTCCACCCGTGGGAGATCGACCCGGACCAGCCGCGCGTCCGCGGCGCGCCGCTCAGGTCGCGCCTGCGCCATTACAGCCGTCTCTCCGCCATGCGCGGCAAGTTGTTGAGGTTGCTTGGTTCCCACGCATGGGGTCGCACCGACGCTGTGGTCGCTTCGGAAGCGGCACGGCTCCAATGAACGCCTTCATCCCTCTCGCCATGGTCCGCGCCGCCGAGCCGGACGACCGCGCGGCGATCCGGGCGTTTGTCGATGCGCATCCCGACGCCACTCCCTTCCACCTGCCCGAATGGGGCGAGGCGGTCGGGCAGGGCACCGGCCAGCAGAGCCTCACTCTTCTCGCCGAGCGCGGCGGCCGCCTCGTCGGCCTGCTGCCGCTCACCGAGATACGCTCGCCGCTGTTCGGCTCCGCCCTTGTCTCGACCGGCTTCGGCGTCGACGGCGGCGTCCTGGGGGAGGGCGCGGACGCGCTCGCCGAAGCGGCCTGGCTGCTCGCCCAATCCCGCCGCTGCGCCTCGGTCGAGCTGCGCGGAGGGCCGGTCCCCATCGGCTGGGCGCGCAGGGAAGGCCTGTATTTCGGCTTCGGCCGGGACCTGCCGGCGGACGCGGAGGCGATCCTCAAGTCGATCCCCCGCAAGCAGCGCGCCGAGGTCCGTCGCGCTCTCGGCCTGGGCCTCGACGTGGAGGTGGGCCGCGACCTCGACACCCATTACCGCCTTTATGCTGAAAGCGTTCGCAACCTCGGGACCCCGGTCTTCCCGCGCGGTCTCTTCGCGGCGGCGCTGGAGCGGCTCGACGCCGACATCCTGACCGTGCGGCGGGAGGGGAGGGCGCTCGCCTCGGTGCTCAGCCTCTACTTCCGCGGCACCGTCTATCCCTATTGGGGCGGCGGCACCCGCGCCGCGCGCCCGGCGCGGGCCAACGAGCTGATGTATTTCGCCCTGATGCGCCACGCCGCGGGGCGCGGCTGCACGCGCTTCGACTTCGGGCGCTCCAAGGCCGGCACCGGCGCCTTCGCCTACAAGAAGAACTGGGGCTTCGAACCGCGCCCGCTGGTCTACGCCGTGAAGGGCGCCGCGCGCGAGACCAACCCGCTTTCCCCCAAATACCGGCTCCAGGTGGCGCTCTGGAAGAAGCTCCCTCTGTGGGCGGCCAATTGTCTCGGCCCGCCGATCGCGCGGGGGCTCGGATGAGCGGGATCCTGTTCCTCGCCCACCGCATCCCGTTCCCGCCCGACCGCGGGGACAAGATCCGCTCGTGGCATATCCTCCGGCACCTCGCCGGCCTCGGGCGCGTCCACCTCGCCTGCTTCGCCGACGACGCAGCCGACGCCGCCCACCTCCCCGCGCTGCGCCAGGCGCTCGGCGGCCGTCTCGGCGAAGCGCATGTCGAAATCCGCCGCACCCGCAAGGCGCTCGCCGCCGCCCGCGCCCTCCTCACGGCCAAGCCGCTGTCGCTCACACTCTTCGCCAGCCCGATGATCCACCGCTTCGTGCACCGCATGCTTGCCAAGCCGGAAGTTGAATCGGTTTTCACCTTCTCGGGCCAGATGGCGCAGTTCGTCCCCGCGCGGCCGCGCCAGCGCTGGGTCATGGACTTCGTCGACATGGATTCGGCCAAGTTCGAAGCCTATGCCGGGGGCGGCGGGCCGCTGGCCGCCATGTATCGGCGCGAAGCGAAGCGGCTGTTCGCTTTCGAGCGCGGCGTCGCCGCCCGCGCCGACGCCAGCCTGTTCGTCAGCGAGGCGGAGGCGGCGCTGTTCCGCGCGCGCGCGAATCTCCCACTCGCCAACATCCAGGCGCTCTCGAACGGGGTCGACGTCGACTTCTACGACCCCGCCGCGGTTGCCCCGGCCGCCGCGCCGCAACCCCTCATCGTCTTCACCGGCCAGATGGACTACCAACCCAATGTCGACGCCGTGCTCCATTTCGCCGCCGAAACGTTACCGAGGCTGATGCGCGGCACTTTCGCCATCGTCGGCCGCAATCCCCCCGACGCGATCCGCCGCCTTGCCTCGGACCGGGTGATCGTCACCGGCGCCGTCCCCGACGTCCGCCCCTGGCTCGCCGCCGCCGACGTCGTCGTCGCGCCGCTGCGCATCGCCCGCGGCATCCAGAACAAGGTGCTGGAAGCGATGGCCATGGCCCGCCCCGTCGTCGCCACCCAGGCCGCCTTCGAAGGCATCGAGGCCGAACCCGGCCGCGACCTCCTCGTCGCCGACGGCGCGGACGCGCAGGCCGGCGCGATTCAGCGCCTGCTCGATCATCCCGACAAGGCCGCCGCCCTCGGCAACGCCGCCCGCCGCCGCATCGAACAAGCCTATCGCTGGGACGTGCGCCTGGAGCCGCTCGCCGCCCTCTGCCTCCCTGCCCGCGAAGTGGGTGGGGAGGGGGACCATGCGAAGCATGGTGGAGTGGTAACTGACGAGGCCTGCTCCAAAGACCCCTCCACCACCTTCGCCGACGGCTGCTCCGCAGCCGGTTCCGGCTCTCTCCAGTCCCCCGGACTGGAGAGCCGCCTGCACCCCCCTCCCCATCGGTTCCCGATGGGGAGGCAGGGGCGCGCCGCATGACCGCCGTTCTCCCCATCCAGAAGGCCGAGCCGGCCACTGCCGCCGGCTGGCGCGAGCACACTGCCATGCTCGCCGCCCTCGCCGCCGCCATCCTGCTGCTGTTTCGGCGCGACGCCGCCGACATCGCCGGCATCTGGTACCAGAGCTCGACCTTCAACCATTGCCTGCTGATCGTGCCGCTGATCGGCTGGCTCGTCTGGCAGCGCTGGCCCGAGCTCCGCCAGCTCGCCCCCGCCGCCTGGGCGCCCGGCCTCCTCCTCGTCGCCGCCGGCGCCGTCGCCTGGCTGCTCGGCGAGGCGGGCGGCCTCGCCCTTGCCCGCCACGCCGGGCTGGGGCTGATGCTCGAGGGCGCCGTCGTCGCCTGCCTCGGGAGGGCCGTCGCGCGCGGCCTCCTGTTCCCGCTCTGCTACGCCCTGTTCCTGATCCCGGCCGGCGAGGAGCTGGTGCCGCCGATGCAGACGCTGACGGCGAAGATGAGCATGGCCTTGCTCGGCCTGTTCCACGTACCGGCGCGGATCGAGGGCATCTTCATCACCACGCCCACCGGCCTGTTCCAGGTCGCCGAAGCCTGTTCGGGCGTCAAGTTCCTGGTCGCCATGGCCGCCTATGGCGCGCTCGCGGCGAACCTGTGCTTCCGCTCCTGGCGCCGCCGCGCCGCCTTTTTCGCGGGGGCGCTGATCGTGCCGATCTTCGCCAACGGGATCCGCGCCTGGGGAACGATCTACATCGCCTATCGCGCGAACAGCCTGAAGTTCGCGGCGAGCTTCGACCATGTCTTCTACGGCTGGATCTTCTTCGCGATCGTCATCGCCATCGTCATGGGCGCCGCCTGGCCCTTCTTCGACCGCAAGGCGAACGATCCCTGGTTCGACCCGGCCGACCTCCAGTCGCCGGGAACCTTGCCGGGGCCGCGGCGGCGGCTCGGCCTCGTCGCCTTCGCCGCCGTCGCGACGGCGGCAGCCGCCCCGCTCTGGTCCGCGGCGGTCGCGTCCACGGGTACCGCGCCGGTTCCCGCCGGGATCGCGACGCCTCCCGTCCCGGGCTGGCGGGAGGTACCCGCCGAAGCGGGCCGGGCCTGGGCCCCGCATTTCGCCGGTGCCGACCGGATCGCCTCCGGTCGCTACCGGGACGCGGCCGGCCGGGACGTAGACCTCTGGCTGGTGGTCTATGCGAGGCAGGAGGGGGCAAGGAAGCTGATCGGCTTCGGCCAGGGCGCCGCGGAGCCGGGCGGCGCCTGGGCCTGGACGACCGGTGCCCCGCCGCCTCCCGGCGGGAAGTCCGAGCGCATCTTCTCCAACGGCATCGTCCGCGAGGTGGCGAGCTTCTACCGGGTCGGCGGCATCGTCACCGGCAGCCCCGCCCAGGTGAAGCTCGAGACGATGAAGGTCCACCTCGTCGGCGGCCCGCAGCGCGCCGTCGCGGTCCTCGTCTCGGCGGTGGAGCGGGCGGGGCCGGGAAGCGCCCGCCCGGCGATCGATGCGTTCCTCCGTGCCCTCGGCCCGATCCACCGCCTTGCCGACCGCGCCGCCGGCGTGGAAGGGGCGCGCTGATGTGCGGCATCGCCGGCCTCTTCCACCCCGATGTGCCCAAGCCCGTCGATCCGGCGCGGATCCGGGCGATGGCCGATATGCTGACGCATCGCGGGCCCGACGGCAGCGGCGTCTGGACGGCGCCCGGCATCGGCCTCGGCCACCGCCGCCTGTCGATCATCGACCTCGAAGGCGGCGCCCAGCCGATGGTCTCCGCCGACCGCGAGCTCGCCATCACCTACAATGGCGAGATCTACAATTTCCGCGAGGTGCGCGCCGAGCTCGAGCGGCTCGGCCACGCCTTCGCCACCCATTCGGACACCGAGGTCATCCTGGCGGCATGGCGGCAATGGGGGCCGTCCTGCCTGTCGCGGCTCTACGGCATGTTCGCCTTCGCGCTCTACGACGCCGCCGAGGGCGCGCTGTTCCTCGCGCGCGACCGCCTCGGCGTGAAGCCCCTCTACGTGGCGACCCTGCCGGACGGCGCGCTGATCTTCGGATCCGAGCTCAAGGCCCTGCTCGCCCACCCGCGCCTGCGCCGCGAGCCCGATCCCCGCGCCGTCGAGGACTTCCTGGCATTCGGCTACGTCCCGGACGATCGCTGCATCGTCGCCGGCGTCGGCAAGCTTCCCGCCGGTCACTACCTGCTCGTCCGCCGGGGAAGGGCGGTGCCGGCGCCGGTCCGCTGGTGGGACGTCGACTTCTCGAACCCCTCGACGGCAAGGCCGGCCGCGCTCGAAGAGGAGCTGGTCGAACGCCTCGGCGAGGCGGTGCGCTCGCGGATGGTGGCGGACGTGCCGCTCGGCGCGTTCCTCTCCGGCGGGGTGGACAGCTCGGCCGTCGTCGCCTTCATGGCCGAGGCGAGCCGCGGCGCGGTCGAGACCTGCGCCATCGGCTTCGACGTCGCCGACCATGACGAGACCCGCTTCGCCGCCCTGGTCGCCGCGCGTTTCGCCACCGCGCACCGTGTCCGCCGGGTCGCCGCCGACGATTTCACCCTGATCGACACCCTCGCGGACGCCTTCGACGAGCCTTTCGCCGACGCCTCCGCGATCGGCACCTACCGGGTCTCCGAGCTGGCCCGGGAGAAGGTCAAGGTGGCGCTCTCCGGCGACGGCGCCGACGAGGCCTTCGCCGGCTACCGGCGCTACCGCCTGTTCAGCGTCGAGGAGCGGGTCCGGCGCCTCCTCCCGGAGGCCGCGCGCACCGCCGTCGGCGCCGTCGGCGCCGTCTATCCCAAGCTCGACTGGGCGCCGCAATTTCTCCGCGCGAAGACCACGCTGACGGCCTTGGGCCGGCCACCGGAAGAGGCCTATGCCGACGCGGTGACGGCTACCTCTTTGCCCGTTCGCTCAAGGCTTTACAGCTCGCACTTCAGGCAACTCCTGCAGGGACATCGCGCCGAGCGGCTTTATGTCGAGGCGATGCGCGGCGCGCCCGCCGCGGATGCCCTCTCGCGTGCGCAATATGCCGACCTCAAGCTCTGGCTGCCGGGCGACATCCTCACCAAGGTCGACCGTGCCTCGATGGCCGTTTCGCTCGAGGCGCGCGAGCCGCTGCTCGACCACCGCCTCGTCGAGTTCGCGGCGCGGCTGCCCGCGAAGCTCAGGCTGCGCGGCGGGTCGGGAAAATGGCTGCTCAAGAAGGCGCTCGCCGCGCGCCTGCCGGCAGAGATCCTCCACCGGCGCAAGATGGGCTTCGTGACGCCGGTCTCGGCCTGGTTCCGCGGCCCGCTCGCCGCCGAGGCGGAGGCGATCGCGCGCAGTCCCGCCTTCGCCGAGCTCGGCTGGTTCGAATCCGCCGCGCTCGCCAGGATTGCGGCCGACCACCGTTCCGGCCGCGCCGAGCACGGCCGCCTGCTCTGGCAGCTGACGATGCTCGATCGCTCGCTGCAGCGCCTGTTCGGCTACGGCGCGGCGTCGCCCGGATATATCGCGGCGGCGAAATAGAGCCCGTCGGGCGGCGCATTGAGGCCGAGCGCCGCCCGGTCCCGCGCCGCCAGCGCCGCCTGGAGATCCGCCCCGGACCATTTCCCCCGGCCCACCAGCTGCAGGCATCCCACCATCGAGCGGACCTGGTGGTGAAGGAAGGACCGCGCCGCCGCGTGGATCTCGATGCGGTCCCCGTCGCGCACGACATCGAGGCGGTCGAGCGTCTTCACCGGGCTCTCCGACTGGCAATGCGCCGAGCGGAAGGTGGTGAAGTCGTGCCGGCCGACCAAAGCCTGGGCGGTCGCGTGCATCGCCGCGGCGTCGAGCGGCACCGCCACCTGCCAGGCGCGCCCGGCCTCCAGCGCCAGCGGCGCCCGGCGGTTGACGATCCGGTAGACGTAGCGCCGCCCGGTGCAGCTGAAGCGGGCATGCCAGTCGTCGGCAACCGCCTTCGCTGAAAGGATCGCCACCGGGAGCGGCCGCAGCCGCGCGTTCAGCGCCTCCGACAGCCGAAAGGCGGTGATCGGCCTCTCGATGTCGACGTGCGCCGCCATGGCGAGGGCATGAACGCCGGCATCTGTGCGGCCGGCGGCGTGCAGCACGACGCTCTCGCCGGTAATCGCCGCCACCGCCTCCTCGATCGCCTGCTGGACGGACGGGCCGTGCGCCTGCCGCTGCCAGCCCATGAACGGCCGGCCGTCATATTCCACCGTCAGCCGGAAGCGCGTCAAAGCCGGGTTCCCGGAGGGATCGGGAAGCCGCGCAGCAGCTCCTGCGCCGTCATCACGCTCCGCCCGGCGCGCTGAACCATCTCGGGCCGAATGGCGCCGTCGCCGCAGCCGACGGCGAGCTGATCGTCGAGGACGAGGCCCGGCTCGGTGGGATAGCTCGTTCGAAAGGTCCGGTCGCCGTGCGCGCTTTGGAGTCTCGCCGTGAGCACGCGTATCCGCTCGCCCCCGAACGCGAACCACGCGCCCGGCGAAGGATTGAAAGCGCGTATCTGCCGGTCGACCCCGGGCGCGCCTGCCGTCCAATCGATCCGAGCTTCGCTCTTGTCGATCTTGCTCGCATAGGTGGCGCCGCTGTCCGGCTGGGGCATGGCCGGAAAGTCCTTCAGCCTCGCGAGGACCTCCACCATCATTTCGGCGCCGAGCCATGCGAGGCGGTGGGAGACGATGCCGGCCGTGTCGTAGGCCCCGATGTCGATCGCGCGTTGCAGCAGCATCGGCCCGGTGTCGAGCCCCGCCTCCATCCGCATGATCGTCACCCCGGTGCGGTGATCGCCGGCGAGGATCGCGCGCTCGACAGGCGCCGCGCCGCGCCAGCGCGGCAGCAGCGAGGCATGGACGTTGAGGCACCCGTCGCGCGGCGCGTCGAGGATCGGCTGCGGAAGGATGAGGCCGTAGGCGGCGACCACGGCCAGATCGAGGCCGAGGGCGCGGAACGCCGCCTGCTCCTGGTCACCCTTCAGCGACAGCGGCGTCCTCACCTCGATTCCCGCCGCCTCCGCGCGCTGCTGGACGGGGGAGGGGCGCAGCGCCTTGCCGCGCCCCGCCGGGCGCGGCGGCTGCGAATAGGCCGCGGCGACCTCGTGCCCGGCCGCGAGGAGGGCGTCGAGCGTCGGCACGGCGAAATCCGGCGTTCCCATGAAGGCGATGCGCATGGCGGGGCTGTAGCAACTCCTCCCCGGAACGGGGAGGGGGACCAGGCGTAGCCGAAGGCGGAGGCTGGTCGAGGGGCCCGCCCCACCGCCGCTTCTGGGCCCCCTCGCACCACGCGCTGCGCGCGCGGTCCCCCTCCCCGTTCCGGGGAGGACCTTTACCGCGGTGCCGCTCCACCCTACCTCTTGCGTCCATGGCTTCCCCCGAGATCGATGCGCTGACCCAGGCGCTGGCGCGCCTTCCCGGGTTCGGGCCGCGGTCGGCGCGGCGGGCGGTGCTGCACCTGCTCAAGAAGCGCGAGACCGCGCTGACGCCGCTGCTGCGGGCGCTGGAACGGGTCGCCGAGACGCTGGCGGTCTGCGGGACGTGCGGCAATGTCGACACGACCGATCCTTGCGGGGTCTGCGCCGATCCGCGCCGCGATGCGCGGCTGCTCTGCGTCGTCGAGGAGGTGTCGGACCTGTGGGCGCTGGACCGCTCGCGCCTCTTCCCCGGCCGCTTCCACGTGCTGGGCGGCCGGCTCTCGGCGCTCGAGGGCGTGCGCCCGGAGGACCTGACCGTCGATCGCCTCGTCGCGCGGGTGGCGCAGGGCGGCGTCGACGAGGTGGTGCTGGCGATGAACGCCACCCTCGAAGGCCAGACCACCGCCCATTATCTCGCCGAGCGGCTGGAGACCTACCCGGTCCGCCTGACCCAGCTCGCCCACGGCCTGCCCGTCGGCGGCGAGCTCGACTACCTCGACGAAGGCACGCTCGCCCAGGCGCTGCGGGCGCGAAGGCCGGTGGCCTAGCGGGCCGGGAGGAGGGGACAGTCACCGGCCGCACGGTCTTGTTGGTAATCGCCCGCGCCGTGCGGCCGGTGACTGTCCCCGGACCACCGCCGAATCCTTGATTTTCGCTCTACTCGGACCTACTTCCGCACCCATGGCGATCCTCCCGATCATCGAGACTCCGGACCCGTTGCTGCGGCGCAAATCCTCGTCCGTGGAGGAGATCACGCCTGAGCTCCGGACGCTGATCGACGACATGTTCGAGACGATGTACGCGGCGCCCGGCATCGGCCTCGCGGCCATCCAGGTCGGCGTGCCCAAGCGCATCCTCGTCATCGACCTTCAGGAGCCCGAGGAGGAGGGGGGCGAGCCGGTGCGGCGGCCGATGGTGTTCGTCAATCCGGAGATCGTCACCGCCTCCGACACGGTCCAGCCCTATACCGAAGGTTGCCTGTCGGTGCCGGAGCAATATGCCGAGGTCGAGCGCCCCGACCGCGTCCGCGCCCGCTGGCTCGACCGCGACGGCAAGCCCCACGACGAGGAGCTCGAAGGGCTGCTCGGCATCTGCCTGCAGCACGAGATGGACCATCTCGAGGGCATCCTCTTCATCGACCATCTCTCGCGCCTGAAGCGCGACATGATCCTCAGGAAGCTCGCCAAGGCGCGCAGGGAAAAGCTGGCGGCGTAGCGCTCCTGGCTCCTCCCCGGAACGGGGAGGGGGACCGCGACGCGAAGCGGCGTGGTGGGGGGCCTGAGTCAGATGCTGCGGAAGCGCGGGGCCCCCTCCACCATGCTTCGCATGGTCCCCCTCCCCGTCCCGGGGAGGAGCGAGGTCTTTCCCTCTCCCAGTGCCCTCCCTAAGAGGAGGCGATGCTCAGCCTCACGCCCACCGCCGCCGCGCTGATCGCGCTCGTCTGCGGCGGCTGGATCGCGGCGGCGGCGTGGGCGACGCTGCGGGGCCTGCGGCGCAGCCGCGAGGCGGTGGCGCAGGTGGCTGAGGTCGCGCGGTCCGACGCGCTGCTCGCCGCGTCTCCGGCCATCCCGCTCTTCGTCGGCGGCGACGGCCGGCTCCAGGGAAGCGAGCGCGCGGCCTTCGCGCTCGGCCTGACCCAGCTTCCCGCGAAGCTTTCCGAGCCGAACGGACTCCCGCCCGACGATGCCGCCGCGCTCAGCGGAGCGGTCGCCGCGGCGCAGGCCACCGGTGCCGGCTTCGCGCTCACCGTAAGGCCGGCGGGCGGCGCGCGGGCGCTCGAACTGCGCGGCGGGCCGGCGCCGCCGGCGCTGGGCGACGGGGTCCTGCTCTGGATCCTCGACGTCACCGACATTGCCGGCGAGCGGTCCGCCGCGGAGGGCCGCGCCGCGCGCCTTGCCGCCGCGCTCGACGCGCTGTCCGGGCTGATCGAGGCGGCGCCGTTCCCGATGTGGCACCGGGGGCCCGATCTCACCCTGGCGATGGTCAACGGCGCCTATGTCGAGGCGGTCGAGGCCGAGGACGCGGCGGCGGTCATCGCCGGCGGCGTCGAGCTGGTCGACGAGCCCGGCGACGGCGCCGCCGCCCATGCCGCCGCCGCGCGGGACAGCGGCGCGCCGCACGTCCGCACCGTGCCCGCGACGATCGGCGGGGCACGCCGCACCCTCCAGGTCGTCGAGGTGCCGCTCGGCGAGGCCGGGGTCGCCGGCTACGCCCTCGACGTCGAGGATCGCGAGCAGGCGCGGGCCGAGCTCGCCCGCTTCGTCCGCGCCCAGCGCGACATGCTCGACCGCCTGTCGGCGGGCGTGGCGCAGTTCGGGCGGGACCGGAGCCTGATCTTCTTCAACCAGCCGTTCGCGCGGATGTTCGGACTCAAAGCCGAATTCCTCGCCGACCGTCCGGAGTTCAACCGCCTGCTCGACGCGATGCGCGACATGGGCTGCCTGCCCGAGGTGCGCGACTATCCGGACTGGAAGAAGGAGCACGGCCGCTGGTTCACCGGCGGCCTCGCAGCCGAGGAGGAGGAATGGAACCTCCCCAAGGGGCAACACCTGCGCGTCGTCGCCCAGCCGCTCCCGGACGGCGGGCTGCTGCTGATCTTCGAGGATCGCACCGAGCAGCTGCGCCTCGCCTCGGCGCGCGACACCTTGCTGCGGGTCCGCACCGCGACGTTCGACAATCTGTTCGAGGCGATCGGCGTCTTCGCCTCCGACGGCCGCCTCCATTTGTGGAACAACCGCTTCCGCGCGCTGTGGGGGTTCGAGGAGGAAGAGCTTGCCCGCCACCCCCGCATCGACAGCCTGGCACCGCTCATCGCCCGCAGCCTGCGCAATCCGCAGCATGCGGGGCTGGTGCGCGAGCTGGTGCGCAGTGCGACCATCGAGCGCAAGCAGCGCACCGGCCGGGTCGGCTTCGTCGACGGGCGGGAGTTCGAGTTCGCGGCGGTGCCGCTGCCCGACGGCAATGCGCTCTTCACCATGCTCGACGTCACCGCCAGCCGCACCGTCGAGGCGGCGCTGCGCGAACGCACGGCGGCGCTCGAGGAGGCGGACCGGCTGAAGACCGCCTTCGTTTCCAACATGAGCTACGAGCTGCGCACGCCCCTCACCTCGATCGCCGGCTTCGCCGAGATGCTCGAGGCCGGCTATGCGGGCGAATTGCCGGCGAGCGCGAGCGAATATGTCGCCGCCATCCTCCAGTCGGTGGCGCGGCTCGGCACGCTGATCGACAACGTCCTCGACCTCACCCAGTCCGACAGCGGCAGCCTCGTCCTCGCCGACGAGGAGGTCGACCTCGCCGCCCTCTGCCGCCATGCCGCCGCCGACCTGCAGGCCGCGGTCGAGGCCAAGGGCATCGACCTGGGCGTAGAGCTGGAAAAGGGACTCGGCGCGGTCACCGGCGACCGCCAGCGGCTCCGCCAGTCGCTCGACAACGTGCTGCGCAACGCCATCGCCTATACCGGCACGGAGGGGCGCGTGCTGCTCCACGGCATGGGCACGAAGCGCGAGGCCTCGATCACCGTCTCCGACAACGGCCCCGGCATCGCGCCGGCCGACCAGGCCCGGGTCTTCGACCGGTTCCACCGCACCGCCGAGGGCGGCGAGGCGGCGCTCGGCCTCGGCCTGCCGCTCGCCAAGCAGTTCATCGAGGCCCATGGCGGCAAGGTCGAGCTGGTCTCCGAGCCGGGCCAAGGAACGACGGTCACCTTCCGCCTGCCGAGGAAGAAGGGGTGACGCCTCGGACGGCGGCCGAAATCCCTCGCCCCGGCGGGGAGAGGGCAGGGTGAGGGGGTTCGGCGTCAGCGGTTCGCTTCGGAGGCCGAGCCCCCTCACCCCAATTCTCTCCCCGCCGGGGAGAGGGGGCAGGGGGCGGACGAGGGCGATTGCGCCATGATCTTGCACAGCCCGCACGAGACCGAAGCGTTCGGCCGCCGCCTCGCCGCCGTGCTCCGGCCCGGGGACGTGGTGGCGCTGTACGGCGATCTGGGGGCGGGGAAGACGACGCTCGCGCGCGGCATGTTGCGCGGGCTCGGCTTCGCGGGCGACGTCGCCAGCCCGACCTTTCCGATCGTCCAGCCCTATGACGAGCTGACGCCCCCCGTCTGGCATGTCGACCTCTACCGGATCGAGGACGCGGCCGAGATCGAGGAGCTGGGGCTGGACGAGGCGCTGGCCGATGCGGCGCTGATTATCGAGTGGCCGCAGCGGCTTGGCGACGCCTTGTGGCCGCACGCGCTGCGGCTCACCCTGGACCGCGACGCGGCCGGCGCGCGCGCCTTGACAGCCGATGTGCCCCCGGCTTGGGAAGCGCGATGGCCGCCCCGATGATTCCGCCCGCGACGGCGCCCGCCTTCCTCGCCGCGCACGGCTGGGACGGGGCCGAGATCCTGCCGCTGGCGGGCGATGCGAGCTTCCGCCGCTACTTCCGGGTGGTCAAGGACGGCCGCAGCGCGGTGCTGATGGACGCGCCGCCCCCGGAGGAAGACCCGCGGCCCTTCATCGCCGCGGCGCAGTGGCTGCTCGACGTGGGGCTGTCGGCGCCGGCCACGCTCGCCCGCGATCTCGAGCGCGGCCTGCTGCTGATCGACGATTTCGGCAATGCCCGTCTGCGCGAAGCGCTCGACGCGGCGCCCCACCGCGAGGAGGAGCTCTACGCCCTCGCGACCGACCTCCTCGTCCATCTCCACGCCCACCCGCCGATGCGGGGCGTGCCCCCCCACGGCCTGGATCGCTGGCTCGAGGAGCTGCAGCTCTTCGTCGACTGGTATTGCCCGGCGCTCGGCCTCGACGTCGACCGCGCGGGATTCGACGCCGCCTGGCGGGAGGTGCTCGCGCCGGTCGCCGGCGACGGGCTCGGCCCGGTAACGGTGCTGCGGGATTATCATGCCGAGAACATCATGCTCGTCGCCGGGCGGGAGGGGATCGCGCATCTCGGCCTGCTCGATTTCCAGGACGCGGTGGCGGGCCACCCGGCCTACGATCTCGCCTCCGTCCTCGAGGACGCCCGCCGCGACGTCAGCCCCGGGATCGAGCGGGCGATGATCGACCGCTATGTCGCGGCGGCGGGGCAGGGAGCCGGCTATGAGCGTGCCTATTGGGTGCTCGCCGGCCAGCGCAATACGCGCATCCTCGGCGTGTTCACGCGCCTGTGGAAGCGCGACGGCAAGCCGGGCTACCGCGCCTTCCAGCCGCGCATGTGGGGCCTGCTCGAACGGGATCTCGCGCACGAGGCGCTGGCGCCGGTCCGCGCCTGGTTCGACGCCAACGTGCCCGCGAAGCAGCGGGCCGAGGCGTGGCGCCGATGAGTCGCCACAAGCGCCCGCTCGCGCTCCGCCCCGATCCGCGCGGGGCGGTGCCGGCAGTGGCGATGGTGATGGCCGCCGGGCTCGGCAAGAGGATGCGGCCGCTCACCGCGACGCGGCCCAAGCCGCTGGTCGAGGTGGCGGGCAAGACGCTGCTCGACCACACGCTCGACAAGCTCAAGGCCGCGGGCGTCCGCAAGGCCGTGGTCAACGTCCACTATCTCGCCGACGCGCTCGAGGCGCATCTCAGGAACCGCGTCCGCGGCCTCGACATCGCCGTCTCCGACGAGCGCGCCCAATTGCTGGAAACCGGCGGCGGCCTCGTTCAGGCGCTGCCGCTGATCGACGCCGATCCGTTCCTCGTCGTCAATTCGGACAATCTGTGGGTCGACGGGCCGGTCGATACGATCCGCCTCCTCGCCTCGGCCTGGGACGAGGCGGCGATGGACGCGCTCCTGCTCCTCGTGCCGTGCGCGCGGGCCTATTGCCACAAGGGCCAGGGCGACTTCCACATGGACGCCGCGGGGCGCCTCCGCCGCCGCCGGGCGGGGGCGGTGGCGCCGTTCGTCTACACGGGCATCCAGATGGTCTCGAAGCGGCTGCTCGCCGGCGACCAGCCGGAGGGGCCCTTCTCGACCAACCTGCTGTGGGACCGCGCGATCGCAGCGGGACGCCTCTACGGCCTGGTGCACGAGGGCCTGTGGTTCGACATCGGCGCACCGCCCAATATCCGCAAGGCGGAGGAGATATTGGGATCGGCTTGATTCGCTTCGCCCCAAGGGGAGGGGGGCTTTCGCCGCGGCTCCTCGCTGACTAGCGTTGACCGATGTCCGTCCACCCCGCCGTCTTCACCATCCCGCCGCACCGGGGATTTGCGGATGCGTTGGCGGGAGGACTGATCGCGCTGCACGGCAAGGAGAAGACCGGGCTGGCGCAGGGCATCGTGCTGGTCGCGAACAACCGCGCCGCCCGCGCCATCGCCGATGCCTTCGTGCGCCGCTCGGACGGCGGGCTGCTCCTCCCGAGGCTGGTTCCGGTCGGCGATCCGGAGCTGGACGAACGGGTGGGCGCGGCGCTGGAGCCGCTCGACGGGGACGCGGTGCCGCCGGCGATCGAACCGGTCGAGCGGCTGTTCCTCCTTGCCGGGCTGATCGAGCGGCACATGCCCGAGACCGACCCCGCCGAAGCGCTGCGCCTCGCCGAGGATCTGGCCCGCACGCTCGACCAGTTGCTCGTCGAGGAGATCGCGCCGGAGCGGCTGCGGCGGTTCGCCGCCGACGTCCCCGATTTGTCGCTCCACTGGCAAGCCTCGCTCGATCGCCTGGCGGTCATTCTCGACGACTGGCCCCGCCTGCTCCGGGCGCGCGGCCGCATCGATCTGGCCGACCGGCGCAACCGCTTGCTCGGAGCGCTGGCGCGGCGCTGGCGCGAGGCGCCGCCGCGTGGCTTCGTCATCGCCGCCGGCATCAGCACCGCCGCGCCGGCGGTCGCGCGGCTGCTGCGCACGGTGGCGCGGATGCCGGCGGGGCGGGTCGTCCTCGCCGGGCTCGATCAGGCCATGCCGCGCGCCGAATGGGAGGCGCTGGGGCCGCACGAGCCGGATCCGGAGACCGGTTTGCGCCGGCGGTCGATCGAGACCCATCCGCAATTCCACCTCAAGTTGCTGCTCGACCGGATGGGCGTCGCGCGGGAGGAGGTGCGGCGCTGGCGCTGGGGCGGCGGCCAGTCCGCGCCGAGCGACACCGACGGGCGGCACCGAAGGGCACCGGCGGTACGCAGCCGCGCCATCGCCAACGCCATGGCCCCCGCCGCCTTCACCGCCAAGTGGCAGACGCTGTCGCCGGCGGAGCGCCGCCTGACCGGCGTGCGTGCCCTCGAGCTCGCCGATCCGGCCGAGGAGGCGCAGGCCGTCGCCATCGCCCTGCGTGAGGCGCTCGAGACGCCGGAGCGGACGGCGGCACTGGTCACTCCCGACCGCGCCCTCGCGCGCCGCGTCGCCGCGCATCTGCGCCGCTGGGGCATCGAAGCCGACGACAGCGCCGGCCGGCCGCTCGCGGAGCTCGCCCCCGGTACCTTGCTCCTCGGCCTCGCCGCCGCCGCGGCCGAGGGGTTCGCGCCGGTCCCGCTGCTCGCCCTCCTCAAGCATCCGCTGGTGCGCCGGGGCGAGGCGCGGCTCGCCTGGCTGGAAGGGGCGCGAGCGCTCGACCTCGCGTTGCGGGGGCCGCGGCCACCGGCCGGACTCGACGGCGTCACCGCGCATCTTCGCGACCGGAGC
>JAFAZW010000082.1 GCA_019239415.1 Alphaproteobacteria bacterium
TCCACGCGCTGGATCGTCGGCCCGATGCAAGCGGTGCGCTTCAACGGCTATGCGTCGATGCGCATCGCGGGGGACGCGGCGCACGGCCGCAGCACCGGCGAGGCGATGGCCGAGATGGAGCGCCTCGCGTCGCAACTGCCCGCGGGCATCGCGTACGAGTGGACCGGCATCTCGCGCGAGGAACAGCTGTCGGGCTCGACGGCGACGGTCCTGCTCGCGTTCTCGCTGCTCGCCGTGTTCCTGTGTCTCGCCGCCCTGTACGAAAGCTGGTCGATCCCGATCTCGGTGCTGATGGTGATCCCGCTCGGCCTGCTCGGGGCCGCCATCGCAGTGGCGGTGCGGGGGCTGGAGAACGACGTTTACTTCCAGGTCGGCCTGCTCACCACGATGGGGCTGTCGGCGAAGAACGCGATCCTCATCGTCGAATTCGCCGAACAGGCGGAGCGGCAGGGGATGAGCGCGCTCGACGCGGCGATCGAGGGCGCGCGGCTGCGCCTCAGGCCGATCCTGATGACCAGCCTCGCCTTCGTCGCCGGCGTCTTCCCGCTCGCCATCGCCACCGGCGCCGGCGCGCGGAGCCGCGTCGCGATCGGCACGGCGGTGATGGGCGGGATGATCGCGGCGACGATCCTCGCCATCTTCTACGTCCCGCTCTTCTTCGTCCTCGTGCGGCGCCTGTTCAATCGCAAGCGGCGCCAGACGCTCGAGCTTTCCGGCCGCGAGGTGCCCGCCGCATGACCCGCCGCCTCCTCGCCGCTCTCCTCGCCGTAAGCGCGCTCGCCGGCTGCAAGACGATGGAGCCGAAATATAGCCAGCCGGCCCCGCCCATCCCGACGAGCTGGCCGCAGGGCGCCGCCTATCTCAAGCAGAGCGAGGCGGCGCTGCCGGCGCTGAGCTGGCGGGACGTGTTCCGCGATCCGCGGCTGCAGGCGCTGGTCGAGCGGGCGCTGGTCAACAACCGCGACCTGCGCATCGCCGCGGCGAACATCGCCTCGGCGCGCGCCCAGTATCGCGTCGCCCGTGCCGACATCTTCCCGACCGTTACCGCTGGCGGCGGCGCGACGGTCAGCGGCACCGGCGACAACGGGCCGAACACCCGGTTCAGCGCCGACGTCGGCGCCAGCAATTTCGAGCTCGACCTGTTCGGCCGGCTGCGCAGCCTCTCCAACGCCCAGCTCAACCAATATTTCTCGACCGAGGCGGCGGCGCGGGCGACCCGCCTCACCCTCGTCGGCGAAATCGCCAGCGCCTATTTCACCTATGCCGCCGACCAGAGCTTGCGGCGCATCTCGCGCGAGACCGAAGCGGCGGCGGCGCGGGCGACGACGCTGACCAACGCCCGCCTGCAGGGCGGCATCTCCAGCCGGATCGACCTCAGGCAGGCGCAGACCGTGCTGGAGCAGGCGCGCAGCGACGTCGCCGCCCAGGTGACGCGAGTCGCGCAGGACAGGAACGCCCTCCAGCTGCTCGTCGGCGCGCCGGTCGCCGACGCCGACCTGCCGCCGTCGCTCGAGGCGGTGGACACGCTGGTGCGCGAGGTGCCGGCGGGGCTCGATTCGACGATCCTGCTGCGCCGGCCGGACGTGGTCGAGGCCGAGTTCCAGCTCATCGCCGCCAATGCCCGGATCGGCGCCGCGCGCGCCGCCTTCTTCCCGCGGATCAGCCTCACCGGTCTGCTCGGCCTCGCCTCGAACGCCCTCGCCTCCCTGTTCACGGGCGGCGCCTTCAACTACACGGCCGGCGTCAACGCGTCGCTGCCGATCTTCGATGCCGGCGCGACCCGCGGCAACCTCCAATATGCCCAGGCGCAGCGGGCGCTGTTCCTCGCCCGCTACGAGCAGACCATCCAGACCGCGTTCCGCGAGGTCAGCGACGCGCTGGCCCGTCGCGGCACGATC
The DNA here is from genome assembly GCA_019239415.1 of Alphaproteobacteria bacterium. GTDB lineage: Bacteria > Pseudomonadota > Alphaproteobacteria > Sphingomonadales > Sphingomonadaceae > Allosphingosinicella. The sequence continues at coordinate 1,899 of JAFAZW010000082.1, forward strand.
GGCGCGCAGTTCGCGGCGCAAACCCGCCTCGTCGCCGCGGCGCAGGACAGCTTCACCCTGAACGAGGCGCGCTACCGCAACGGCATCGCCAGCTTCCTCGACGTGCTCGACGCCCAACGCACCCTCTACACCGCGCAGCGTTCGCTGATCGCCACCCGCCTCACCCGCGCGACGAACCTCGCCGACCTCTACCGCACGCTTGGCGGCGACCAGACCATCGACACCGCCACCATCGCCGCCGACAAGCCGCATTTCCCGCTGATCGGGAAGTAAGCCGCGTTCAGAAAGAGGCGCTGAGGGTCACCGTTGCAACATGGTCGCTGGTGTCGGGCCCGCCCGGCACGAAGCCGTGTTGGTTCAGGTAGCCGATTTCGGCGGTGATCCGTCCGGCCAGGGGTGTCGCCAGCGCCACCGCGTTGCGCATTCTCTCCTCGCCGCCGACCTTCTGGAAGGCGGTGCGGTTGAGGTCGAGGAAGCTCTCGTGGCTGAACACCAAAGCCGTGTGGCCGCCGGGACGCAACGGCAGGGCGTAGCGGACGAACGGGCGCAGCCGCCAGCCGGTCCCCGCGGTACCGTCCCGCCAGCGCTGCTCGAGGCGGAGGCGAAGGCTGAGGGTGCCCGGGCCGAACGGCAGCTTGTCGACCGTGACCTGCTCGCGGGCGCGCTGCTCCATCAGCGTGAAGCGGCCCGCGGCGTAGAGCGGGTCGTGGGTGTAGCCGGCCCACAGGGTAACGCGAGAGTCGAGCCGGTAGCCGACCATCGTGTTGCTCTCGATCTCGTAGAGGCCGCGGCGATTGGCGCTGAAGCGCGCGACGACCTCCTGCGAGAGGCGCACGCGTCCGCCCGCATCGACGGTGACGGTGCCGCCGAGCCACAATTGCGCGTCGTCCTTCGCACCGGCCTGCCGGGGGCATGCCGCCACCGCCGCGGCGAACAGGCAAAGGCGGAGCGGACGCGGGGACACCGCCGCACCTGAAACAGTTTTGTCACAAAAGTGCAATGAGTCGCGGCGCGACCGGGGCTTGGAGTTCAGCCGTCCTCGCGCGGGAGAGGCACGAACAGCTTCAGCGCGCCGGCGCGCAGCCGGTATCGGAGCGGGGTATCCATCATCTGCGCTTCGCCGTCGGTCGCGACCATCAGGTGCGGCTGGCGCGCGTCGATCTCGGCGGCGCGGACGCCGTCGAGGGTGAGGAAATTCGCCTGCTCGTCCTCGCGGCCGAAGACGGCGCGCAGCGAGATCGTCAGGAATTGCCGGGCCGAGCGTGCGAGCGGCGCGTAAAGGCACAGCTCGCCGCGGTCGATCGCCTCGCGCGTGCCGAGCGTGAGCAGGCCCATCTGGTAGCGGTTGTTGCCGACGAACAGCAGGGGCGTCTCGACCGGCGCCTCGCGCCCCTCGACGCGCAGGGTGAGGCGGCGGTGCGAGAAGCGCCACAAGGTGCGCGCCGCCGCGACCGCCATGGCGAGCTTCTTCGATCGCCCCAGGAAGCGCTGCTGGAGCTCGCGGTCGCGCACCAGGCGCGGGTAGAGGCCGACGGCGCTGTTGTTGATGAACACGCGCCCGTTGACCTCGGCGACGTCGACCTGGCGGGTGCGGCGCGCCGCGATCACCGCCACCGCCTCCTCGAGGTCGAGGGGAATGCCGGCGTCCTTGGCGAAATGGTTGAGCGTGCCGAGCGGCAGGATGCCGAGCGGCACGTCGGTCCCGGCGACGGCGGCGGCCGCCGTGCCGATCGTACCGTCGCCGCCGGCCGCGACGAGCGCGTCGACCCCCGCCTCCCGGGCCGCCTCGCCGCAATGGCGGTCGAGGTCCCCGGGCGCGACGGCGAGGATCTTCGCGTCGATGCCGTGGGCGGCGAACAGCGGCTCGAGCTTCGCCGCGCTGTCTTCCCCGAACGAGCCGCCGCCGCGGTTGATGATCACGCGTACTTTCAAGCGCGGCGGCTCCCCGTCATGGCGGCCCGACGCGGAAGGCGCAGAACTTGTTCCCTTCCGGGTCGCGGAAATAGGCGCCGTAGAAGGCGCGCTCGCCTTCTTCGCCGCGCACGCCCGGCGCGCCTTCGTCGCTGCCGCCGAGCGCCAGCGCCTGGGCGTGGAGGGCGTCGACCTGCGCCCGCTCCTTGAGCACCAGCGACACCATGTTGCCGTTGCCGGGGATGGCCGGATTGCCGTCATAAGGCGGCGTGATCGCAACTCCGGGCTGTCCCCAGGCGTGGCCGTACAGGGTGAAGCCGTGCGGCAGCTCCACCAGCCGGCGCGCGCCGATCGAGCCGAACAGCGCGTCGTAGAAAGCGAGCGCCCCGGGCAGGTCGTTGGTGCCGAGGGTGACGTAGCCGATCATGTCAATCGTCCTTCGCCGCGGCCGAGCAGGCGGGCGCGACGCGGCGGCCGACGGTGTGGCTGGTCATCGTCATCGCCTGGCCCTGGCGGGTCAGCGTCGCCTTCATCGTCGCCTCGAAGCCGTCGCCGCCATAGCTGCCGTCCATGGTGAAGGTGGAGGTGCCGCCCTGCGGGTCCTTGCAGGTCATGTCCCCCTGAACGCGGCCGCCGGTCATGTGAACGTTGTTGACGCAGCCCTGCACCGGCTTGCCGGAGAAGAAGTCTCCGCCCGGATGCGCCGCCCGCTCGGGCGAAAGGCAGTGCCGGCTGGTGATCTTCTGCCCCTTCATCTTCGCCGCGGCCTCGGGCGGGATGTTGGCGGGAAGGCCGGTGACGGCGGTCTCAGACACCGTCTCCCACTCGCCCGGGTTGAGCGTCACGCTCGCCGTCTGGACCGGCGAGGAGGGCGCCGGCGCGGCAGGGGCAGCATTGGCGGCGGTGCCGTTGGCCGACGCGGCATTGGCCGCGGCGCCGTTGTCGCTCCGCCCCGGCGTCGGCTTGCCGCACGCGGCCACCAGTGCCAGCGCGGCAAGCGCGGCCATGTTCGTCTTGCGCATCATGCCCTCCTTCTGATCGAGCCGACCGGGCGTTCTGCCTCAGCCTTCATCCTTGTCCTGCGGCGGCGGCGGCGGTGCGGGCGTGCAGGCGCCGCCCTTGACGCTGCCGGTGAGCGTCCGGCTCATCGCGAAGTCGCCGGCCCCGGGCAGATAGGCGGTCGTCTCCGCGGTGCCGGTGAAGCCGGTGGCGGTGTAGCTGCCCTGGACCGTCATCATGATCGAGCCGTCGACGTCGGCGCGGCGGCAGTCGATCGTCGCGTTGAGCATGCCGTCCTTGATATAGGCGCTCTTGTACCCGCATTCGTAGCCGGTGCCGGCGAACATGTTGGCGGGCGGCTGCGGCCCGGGCTTGTCGACGCAGACGGTCAGGCTGTCCTTGTCGCCGACCTTCGCCTTGATCGCCGGCGTCGTCTTGTCGAGCGAGCGCAGCGCGGTGATCTCGGAGGCGACCGTCCAGGTCCCCGCCGGCAGCAGCGCCGGCACTTCGGCCGGCTTCTTCTCCTCGGGCGCGCCGCCGCACGCGGCCGCTCCCAGGCACAACAGCAAGGCTGCGGACTTGCGCATGTCCCCTCCCCCGTTTTTCTCGTTCCCGCCACGGTAGCGCGGGACCGCGGGAATGACCATATAGCCGTCATGGCCATCGCAATCAGGACCGGCCTCGACGAGCCCGAGACGGGGCGGGAATTCGTCCCGCACCGGCCGCAGCGGCCTGCCAAGGCCGAGGGCGGCAAGAGGTTCAGGATCGTCTCCGAGTACGAACCTTCGGGCGACCAGCCGCAGGCGATCAAGGAGCTCGTCGAGAGTGCGCGCGGCGGCGAGGAGACGCAGGTGCTGCTCGGCGTCACCGGGTCCGGCAAGACCTTCACCATGGCGAAGGTGATCGAGGCGCTGCAGCGGCCGGCACTGGTGCTGGCTCCGAACAAGATCCTCGCGGCCCAGCTCTACGGCGAGTTCAAGAGCTTCTTCCCCGACAACGCGGTCGAATATTTCGTCAGCTATTACGACTACTACCAGCCCGAGGCGTACGTGCCGCGGTCCGATACCTATATCGAGAAGGAAAGCTCGGTGAACGAGGCGATCGACCGGATGCGCCACTCGGCCACCCGCTCGCTGCTCGAGCGCGACGACGTCATCATCGTTGCCTCCGTCTCCTGCCTCTACGGCATCGGCTCGGTGGAGACGTACAGCGCCATGGTGTTCTCGCTGAAAAAGGGCGAGACGGTCGACCAGCGCGAGATCATCAGGAAGCTGGTCGCCCTCCAGTACAAGCGCAACGACCAGGCCTTCGCCCGCGGCAATTTCCGGGTGCGGGGCGACAATCTGGAGATCTTCCCGTCCCATTATGAGGACACCGCCTGGCGGGTGAACTTCTTCGGCGACGAGATCGAGGAGATCGTCGAGTTCGACCCGCTGACGGGGAAGAAGGTGGCCAGCCTCGACTCGGTCAAGGTCTACGCCAACTCGCACTACGTGACCCCGGGCCCGACGCTGAAGCAGGCGATGGAGGCGATTCGCCACGAGCTTGCCGAGCGGCTGAAGGAGCTGCAGGCGGAAGGGAAATTGCTCGAGGCGCAGCGGCTCGAGCAGCGCACGAACTTCGACCTGGAGATGATCGCCGCCACCGGCTCGTGCGCCGGCATCGAGAATTACAGCCGCTTCCTCACCGGCCGCCTTCCCGGCGAGCCGCCGCCGACCCTGTTCGAGTACCTGCCGGACAACGCCTTGCTGTTCGTCGACGAGAGCCACCAGACCGTGCCGCAGATCGGCGCGATGGCGCGCGGCGACCACCGGCGCAAGATCACCCTCGCCGAATACGGCTTTCGCCTGCCCTCGTGCATCGACAACCGGCCGCTGCGCTTCAACGAGTGGGACGCGATGCGGCCGCAGACCGTCGCCGTGTCGGCGACGCCGGGGCCATGGGAGCTGGAGCAGACCGGCGGCGTCTTCGCCGAGCAGGTCATCCGCCCCACCGGGCTGATCGATCCGCCGGTCGAGATCAAGCCGGTCGAGGATCAGGTCGACGACCTCATCAACGAGGCGCGGATCACGGCGAAGAAGGGCTATCGCACCCTCGTGACCACGCTGACCAAGCGGATGGCCGAGGACCTCACCGAGTTCATGCACGAGGCCGGCCTCAAGGTCCGCTACATGCATTCCGACGTCGAGACGCTGGAGCGGATCGAGCTGATCCGCGACCTGAGGCTCGGCGTCTACGACGTGCTCGTCGGCATCAACCTGCTGCGCGAGGGCCTCGACATCCCCGAATGCGGCCTCGTCGCCATCCTCGACGCCGACAAGGAAGGCTTCCTCCGCTCCGAGACCTCGCTCATCCAGACGATCGGCCGCGCGGCGCGCAACGTCGAGGGCCGCGTCATCCTCTATGCCGACCGCGTCACCGGCTCGATGGAGCGCGCTCTCAACGAGACCGGCCGCCGCCGCGAGAAGCAGATCGCCTATAACGAGGCGCACGGCATCACGCCGACGACGATCAAGCGCAACATCGCCGACATCCTCTCCGACGTCTCGCAGCGCGACGGCGTGGTGATCGAGACCGGCGACGACGCGCGTCCGCACCTCGTCGGCCACAACCTCAAGGCCTATATCGCCGAGCTCGAGCAGCGCATGCGCAAGGCCGCCGCCGACCTCGAATTCGAGGAAGCCGGCCGCCTCCGCGACGAGATTCGCCGGCTCGAGGCGGACGAGCTCGGCATCCCCGACCACGAGAAGAAGGCGCCGCTGCTGGGCAATTCCACGGAGGGGAAACCGGGCACCCGCAAGACCCGCTACGGCAAGCAGCAGCAGATCCGGATGGGGAAGCGGATAGGTCGTCGGTAGTCCCTACAAGTGAGACTTATACTCTTGTCACTAGCTGAGGCTGGCGGTATAGCGTCCGCGCATAACCGGCGGAGGCTTGGATGCGCGCGACCATCGAAGGCGTTGAAATAGAAGGAACTCCTGAGGAGATAGCTATCCTTCTTCGGTCGATTCGTGGCGACAGCCGTGGCCCCGAAACCGTCGCTGCCCCCGCTATTTCGGCGGCGCCGGAGGAGGCTGAGGCCGACGACGAACACGGCATCACCTCCAAATTCGCCTACCGGACACTTCGGCGGATTCCGCTCTCAGCGTCTCAGAGGGCGCTGTTTAGCGTGCTTAAGCAGGCATACCCGGATTGGACCCTCGCGTCGGAAATCCAGAGGCAGCTGTCGTGGACAGGCACCCAGCTAGGCGGCGTGTTAGGCGGGCTCGGGCGCAGACTAACAGCTACTAAGGGGTATAAGTCAGGCTTCGTACTGTGGGAATGGCAGTGGGACGATGATGAAGGGGAGTACTCCTATCGGCTCCCGCAGGCAGTCATTGCCGCTCTGGACAGGATGGGGCTGTGATCGCCAGCTTCTCCGAAGAGGAAACCGAGCGCATTTGGAGCGGCCTGCGCAGCCGCAAGCTGCCTCAGGACATCCAGGATCGCGCCCTCATCAAGCTCAGGATGCTGAACGAAGCGGAGACGCTGGACGACCTACGTCACCCGCCGAGCAACCGGCTCCACGCGTTGAAGGGCGACCGCGCCGGGCAGCACTCCATTTCCATTAACATGCAATGGCGTATATGCTTCGTCTGGCGCGACGGAGGCGCCGACGGTGTCGAGATCACGGACTACCATTAACCCCGAGTGGCTGCACAACGCTACGGCGGGGGAGATATTGAGCAGCGAGTTCATGGAGCCGCTGGGCCTCGACGCGCGGGCCTTGGCCGATGCCATCGATGCGTCGGCGGACCGTGTCGAGGCGGTCGTTAGTGGCACAGCACCGATGGACGCCGAGCTCGATCTGCGCCTGGCCCGCTATTTCCGCATGTCCGAGGGCTTTTTCCTCCGGCTCCAGGCGGATTATGAGTTGCTCGAAGCGAAGCGTGCCCTGAATGGCTCGCTCGATCGGATCGCCCCGCGCGCCGCCTGATCCCTCAATGCGCGTGGCTTAGGGGCCAGACCCAGGCGACGAGCGGCGTGCCGATGAGGATGATCAGCACCGAGAGCGGCGCGCCCAGCCTTGGATAATCGCCGAATTTGTAGCCGCCGGGGCGCATCACGAGCGTGTTGCACTGGTGGCCGATGGGCGTGAGGAAATCGCAGCCGGCGCCGGTGGCGATCGCCATCAGGAAGGTGTCGGGGTTGAGGTGCAGGGCGCGCGCCAGCGCGACGCCGATCGGCGCCATCACCAGCACCGTCGGCGCGTTGTGGAGGAAGGGCGAGCAAAGCAGCGCCGCCAGCATCATCGCGCCGAGGGCCAGCATGCCCGGCGCGTTCTGGAGGAGGGTGGCGAGGCCGTGGGCGATGAGATCGGTGCCGCCGGTCTCGCGCACCGCCTCGCTGAGCGGCGTCAGCGCGCCGATCAGGATCAGCACCTCGGGCTCGAGCGCGCCATAGGCTTCGCGCATCGACAGGCCGCCGGTGAGGACGATGAGCAAAGCGGCGCCGAAGAAGCCGACCGCCACCGGCGTCACCTTGAGCGCGACGAGCAGGATCGCGCCGGCGAGGATCAGCACCGGCAGGTAGCGGCGGCGGACGACGCCGAGCCGCACCTCCCGCTCCGCGAGCGGGAGGACGCCCAACGCCTTCATCGCCGGGGGCAGCGCCCGTTCGCCGGCCCTCAGGACGAGGATGTCACCCGCGCGCAGCGTCACGTCGCGCAGCCGCTCGGTGATGCGCTCGCCGCTGCGGCCGACGCCGAGCAGGTGGACGCCGTGCGCCTCACGCAGCCGCGCCCGCTCGGCCGAGCTGCCGATCAGCGCGGAGCCGGGCTGGATAACCGCCTCGACGGAGCGCGTCTCCTCCGCCGGGCTGCCGGCGCGGATGCGGTGCTCGCGATGCGCCTCGACCAGCGGCAGCCGGCCGTAGATGCGGTCGATCGCGTCGTGATCGCCTTCGAGGACGAGGATGTCGCCGGGCGAGAGCTGGGCGTCGGGGAAGGCGAGGCTGCGGATGCCGTCGCTGCGGATGTGCGCCGCGATGCGGACATTGTCCTCAGCGAGCGCAAGGTCGCTGACCGTCGCCAGCGATTCCGGCCAGCTCTCCGGCACCAGCGCCTCGACGGAGAAAGGCGATTCGGCGATCACCTCGTGCAGCGCGGCGCCCGCCTGGCGGTGGCTCGGCAGGAGGCGGTAGCCGAAGCTGACGAAGACGAGGCCGACCAGGGTGAGGCCGAGGCCGACGGGCGCGAAGTCGAACATCTCGAAGGGATGGCCGAGCGTCTCCTCGCGCACCTGGCTCGCGATGATGTTCGTCGACGTCCCGACCAGGGTAACGAGGCCGCCGAGCAGGGCGAGGAACGACATCGGCATCAGCAGGCACGAGGGCGAGGTCCGCGTCCGCCGCGCCACCCGCAGCGCCACCGGCATGAGGATGGCGAGCGCGCCGACATTCTTCGTCAGCATCGACAGCAGGGCCGTCGCGCCGGCGAAGACGGGCACCTGCAGGCGCGCGCTCCTGAGGCGCGGAATGAGCGGCCGGATCAGCGTCTCGGCGACGCCCGAGCGGGCGAAGGCGGCGCTGACGACGAGCGCCGAGGCGATGACGATGACGACGTCGCTGGTGAACCCCGTGAAGGCCGCCTTGGGCTTGACCACGCCGACGACGATGCTGAGCAGCAAGGCGCCAAGGGCGATCAGATCGTAGCGCCAGCGGCCCCAGGCGAAGAGGAGGATGGCGCCGCCCAGCACGGCGAAGGAGAGGGACTGGTCGACGGTCACCGGACAGCGCCCAACGCACGGGGCCGGCCGGTGTGCCGGCGGCCCGCGCCGTCAGCCGTCGGGCAGCAGGAGGGTCGCATCGCCATAGGAATAGAAACGGTAGCCCGCTTCGATGGCATGCGCATAGGCTTGTTGCATTCGCTCCAGACCCATCAGCGCCGAAACGAGCATGAACAGGGTCGAGCGCGGCAGGTGGAAGTTGGTGAGGAGGCCCCCGATGACCCGGAAGCGATAGCCGGGGGTAATGAAGATCGCGGTGTCGCCCTCGAAGGGCCGGACCGTGCCGGCCTCGTCAGCCGCACTCTCGAGGAGGCGCAGCGAAGTCGTGCCGACCGCGACGATGCGGCCGCCGGCCGCGCGCACGGCGTTGAGCCGCGCGGCGGATGCGGCCGTGATCCGTCCCCATTCGGCGTGCATTCGATGATCGGCGACGTCCTCGGCCTTGACCGGCAGGAAGGTGCCGGCGCCGACATGCAGCGTCAGCGTCTCGCGCAGGATGCCGGCGGCGTCGAGCGCCTCGACCAGCCGCGGCGTGAAATGGAGCGCGGCGGTGGGCGCGGCGACGGCGCCCTCCTCGCGCGCGAACATCGTCTGATAGTCTTCCGCGTCGCGCGCGTCGGCAGGGCGACGGCCGGCGATGTAGGGCGGAAGCGGCATACGGCCCGCGCGCTCCAGGAGGATTTCGACCGGCTCGCTCCCCTCGAAGGCGAGCAGCAGCGTGCCGTCCTGCCCCTTCTCGACGGCGACGGCATGGACGCCGGCGCCGAAATCGATGCGGTCGCCGATCCGGACGCGGCGCGCGTTGCGGACGAAGGCGCGCCATTCGCGCGGCCCCTCGCGCTTGTGCAGCGTCGCGCCGACGCTGGCGTCGCCGCGACGCCCCTCGAGCTGCGCGGGAATGACGCGGGTGTCGTTGAAGACGAGCATGTCGCCCGGCCGCAGCAGCGCCGGCAGCGCCGAGACGATGCGATCCTCGAGCCGGTCCGCCCGCACCACCAGCATCCGCGCCGCATCCCGCGGCGACGCGGGACGAAGCGCGATCCGCTCCTGGGGCAGCGCGAAGTCGAAGCAGTCGACGCGCATCGCGCGCCGCCTCAGTTCGGCTTCTGCGGGCGCGGCTTGGGGGGATCGGGAATCTTGATCGACGGCGGCGGCGGCGGGGCGGGACCGGCGGCGTGGCCGGTCGTCGGCAGCGCCAGGGCCGCGCCGGTGCGGCTCTGGGCCGCGGCGACCTTGTCGGCCGAGGGCGGCGGCACGTTGTCGGCGGCGATCGAGGCCTGGACGATCACCGACGGCTGCGCCGGCGGCTCGCCGCGGTTGATCGCGTCGACATAGCTCATGCCGGAGACGACGCGGCCGAAGACGGTGTAGTGGCCGTCGAGGGCGAGCTTGGGCGCGAACATGACATAGAACTGGCTGTTCGCGCTGTTCTCCTCCTCCGCGCGCGCCGCCGCGACGGCGCCGCGCACGTGCGGAAGGCCGTTGAACTCGGCCGGCAGGTTCGGCAGGTCCGAACCGCCGGTGCCGTCGCCCTTCGGGTCGCCGGTCTGGGCCATGAAGCCGTCGATGACCCGGTGGAAGGTGAGGCCGTTGTAGAAACCGCGTCGCGCCAGCGTCTTGATCCGCTCGACCGTCTTGGGCGCGACGTCGGGCCGCAGCTGGATGGCGACGCGGCCGCCGGTCGAGAGATCGAGCAGCAACGTGTTCTGGGGGTCGAGCGGCGGCACCGGCGGCGGCGCCTGGATGCCCTGCGCGGCCAAGGCTCCGGCGAGGAAGAAGCCGAGCAGCATCGCGACGAAAGCCTTCAAACGCATCGTGGATTTCCTGAAAACGGCCCGAGGACCCGGGCCGACCGTGCATGGAGCGGCCGCAAGGATCAAGCCCCTTTGCGGCCGATCTGCTCGACGCGGCGCGCCACGTCGGCCGCGACCGCCGGGCTGACGAATTTGGCGATGTCGCCGCCGTAGAGCGCGATTTCCTTGACCAGCCGCGAGGCGATCGGCTGCAGCGACACGTCGGCCATGAGGAAGACCGTGTCGACCCGATCGTTCAATTGCTGGTTCATGCCCGCCATCTGGAACTCGTATTCGAAATCGGCGACCGCCCGCAGTCCGCGGACGATGATCGTCGCGCCTTCGCGCTCGGCGAATGCCATGAGCAGCGAGTCGAAGGAGACCACTTCGACCTCGGCGCCGATCCCCGCGACCTCGCGCCGGACCATCTCCATCCGTTCGCCGAGGGCGAACATCGGCGACTTGGAAGGATTGGTGGTGACGCCGATCACCAGGCGGTCGACCAGCTTCGCGCCGCGCCGGATGATGTCCATATGCCCGCGCGTGATCGGGTCGAACGTGCCCGGATATACCCCCGTCCTCATGCCACCCCCTTAGCGCGGGCGGCGGAGAAGCGCCACTTGCGACGGACGCGTCAATGATCGCGCTCGACGGCGAACCGCGCGATCTCACGCAGCAGATCGGCTTCGGCACCGTAACGGTCGAGATATTCGATCGCCTGGCGGACGAGCAACTCGGCCTGCTGGCGGGCGCGATCGCGGCCGAGCAGCGAGACGAAGGTCTCCTTTCCCCTGTCCCGGTCCTTGCCGACGCGCTTGCCGGTGCGGGCTTCCGACCCTTCCTCGTCGAGCAGGTCGTCGGCGATCTGGAATGCCAGGCCGACGTCGCGCGCATAGCCGCGAAAGCGGGTCCGGCCCTCGACGGGAAGCCGGCCCATGATCGCGCCCGCCTCGAGGCAGAAGGCGATGAGCGCGCCGGTCTTGAGCTGCTGGAGGCGAGTGACCCCCGGGAGGTCGAGGCCGGCGGCGGCGGCGTTCAGGTCCATCATCTGCCCGCCGGCCATGCCTGCGGGACCCGCCGCGCGGGCGAGCTCCGCCACCAGCTCGATGCGGACGAACGGATCCTCGTGGGTCGCCTCGTCCGCCAGGATCTCGAAGGCGAGAGCGTGAAGCGAGTCGCCGGCGAGGATCGCGCACGCCTCGTCGAACGCCCGATGGACGGTGGGCTTGCCGCGCCGGAGTTCGTCGTCGTCCATCGACGGCAGATCGTCATGGATCAGCGAGTAGACATGGATGCATTCGACGGCGGCGGCGACTCGCAGCGCCCGGCTGCGGTCGGCGTGGAAGAGCGCGCAGGCGGCGACGACGAGCAGCGGCCGCAGCCGCTTGCCGCCCCCGATCGCGGCATAGCGCATCGCCTCGTAGAGCCGCGCGCGCGGATCCGCGGGCGGAGCGAGAAGCTCCTCGAACAAGGCGTCGATCTCCGCGCGCACCCGGTCCATCTCGCGCTGGAGGAGCGGCGCCTCCGCCACGGCGGCGCTCACGCGGCGTCGAAGGGCGCGGTGCCGGTCGGCTTGCCGTCACGACCGAGCTGGATCTTCTCGATCCGCGCCTGAGCCGCCTGCAGCCGCGTCTCGCACTGCTCGCGCAGGCGGTCGCCCTCGCCATACAGCTCGATCGATTCGTCCAGCGACGCCTCGCCGCTTTCGAGGCGGCGGACAATCTCCTCGAGCCGCTTCAGCGCAGCCTCGAAGGTCAGTTCAGAAATGGCTTCGGAAGCGTCCGGCATGGCCCGAGCATTGGCCCCGGTGCGGGCGAGGGTCAAGCGTCGGGGACGGCGACGGCGCGCCTCCTTGCCGCCCCGCGCGGGTTATGGGATGGTCGCGCATGCTTCCTCCAATCGCCTTGCTTCCGCTTGCTGCGGGATTGCTGACATCGGCACCGGTCCCGCCAGCCGGACAGCCCACCCGCGCCGAGGTCGAGGCCGCTTTGCTCGCGCACCAGGTGCGCCTCGCCGCTCATCCGCTGGCCTGCAGGAAGGGTTTGGGCTGCCTCGTCCCGCCCAAGGCCATCGAGGTCCGCGACTATGACTGCCAGACGATCGACGCCGACGCGAAGGGCGCCCCGATCCTCTTCTGCCGCGTGACCTACATCCACAAGGGTGGGTCGTTCGCCCACGTTAAGTCGCCCAACGAATGCGTGCCTCTCCGCGCGCGCGACGCGGCGGCGACCGATCAGCCGGCCTGGGAGGTCGCGCTGGTCGACGCGAAGGGGCGATGCCCCGGTGCGCGGGAATGAACGAGCCTGCCGACCGGCCCGGCGCCGCGGCGCAACGTCGCCAGCAAGCCGCTACGCGCCTCCCTTAACGCGCTTCATACCAGTGGACGCCGCCGCGCACCTCGCGCCGCGCCCTCCCCTCGACTTCGAGCCGCCTCAGGTGCGCCATCGCTTCGCCCGTGGCGAGCCCCATCATGTTGTCTTCGATCCTGCGGGCGAACAGGGTGCCGAAGCAGTCGACCGCCCGCGCCGGCTCCGCGAGGCGGCGGTGAAGCGCGTCGAGCCGGTCGCGGTGGCCGTGGGCGAGGGCGTCGAGACGGGCGTGGAGGCCGGTGAAGGGCTCGCCGTGCGACGGGAGGACGAGCAGGTCGTCGGGCAGGCGGCGCAGCTTGTCGATCGAGGCGAGCCAGTCGCCGAGCGGGTCCGCCTCCGGCTCGGAGAGGCTGAGCGACACGTTGGAGGTGATGCGCGGCAGCACCTGGTCGCCGGCGATGAGCAGCCCGCCGGCTTCGTCCCAGAGGCAGCCATGCTCGGGCGAATGGCCGCAGCCGACGACGATCCGCCAGTCACGCCCGCCGATCCGCAACAGGTCGCCATCCGCGAACCTGACGAAGCTTACGGGCACGGCGCTCATCATCGCGGCGAAACGGCCCCAGCCCTTCGTTTCCTCGCGGGCGATGCGCTCCTCGTCCCAGCCGGCAGCGCGCCAATAGGCGATCGCCTCGCGCGGCGGCGCGTCGCGGACGTCGGCGGCGAGCATGCGCGCGAACAGCCACTCGCCGCGGGTCATCCAGAGCGGAACGTCGAAACGTCCGGCGAGCCAGCCGGCGAGGCCGAGATGGTCGGGATGGAAGTGGGTGCACAGGATGCGGCCGACGCGGCGGCCGGCAAGGGGCCCCTCGAACAGGGCCTCCCAGCCGGCGCGGCACTCCGCGATGTTGAGGCCGGTATCGACCAGCGCGACGGCGTCGCCGTCGTCGAGCGCCCACACGTTGATGTGCTTGAGCGAGCCCGGGATCGGCAGCCGCGCCCAGCCGACGCCCTCTGCCAGCGGGATCAGCTCGCCCGACTCGGGCGCGCGGCGGCCGAGCGGATAGGTGAGACCCTTGTGGGTGTAGGCCGCGTCGGGAACGAGCGAGACGTCGGGCGAGAGCGGCTCGGAGGCGCGGGAGTCGCTCACCCGGATCCCCGCCTCAGCTCTTGAACAGGCTTTCCGCCTCGGAGAGCGGTGCCTGGCCGGTCTCGGCCTCCTCGGCGGCGAGCGCGGCTTCGGCATCGCGCGCCGCGGCCTCGCGCTCGCGGCGCAGCTCCTCGATCAGCGCCTCGCGGTCGCCCTCGAGCCGCGTGTCCTGCTGCGCCTCGAGGCCCGCCTGCTTCGCCGCCTTGGCGACCAAAGCGTCGAGCTCACGCTGCGAGCAGAGGCCGAGCGTCACCGGGTCCTTCGGCTGAATGTTGGCGATG
>JAFAZW010000060.1 GCA_019239415.1 Alphaproteobacteria bacterium
CGGATGAACGAGGTCGACAACCAGGCGATCGCCCGCGCCGTCGATTCGCTCCTCAACTACGAGACGGTCAAATATTTCAACGCCGAGGATCGCGAGGCGGCCCGTTACGGCACCGCCATGCGGGCGTTCGCCGATGCCGCCGTACGCAATGAGGTGTCGCTCGCCTGGCTCAACATCGGCCAGTCGCTGATCACGAACCTGATGATGGCGGGCGCGATGGGCTATACCGTCTGGGGCTGGTCCCACGGCCGCTTCACCACGGGCGACGTCGTCTTCGTCAACACCTTCCTCGCCCAGCTCTTCCGCCCGCTCGACATGCTCGGCTGGGTCTACCGCACCATCCGCCAGGGGCTGATCGACATGGAGGCGATGTTCGGTCTCGTCGACACGCCGGCCGAAGTCACGGACGTGCCCGGCGCGGCGCCCCTCCGCATCGAGGCGGCGAGCGTGCGGTTCGAGGATGTGCGTTTCGGCTACGATCCCGAGCGGGAGATATTGAAGGGCGTCTCGTTCGAGGTTCCGGCGGGGACCACCCTCGCGGTCGTCGGACCCTCCGGCGCCGGTAAGTCGACCCTCTCGCGGCTCCTCTTTCGCTTCTACGACCCCACGTCGGGCCGTATCTGCATCGATGGCCAGGACATCGCGCACGTCACGCAGGCGACCCTCCGCGCGGCGATCGGCATCGTCCCGCAGGATACGGTGCTGTTCAACGACACGATCGGCTACAATATCGGCTACGGCAAGGACGGCGCCACGCAGGCCGATATCGAGGCGGCGGCGAAGGGGGCGGCGATCCACGACTTCGTCGTCAGCCTTCCCGACGGCTACGGCGCCATGGTCGGCGAACGCGGCCTTAAGCTGTCGGGCGGGGAGAAGCAGCGCGTCGCCATCGCCCGCACCTTGCTCAAGAACCCGCCGATCCTGATCTTCGACGAGGCCACGTCGGCCCTCGACAGCCGCACCGAAGCCGCGATCCAGGAGACGCTGCGCGAAGTCTCCTCCCGGCGCACGGCCATCGTCATCGCCCACCGCCTCTCCACCGTCGTCGACGCCGACCAGATCGTCGTCCTCGACCAGGGCCGCGTCGCCGAGCGCGGCAGCCACGCGCAACTCCTGCGCCGCAATGGGCTCTACGCCGAAATGTGGGCGCGCCAGCAGGCCGAGGCGGAAGCGCAGGCCGAGGCGGCCGAATGAGCTGGCTCGTCGAGATCCTGCTTCCGCTGACGGACAATGAAGGCCGCGACTTCGGCCGCGAGGCATTTGCCGGCGTTCGCGAGGAGCTGGTCGCGCGGTTCGGCGGCCTCACCGCCTTTACCCGCAGCCCGGCGGAGGGCGTCTGGGAGGAGGGCGAGGGACGCGAGCGCGACGACATCGTGGTGCTGGAAGTGATGGTCGACGCGCTCGACCGCTCGTGGTGGGCTGCGTATCGAGGCGAACTCGAACGCCGCTTCGCCCAGGACGAGATCGTGGTCCGCGCGGGTGAGGTGACACGCCTCTAGAGCGGCAGGGCCAGCTCCCGCTCGTCGCGGGTCCGCTCGGCGTCCCCGAGGCCGGAAAGGCCGAGGCCGAGCAGCCGGATCGCCTTCACCGGCGGGAGCAGCGAGCGGAGCAGCGCGGCGCCCATCTCGAGGAACTCGGCGACATCGCGGACCGGCCGGTCGAGCGATTTGGCCCGGGTGACGATCTGGAAGTCGGCATATTTGACCTTGAGGTTGACCGTGCGGCCCGCGAGGCCCTTGGCCTCGATGCGGCTCCAGACGTGGCGGCCAATCCGGTCCAGCTCGGACAGCAACGCCTCCGGCTCGGCGAGGTCGGTGAGGAACGTGTCCTCGGCGCTCACGGACTTGTAGGGTCGGTCGGCCTTGACCTGACGATGGCAGATGCCGCGGGCGAGGTCGTAATAGTAGAGCGCCGAGCTGCCGAAGTGCGCGGCGAGGAAATCGAGGCTGCGCGCCTTCAGGTCCGCGCCCGTTTCGATCCCGAGGCGCGCCATCTTCTCGGCCGTCTTCGGCCCGACGCCGTGGAACCTGGCGACGGGGAGCGCCTCGACGAAGGCCGGGCCGCGCGCCGGCGTCACCACGCACAGGCCGTCGGGCTTTTTCTGGTCCGATGCGAGCTTCGCGAGGAACTTGTTGTAGGAGACCCCCGCCGAGGCGGTCAGCCCCGTCTCGGCGCGGATGCGCGCGCGTATCTCCTCCGCGATCGTGGTGGCGACGCCGATCCCCTTCAGATCCTCGGTGACGTCGAGATAAGCCTCGTCGAGGCTCAATGGCTCGACGTGCGGGGTATAGTCGAGGAAGATGGCGCGGATCTGCTGGCTGACGGCGCGATAGGCGTCGAAGCGCGGCTTGACGAAGATGAGATCGCGGCAAAGCCGCTTCGCCGTCACCGCCGGCATCGCCGAACGCACCCCGAAGCGGCGGGCCTCGTAGCTCGCCGCCGCGACGACGCCGCGCACGCCGCCGCCCACGGCCAGCGGTTTGCCCCTGAGCTCAGGATGGTCGCGCTGCTCGACCGACGCATAGAAGGCGTCCATGTCGACATGGATGATCTTGCGCACGCCGTTCACGGCCCGTTCCTAGCGCATATCCGTCGCCGGCAAAAGGGTGCCGAAATGGGGCTGTCGACCGTCCGTGCCCCGCAAGCCATGGCGCGTGAGGAGAGGGGACGCTAAACCCCGCTGCTTATGCCGAAGGGGCGCAACCACGGACTGCTGATCGCCGGCGGCGGTCTCGCCGGCAGCCTCGCCGCGCTCGCGATGGCGCGGCTCCGGCCGGACGTGCCGATGCTGCTCGTCGCCGAAACGCCGACGCTCGGCGGACCCGGCATCCTGCTCGTGCTGGAGCCCATGCTCGGCGCCGCCGAGCGGGACTTCCTCGTGCCGCTCGCGACGTGCAGCTGGGACGCCTGTTACGCGCTGCTGCCGGGGCGTCCGCGCAAGCTCAGGCTGCGCTGCCACGCGATCGAGGCGGGGGCGATCGATAAGGCCTTGCGCGAGACCCTCCGGCCCGAGCAACTGCGGCTCGAGGCGAAGATCGTCGCCGTGCGCGACGATAGCCTGCTGCTCGTCGGGGGGGAGACGCTCGGCGGCGTCGGCGCGATCGACGCGCGCGGCTGGGCGCATCAGACGACGCTCGAGCTGGGCTGGCGGCATGCCGTCAGCCGCACCGTCCGCCTGCCCAGGCCCCATCGGCTCGATCTGCCCGTCGCAGCGGACACCAGCCTCGGCAGCGGCAAGCGCTGCGCCCTGTTCACCTGTCTGCCGCTCGACCCGCAGCGGTTGGTCGTCGAGCATATCCGATATGCGCGCGGCGTCGAGGCGGAGGCGACGGAAGGCAGCGCCGCGATCGACGCCTATCTCGCCGCGCGCGGCTGGGAAGACGCGCAGACCGAGAGCGAGGAGGCGTCCTCCACGGCGGTGCCGCTCGGCGGCGATTTCGCCGGCTATTGGCGCATCGGCGGAGCCCGCGTCGCGAAGCTCGGCGCGCGGGGCGGCTTCTTCGGCCTCGGCATCGGCCCGGCGATCGGCGACGCCGCCGAAGCGGCCCTCGCCCTCACCCGTCGGCGCGACTTCGGTGGGGGGTCGCTCCACGATGCGTATGAGGAGGCCGCCGCCGGCCTCTGGCGCCGCCGCGATTTCTACCGCGCGCATGCGCGACGTCTGGTCGAAGGCGGCGGCGGCGAGGCGGTCGAGGCGCTCTA
>JAFAZW010000100.1 GCA_019239415.1 Alphaproteobacteria bacterium
GTAATGGCGCTGGCCGAGCGTGCGCGTGGCGGCTTCGCGGACGGTGGCGAAGGCTTCGGGAAGCAGGTCGTCCAGAGTCGCGCCGTCGGCGAGGCGGCGGCGGAAGAGCGTCGTCTGGTTGCGCAGCTCCTCGTCGGTCATCGCGGAGATGGTCGATTCGAAGCCGTTGATGCGCTCGACGATCTTCCTGAGCGAACGGACGTAGCGGTCGTTGGACGACCCGAAAATGGCTTTGGCAAATCCGCCGAGCATGGTGGCAATTCCTGTTGGGCTAAGCTGACGAGGCGCGGCGCAAAGGCGCGCGCGTAGGGAATGGGGCTGCAAGGGACCCGCCGCGATGGCGGGCGCAGGCGGCTATTCGAGCCGGCGCTCGTTGACGGGCGCGAGGTTGCCGAGGCGGGACGCGGCCGGCGACGGCGGAGTCTCACAAGGCGCGGTCGCGACGATTCGCGCGGGGGCGGCCGAGGCGACGCTTTGCACCGCGGCCGGCGCCGCTTCGGCGAGCACCGAGGCGGCGGCGACGGCCTGCTCGACCTGGTGCGGCGCCACGGCCCGATCGCCGGACATCAGCCCGGTGAAGCCGGCGAGCATCGCGGAAAGGAAGAGCAGAAACTGCACGCGCGCGTCCTTGCAGCGCCGCTCACCCCGAGCGGCCGCTCGGGCGGACATAGTGGCTGGGCGGCGCCGCGTCCATGGGTTGACGCCCGCCTGCGCGCAGTAGCTTTCTCTTGCTCCTCCCCGGAACGGGGAGGGGGACCGCCGCCGTCAGGCAGTGGTGGAGGGGGCCCACCGCTCCGCCGCGACTGAGTCGGGGCCCCCTCCACCAGCTGCGCTGGTCCCCCTCCCCGTTCCGGGGAGGAGCGAAGGTCGGCGCGGTGGATTGCATCGGCTTCGGTGCGGGATTAGCGCGGGGCCATGGCCGAAGCCTTCACCGGCGGCTGCACCTGCGGGGCGGTGCGCTACGAACTGAAGTCGGAACCGTTCGACGCCGGCTGGTGCCATTGCCGCACCTGCCAGCTGACCTCCGGCGCGCCGGCCATGGTCTTCGCGAGCGTGCCGGAGGGCGACCTAGTCTGGACGCGGGGCGCGGACGCGGTGCGGACCTTCAAATCGTCGAGCTTCGGCCACCGCGCCTTTTGCGGCCGCTGCGGCACGCCCTTCCTGATGAAGGTCGACCACCAGCCGGAGACGGTCGACTTCTCCGTCGCGACGCTCGACGACCCGGACCGGGTGGCGCCGGGGTTTCACATCTTCTGGGGGAGCAAGGTGGCCTGGTTCGATCCGGGCGACGATCTGCCCCGGCACGCGCAGTTCAGGCCGGACACGCGGGGGTTGGAGGGGACGGAGTAGCTCCCGTCATCCCGGCGGAAGCCGGGACCTCGGGTCACTAGGGCGCGGAGGGGGTCTCTTGGAGATCCCGGCTTTCGCCGGGATGACGAGAAAGAGTTGCCCCTCCGTGGTCTCCGTCCCCATCCGTTCCGGATGGGAAGGCAAAAGAGCCTACAGCGCCCCTTCGAGCCAGCCCTGGATCTGGGTCTTGGGAGCGGCGCCGACCTTGGTGGCGGCGGGCGCGCCGTTCTTGAACAGGATCATGGTCGGGATGCCGCGCACGCCGTAGCGGGCGGGGGCGTCGGGATTGTCGTCGATATTGAGCTTGGCGATCGTCACTTTGTCGCCAAGCTCGCGGCCGATCTCCTCGAGCGCGGGGGCGATCATCCGGCAGGGGCCGCACCATTCGGCCCAGAAATCGACGAGGACGGGCTTGTCGGAGCCGAGGACGTCGGAATGGAAGCTGTCGTCGGTGACGGTCTTGGTGCTCATCTACAAATCTCCTGCGGGATCGGCCCCCATGTAGGAAGGCCCGTCGCCCGCCTCAACCGTCCCGGCGCGCGGCGCGTAGCGCTCCAGCAGCCACGGCGGCAGGGCGAAGAGGATCGGCGCGGCGGTGTAGAGCAGCTTCGCCTCGACCGCGCGGCCGGGGAAGATCGCGCGCAGCGCCCGGGCATAGGCCGCGACCTGCCGGAGGTGCGCGGCCGGAATCTCGTCGATGCTCCGAGGCACCTTGCGGGTCGTCTTGAACTCGGCCAGCACCACCGTCTCGTCGCGCACGAGCAGCCGGTCGACCGTTCCGGAGACGACGATCCCCTCCCCCACCACCGCCGCGATCGGCGCCTCGGCGAGGGCATCGGCGCCGAACAGGTCGGCATGCGCCGGATCCTCGACGATCGCCACCGCCTGGTCCACCAGCGCCCGGCGCTGCGTCGCATCGGTGACGCCGCCGGCGCGCTCGAGCCACGCGTCGGCGCGCGCCCGGCGCTCGTCCCGGGCGACGTCGGGAAGCCGTTCGAACAGGCGGTGGAGGAGCTTGCCGCGCTCGGCCGCGGCGCGCAGCTCGGGCGACGGGGGCGGATCGGCAAAGGCTTCCTCGCCGAGCGCCGAGGGGGCCAGCGGCCGCGGCGGCCGCGACTCGGCGGGCGCCGGCCGGCGCAGCCAGTCGGGCACGGTCCGCGCCCGGGCCTCGTCCTGCGCGGCGGCCTTGGTGAAGACTTCCGCCTGGCCCCACCGCTTCGCGCTGACGAACGCCGCGTCGTCGCCCGGCTCGGCACCGAGCCCGTCCAGCGCCGCGTCGATCGCGGCGTACCAGCTCGCTTCGGGCGGGCCCTTGCGGTCCATCGGCCCAAGCGCGCCGCCGACGTAAAGCCGCTCCTCGGCCCGCGTCATCGCCACGTAGAGCAGCCGCCAATGCTCCTCGCGATCGAGCCTGTCCTGCGCCTCGATCTGGCTCCTGAGCGGCTCGGCAAGCTCGTCCTTCCTCGGCCGGAAGACCGGGACGGCCGGGCCGTCGTCGCCAAGCCGCAGCCGCGCGATGCGGCCGCCGAAGCCGCCGCCCTTGCGGTCCGGATCGGCGCAGGCGTCCGCGAGGATCACCACCGGCGCCTGCAGGCCCTTCGCACCGTGCACGGTCATCACCCGCACCGCGTCGAGCGGGGACGACGGATCGCGCACGATCTCGACATCGCCCCGGGCGAACCAGTCGAGGAAGCGCTGCAGCGACGGCGCCGCGCGCGTCTCGAAGTCGAGCGCGGCGGCGAGCAGCTCCTCGATCGGATCGCGCGCCTCCGGCCCCAGCCGCGCGAGCAGCCGCCGGCGCCCCTCGAGCGGGCCGGAGAGGATCGTCTCGAGGAACTGGTGCGGCGTCGCGAAATCGGCCATCGCCAGAAGCGACGAGAGGCCGAGGGCGGCGGGGTCGCCGCTGTCGCGCACCCGCGGCCAGAGCGGCGCGCCGTCCCGGCCGTAGGCGGCCGCGAAGAGATGATCCTGGTCCCAGCCGAACAGAGGCGAGACGAGCAGGGCGGCAAGGTTCAGATCGTCGAGCGGCTGGACGGCGAAGCGGATCGCGGCGAGCAGGTCGCGCACCGCCAGCGGCGCGGTGAGCAGCAGCCGGTCGACGCCGGCGACGGGGACGCCCTCGGCGTGGAGCCGCGCGACGATCAAGGCGGCGAGGTCGCCGCGGCGGCGGACCAGGACGAGGATGTCCTCCGGGCGCAACGACCGTCCCTTTGCCTCGACGCGGAACGGATGCTTCAGCCAGAAGGCGATCCGGCGGGCGAGCTTCGTCGCGTAATCGCGCACCGCATCGCTGACCCAGCCTTCCTCCCCCGCATCCTCGTCGCCGGCCTCTTCGTGCGTGTGCGGCCGCCACAGGGTCACCGAGCCGGGCCGCGCGCGGTGGAAGGCGAGGTGGGGGCGCGGCGGACGCGGCAGGCCGAAGGCGTCGTGGCCGAGACCGGCGACGACGGCGTCGACGGCCTGGAGCACGGCCGGCGCCGAGCGGAAGCTGCGGTCCATCGAGAGGTCGAGGAATTCGGGCGGCATGTCGCGCGGCGGCGGGTCCATCGCGTCGGCCGCGGCGCGGACGGCACCGGCCTTCGCCTGGAAGTAGGCGCGGGCGCGCTCGAACTGCCGCGGATCGGTGCCCTGGAAACCGAAGATGGCCTGCTTGAAGTCGCCGACGGTGAACAGGGTGCGGCGGCGCGGAACCGCCCCGGCGCCCGCGAAAAACTCCTCGGTGAGAGCGCCGACGATCGCCCATTGCGCCTCGTTGGTGTCCTGCGCCTCGTCGACGAGGATATGGTCCGTCGCCTGGTCGAGCTTGTAGCGCACCCACTCGCCGATGCCGGGGGTGAGGAGCAGGCGCTCGGCGGCGCGGATGAGATCGTCGAAATCGACCACGCCGGCCGAGCGCTTGGCTGCGGCATAAGCCTCGGCGAAACGGCGGCCGGCGCGTAGCCCGCAGGCGAGGTGCGCGACCAGGGCCGCGACCCTGCGCATCGCCAGCAGGCGCGAGCAGCATTCGAAAGCGGCGGTGGCGAGGCGGACATACTCCTCGTCCTGCGGCGCCTGGCCCTTGGCGAAGCTCCTGATCTCGCCGTCGGCCTTCGCCCAGACGAGGTGGAGCCTGTCCAGCAGCCGCGCGCGTTCCCCGGGACCCGCCTCCGCCCAGGCCTCGCACAAAGCGGCGCGTTCGAGTCCGCTCTTCGTTCCCCAGCGGCCGTTGAGGAGGCCGAGGCGGCGGAGGGCGGCGACGTCGAACAGATCGTCGCCGCATTGCCCGGCGATGGCGGCGTCGATGTCGCCCAAGGGAAGGTCGAAGGCGCGGCGGAGGCGGTCCTCGACCAGCTCCGGCGGGCCGAGCGCGGCCATCGCGTCGGGCGCGCGGGCGCAGGCGCGCAGGAAGGCCTCGGCGCCGCCCTCGCCCAGTCGGTGGCTGAGCGCCTGGACGTCGCCGATCAGCGCCTCGTCCCGCGCCGCCTCGGCCTTGACCAGCAGGGCGGCGAGGGTTTCGCGGGCGAGCAGCTGCTCCTCCCGTCCCTCGAGCGCGCGGAAGCCGGGGGCGAGGTCCGCCTCGGCCGGGAAGGCGGCGAGCAGGCTCTGCGCGAAGGCGTGGATGGTCTGGATCCTGAGGCCGCCGCCCGGGGCGTCGAGGACCTTGGCGAACAGGGTGCGGGCGGTGGCAAGCGCCTGCGGATCGCGGTGCGGCTCGCCGAGCGCGAACAGCTCCTTGCGCAGCTTCGCCTCGTCGAGTCGGACCCAGTAGGCAAGCCGCTCGTGGACGCGCTGCGCCATCTCGGCCGCGCCCGCCTTGGTGAAGGTCAGGCACAGGATCGCGCCCGGATCGACGCCGGAGAGCAACAGGCGCAGCACCCGCGCGGTGAGGACGTGGGTCTTGCCGGTGCCGGCCGAGGCGGAGAGGGCGGCGTGGTGGCGCGGCTCGGACGCGATCCTCTGTTCGGCTTCGAGCGGATTGAGCGGGCGAAGCCGGTTGGCCATGCCACCCGTCTCGCCCAATGCGGCCCGCTTGTGAAGCCCATCGCCTGGAGTCGGGGAAGCCGGCGCCGGCGCGCCGCCTTCAGAAGCGCCCCCCAAGGCCTTTCCCGCCCGGGCGCCGGCTTGCAGCAGGCTGTGTGGGCCCCGAGGAGACCGTGACGACGGTCACGCGCCGTTGCGGCCGTCGCGGGCGATCAGGCTTGCGAGACCGGCGAGCGCGGAAGCTGCCGGTCGGGCAGACGCACGGAGGGATCGATGTCGATGTTCGCGGACAAGCTCGTCGCCAAGGCGACGCAGGAGTACGACACCTATCGCAATGTGCTGGAGAACCGGTCGCCCCTGAAGGAACGGATCGGCGCCTACTGGGTTTTCCTCGGCCGCTCAGACCTCGACGGCGGCGACGACGTGCCCTGGTCCGCCGCCTTCGTCTCGTTCATGGTGAACCTCGCCGGCGCCGGCGCCCAATTCCCCTACAACAGCCAGCATTCGGCCTATTTCTACCGCACCATCAACGACAAGCTGACCCGGCGGTCGCGTCCGTTCCTGGGCTACCGCCCGCAGGAGATCGCCATCGCGCCGGGCGACATCCTCGGCATGAACCGGGGATCGAGCCCACCCATCGACTATGGCTGGGCGGCTCACCATGACGATTACAGCAGCCACGCCGACATCGTCGTCGATGTCGCGGCGGACGGCACGATCCACACGATCGGCGGCAATGTCGGCCGCGCGCCCGGCGAAATCGGACGCAAGACCTTTTCTCTGGTGAGCGGCGCCCCCGTCAACGACGCCAACGCCAACCAGCAGGCGTTCGTCGTCATCCGCAGCTTCCTTCCCTGACCGCGTCGCCGGGACCCGCTTGCCAGCCCGCGCGGCATCGCCCAACGTGCGGCGATGCCGCGATACCTCGAGATGCGCTGGGCCTTGCCCATTCTCCTCGCCGCCGCTCCCGCCGCGGCACAGGAGAAGCTGCGCGACTTCTGCCCCGACCGGCCCGGGCTCGGCACCCCGCCCTGCACGGTCGATCCGGGGCATGGCGACGTGGAGATCGGCCTCGTCGACTGGACGCTCGACCGCCAGCCCGGGACCCGCACCGACACCTTCGTCGCCGGCGACGTCCTGGTCCGCTATGGGCTGACCCCCAATCTCGAGCTGCAACTGGCGTGGACCGCATTGGGCGCGCAGCGGCAGCGCGATGCGAGCGGGGTCTTTCGGGCGACGGGGACCGGCGACGTGCGGATCGCGCTGCGGCGCAACCTCCTCCACCCCGACGGCAGCGGCTTCTCGGTCGCGCTGATGCCTTATGCCGGCCTCCCGACCGGCGGGCGGACGATCGGCGCGGGCACCTGGCGGGCCGGGATGCTGCTGCCCGTCACCTACCAGCTGCCGCACGGGTTCCAGCTCGACTTCACCGGACGGATCGAGGCGGAGCCGAACGACAATCGCCGCGGCCGCCACCTCGCTTATGGCGGCGTGTTCGGCGTCGACCTCCCGGTGGCGAAGGCGCTGACGGGGACATTCGAGCTGTCGGTCCAGCGCGCGCTGGACCCGGCGGGGCATACCACGCCGGTGGTCGGTGCCGTCTCGCTCGCCTGGATGGCGAAGCCCTCGCTCCAGCTCGACCTGGGCGCCAACAAGGGCGTCTCCGGCGGCGCGCCCGCCTGGGAGCTCTACGGCGGCATCGCCCGCCGCTTCTGATCGCGCTTGCCCCGGCCATGCGCCGCGCCTAGCGCGCCCGGGCCACTCGAGGAGAAGCTTTCGTGCCCATCGCCGCCCGCGCCTACGCCGTCGACCGCCCCGACGACCGCTTCCATCCCTTCTCGTTCGAGCGCCGCGACCCGCGACCCAACGACGTCGCGATCGCCATCCGCTGGTGCGGCGTCTGCCACTCCGACCTCCACACCGCGCGGGGCGAATGGGGCGGGACCAAATATCCCTGCGTCCCCGGCCACGAGATCGTCGGCGAGGTGACGGCGGTCGGCTCGGCGGTGACGAAGTTCAAGGAAGGCGATCTCGTCGGGGTCGGCTGCATGGTCGATTCGTGCCTCAGCTGCAGCGCCTGCCAGGCCGGGCTCGAACAATATTGCGAGCCGGGCTTCACCGGCACCTATAACGGTCCGGAGCAGGGCACCGGCGGCAACACCTATGGCGGCTATTCCGACCGCATCGTCGTCCGCGAGGAGTTCGTGCTCCACGTCCGCCACCAGCCGGAGGATTTGGCGGGCGTCGCGCCCCTGCTCTGCGCCGGCATCACCACCTGGTCGCCCTTGCGGCATTGGCAGGTAGGGCCGGGCAAGAAAGTGGGCGTGGTCGGCATCGGCGGCCTCGGCCACATGGGCGTCAAGCTCGCCCGCGCGCTCGGGGCACAGGTGGTCGCCTTCACCACCTCGCCCTCCAAGCGGGAGGACGCGCTGGCGCTCGGCGCCCACGAGGTCGTGGTCTCGCGCGACAAGGAGGAGATGGCCGCGCGTCGGGAGAGCTTCGACGTCATCCTGAACACGGTCGCGGCCCCGCACGACCTCGACCCGTTCCTGCTCCTGCTGAAGCGCGACGGCACGATGGTGCTCGTCGGCGTGCCGGCCGAGCCGCATCCCTCGCCTTCCGTCGGCGCCCTGATCTTCCGCCGCCGCAGCCTGGCCGGATCGCTGATCGGCGGCATCGCGGAGACCCAGGAGATGCTCGATTTCTGCGCCGAGCACGGCATCGTCGCCGACGTCGAGACGATCCGCATCCAGCAGATCGACGAGGCTTACGAACGGATGCTCAGGAGCGACGTCAAATACCGCTTCTCGATCGACATGCGCTCGATGGCGGAGTGAGGGGCAAGGAAGGAAAGGCCTTCGACAAGCTCAGGCCGAACGGGTTTGGATAGGCTCAGGCCGAACGGGTTTGAGGGAAACGGCTGGTGCTCTTCCCCCTACTCCGTTCGGGCTGAGCCTGTCGAAGCCCTTCGCTTTCTCGGAAGAATTGCGCGCGAGGCCGCTGATCAGTTTCCAGTCGCCGCGGATCAACGCCAGTTTCTTCGCCCTGCCCCACCCCTTGATCTGCCGCTCGGCGGTGAGCGCCTCATGGGGCGAGGGGAATTCATCACACCAGACCAGCTTCACCGGAAGCCTGGTAGAGGTGTAGCCGCCGAACTCGCCGGAGAGGTGCTGCGCGATGCGGCAATCGAGGTCGTCGGTGTGGCCGACGTAGAACGAACCGTCACCGCAATGAACATGTAATCCCAGAAACTCATCGGTTTCGTTAAGAACAGAAACACAGGGCTTCGACAAGCTCAGTCCGAACGGAGCGGATTGAATCGTTCTGGAGTACCCACCCAAATCCGTTCGGGCTGAGCTTGTCGAAGCCCTGTCCTTCCCCTTCTGCGGGCCGTTACCCCGCCGCCGCCCGCGCCTTCTCGGCCTCGCGGGCGAGCAAGCCGGGCTCGCGCTCCGGGACCATCCACTTGCTCTCGTAGACCTCGACCGTCTCGAAAATGCCCTCCGCGAAATAGGGGTCGCGGGCGAGGTGGGCGCCGAGGGCGGCGCGGTCCTCCACGTCGAAGACGAACAGGCTTCCGACCATGCGGCCGTCCTCGAGCAGCGGGCCGGCGTAGATCACCGGCGCCTGGTGATCGGCGATGAATTCGAGGTGGGCGGCGCGGTGCCTGCGTCGGGGCTCGCCGCCCGCCTTGTCCTTGCCGATGACGACGAAGATCATCGCGGCGTCAGCTCGCGCGGTCGTGGGCGAGGTCCATGTCGACGGGGCTCCCCGTTCCCGCGCTGGTCGTCTCCCCCCGCTCGCGCTTGCCCGGCGACGGCTCCTCGCCCTTCTTCGCGACGTTGCCGGCGACGTCGAACTCGCCCGGCCGCTCCTTGTCAGGATCGGGCGCGCCGCCCTGGTTGATGGTGGGGCCGCCGCTATGCTTGGTCATGTCGCGCTCTCCTTCGCGGCCCTTCAACGCGGCGCCGGGGCCCCGGTTCAGATCTTGATCTGGCTGCCCATCTCGACGACGCGGTTGGCGGGCAGGGCGAAGAATTCCATCGGGCTCTCGGCGTTGCGCATCATCCAGGCGAACAACTTCTCGCGCCACAATGCCATGCCGCGCACGTCCTTGGTGGCGAGGGGGGTCTGGCGCGAGAGGAAGAAGCTGGTGTCCATCATCCGAAACGGCAGCCCGCAGCAGCGTATGGCGGCGAGCGCCTCGGGCACGTTCATCTCCTGCATGAAGCCGAAATGGAGCGTGATGCGGAAGAAGCCGTTGCCGAGATCCTCGACCTCGAAACGTCGCTCGGGGTCGACGAAGGGGACGTCCTCGATCGACACCTTGAGGAAGATCGAGCGCTCGTGGAGCACCTTGTTGTGCTTCAAATTGTGGAGAAGGGCGTGGGGCACGCCGTCCGACTGGCTGGTCATGAACACAGCCGTCCCGGGCACCCGCGACGCCGATCCGGTCGCCGAGCGGATGAACAGGTCGATCGGGATCTCGCCCTGCTTCAATTGCTGGCGGAGCAGGAACCGGCCCTTGGCCCAGGTGGTGAGGAAGGTGAAGGCGATGAGGCCGATGAGCAGCGGGAACCAGCCGCCGCTCGGCACCTTGAGGAGGTTCGCGGCGAAATAGCCGGCGTCGACGATCGCGAAGATGGCGAGGAGCGGCCAGGCGAGCAGCTTGTTCCAGTGCCACAGGGTGAAGAGGACGACGGCGAGCAGGCAGGTGTCGATGAACATCGCGCCGGTCACGGCGATGCCGTAGGCGGCGGTGAGGTTGGACGAGGAGCGAAAGGCGAGGACGAGGGCGATCACCATCACCATCAGCGCGTAGTTGATTGCTGGGATGTAGATCTGGCTGGCGACCGACTCGCTCGTATGGTCGATCTTGAGGCGCGGCACGAAGCCGAGGTGGATCGCCTGCTGGGTGACCGAAAAGGCGCCGGAGATCACCGCCTGGCTGGCGATGACGGTGGCGGCGGTGGCGATCAGCACCAGCGGCAGCCGGAACCAGTCCGGCGCCAGCATGAAGAACGGGCTCTCGATCGCGCCGGGCGTGCGGATGAGGAGTGCGCCCTGGCCGAGATAGTTGATCATCAGCGCGGGCAGAACGATGAACAGCCATCCGTTCTTGATCGGCCGACGGCCAAAATGGCCCATGTCGGCGTAGAGCGCCTCGGCCCCGGTGACGGCGAGCACGACCGAGCCGAGCGCGACGAACGCGTGCCACCCCTCGCTGGTAAAGAAATGCAGCGCATAAAGCGGGTTGAGCGCCGCGATAATGCCCGGCGCGGAGGCGATGCTCAGCCCGCCCAGGACGGCGATGGCGAGGAAGTAGAGCATCATCACCGGTCCGAAGAACGTACCGACCGCCGCCGTGCCGTGGCGCTGGATCATGAACAGGCCGAGGAGGATGCCGACGGCGATCGGCAGCACGAACGGCTGCAGGCCGGCCTGGACGACGACGAGGCCCTCGACGGCGGAGAGCACCGACACCGCCGGGGTGATCATCGAATCGCCGTAGAAAAGCGCGCAGGCGAAGACGCCGAGCAGGACGATCGAACGGCCCCAGCGCGCCCCCTCGCTCTTGCGCGAAATGAGCGCCAGGAGGGCCAGGCTGCCGCCCTCCCCCTTGTTGTCGGCGCGCATGAGGATGGTGACGTACTTCACCGTCACCACGATCATCATCGACCAGAAGATGAGGCTGAGCACGCCGAGCACGTGCAGCCGGTCGACCGGCAGGCGGAAATCGTGGTGGCCGGCGAAGGTCTCGCGGAAGGCGTAGAGCGGCGAGGTGCCGATGTCGCCGAAGACGATGCCGATCGCGCCGAGGGTCAGCTTGACGACGTTGCCGTGCGCGTGATGGCCCGCGACGGTATCGCGAGTCCCGGACACGGCGGCATCGGCCGACGCTTCGTTCATCTTCGTCCCTTGCGTGCTCCGGCAAGCGGAGCTCACCGGGAGGAAAGCCGGGCGGGGCGGATCGTTCCGCGTCCGGCACCGGGCGGCGGGTCGCTACGCGCCTTCGCCCGCCGCGGCAAGAGGCTGCCGCGGCGGGGCGCAAGGCTCAGGGATGGTAGGGTGGATGGACGAGCGGATCGCCGGTCGCGCCGAGGATCGCGCCGGCGTCGACGACGGCACCTGGGGACCCCGGAGAGAAGGGCGAGGGTCCGTTGATAAGCGTGTTGCCGTGAGCGAGGAAGTAGGTCGACAAATCGTCGCTCGCGGTGCCGCCATTATATTCGCCGTCCGGCGACCCGGTATAGTCCGTCACCGGCTTATGGGTGTTGAAGTCGTAATGGGCGTTGCCGGAAATCTGGTCGAGATAGATGGCGGTATCGCCGAAGGTCGCCCCGCTCGCATCGAGCGTGTTGCCCTGGAGGTCGAGGCCCAGCGTCGCGAAGTCGGAGCCGTGGGCGCCGACCATCGCGTAAAAGGCGGCCAACGCTCCTTCCCCCATGTCTTCGACGACGTTGTTCGTCATCGTGACCTCCATGGACGACGCGTGCGTCGCGTCGCCGCCCGAGGCGCTGACATCGATGCCGCCCAGGCCGCTGGCAACGTCGTAAATGTGGTTGCCGTCGAGGGTCAGCAGGTAGAGGGCGTTGCCCGCGCCGGCCGCCTTATCCAAGCCGGCGGTGATGCCGTCGCCGCCGCCGGATGAGCCGGTGCCGGTGGTGCCGCCGGCCGTCCCGATCGTGTTGTTGGCAATGTAGCCCTGGATGGTCCCGGCCTGCTGGTTGTAGGAGGCGTTGATCGCGCTCCCCTTGGCGCCGGTGAAGGTCGAATTCTCGATGTCGTAGTTGACGTTGAGGGTCGTGCCGGCGCCGCCGCCGTGGAGGAACACCCCGCCCGCACCGGCCGCGATGTTGCTGTGGCTGTTGTTGAAGTGACTGCTGGTGACGGTGATGTCCTGCGACGAGGCGTCGTTGGCCAGGACCTCCAGCACGTCGGCGCGGGCGCCGAGGAAGTCGACGCCGTCCACGGTCAGCGTCAGCGACGCCGCGCCGTTGGTCTCGAAGTGGGCGCCGTCATTGCCGTTGACGTTGTTGAGGCCGATCACCGCCTGGTGCGCGGCGCTGTCCTCGAGCGTGAAGTTGAGGCTGCCGAGGCTGTTGACGACGCGGAGGTTGTCGCCGCGGCCGCCGGAGATCGTATCGCCGTCGAGGACCGCGGTGCCGAGCAGGTTCACGAACGCCACCGACGCCTCGCTGACGCTCGTCCCGTTCGGGCTCGCGCCGACCACCGAATCGTGGAGGCCGAAATTGGTCACCAGCTGGCCGAAGATGCCGTAGTTCGAGTGGCCGCCGATGTTCATGTTCGACAGCGAGACGTTGTCCGTGTTGACCAGGTAGACGCCGCTCCCCTGCGTCTGGGAACCGTCGGCGCCGATCTTGTTCAGGATGTTGCCGCCCGACCCCGCGGTCGTGCCGACGCCGGTGACGGTGAAGCCGCCGCTGCCGGCGTTGATCAGCGTGATGCCGTTGTCGTTGCCGCCGTTCGACGAGACGCTGCGGAAGGTCATGCCGCCGCTGCCGATCGTGCTGTTCTGGACGGAGATCGCCCCGCCGGTGGTCGAGGTGACCGAGTTGGTCGAGCCGGTCACCGTCACCGTGCCGCCGCCGGACGCGGTGAAGCCCGCCCCGGACGTGGTGCTGATGTTGAGGCCGCCGCTCGCCGCGAAGGACGAACCGCCGCCGTTGTTGGTGAAGGCGACGCCGGAGCTGCTGCCGGTCGAGATGTTGCTCGCCCCCTGCAAGGCGACGGCGAGGCCGCTATTGTTGGCGACGACGACGCCGCCGCCGCTCTGCGTGCCGGAAATGCCGAGCGCGCCGCTGACGGTGAAGTCGCCCGAGACGTTCTCGAGGTCGACCGCGCCGCCGGACGAGCCCGTCGACGCCGCGCTGTTGAGCGTGATGTGGACGGTGCCGCCCTGGTCGATGTCGACGACCTGGCCGGCGCCGGACTTGCCGACGTCGGTGACCGTCGCGGTGCCGACGCTGCCGTTCGAATCGGAGATGCCGGCACGGGTCACGCTGCCGATGTCGAAGCCCGAGACGTGGTTGTTCTGGGCAAGGTCGACGCCGTCATGGCCGGCGCCGGTGACGACGATGGTCGGCCGCGCGCCGGCATGCTCGATCGTGGTCGACCCGAGGACGAGGTCCTCGCCGCCGCCGACCAAAGTCTGGCCGTTCAAGAGGTGGATGCCGTCGGCTTCGGTGTAGGTGCCGGTGCCGCCGCGCAGATAGACGAGGTCGCCGGCGTGCGGACCGTTGGCCGTACCCTGCGCCGCGTTGAAGGCGGCGATGCTCGTATAGGGGTTGTCCTCGGTGCCGAGATTGCTGCCGGCGGAGCTGTTGTCGATGAACCAGACGTGCTGGCTGACGCTCACCGTCACTGTCGCCGTGTCGCTCGCGCCGTGCGAGTCGGTCAGCGTGTAGGTGAAGGTGTCGGCGCCGTTGAAGCCCGGCGCCGAGGTGTAGCTGAACGATCCGTCCGGATTCATCGTGACGTGGCCGCCGTTCGCCGACGTGGCGTCGTAGGCGGTGACCTGCGTCTGGCCGGCGCCGCCGCCGAGCGGCTGGTCGTCGGTGTCGTTGGCCAGCACGCCGGTGCCCGCCGGCACCGACAGCGTCACGTTGCCGATGGCGCTGTAGCTGTCGTCGTTGGCGACCGGCGGATGGTTGTCCGAGGCGCCGGTGATGGTGACGGTGACGTCCTGGTGGGCGGTGCCGCCATGGCCGTCGGAGACGTCGATGCCGTAGGTCTGCGTCACGACCTGGCCTTCCTCGAGGCCGTCGATCGCCGCGTCGGAGACGCTGAAGTGCCAGGCGACGGTGCCGCTGCCGTCGTTCACCGGATCGAGCGTGAAGCTGCCGTAATAGCCGGCGCCGGCGGGCGTCGCCGTGGCGGTGTGGGTGTCGCTGGTGTCCGGATCGGTGAAGGCGATGGTGCCGTCGGCATGGTGGACGCCGACATTCTCCTGCGGGTCGCCGTCGGGGAATTCGGAGACGGCGCCGCTGGCGGTGGTGCCGCCGGCGACGATCACCGGCGCGTCGTTGGTGCCGGTGACGGTGATCGCGACCGTCGAGGTCGAGGTGGCGCCATGCTCGTCCGAGATCGTATAGCTGACGTTGACGACCTGGCTCTCGCCGACGGCGAGATGGTCGAAGTCGCTGCCCGGGTTGAACTGCACCTGGTTGCCGACGACGCTGGCGCTGCCCTGGCCGAGCGGCGCGGAGGCGGCGGTGACGGTGAGCACCGCGCCGTCGTCGACGTCATGGTCGTTGGCGAGGACGTTGACGGTGACGGGCGCGTTCTCGCTCGTCGTCGCCGTGTCGGCGGTGGCGACCGGCGCGTCGTTGGTGCCGGTGACGGTGATGGTCACCGTCGAGGACGACTGGGCTCCATATTCGTCCTGCATCGTGTAGGAGACGACGACCGTCGCGGTCGCGCCCTGGGCGAGATGGTCGAAATCGGTGCCCGGGTTGAACACGACGTTGTTGCCCGAAAGGCTCGCCGAGCCCTGGCCCGCCGGCGCTGAGGCCGAGACGAGGCTCAGCACGTGGCCGTCGTCGACGTCGGTGTCGTTGGCGAGGACCGCGATCGACAACACCTGGTTCTCGTTGCCGGCGGCGGTGTCGGCATGCGCGACCGGCGCGTCGTTGGTGCCGGTCACGGTGACCGTGACGGTCGAGGAGGACGTTGCGCCATGCTCGTCCTTGATCGTGTAGGTGAGGACGACGGTCTCGGTGGCGCCCTGCGCGAGATGGTCGAAGTCGGTGCCGGGATTGAACTGCACCTGGTTGCCGACGACGCTCGCCGTGCCCTTGCCGTTAGGCGCGGCGGCGGAGACGAGGCTCAGCACCGCGCCATGGTCGACGTCGGTGTCGTTGGCGAGGACATTGATGGTGAGGGTCTGGTTCTCGGTGCCCGCCGCCGTGTCGGGATTGGCGACCGGTGCGTCGTTGGCGCCGTTGATCGTGATGGTGAGGGTGCCCGTGTCGCTGAGGCTGCCGTCGGAGACCGTGTAGGTGAAGCTGTCGGTCGCCGTCTCGCCCTGCGCGAGCGCCTGGGCGTTGGCCGCCAGCGTGTAGGTGTAGGTGCCGTCGGCGTTGAGGTGCAGCGTCCCGTAGGTGCCGACGAAGGTGCCCGGAGTCGCGCTCAGATGGTCGTGCTCGAAGTCGAAATCGTTGGCGAGCACGCTGGTCGCGCTATGGTAGGTGCCGGCATCCTCGGACACTGAGGCAGTATCGTCGAACGCGATCGGCGCGTTGTTCTGGCCGAGCACGATGGTGGCGTCGGTGAATTTCAGGATCTCGACGTGGAGGAGGCGGTCCTCGCCGTCCGCCCCCGTGTTGTCGTGGACGAAGAAGTTCGCGCCATTGTTCCAGAAGCTGTAATTCTTGATCGATCCTGAGTAGACCGCGGTGTCGGTGCCCTGGCCCCCATCGAGGAAGTCGTCGCCCGCTCCGCCGATCAGGATATCGTCGCCGTCCTTGCCCTGGAGCTTGTCGTCGCCGGCGCCACCGCTGATGACGTCATTGTCCTTGGTGCCCTTAAGATCGTCGTTACCGCTGCTGCCGTTGATGACCGCCATGACACGCTCCCTTTCGATTTCCGGTGACCTCAAGCAGTTCGTCCCCGCGTTTTCGTGGAATCAAGTCACGCAAGCGCATGGACGGCCGCGACGGGCCGACGGTCGTTGAAATTCCCCCCCTCACAGCTCATCCAAAGCTAAGTGCCTGAGTCCGTTCAACTTGCGAGCGGAGGCGACTCGGACAAGCGCATGCTGGAATGCTTAGACTGGTCCTGCTCGGTCAGTCTGTCCAGACTGAACGATAGTTAGCGGCTTCTTCGGCGAAAATGTCAGCGCCGAGGCGCGACTTACCGATCTCGATACCCTTCCGGCGGAGCCTAAAATGGGTTATGAGAGATGACGGGGACGGGAGATAGTCGCCTTCGATGGCAGCTGTCGGCGAAGCGCCTCGGACGAACCGGGGCGCTTCGTTTGTGAGGCGCGTCGCGCCACCCAAAAAATTTTTCGATCGGATCGCATTTTCTCGGAACCGTCCGGGCGGGAGGCCGTTGAACGGTTACCCCACGCGGCGGTCGGCTCCCCCCTCCCCCCTCCCGCTGACCCCGCACAGCCCCGGCCGAAAGGCCGGGGCTTTTTCTTTGTCGGGTGATCTCGCCGCGTCGGCGGCCGGGGCTTTTTCTTTATGGGCGGCTGAGACTAGGAAGAGGGCGAATCGTGATCGAGGAGTGCCGCCATGTCGCGTGAGCCCGCTTATCCCAAAGACGCCGCTGTCGCCCCGCCGCCGGCCGCCGAGACGGCGGGCAACGACGACGCGCCGGCCAGGGCGAACGAGTCGCGCCGCCGCAAGCAGATCATGACCGGAGCGGCCATCGGCATCGGCTCCGCGGCCATCGTGGCGGCCCTGCTCTACGCCAACCGGAATCGCGGTCGCTCTTAAGCCTTCGGTAACGGCGTCGGGCGCATTCCGTCGGTTCCAGCAAAGGAGCCCGCGATGCGCCTTGTCCGCCATGTCCTGAGGGACCGACGCGCCGCGACCGCGATCGAATATGCGCTGGTGGCGAGTCTGATCGCCGTGGCCGCCATCGTCGCGATGCAGTCGCTCGGGCAAAACATGAACAACACGTTCGTGACGGTGAACAGCTCCGTCTCGGGAAGCTGAGCCGGAGCGGGCGGCGGATCACCCTTCCCGCCCGTACCATTCCTCCAGCCGCATCAGCTGGTCGTAGTCGCCGTAAGGCGCGTAGGCCGGGTGGAGCTTCGCGGTGAACGGCGCCGCGCCGGTGAGCCAGGCCTCTGCCGCGGCGATGAAGTTGCGCGCGGCGCGGGTCGTGAAATCCTCGACGTCGAAGCCGGTGCGCCCCCCCACGGGGCTCTTCACGTAGCCGAGCGCGCCGCCGCGCGGATCCCTGGCCAGCGACCAATATTCGAACGCCGCCGGCACGCCCTCGACACCATCGAAGCCGCCGGCCTCCGCGATCAGGCCGAGCAGCCCCAATTGCATCGCATAGCCTTCCGCCACGGCCTTGGGGCCGGGTGGCGTGCCGGTCTTGTAGTCGACGATCGCCAGGCCGCCGTCCGCCAGCCGGTCGATCCGGTCGGCCATGCCCTGAAGCATGACTCCGGCGACTTCGCGCCGGCCCCAGGCCTCGGAGCGCAGCGGTCGCCGCCCGGCGTCGCGGTTGCGGGCGACTTCCGCGGCGATCCAGTCCACCGCTTCGAGAAGGCGCGGCTGCCACAGCGCGCGCAACAGCGGGTGCGCGGCCGTCTCCGCGAGCAGCGCCTCGGCGCGGGGGCGCAGCCGCGCGGGATCGCAATCGTCCTGCTTCATCCAGGCTTCCAGGACGGCATGGACGGCGCTGCCGCGGAAGGCGGCGCTCGGCTCCGCATCGATCTCGTCGAGCACCGGCAGGCCCAGCATCTTGCGGGCGTAGAAGGCGTAGGGATCGGCCTTGAGGCGGTCGACCTCGGTCACCGAGATGGTTCGGGGCCGCAGCCGCGGCTCGGGTGTGGGCGCGGGCCGCTTCGCCGGTCGGTGGTCCTCCGGTCGGTCGATCGCCTCCGCCCACCATTTCTGCGCCCGCGAGCGGGTGAGGCCGCCGGTCATCGCCTCCAGCCGCAGCCACAAGCGCGAGGCGACGGCCGGCGCGCGGGCGTCGCGCCGGGCGCGGGTGATGAGGACCTCGCGGCCGCCGAGCCCAGCCGCGAAATCGTGGGCGGCGAGGCCGATCCGCCGCTCGAGCCCAGGCAGGCCGAGCTCGTGCCGGAGCCGCGGCGCCAGCCACGGATCGGGTGCCGGCAGCGGCGGCCAGACTCCCTCGTTCAGCCCGGCGAGGATGGTGAGGTCGGCCTGCTGCAGCCGCGCTTCGATGAGGCCCCAGATGAACAGCCGCGGATGCTGGCCGTAGGGCGGCCGCACTGCCGTCGCTCCAAGCAATTGCTCGAGCATCGGCACCAAAGCGGCCGGCGCGATGCGGCCGCTCGCTTGCGCCGCCGGCTCCGCCGCGGCGAGGAGGTCGGCGGCGGCGCGCCCCCCGGGGCCGGACCAGGCGTCTTCGCCGGTGAGGAGGGATGCGGTTTCGCGAAGCGCGGCGAGCAAGGCGGCGGGGCTGGCCCGGTCGCCGCGAAACGTGCGCTCGAGCGGCCGCAGCAGCGGCGCCGCCACCGCGTCCCACCAGAGGAGCGCCCGCTCGCGTACGTCGCGATCGCGTCCGCTCCGGTCGCGAAGATGCGCGGT
>JAFAZW010000054.1 GCA_019239415.1 Alphaproteobacteria bacterium
GGGCTGGAGCAGGTCCCAAGGGTTTGGCTGTTCGCCAATTAAAGTGGTACGTGAGCTGGGTTCAGAACGTCGCGAGACAGTTTGGTCCCTATCTGCCGTGGGCGTCGATAATTGAGAGGAGTTGCCCCTAGTACGAGAGGACCGGGTTGAACATGCCTCTGGTGGACCTGTCATCGCGCCAGCGGTGCAGCAGGGTAGCTATGCATGGACGGGATAACCGCTGAAAGCATCTAAGCGGGAAGCCTCCCTCAAGATAAGTTATCATAGAGCCGTCGGAGACCACGACGTTGATAGGCCGGATGTGGAAGTGGGGTAACCCATGGAGCTAACCGGTCCTAATTGCTCTATTCGCGCTTGAGAGTCCCACCATCAACGACAGCTTTGGCTGTCTGCGAGTGGCGCTCAGCAGATTTTCTAAGCACGGTTTCTGGAACATTCTTTGCGCAGGCCACATAGCTTGGTGGCCATAGCGTCTGTGACCCACCCGATCCCATCCCGAACTCGGCCGTGAAACCAGACAGCGCCGATGGTACTATCGCCTAAGCGATGGAAGAGTAGGTCGTCGCCAGGCTTTGCGGCCTGCGCTGAGAATGAACCCATTCACATTGTCGTCCTCTCGCGAGGACCTGTCGGTGACGCGGGATGGAGCAGCCCGGTAGCTCGTCAGGCTCATAACCTGAAGGTCGTAGGTTCAAATCCTACTCCCGCAACCAACAAGGCCCCCCGTCGCAAGGCGGGGGGCCTGGTTGGTTTTGGGGTCCTGGATTGGAACCTCTTCAGCCGAGCCGAAGGCGAGACTACGGACCGGAGGTCCGGAAAATCCCACTCCCGCAACCAACAAAACAGCCCCGCCTCGTGCGGGGCTTTTTTGCGCCTGCTCCAGACAGCTCACCCTCCGCGCGCAAGCAGCTCCTCCGCAACCCGAAACGTCCGCTCGTTGTCGACGTCGATCGCCAGCCGCCCGTCCGGCGTCACCAAGGGTTGGATCCGGACGCCGAAGCGACGCGACAGGTGCCGGAACATGCCCTCGAGCGTCAGCAGCCGCGAGACGTAGAGAAAGAGCGTCGTCAGCCCGAGCGCCTTCACCGCCCGGCGCTTGTGCTTGGCGAACTGCCCGCCAAGGCGAAAGCTGTCGGTCGCCTCGAGCGCCTTGTCGCTGCCCAGCCAGAACAGGTTGCAGTTGGAATAGGCGCCGCCCCGGAAGGCGTAGAAGCGCCGCTGCCCATCGGGATGGGCGGCGAGAATCTCCCTCCGCTCCGCCATCATGACGAGCGCGTCGGCATCGCCGCTGGCGCCAGCCTCGCAGATCGATCGCATCCCCTCCGGCGTCATCAGCACATTGTCCGCAGTCGTGATGAGGAGCGGGAAACCCGTCCGCCGGCTCGCCGCGAGGACGCTGTCCACGATGTTCGCCTGCGCCTCCACGATCTCCAGCCGCCCCGCCGCCAGGAGCCGCGCCACGGCCGGCTCGCCGGCAACCGCACCGGCCGCGTCGACCGACACGAACAGCCGCGCGCTCGGGAAAGCGTCGGCCGCGATCCGCAGCACCCGGCCGACCATCGCCTCTCCGCCGACCGGGACCATCGCCTTGTGAGTCACGCCGGCACCGGCGGCGAGCGGATCGGTCACGGCGGAGCGGCGGCCGGCGAGGACGAGGATGGCGGGATCCATTCCTCTCCTAGACCGGGCCGCCGCCCGGCTGACAAGACCTAGCGGCCTGCGGCGGCGCCGCCTTTCCTGTCCGCGAGGTCGACGAGGCGGAGGAATTCGCCGCGCCAGTAATCGCCGCCCGGCGCCGACGCCGCCAGGCGCCGCGCGTCGGCGAAGCCATATTCCCCGAGCCACGGATCGTGGCGCAGCTTCTGGCCGAAGCCCGCCACCGCGGCGGCGAAGGCCGTGTCTCCCCGCGGCGCGGCCGCCGAGGCGATGAGCGAGGCAGCGATCGGCTGCTCGATCAGCTTCGACTGGCGCGCCTCGGGCAGCTTGTAGCGCAGCCGCAGCCAGGCGAGCTGCCCGTCCGCCGCCCCGTCCGCGTCGCGGCGATTGGCCTGGAAGTGGCGGTCCGGCCGCCACCCCTTGGCGCCGGCGGGCACGATCTCGTAGAGCGCCGTCACCTGGTGGCTCGCGCCGATATCGCCGGCGTCGACCTTGTCGTTGGAGAAGTCCTGCTCGGCCAGCGCACGATTCTCGTAGCCGATCAGCCGGTATTCGCGCACATAGGCCGGGTTGAACTCGACCTGCACCTTCACGTCCTTGGCGATGGTGAAGAGGGTCGAGGAGAGCTCGTCGCCCAGCACCTTCTGCGCCTCGCGCGGGCTGTCCACATAGGCATAGTTGCCATTCCCGTGGTCGGCGATCTGCTCCATCATCGCGTCGTTGAAATTGCCGGTGCCGAAGCCGAGAGTGGTGAGGGTGATGCCCTTGTCGCGCTCCCGCTCGACCATGCCGATCAGCGCGCGGGTGTCGGTGACGCCGACGTTGAAGTCGCCGTCGGTGGCGAGGACGATGCGGTTGATGCCGCCCTCGATCCGGTTCTCCTCGGCGATGCGGTAGGCGAGCTGGATGCCGGCGCCGCCGGCCGTCGAGCCGCCGGCCTCGAGCCGGGCGAGGGCGGCCACGACCTTCGCCTTGTCGTAGGTCGGCGGCAGGACGAGCCCCGCATTGCCGGCGTAGACGACGATGGAGACGCGGTCGCGCGGCGTCAGCTGCTCGGCGAGAAGGGCGAGCGAGCATTGGACGAGCGGCAGCTTGTCCGGCTCCTCCATCGAGCCGGAGACGTCGACCAGGAAGACGAGGTTCGCCGGCGGCCGCTCGCTGCGCGCGACGTCGTAGCCGCGCAGGCCGATACGCAGCAGTCGCGTCTCGGGATTCCACGGCGTGCGGGCAAGGTCGGTGGTCACCGAGAAAGGCCGGGTGCGGTCGGTCGGCAGCGGATAATCGTAACGGAAATAGTTGAGCATCTCCTCGGTGCGGACCGCGTCGGGCGGCGGCATCTCGCCCGCGACGAGCATCCGCCGCACATTCGCGTAGCTGCCCGTGTCCACGTCGACCGAGAAGGTCGAAACCGGCGCCTCGGCGACGGCCTGGATCGTCGCGACCGGGTTCTTCTCGTAGCGCTCGCGACTCTCCGGCGACCGCACATAGCCGCGCGCCGAGCCGGTGACGATGATGCCCTGCTGCGCCGCCATGTTCGCGAGCGGGGCGTAAGCCGCGTCCGCCGACGCTGCCGGAGGCGGGACCGACGGCGGCGGGGGCGGCGGCGCCGAGGGCATCGCCATGACCGGCGCATAGCGCATCCCGGCCCGGCCGTTCGGCATCGCGCTCCCCTCGCGGAACCCTTCGATGAAGCGACGGCAGAAGCGGTCGGGATCGACGGAGGCCGCGGTCTGGCGAGCGCCGGTGGGCGGCGGCGCGGCCGTCGGGATGGAAGCGGGCGCGATCAGCAGGGCGGCGGCCGGCAGCAGGCGAAGCAGGTGCATCATCCCTCTCCTTCGACTCATTTAGGATGTTATAATATTACAAACCGGCGCCGCTCGCAATGGCCGGTCGGCGCGGCTGAACCGCGGTGCGTTCTCCCGGCGGGATCAGGCCGCGCGGGCGCCGATCGCCTTCTGGCGGCGGCGCTGCACCGACGAGCCGATGCCGAGCGCTTCGCGATACTTGGCGACGGTGCGCCGGGCGATGTCGAAGCCTTTCGCTCGCAGCAGCTCGACGAGCTGGTCGTCGCTCAGGATCCGGTCGGCCGGCTCGGCGGCAATGAGGGCGCGGATGTGCGACTTCACCGCCTCGGCCGACACCGCATCGCCGCCATCGGCGGACTGGATGCCGCTGGTGAAGAAATATTTGAGCTCGAAGAGGCCGCGCTCGCAGAAGAGATATTTGTTCGACGTCACCCGGCTCACCGTCGATTCGTGCATGCCGATCACCTCGGCCACCTGGCGCAGGGTGAGGGGCCGGAGGTGCGCGACGCCGTGGCGGAAGAAGCCGTCCTGCTGCTTCACGATCTCGGCGGTGACCTTGACGATGGTGCGCGCCCGCTGGTCGAGCGCCTTGGTCAGCCAGTTGGCGCTGGCCAGGCATTCGGAGAGCCAGGCCTTGGAGCGGCGGTCGGCGCCGGTGGCGAGCTCCGCATAATAAGTCCGGTTGACGAGCAGCTTCGGCAGCGTCGCCGAGTTGAGCTCGATCGCCCAGCCCCCGGCGCGGCGGGCGACGAACACGTCCGGCACCACCGCCTCGATCCGCGATCCCTGCGCGAAGCGGCAGCCGGGCTTGGGATCATAGGCCCTGAGCTCGCGGATCATGTCGGCGAGATCCTCGTCGTCGACGCCGCAGATGCGGCGCAGCGCCCCGAGATTGCCCTTGCCGAGATAGTCGAGATTGTCGATCAGCCGCGCCATCGCCGGGTCGTAGCGGTCAGCCTCCTTCGCCTGCAGCGCGAGGCATTCGGCGAGCGAACGCGCGCCGACGCCGGCCGGATCGAAGGTCTGGACGATGGCAAGGACCCGTTCGACCTCGCCCAGCGGCACGCCGAGCCGCTGGGCGATGTCGAGCAGCGAGCCGCCGAGCCAGCCCGTCTCCTCGATGAGCTCGATGATCTGGCGTGCGGTCAGCCAATCCTGGGCATCGAGCCGCTCGCCCGCCTGAGCCAGGAGATGCTCGTGCAACGAGACCTCGCCCGCCTCGAAGCTGTCGAAGTCCGGCCCCTCGCCCTCGCCGCCGCCGCTCCCCATGCCCTCCAGCGACAGGCCGCCGTCGAGGCCGCGATCGGCCGCGCTGTCCTGGTGGAGGTTCTCGTCGTTGAGGTCGAGGTCGAGCGCCGCCCCGTCGCCGCCGCCCAGCATCAGCTCGTCGGCGGTGGCCGGCTCGCCGGCCTCGGCCATCGGCTCTGGCGGCGGCGTCTCCTCACCCTCGCCGCCGGCGCTTTCGAGCAGCGGATTGCGCTCGATCTCCTCGGCGATGAAGCTTTCGACCTCGAGGTTGGAAAGCGCCAGCAGCCGGATCGCCTGCTGGAGCTGCGGCGTCATGACCAGCGACTGGCTCTGCCGAAGGTCGAGGCGCGGACCGAGCCCCATTGCCGCTAGAGCTCGAAGCTCTCGCCGAGGTAGAGCCGGCGCACGTTCGGATCGGCGACGAGCGCCTCCGGGCTGCCGGCGAACAGCACCTCGCCGCCGTAGATGATGCAGGCGCGGTCGACGATGTCCAGGGTCTCGCGGACATTGTGGTCGGTGATGAGCACGCCGATGTCGCGCTTCTTCAGCTCGCAGACGAGGTCGCGGATGTCGGAGATGGAGATCGGATCGATCCCGGCGAACGGCTCGTCGAGCAGCATGATCGACGGGTCGGCCGCGAGCGCGCGCGCGATCTCGCAGCGCCGCCGCTCGCCCCCCGACAGGGCCATGGCCGGCGAGTCGCGCAGGTGGGTGATGTGGAACTCGCCCAGCAGCGTCTCCAGCCGCTCCCGCCGTGTGCGCTTGTCCGGCTGCGACAGCTCGAGCACCGCCATGATGTTCTGCGCGACCGTCATGCCGCGGAAGATCGAGGTCTCCTGCGGCAGGTAGCCGAGCCCGAGGATCGCACGGCGGTACATGGGGAGGCCGGTAATGTCCTCGCCGTCGAGGAGGATGCGGCCGTGGTCCGGCTTGACGAGGCCCATGACCGAATAGAAGCAGGTGGTCTTGCCGGCACCGTTCGGGCCCAGCAGCCCGACCACCTCGCCGCGGTCGACGTGCAGCGACACGTCCTTCAGCACCACCTTGCGGTCGTAGGACTTGGCGATCGAGACGACCGAGAGGCCCTCGGCATAGTCCGCCGCTTGCGTCGCCGCCTCGGGCGTCTTCAGGAGGGTGGCCTCGTTCATCTCTCGATCGCTCGCCCGGGTGTAGGACATGCCGGGCCGCGCCTCAACTGGCAGGCTTCCTGCATGGATCAAATTTTAGGGCCGTCACGAGGCTCAAAGCTCTCTCGTACATTCCCGCAGCCGTTCGGGCTGAGCTTGTCGAAGCCCTCCCTTTTTCTCCACTGCGGCAACAGAGAAGGACAGGGCTTCGACAGGCTCAGCCCGAACGGGCCCGGATAATGGCCTTGGTTCAGCTACGCCTTACGGCGTCTTCGCCCCGCCGGACTTGCTCTGGCTGACGGTGAACGAGCCCGTCACCCGCCCGCCCGGGTTCGAAGACCCGGGCGCCCCGCCGCCGTCCATCACCGCGCGGCCGCTGTTGAGGTCGTAAACGAGGCGCGCGCCGCTCACCGTCGCGTCGCAGCGGGTCAGCGTCACCGCGCCGACCATCGTGATGATCTTCTGATTGAGGTCGTAGATGCCGAACGCGCCGCGCGCCGTCTCGCCCGGTCCGCGGATGACGACGCCGCCGCTCGCGTCGAGCCGGTCGACATGGGTCGACGGCTTCTTCGAATAGGCGGCGACCACGCGGGAGGCGGTCAGCGTCAGCTCGCCCTGCGTCGCCACCACATTGCCGGTAAGGATCGCCTTGCCCTGCTGGTCCTGCACCTCGATGCGCTGCGCGTTCCAGTCGACCGGCGCGTCGCTGTTATGGCCCTTGAGCGCGCTCTGCGGGCAGGTGCCGCGCTTCGCCGCCGGCGCCGCGGCGGCGGACGGGATCGAGGCCGAGACGGATCCGGCCAGGGTTGCGGCCGCGAGCAGGAGAAGCTTCGCGCTCATTTCTTCCCCCTGAGGGCGCCCTGCGCAATATGCAAGTGGGCGTTGCCGGTCAGCACGACGCTCTTGTTGCGGATGTCGGACGCGAGATTGTCGGCGCGGAAGGTGCCGACATTGGTGCTCCCCTCGACCCCGCGATTGCCGGTGACCTTGTGGGTGTTGAGGTCGATGGCGACGTCGCGCGTCTCGAGCTTGTAGCCGTTCGCCGCCTGGACGTGGACCGGGCCCTGGACCTGCATCTGCTGCTTGTCGATATTGTACTGGCCCTGGTCGGCATGGACGGTGGCGGGCCCTTCCTTGAGCTGCAGCTGCGCCGCCATGCCGGTGACGTTGACCAGCGGCGAGGCCGAGGTCGGCTGCACCGCCCGCTCGGCCTGCACGGTGAACGGCCGGCCCTGGTCGTCGACGCCGCGATATTGCGCCGCCTGGGTCTTGAGCCGCTCGTGAGCGACGTCGACCTTCTTCTTGTCGAGCAGGAAGCTGTTTTCCTTCGTCTTGCTGAGCGGCGAGAGAAGCAAATAGGCGAGCACCGCGCCGACGCCGAGCGGCAGCACGATCTTGAAGAAGCCGACCAGCCAGTCGTGGGCGCTGCCCGGC
Source organism: Alphaproteobacteria bacterium (assembly GCA_019239415.1). GTDB lineage: Bacteria > Pseudomonadota > Alphaproteobacteria > Sphingomonadales > Sphingomonadaceae > Allosphingosinicella. Next base: position 7,271 of record JAFAZW010000054.1, read on the forward strand.
CGCGCCCAGCTGCGCTTCACCGCCCGCTCGCGCCGGCCCGCCCCGGGCAGGTCTGCCTCAGACATGGCGCGCGTCAGACATGGGCGAAGATGTCGACCTCCGGCCAGCCGGCGAGATCGAGCATCGCCCGGTGGGGCAGGAAATCGAAGCACGCCTGGGCGAGCGGCCACCGCCCCTCGCGGGTCAGCCGCTCGTCGAGCTTCTCCTTGAGCTGGTGGAGGTAGCGCACGTCGGAGGCGGCATAATCCTTCTGCGCGTCCGAAAGCTCCGGCGCGCCCCAGTCGGACGATTGCTGCTGCTTGGAGACGTCGACGCCGAGCAGCTCCTTGACCAGCTCCTTGAGCCCGTGTCGGTCCGTATAGGTCCTCACCAGCCGCGACGCCGTCTTGGTGCAGTAGACCGGCTCCGCCATCACGCCGAGATAGGCCCGCATCACCGCGAGGTCGAAGCGTGCGAAATGGTAGAGCTTGAGCCGGTGCGGATCGCCGAGCACGGCCTTGAGGTTCGGCGCGTCGAAGCGGCTGTCGGGGCCGAAGCGCACGAGATGCTCGTCGCCACGGCCGTCGGAAATCTGCACCAGGCAGAGGCGGTCGCGGCCGGGATGGAGGCCCATCGCCTCGGTATCGACGGCGACGGGTCCCTCGGCGAGCACGCCGGCGGGAAGATCCTCTTCGTGGAAATGAACGGCCATGAAGGCCAGATAGAGGCTTGGCGCGCCCGCCTCAATGCCCCCGCCGGCGGCGCGCCAGCAAGTTCAGCGCCTCGACGCCGGCCGAAAAGGCCATGGCGGCGTAGATATAGGCCTTGGGGACGTGTACGCCGAAGCCTTCGGCGATCAGCACCGCGCCGATCATCAGCAGGAAGCCGAGCGCGAGCATCACCACCGTCGGATTGCGGCCGATGAAGCTTGCGACCGGGTCCGCCGCGAACAGCATGATCGCGACCGCGACGATCACCGCCGCGACCATGATCGGCAGGTCGTCGGTCATGCCGACGGCGGTGAGGATCGAATCGATCGAGAAGACGATGTCGAGCATGACGATCTGGACGATCGCCGCGCCGACTCCGAGGACGGCCCGCGCGGTGTCGAGGACGCCGTCCTCGCCGCCCGGCTGGACGTTGTGGTGGATCTCCTTGGTGGCCTTCCACAGCAGGAACAGGCCGCCGGCGATGAGGATCAGGTCGCGCCACGAGAAGGCCGTCTCGAAGCTCGGCGCGCCGTGCGGCCCGGGTTCGCCGGCGAGGCCGAGGTCGAAGACCGGGGCGGTGAGCCCCACCACCCAGGCGATTGCCGAGAGCAGGACGAGCCGCATCGCCAGCGCGAGGCCGATGCCGATCCGCCGCACCCGCGCCCGGTTCGCCTCCGGCAGCTTGTTGGAGAGGATCGAGACGAAGATGAGATTGTCGATCCCGAGGATGACCTCCATCACGATCAAGGTCGCCAGCGCCGCCCAGGCGGCCGGCGTGGCGAAGGAGGAAAGAAGCGATTCCATCGGCTTTGTAGGGACCCTTGTTACAGCCTCGTGGCCATGGCACGTGCCGGGCCCACCCGCCAGCCTGAACGCCGGATGAAGCGGCCGTCCGGAATCTCCTCGCCCCAAGACCATTCTTGCGCTATGTGATTCGGGAGTGCGCCAAGACGTGAGGCGCATGAGGCCGTTTGCGCGACAGCCCGGGCGCGGTGGTTCTAAAGAAGGCAGGGGCACGGAAAGTAACTGAGGACCATGGGTTTCGACAAAGGACGCCGCGGGGAGCGCGGTGGGCGCGGCAGGGATAAGCGCGACGGTTTCGGCGGCGGCGGCGACGAATTCTACGGCGGCGGCGGCGGCTTCGAGGACAGGGGCGGCTGTGGCGG
>JAFAZW010000075.1 GCA_019239415.1 Alphaproteobacteria bacterium
AGACCCTGCTCAGAAAAGCCGCCGAGCGAACGGTCGAGGCAACCTGGCGTCGCATCGGCTCCCTCCTCGACCGCTTCACACCAGACGAATGCGCCAACTACATCGCCAACGCCGGATATGCATCCATCTAAATGCAGAATGCTCTAGCTGCCGGCGCGTCCGGCGGTCGCCTCAGGCAGTTCAGCGTAGAGCGTCCTGGCTTCGGCCGGGGCGCCGCGCCGCGCCGGCAGCGCCTCCACCCGGAGCACGCGCACCCGGCCGCGCAGCGCGAAGCTCAGCACGTCGCCGACCCTGACGGGCGCGTGGGCGCGGTCGACGACGCGGCCGTCGATGCGCAGCCGGCCGTCCTCGGCGAGCGCCTGCGCCTGGCCGCGCGTCTTCACGATCCGCGCGAACCAGAGAAACTTGTCGAGCCGCAGGCTCTCAGCCACGCCGCAGCCTCGCCAGCGCCGCGAAGGCATGGCCCGGCTCGGCGCGGCGGGTCTCGCGGCGGCGCGGTCGGTTCGGGCCGCGCCAGACCCACGCGCCGCCTTCCTCGTCGGCGCGGAAGCCGAGGTCGCGCATCAGCTTCGCCACCGCCTGCGGCTGCAGCCCCAGCGACGTCGCGAGCGCCTCGTCGACCACCGGCCGCCCCTCCGCCGCGCGTGCCTCGTGGGCGTGGCGGGCGAGCCGTTCGGCCATGTCGACCCGCAGCATCTGCGGGCCGAACGCGCGGAAGCCGAGGCGCTGCAGCAGGCCCCTTCCGTCGCCCGCGGGCGTCGGGAGCACGGCGACCGATTCCGGCGGCAGCGCCGGCATCGCCGCACCCGCCGCCGCGGCCCGGAGCGCGGTCCGCCACCGCCGCGCCTCCGGCTTCAGCACGTCGGGCATGAACAGATCGAGCGCGCCGATCCGCACGCCGAGCCGCGTGATCAGCCGCCGCTGGTCGCGGCCGACGGCGGCGAGCGCCTTGGCCACCGCCTCGCGCGGCGCGATTCCGCCCTCGTCGACGAGCAAGGCGAGGATCGCCCGCACCGCCGGCGGCGAGGCGGGGTCTTGCGCGGCGGCGCCGGCGCGCCGCAGCGGCGCCAGGCTCTTCTCGACCTGGCCGCGCAACCACGCATCGAGCCGCTCGACGACGGCGGCCCGGCCGCGCTCGGACACGCGGTCGAGCCGGCGGTCGACGAGGACGCGCGGGCTCAGCAAGTTCTTGCCGGGCCCGAGCCGCGCCACTTCGTGGCCCCGCCAGAGGATCGCGACCGGTCGGTCCGTCTCCGTGCGCAGGCTGAAATGCTCGTCCGTGTCGGCGACGAGCGCGCCGGCGCGCTTCTCATATTCGCCGCCGAGGCGCCGCTCCGCCGTGGCGAGCAGCATCTTCCTGTCGGCATGCCGCGCGGTGGGATCGACTTCGAAGGCGAAGCCCTCCATCCGGCCGATCGCGAACGAGCCCACCGTGACCTCGCCCTGCTCGTCGACGATCACCGGAAACTCGCCCGCGCCCTTGCGGCCGATGTCGCGCAGCAGCACCGACGTGCGCCGGTCGACGAAGCGCTGGGTCAGCCGCTCGTGCAGCGCGTCGGAAAGCTTCTCCTCGACGGCCCCCGCCCGCTCCGCCATCTCCTCCGGCGCGGCCAGCCAGTCGGCGCGATGGGCGATGTAGGACCAGGTCCGGACGCCCGCGAGGCGGTCGGCGAGCGTGTCGATGTCGCCCTGGACATTGTCGAGCTGCGTCAGTTGCGAGGCGTACCAGGCCCCCGGAATGCGCCCGTCGCCTTCGGTCAGGTGCAGGTAGAGCCGGGCCACGAGGCGCGCATGGTGCTCGGCCCCCGTCTTGCGGAAATCCGGCAGACCGCACGCCGCCCACAGCCGCCGCACCGCTTCTTGGCCTTTCGCCCGCGCCTGCACGTCCGGATCCTCGGCGAGCCGCTTCAGCACGGCGAGGTCGATCGCCTCGGGCGCGGCGCGCAGGCCGGCGCGGTCGGGCCTGCGCTCGAGCGAGCGGACCAGCGCCTCGACGCTGCGGAAATCGGGATCGCCCTCGCGCCAGTAGAGATGGTCGAGCGGGGCGAAGCGGTGCTCCTCGATCGCCTCCACTTCCTCGGGCCGGAATTCGGCGGCGAACTCCCCTTCCAGCGTCAGCACCCCGAACGTGCCGTCCTTTTGGTGGCGCCCGGCACGGCCGGCGATCTGCGCCATCTCGGCGGGCGTCAGCCGCCGTCGCCGGTGGCCGTCGAACTTCGCCAGGCCGGCGAAGGCGACATGGGTGACGTCCATGTTGAGGCCCATGCCGACCGCGTCGGTGGCGACGAGATAATCGACCTCGCCCGCCTGGTACATCGCGACCTGCGCGTTGCGCGTGCGCGGGCTCAATGCCCCCATCACCACCGCCGCGCCGCCGCGCATCCGCCGCAGCATCTCGGCGACGGCATAGACCTGCTCGGCCGAGAAGGCGACGATCGCCGAGCGCGGCGGCAGCCGCGACAGCTTCGACGGGCCGGCATAGGTGAGGGTCGAGAAGCGCGGGCGGCCGATGATCTCCGCCTTGGGCAGCAACGCCCGCACCATCGGCGCCAGCGTCTCCGAGCCGAGGATCATCGTTTCCTCCCGCCCCCGGGCGTGCAGCATCCGGTCGGTGAAGACGTGTCCCCGCTCCAGGTCCGCCCCAAGCTGCGCCTCGTCGAGGCCGACGAACGCGAAGTCCCGCTCCATCGGCATGCTCTCGGCGGTGCAGCAGAACCAGCGCGCATCCTTCGGGACGATCTTCTCCTCGCCGGTGAGCAGCGCGACCCGCCCCGCGCCCTTCATCTTCACCACCCGGTCGTAGACCTCACGGGCGAGCAGGCGGAGCGGGAAGCCGATCATCCCCGAGGAATGGGCGGCCATGCGCTCGACGGCGAGATGGGTCTTGCCCGTGTTCGTCGGCCCGAGGGTGGCGGTCAGGGCGGCCCGGGCGAAAGCGCTCATGATCCCTAGATCGGGCCTCCGCCCCGCCGGTGCAATGACCTCGATAAACGCGTGGGCGTCGGATTCGGCGCAGTTCCGTCATCCCGGCGAAAGCCGGGATCTCATGGAGAAGGATCGCGGCGCCTCTTCCGCATTGAGGTCCCGGCGTTCGCCGGGACGACGAGTTATCTGCCCTGGCTGCGCCAGCGCTTGACGACGCGGGCGACCATCGCTTCCTCCTCGCCGCTCTGCCGCCACAGCTCGGAGAAGAGCGGGTCGGACGAGGCCGGGCGGCGGCCGATCTCGAGGTCGTCGAAGGCGACGCGGATCGGGATCGACACGCCCTCGCCGCAGACGATGCACTCGCGGTTGCGGAGCGCCGGGATGACGTCGAGGAAGCCGCGCGCGCCTTCCGGCATCGCCGACTTGACGAAGGCCTGGTCGCGCTCGTTGTTGAGGCGCATCGCGATGATCGTGCCGCATTGCGAGAGCACGCCCTCGGCGAGGTCCGACGGACGCTGGGTGATGAGGCCCAGGGCGACGCCGTATTTGCGGCCTTCCTTGGCGATCCGCTCGAGGATCTTGCGCACCGCCTGGCCGCCGCCGGTCTTGTCGGCGGGGACGTAGCGGTGCGCCTCCTCGCAGACCAGCAGCACCGGCCGCGGCACCTCGTTGCGCGACCAGATCGCATAATCGAAGACGAGGCGCGACAGCACCGCCACCACCACCGAAACGATGTCCGACGGCACGCCCGACACGTCGACGATCGAGATCGGCTTGCCCTTGGCCGGAAGGCGGAAGATCTTGGCGATGAAGCTGGTCATGCTGTCGCCAATCAGCATGCCCGAGAACATGAAATGGTAGCGCGGGTCGGCCTTCAGCTCGTCGATCTTGGTCTTGAGCCGCATGTAGGGCGCAGTGTCGGTCGCCTTGTTCAGGAGGCCCATTTCGTTGTTGATCGCGCTGGTGAGGTCCGACAGCGCATAGGGGATGGGCGAATCGACGGTGAGCTTGGTCATGCCTTCGGCGGCGCGGTTCTTGGCGCGCGCCTGCAAGAGGCACTTGGCGAGGATGTCCATGTCGCGCTGGCGCTCGGAGCCCGACGAGGTGATGAACACCTCGCAATGCTCCTCGAAGTTCATCAGCCAATAGGGCATGGCGAGGTTCTCGACGTTGAACAGCTCGCCCACGCCCTTGAACGCCGCCGAATATTCGCCGTGCGGGTCGATCATGACGATGTGCCCCTCGGGCGACAGGTCGCAGATGCGGTGCATGATCATCGCCGCCGACGTCGATTTGCCGGTGCCGGTCGAGCCGAGCAGGGCGAAATGCTTGCCGAGCAGGGCATCGACATAGAGTGCCCCGCGCACATCCTTGGTCGGGTAGACGGTGCCGATCTCGATATGGGCGCGCTCGTCGGCGGCGAACATCTGCTTCATGTCGTCGCCGGAGACGGGGAAGACGCGGGCGCCGGGCACCGGATAGCCGGTGATGCCGCGGCGGAAGTTGACGAGCCGGCCGCTCTGCTCGTGCTCCTCGCCCTCGCCGAGGAAGTCGATCTCGGCGACGACGACGCTGCCTTCCCCGTCGTGGAGCTTCAGAGTGCGCACGTTGGCGAGCAGCCAGCGGCTGCCGAGCTCGAGCTTGACGTGTCCGCCGACCTGGCCGGAAAGGGAGATGCTGGGATCGGGGTCCTTGGCGATCTCGTTCAGCCGTCCGAGCTCGAGCTCGATCCTGGCGCCGCCGCCGCCGATGTCGACCACCCGGCCGAGCGGCGCGTGACGCGTCGCCCTGACGAGCACCGGGCGGATCGTCGGCGCCAGTTCCTCCGCCTCCCCGGTGACCTGGAGCGTCCGGAAATTTATCATATCGGTCATGGCGTCGCGCCGTCTCCAGTTGATCTTCGGCACAGCGGCATAACGGCAAGCGGTAAACAACGGGTTTGCAAGGGTTTCGGTCAGGCGCGCGGCCCCCCTCCCCGATTTCCGGGAGGGAGGCGCCTGCGCGTATCCGTGGCCCGGCTACCGCCGCCGGAACACCGCCGCCGCGGCCCAGCCGAGCAGCAGCGACAGGCTCACCGCGACGATTCCATAAGCGAGCGACCAGCGGTTCGCGGCCTGCGCGACCCAGCGCTCGAAGCCGAGCTTCTCGATGCGGATGTCGCGCGTCGCGCCGGCGAGCACCCGCCCGTCCTTGATGAGGAAAGTCTCGGCCGTGTAGTTGCCGACCGGCACCTGCGCCGGGATGCGGATGCGGCCGCGGTAGAGGACGCCGTCGGTGATCACGACGCCCTTGGGATCCTCGACGTAGAGGCCGCGCCGCTGCATCAGCTCGACCAGCCCGCTTTCGAAGCGGCGCTGCACCTCCGGCGTCGAGCCGGGCCCGGGCGACAACTGGAGGTTCCTGAGGCCGAGCTCGTAGATGGCGGCGGCGCGGTCGTCGACCAGCTTCGCCAGCGGCCGCGACGAGGCGACGGCGTAGAAGGAGGGGGCCGAGCGGAAGCGCGCGCTCTCGACGTTCATCCAGATGCCGGCGACCTTCTGCTTCTCGCGCACGACGAGCGGCTGGACGGGCCCCTTCACCACCACGGCGATGTCGGCCTGCTCCGCCGGCGCGCGGCCCCCGGGATAGAGGATGGCGCCGAACAGCAGCAATTCGACGCCGGTGAACTGGTAGCGTATCTCGATCCGGCTCTGCGACACGTCCGGCACCAGCCGCGGCTTGGACGCGCCCAGCGTCGCCGGCGCCAGGAGCAGCAGCAGGAGGACGCGGCCGCCGCCCGCCTTCACAGCAGCTGCACCGTATAGATCTCCTCGGGCCGCCAGCCGAGGCCGATCGCCATCCTGAGCGCGACGGCGAGGATGACGATGGCGAGGAACATGCGCAGCAGCTCGGGCTTCGCCTTCTGCGCGAAGCGGGCGCCGAACTGGGCGCCGATCACCGAGCCGAGCAGCAGCAGCCCGGCGAGCACGACGTCGACCGACTTGGTGGTGGTGGCGTGGATCAGCGTCGTCGCCGCCGTCACGAACAGGATCTGGAGCAGCGACGTCCCCACCACGACCTGCGCGGACATGCCGAGGAGGTAGATCATCGCCGGCACCATGATGAAGCCCCCGCCGACGCCGAGCAGCACGGTCAGCATGCCGCCGACGAAGCCGAGCAGCAGCGGTGCGAGCGGCGAGATGTAGAGGCCCGAGGCGTAGAAGCGCCAGCGCAGCGGCAGCGAGGCGATGAGCGGGTTGTGCCGCTTCGGCTTCCTGGCCGCGGTGCCGCCGCGCGGGCGGATGATGTCGAGCGCCGTCGCCGCCTCCTTCGCCATCAGCACCCCGATCGAGCCGAGGAGGAGGACGTAGAGCAGGTTGATCACCGTATCGATCTGCCCGGTCTTCTGGAGCAGCCGGAAGAGCAGGCCGCCGACCGCCGCGCCGACGAGGCCGCCGGCGATGATCACCGCGCCCATCCGATAGTCGACCCCCCGGCGGCGGCGGTGGGCGAGAACGCCGGACACGCTGGTGCCGGTGATCTGGGTCGTCGCCGAGGCCACCGCGACGGCCGGCGGGATGCCGTAGAAGATGAGGATCGGCGTGGTGAGGAAGCCGCCGCCGACCCCGATCATCCCGGTCAGCAGCCCGACCACCCCGCCAAGGAAGACGATCACCAGGGCGTTCACCGACAGGCCGGCGATGGGCAGGTAGATGTCCATGCCCCGCCCTAAACCCTCCCCGCCGCCACCGGCAAGGCAGGGGTGTGGGGCAGGGCTCGGCGGACCCGCGATCGTCGCGCCGCCGCGTACCGCCGCCGCGAGCGTCGCCCCTCCGAACGCCCCGCGTCGGAGACATAGGCCAGCGTGCCGCCGTTGCCGTCGGGCGTAGCGGTGAGGTTGCCGTTGGCGTCGTAGCCGAGCGTCGCCTGCGCGCCCGTGGGGCCGACCTGGGTGTATTGGTTCAGGCCATTGGCGGGGTAGCTGCGGCTGACGTTATACGCCGTCGTCAAGCGGTAGAGGTCGTTCGTGGCGCTCTGCGATAAGATCTGGCTCGCGGGATTGTAGCCGAAGCCGTAGCTCAGGTCGTAGGTCGCGCCGGCGAGGTCGTGGCCGAGGCTCGTCAGCCGCCCAAGGGCATCGTAGCCGTAGGTCGCGGTGCTGGTCGCAGCATTCGGTCCCTGGTCGAGCCCCGCCCGGCGCCCGGCCTGGTCGTAGGCGAACCGCACCTCGCTGCCGCTGCCGTCGGACAGCGAGGCCATGCGGTCGTCGCCGTCGAACGCGTAGTAGGCGCCGTAGCCGAAGTTGGTGTCGATCCGCTCGCGGCCGCCGTCGCCATCGTAGGTGTAGGTGAGCGTGCGCGCGCTCCCGTCCATCGTCGAGGTCGTCGAGTGCAGCCGGCCGGCATTGTCATAGTCGTTCGCGACCCCGGCGCCGCTCGCCGAGCCGAACCGGGCATAGAGCTCGAGGCCGCGATTGTCGTAGCCGGTGAAGACGCTGTAGGCCGCCGCCTTGGGGGGTAGTGAGTTCTGCTTCAGGTTTCGTCGCTACGGGGACTGGTTTAGCGATCCAGTTCACATCAGCCGCCGGATGATGCCGTCCAATCCTTCCACTTCGAGTTCACAGATTCGCGCCAAATGGAACAGCCAACCTGTAGACGAACGACGGCGGAAAGCGAAGGGTCGGCCCCAAGGAGCGTCCCCAAAGGTACGATCCGCATATCCTCCGGCGTGACGTCCGGACCCGGGCCTGCGAACAGCTCCCACTCGTCGCTCTCCCACCTAGACGCCTCCGTCACCGGGTACCCGAAAAGAGCTGCCAAGTTTGTCGTGGCTGATGACGTGGCGGGGATCGGAAGGTCCCATTCATCCTTCAGCCATTTCCAAGCGGGCTCCGTGGAAGGATTCCACGGAGTGTTCAGATCTGGAACGTCGATCGTAGAGTGACTATAATCAGGGACAATTTGAATCGCCTTGAGGGTAGATCTCTTATAGTAGTCCAAGGCGCCTAATAACATTGGCGCGAGCCATGTGGGATGAACCGTGCGAAGAGAGAACGAGCCTAGGTTATCCACGGTTATTGATAAATCATTTGTTTCATAGGGGAGGGAAGCTTGAGCAACCTTGATAATATTAAGAATGTCATCAAGACTGTAGATATAACAGCCAGCGACAATCAGCTCTAGATCATATCTTTCGCTTAGACCTATTGTGTACGCGTATCTGGGCACAAGATGTTGTTGAACTACCGTAACGTGGTAGCTATGCTGACTGATGTTCTCCTTTATGTTTCGCAAGAACTCCGGCCTGTTTGGGTAAGTCATTCTGCCTTCCCGTGGATCTTCTTGTGGCATGGGTCACATACGACGGAATGGTTTGAATCTACAGTTCGCCCGCCATCGGAATGACGCGTCGACGAATGATGGCTGATGCCTTCCGAAGCGTCGAGGGGCTTTCGGCAGTTCGCGCATCTTCCGCCCTGTTCCGCCAGTTTGGCTCGCTTCTGCTCGGGAGAGAAGTACCGTGTGGGGTCCCTCTGACTGGCGGGCGCCGTGCCCTTGCCAGTAGGTAATTTCGGTAGGCGCATGCGTCCGGCAGCGCTTGCTTCCTGCGCTTCACGGCCCGCCTTCGCCAACGCTGCCAATTCAGCGCGAGCACCCTTCAGCATGCTGGCCGCACCAGTCTCGGGGTTCGGCGGCAGACCGTCGATTACCTCCGAGGCCGTTCCACTCGGGTCATCTCGGAACCGCCTTCCCAAGTGTTGCACGTCGCTGACGATGCGAGACGGCGTTTCCTTTAGCGCTTCCCAGGACTCTTGGATTGTTCCCCAGAAGCCAGGTGCAAGCCCGGTCGGATCAGTGTGATCAACGGGATCGTTGTCCACGTATCCGTACAGATTGACTTGATCGGCGTATCCAACCGGATCCATCTGCAGGAACCGGCCCAGCGTGGCCGAGTAGAGCCGCGCCTTGTAATACCACAGGCCCAGCTCGGGGATCCACGCCTGGCCCGTGTAGCCGAGGCGGCCGACGTTGGTCAGGGCGCCAGAGTTGGGGATGCCCCATTCGTCGTAGCCGGTGAGCCCGGTGACGTTCCCTGCATCGTCGACTGCGGCGACGATCGAGCCGTGGTGGTCGGCGTGGAGGCGGTGGCGCGTGAACCCGCCGACATTCTCGTACCAGAGCAGTGGCTCGTCGACGCCGGGGCCGTGGGCGTAGGCCCTGAGCAATGATCCTGCCGCGTCCGTCTCCCAGATGAGCTGGTCGCCGTCGTACGTGAAGCGGGTCGTCGCCGAGGGCGCCACGATCTGCCAGAGCCGGCCGTGCGGATCGTAGGCTAGCGTGACTTGGGTGGTGACGTTGCCGAGCGTGTCCGTCGCGCGGACCAGGCGGTTCTCGGCGTCGTAGACGTAGGCGAGCGTGCCGCCGTTGCCGTCGGGCGTGCCGGTGAGGTTGCCGTTCGCGTCGTAGCCGAGCGTTGACTGCGCCCCCACCGGGCCGACCTGGGTGTACTGGTTCAGCCCGTTGGCGAGGTAGGTGCGGCTGACATTGTAGGCCGTCGTCGAGCGGTAGAGGTCGTTCGTGGCGCTCTGCGATAAGATCTGGCTCGCGGGATTGTAGCTGAAGCCGTAGCTCTGGTCGTAGGTCGCGCCGGCGAGGTCGTGGCCGAGGCTGGTAAGCCGCCCAAGCGCATCGTAGCCGTAGGTCGCGGTGCTGGCCGCGGCGTTCGGCCCTTGGTCGAGCCCCGCCCGGCGCCCCGCCTGATCGTAGGCGAAGCGATGTTACACGAATTGACCGCAACCAGATCGAAGGATCGCGGTTCACGGTTTCCGTAGCGGTAGCCGTCGTTGGAGCCGGTGCTGATCGAGCTTACTGACTGCTAAGCGTCTCGCCCGCAATTCTTTCTTATCACACTCTGGACTCTATCGCGCCATGCCGGAGTGGTGGAAGCTAGCAGCTGCGTAAGCAGATGACATCCTTCGGCCGAATCACCCTGCCTGCACCGGAGCAGGGCGAGGGATATGGCCTCCGGCGGGTAGCGCGGCTGTCCGCCGGACGAGGCGCGCAAAAACGCCTCCATCGCCGCCGCGGAATGCATCTTTGCCAAAAAGGCGAGGCCTTCGTCTTGCACGGCAGCGATGGCTTCGAGCCACCCGCTTTCATCATCGAGCGGCCACCATCGGTCGTACCCCGTCAGAAGAATACCGAGCCTGTCCCTGACAGTGCACTGCTCGTCCCTCGAGAAATCCGGCGGCTCCGTATCCCAACAGGCCCGGTAGACGTCCCGGTCGATAACCCCGAGATTGATGGTGCATCTTTCGCCGAACTTCGACACCTGTACGTCCACAACATCGATGTACGCCGAATCCACTCGATTCCAGACCCGCCCTTTGCGCGCGAAGCCCCGGCTCTTGAGCAAACCATGCAGGTCATTGATCCGGTCGGAGATCTTCGTCACCAAAATTTCCACCAGGGCTTGGGGGGCGGAGGCGGGGGTGGCCGATAGTAGATGACCCGCGTCCGTTGTCCAAGTTGATTGGTATAGGTCCTCGCCTGCCCCACGCCGGAAGCACGGCCTGATGGCGTGTTTGGCTTGAGTTCCAGAAGGCGGCCACGCGGCGTCTGGACATCCGGCCTGTACGACTTCCCATTACGACCCATCATTCGAGGCTCAGCTCGCCATCCTGGCTTCTGAGCGACGCGCTCGGCCAGTTCTCGATGTGCCTGCCGGCCGGCAGCAGCCGCTGCAGTTTCACCGCCTCTCGCGGCTGTCGTAGCCTTTTCACTAACCCTCTCCGCCAGCCGGCCGGCGGCCCGAAGTGTCCCCGCAGCCGCGGCGTCTCCAACAGGGTCTTCCGGTCCTCCGCCTAGGGCAATCTCGATACCGGCTAGAACATACCCCGCCGCTTCAATCACACCGCTGAGAGTTGGCGGACTGCCGCCCGTCATACCGCACGACGAACCCGATGTTCCGTAGCAGCTCCCGGCCTCTTCGCCTGTGGGATCAGTGTGGTTTGGCGGATCATTCCCGACGTATGCGTACAAATTGACCTGGTCCTTGTACCCGATCGGGTCCGTCTGCAGGAACCGCCCCAGCGTCGGTGAGTAGAGCCGCGCCTTGTAGTACCAGAGGCCGAGCTCGGGGATCCACGCCTGGCCCGTGTAGCCGAGGCGGCCGACGTTGGTCAGGGCGCCAGAGTTGGGGATGCCCCATTCGTCGTAGCCGGTGAGCCCTGTGACGCTCCCTGCATCGTCCGCCGCGGCGACGATCGAGCCCTGGTGGTCGGCGTGGAGGTGGTGGCGCGTGAACCCGCCGACATTCTCGTACCAGAGCAGTGGCTCGTCGACGCCGGGGCCGTGGGCGTAGGCCCGGAGCAATGATCCTGCCGCGTCCGTCTCCCAGATGAGCTGGTCGCCGTCGTACGTGAACCGCGTCGTCGCCGAGGGCGCCACGATCTGCCAGAGCCGGCCGTGCGGATCGTAGGCGAGCGTGACTTGGGTGGTGACGTTGCCGACCGTGTCCGTCGCGCGGACCAGGCGGTTCTCGGCGTCGTAGACGTAGGCAAGCGTGCCGCCGTTCCCGTCCGGCGTGCCCGTGAGGTTGCCGTTCGCATCGTAGCCGAGCGTCGCCTGCGCGCCCGTGGGCCCGACCTGGGTGTACTGGTTCAGCCCGTTGGCGAGGTAGGTGCGGTTGACATTGTAGGCCGTCGTAGAGCGGTAGAGGTCGTTGGTCGCGCTCTGCGACACGATCTGCGAGGCGGCGTTGTAGGCGAAGCCGTAGCTCTGGTCGTAGGTGCCGCCGGCGAGGTCGTGGCCTAGGCTGGTGAGGCGGCCCACCGCATCGTAGCCGTAGCTGGTCGTCGTCGTCGGGGCGTTGGGGCCCTGGTCGAGCCCCGCCCGGCGCCCCGCCTGGTCGTAGGCGAACCGCACCTCGCTGCCGCTGCCGTCGGAGATCGACGCCATGCGGTCGTCGCCGTCATAGGCATAATAGGCGCCGTAGCCGAAGTTGGTGTCGATCCGCTTGCGGCCGCCGTCGTCGTCGTAGGTGTAGGTGAGCGTCCGCGCCGTCCCGTCCATCGTCGTGGTCGTCGCGGTGAGGCGGCCGGCGGCGTCGTAGCCGTTGGTGATCCCCGGTCCCGTGTCGGAGCCGAACCGGGCATAGAGCTCGAGGCCGCGATTGTCGTAGCCGGTGAAGACGCTGTAGCCCGGCGCGCCGGTGGCGGAGGTGGGCACCACCTTCTGCGTCACCCGATCGAGCGCGTCGTACGTGTAGGTCAGGACCGAGCCGTCGCGCTTCCTCAAGGACGTGCGGTTGCCGTTGGGGTCGTAGCCATATTGCTCATAGTCGCCGGCGTTCGCGATCTTCGGCTGGCCGGGCGCGGGCGGCGTCGGCGACGGGAAGATCCACTGCCGCTGCCGGTCGTGGCCGTCCCAGGTCAGCTCGGCGCGATTGCCGTTCGCGTCGATCACCGCCTTCTGCTTGCCGTCGGACGTATATTCGTACGTGACGTAGTCCTGCTCGAGCGGCGTCCCCACCGCCTTCTGCACCTTGAGCAGCTGCCCGGCGGCGTCGTGCCAG